>NZ_JBKOTS010000013.1:0-573 GCF_049737935.1 Streptococcus sp. CL9.43 | reverse complement strand
ATTAAGTTGGATATGGCCAACTTATTGGTTAATCGAAACATACTAGTTCACCTCACTTGCCATAACAGTCAAGGTGTCAGAGATTTCTTGGAACATCTGACGATCCGTCTTTTCACCACGATAGATTTGATTATAGAGAATACCATCCTTGATGAAAAGAACACGTTTTGCACGGCTAGCAGCTGCTGTTGAGTGGGTCACCATGAGAATGGTTTGCCCTTGCTCGTTGATCTGATCAAAGATATCAAGGAGGGCTGCAGATGATTTAGAGTCTAGGGCACCTGTTGGCTCGTCCGCAAGAAGAATTTCTGGTTCTGTGATGATAGCCCGTGCAACTGCTACCCTTTGTTTTTGCCCTCCAGAGATTTCATAAGGGTACTTCTCCTGCAATTGATTGATGCCAAGATTTTCAGCCGTTACGACCAATTTTTTCATCATTTCTGTAATAGGCTTTCTAGACAATACCAAAGGGAGTAAGATATTGTCTTTAACAGAAAGCGTATCTAACAAATTGAAGTCTTGGAAGACAAAGCCTAACTTTTCACGACGGAAGCTTGATGCTTCAGAATTTTT
>NZ_JBKOTS010000012.1:0-723 GCF_049737935.1 Streptococcus sp. CL9.43 | reverse complement strand
GGTCCCGTTAACTCCCATAGGTCCCGTAGTGTAGCGGTTATCACGTCGCCCTGTCACGGCGAAGATCGCGGGTTCGATTCCCGTCGGGACCGTAATAACGAAAGTTATTTGACTCGTTAGCTCAGTTGGTAGAGCAATTGACTTTTAATCAATGGGTCACTGGTTCGAGCCCAGTACGGGTCATATTTGCGGGTTTGGCGGAATTGGCAGACGCACCAGATTTAGGATCTGGCGCTTAACGGCGTGGGGGTTCAAGTCCCTTAACCCGCATAATAGAAATCAGCCGGCTTAGCTCAGTTGGTAGAGCATCTGATTTGTAATCAGAGGGTCGCGTGTTCAAGTCATGTAGCCGGCATTTTTTTTAATATAAACCAGAGTCGATGCGAACGTAGTTCAGTGGTAGAACACCACCTTGCCAAGGTGGGGGTCGCGGGTTCGAATCCCGTCGTTCGCTTATAGAGGCCGGGGTGGCGGAACTGGCAGACGCACAGGACTTAAAATCCTGCGATTGGTAACGATCGTACCGGTTCGATTCCGGTCCTCGGCATATATTGAAGAGCACCCTTAGCTCAACTGGATAGAGTACCTGACTACGAATCAGGCGGTTAGAGGTTCGACTCCTCTAGGGTGCATTAAACATTTAACTCGGGAAGTAGCTCAGCTTGGTAGAGTACTTGGTTTGGGACCAAGGTGTCGCAGGTTCGAATCCTGTCTTCCCGATTG
>NZ_JBKOTS010000011.1:0-721 GCF_049737935.1 Streptococcus sp. CL9.43 | reverse complement strand
TGCACCGTCTGTGACAGTTGTCCGCGAAGATAAGAACGGAACAAAAGCATCAGCGACATACACCCCAACAGTAACTCCTGTTAAACCAACTGCTGAAGATGCAACATCAACTGACAAACAAGGTCAAGAACAAACAGGTAAACCTAACTTTACAGAAGGTAACCCAAGCGTACCAATGGATGATGATGTTCCAGCAACATTTGAAGATGGATCAACAACTAAGACAATTCCAGGTGAAGGTACATACACAGTAGCACCAGATGGAACAGTAACATTTGTTCCAGAAAAATCATTCACAGGTAAAGGAACAGGTGTGACTGTTAAACGTGTTGACAAGAACGGTACGCCAGTAACGGCTAAGTACACCCCAACTGTAACTCCAGTAACACCAACAGCAACTCCGGCTGAATCAGAAGCACCTCAAGGTGTGGTTCAAACTGGTACTGTAACCTTCACAGAAGGTGATCCAGTTGCACCAATCGACAAAGATACCATTACTCTTCTTGACGAAAATGGTCAACCTGCTGCTTCTGTAGATGCTAAATCTCCAAGTGGTGAAGTTATTGGTACTTTCACAGTTGATAAAGAAACAGGTGTTGTAACCTTTACACCAACTGATAAGTCATACTCAGGTGAAGTAGTTCCAGTTAAAGTTCAAGCTAAGGATGCCAACGGCACTCCAGCTGAAACAACATACACACCTAAGATTACTCCAGTTGTT
>NZ_JBKOTS010000010.1:0-5195 GCF_049737935.1 Streptococcus sp. CL9.43 | reverse complement strand
AGGTCCGTTGGTCAAGGGGTTAAGACACCGCCTTTTCACGGCGGTAACACGGGTTCGAATCCCGTACGGACTATGGGTGTATCGCGGTTGATGGAAATAGGATTTAAAAAAGTTAAAAAAACCTGTTGACAGAGAAAAGTGACTGTGATATACTAATATAGTTGTCGCAAGCGCGACAAAGACCTTTGAAAACTGAACAAGACGAACCAATGTGCAGGGCACTATAACTTAAGGTTATAGTACTGAACAATGAAAAAAACAATAAATCTGTCAGTGACAGAAATGAGTGAGAACTCAAACTTTTAATGAGAGTTTGATCCTGGCTCAGGACGAACGCTGGCGGCGTGCCTAATACATGCAAGTAGAACGCTGAAGGAGGAGCTTGCTCTTTCCGGATGAGTTGCGAACGGGTGAGTAACGCGTAGGTAACCTGCCTGGTAGCGGGGGATAACTATTGGAAACGATAGCTAATACCGCATAACAGTAGATATCGCATGATAGCTGCTTGAAAGGTGCAATTGCACCACTACCAGATGGACCTGCGTTGTATTAGCTAGTTGGTGAGGTAACGGCTCACCAAGGCAACGATACATAGCCGACCTGAGAGGGTGATCGGCCACACTGGGACTGAGACACGGCCCAGACTCCTACGGGAGGCAGCAGTAGGGAATCTTCGGCAATGGACGGAAGTCTGACCGAGCAACGCCGCGTGAGTGAAGAAGGTTTTCGGATCGTAAAGCTCTGTTGTAAGAGAAGAACGAGTGTGAGAGTGGAAAGTTCACACTGTGACGGTATCTTACCAGAAAGGGACGGCTAACTACGTGCCAGCAGCCGCGGTAATACGTAGGTCCCGAGCGTTGTCCGGATTTATTGGGCGTAAAGCGAGCGCAGGCGGTTAGATAAGTCTGAAGTTAAAGGCTGTGGCTTAACCATAGTACGCTTTGGAAACTGTTTAACTTGAGTGCAAGAGGGGAGAGTGGAATTCCATGTGTAGCGGTGAAATGCGTAGATATATGGAGGAACACCGGTGGCGAAAGCGGCTCTCTGGCTTGTAACTGACGCTGAGGCTCGAAAGCGTGGGGAGCAAACAGGATTAGATACCCTGGTAGTCCACGCCGTAAACGATGAGTGCTAGGTGTTAGACCCTTTCCGGGGTTTAGTGCCGTAGCTAACGCATTAAGCACTCCGCCTGGGGAGTACGACCGCAAGGTTGAAACTCAAAGGAATTGACGGGGGCCCGCACAAGCGGTGGAGCATGTGGTTTAATTCGAAGCAACGCGAAGAACCTTACCAGGTCTTGACATCCCTCTGACCGCTCTAGAGATAGAGTTTTCCTTCGGGACAGAGGTGACAGGTGGTGCATGGTTGTCGTCAGCTCGTGTCGTGAGATGTTGGGTTAAGTCCCGCAACGAGCGCAACCCCTATTGTTAGTTGCCATCATTCAGTTGGGCACTCTAGCGAGACTGCCGGTAATAAACCGGAGGAAGGTGGGGATGACGTCAAATCATCATGCCCCTTATGACCTGGGCTACACACGTGCTACAATGGTTGGTACAACGAGTCGCAAGCCGGTGACGGCAAGCTAATCTCTTAAAGCCAATCTCAGTTCGGATTGTAGGCTGCAACTCGCCTACATGAAGTCGGAATCGCTAGTAATCGCGGATCAGCACGCCGCGGTGAATACGTTCCCGGGCCTTGTACACACCGCCCGTCACACCACGAGAGTTTGTAACACCCGAAGTCGGTGAGGTAACCTTTTAGGAGCCAGCCGCCTAAGGTGGGATAGATGATTGGGGTGAAGTCGTAACAAGGTAGCCGTATCGGAAGGTGCGGCTGGATCACCTCCTTTCTAAGGATAAGGAATGCACATTGGTCTTGTTTAGTCTTGAGAGGTCTTGTGGGGCCTTAGCTCAGCTGGGAGAGCGCCTGCTTTGCACGCAGGAGGTCAGCGGTTCGATCCCGCTAGGCTCCATTGGTGAGAGATCACCAAGTAATGCACATTGAAAATTGAATATCTATATCAAATAGTAACAAGAAAATAAACCGAAAACGCTGTAGTATTAATAAGAGTTTATGACTGAAAGGTCAAAAAAGTAAGGTTAAGTTAATAAGGGCGCACGGTGGATGCCTTGGCACTAGGAGCCGAAGAAGGACGTGACAAACGACGATATGCCTTGGGTAGCTGTAAGTAAGCGATGATCCAGGGATTTCCGAATGGGGGAACCCAACAGGTACTACCTGTTACCCATATCTGTTAAGGATATGAGGAGGAAGACGCAGTGAACTGAAACATCTAAGTAGCTGCAGGAAGAGAAAGCAAAAGCGATTGCCTTAGTAGCGGCGAGCGAAACGGCAGGAGGGCAAACCGAAGAGTTTACTCTTCGGGGTTGTAGGACTGCAATGTGGACTCAAAGACTATAGAAGAATGACATGGGAAGGTCAGCCAAAGAGAGTGAGAGCCTCGTATTTAAAATAGTCTTTGTACCTAGCAGTATCCTGAGTACGGCGAGACACGTGAAATCTCGTCGGAATCTGGGAGGACCATCTCCCAACCCTAAATACTCCCTAGTGACCGATAGTGAACCAGTACCGTGAGGGAAAGGTGAAAAGCACCCCGGGAGGGGAGTGAAATAGAACCTGAAACCGTGTGCCTACAACAAGTTCGAGCCCGTTAATGGGTGAGAGCGTGCCTTTTGTAGAATGAACCGGCGAGTTACGATATGATGCGAGGTTAAGTTGAAGAGACGGAGCCGTAGGGAAACCGAGTCTGAATAGGGCGCTTTAGTATTATGTCGTAGACCCGAAACCATGTGACCTACCCATGAGCAGGTTGAAGGTGCGGTAAGACGCACTGGAGGACCGAACCAGGGCACGTTGAAAAGTGCTTGGATGACTTGTGGGTAGCGGAGAAATTCCAAACGAACTTGGAGATAGCTGGTTCTCTCCGAAATAGCTTTAGGGCTAGCGTCGACATTAGAGATTCTTGGAGGTAGAGCACTGTTTGGGTGAGGGGTCCATCCCGGATTACCAATCTCAGATAAACTCCGAATGCCAATGAATTATGGTCGGCAGTCAGACTGCGAGTGCTAAGATCCGTAGTCGAAAGGGAAACAGCCCAGACCACCAGCTAAGGTCCCAAAATAATTGTTAAGTGGAAAAGGATGTGGGGTTGCACAGACAACTAGGATGTTAGCTTAGAAGCAGCTATTCATTCAAAGAGTGCGTAATAGCTCACTAGTCGAGTGACCCTGCGCCGAAAATGTACCGGGGCTAAAACAATTTACCGAAGCTGTGGATACCTTTATAGGTATGGTAGGAGAGCGTTCTATGTGTGGAGAAGGTGTACCGTGAGGAGCGCTGGAACGCATAGAAGTGAGAATGCCGGTATGAGTAGCGAAAGACAGGTGAGAATCCTGTCCACCGTAAGACTAAGGTTTCCAGGGGAAGGCTCGTCCGCCCTGGGTTAGTCGGGACCTAAGGAGAGACCGAAAGGTGTATCCGATGGACAACAGGTTGATATTCCTGTACTAGAGTATGTAGTGATGGAGGGACGCAGTAGGCTAACTAAAGCAGACGATTGGAAGTGTCTGTCTAAGCAGTGAGGTGTGAATTGAGTTAAATGCTTAATTCTATAACATTGAGCTGTGATGGGGAGCGAAGTTTAGTAGCGAAGTTAGTGACGTCACACTGCCAAGAAAAGCTTCTAGCGTTTAAACATACTCTACCCGTACCGCAAACCGACACAGGTAGTCGAGGCGAGTAGCCTCAGGTGAGCGAGAGAACTCTCGTTAAGGAACTCGGCAAAATGACCCCGTAACTTCGGGAGAAGGGGTGCTGACTTTAAGTCAGCCGCAGTGAATAGGCCCAAGCAACTGTTTATCAAAAACACAGCTCTCTGCTAAATCGTAAGATGATGTATAGGGGGTGACGCCTGCCCGGTGCTGGAAGGTTAAGAGGAGTGCTTAGGAGTAATCCGAAGGTATGAATTGAAGCCCCAGTAAACGGCGGCCGTAACTATAACGGTCCTAAGGTAGCGAAATTCCTTGTCGGGTAAGTTCCGACCCGCACGAAAGGCGTAATGATTTGGGCACTGTCTCAACGAGAGACTCGGTGAAATTTTAGTACCTGTGAAGATGCAGGTTACCCGCGACAGGACGGAAAGACCCCATGGAGCTTTACTGCAGTTTGATATTGAGTGTCTGTACCACATGTACAGGATAGGTAGGAGTCTATGAGATCGGGACGCCAGTTTCGAAGGAGACGATGTTGGGATACTACCCTTGTGTTATGGCCACTCTAACCCGGATAGGTGATCCCTATCGGAGACAGTGTCTGACGGGCAGTTTGACTGGGGCGGTCGCCTCCTAAAAGGTAACGGAGGCGCCCAAAGGTTCCCTCAGAATGGTTGGAAATCATTCGCAGAGTGTAAAGGTATAAGGGAGCTTGACTGCGAGAGCTACAACTCGAGCAGGGACGAAAGTCGGGCTTAGTGATCCGGTGGTTCCGTATGGAAGGGCCATCGCTCAACGGATAAAAGCTACCCTGGGGATAACAGGCTTATCTCCCCCAAGAGTTCACATCGACGGGGAGGTTTGGCACCTCGATGTCGGCTCGTCGCATCCTGGGGCTGTAGTCGGTCCCAAGGGTTGGGCTGTTCGCCCATTAAAGCGGCACGCGAGCTGGGTTCAGAACGTCGTGAGACAGTTCGGTCCCTATCCGTCGCGGGCGTAGGAAATTTGAGAGGATCTGCTCCTAGTACGAGAGGACCAGAGTGGACTTACCGCTGGTGTACCAGTTGTCTTGCCAAAGGCATCGCTGGGTAGCTATGTAGGGAAGGGATAAACGCTGAAAGCATCTAAGTGTGAAACCCACCTCAAGATGAGATTTCCCATGATTTTATATCAGTAAGAGCCCTGAGAGATGATCAGGTAGATAGGTTAGAAGTGGAAGTGTGGCGACACATGTAGCGGACTAATACTAATAGCTCGAGGACTTATCCAAAGTAACTGAGAATACGAAAGCGTAAGGTTTTCTTGATATTTGATAGATATTCAATTTTGAGTAGGTATTACTCAGAGTTAAGTGACGATAGCCTAGGAGATACACCTGTACCCATGCCGAACACAGAAGTTAAGCCCTAGAACGCCGGAAGTAGTTGGGGGTTGCCCCCTGTGAGATATGGAAGTCGCTTAGCT
>NZ_JBKOTS010000009.1:0-6127 GCF_049737935.1 Streptococcus sp. CL9.43 | reverse complement strand
CATTTAAAGCAATGACGGACTATATTAAAAATAAAATACACAGAAAGTAGGCACTTCTAAAAAAAACACGCCCACTTTCTCTTTTTTCTTCTAGTTACACGATAGCTAATCGTTGTAATAACCAGTTTTAACTGCTACGAACCTTACCACTAACTGTTTCCTCTCTTTCTTTTGTTGGTTTAGTTGTATTCACATAACGTTATACAATATACTTAAAATAAATTTTTCCACATAGTTCAACTTAATAGCTAAAGATATTTTTTATTTCTCCTCCTTTATATTTTTTTGTTTCCTCTTTAGTTATAAATACTTTTTAAAAAAATTTATTTGATTTTTGGATAGATTATATATAGACTATGTTTTTGATTGAGCTATTAAGAATATTTTTTACTTAAATATGTTGGTGTAAAATCCATTAAAACTGTATTTTGTTTCCTAATTCGCAATCCGAAAAAATCGGTTGCTTATTTCTATTGCTCTATCCTATCAATCATCCTTAATACTAGTATGCCATAAAAAACAAAATAAAAAAATCAGACTGACGAAAAGAAAAATCAGCATGAAATTTTTTACCTCATCTTTAATAGAAAAAAGATGAAATATCCGCCATTTATCCCTGATAAATGTTTAGCCGACCATAAAAGTGGCTTTCAGCCCCCTTTATAGTTCAGCTAAACATTTATGGCTTTCAGCCCTTTTTATTGCTCCACGCAATAAAAATTCCTTGATTTTCCCTCACAAAACGTCAAGCGTTTTTCTCGGAAAAAGGTTCGGTCTTCTAAAATCAGACCGAAGTGCCTTCGAACCGCAAAGGCACAAGCTCGCCCCTGCTCGCCCTCATCCACGCCCAAAAGTAGCATCACAAAACAAAGAAAATCTTTTTACTTGTATATAGTCTTAATATATGGTACAATATAGGTAGAAATAACATCACGTTTAAAAAGGGTATGTATCTAAACATATACAATAGGTAAAATCATGGAACAAACTGAGCGTGAAATTTGGAACGATTTACTTTCAGAGCGTAAAGATTGGAGAGATACACTTCACGAAGCTCGGAAAGTCTGCTCTTGCCCTGAATTTAGATTGATTTTACATTCAGAAGAAAGAGCAAAATACGCTGGACTTTATTTTTTCAAATGTGGTCTTAAAATGGCTTACCGTCAGGAAGGATATGCAAATAGTTGGATTGATTTGCTATTGAAGTTGGTTGATATTATGGCTTATCGTGGAGATGATTTTCAACGTGTAGAACAAATGGAAACCTACCAAGAATTTAAAGCATGGTTAGAAAAGAAAGGTAAAAAAAATGGCAGAATTTAAAGACAAAGAATTTAATTTTTCAAAAGTTGAAGTAAGAGAAGAACGCGCGGAAGAAATTGAGCAAAAGCCAACTGAGGGAGCGGAAGAGCAAAAGGTTTCGCAAGCTAAAAAGAAAGGCGGACGAAAGGGCGCAATCTATGACGTGAAAGGAAAAGTCTATTTTGCGAAACGTGAAAAAGCTATTCATGAACCGCTTATCGCAGACCTCACTTTTTCATCAACAGATAAAAAACTAATTCGTGAGCTTGCAGTACGTCAGTTCTTGTTAGTCTACGGCATGACAGAAGATTTTGCAGCCAAAATTCTTTGCTTCGTTTATGACGAAACAACAGAGATTGAAAAAAGAAAAGTCTACACTTTGGGTAATCAAGTAATCGCAGATAGACTAGGATTATCATATCTGACGGTTCAAAAAATCGTTCAGAAATTGCACAAAAAGAACATCGTTATCAAAGAATCGTTTATCAAGAACGCTTATCACTTGTCAGAAGAAACTATCACGTTCTTCAAATCTATCCGCGATAACAAACAAGTCTTGCTGACGTTTAAAGAAATCGAGGAAGAGCAACTGGAAGCAGTCAACGAAGACGGAAGCCTAAACGAAGAAATGGTAAACTAGTCAAGAACAAAAAATGTTCAAAAACTCATTGTTAATGTAACGGTCTATGTCTTTCCGAAAAATGTTTCTTTTTCTGAAAGAAGTATCTCAATAGCAAAACAACCCCTAAGCCTTGGCGCTCTAGGGTTTTTTCGTGGTCTATCGTCCACAAATTAACCTGAAATGACGTCAGAATGTTCATCTCAGCACCGAATATGCAGAAATTTTGAATAAAATCAGCTCTTTTTTCATCAGCAATTAAAAAAGTCCCTTTTTCCGAATTTTTAGGAAAGAAAAATCCTACAATCGATTTTAAGCTCTGAAACGTGTATAGATAACAATAGAAAACGAAGGGAACTATCTTCCGAGGGTAAATATACCACCCCCACCTTTAAAGCTCTCAAAACACGTTATATTGCCTTAAAAAACGACACAATAAAAAGCACGGTCTATTCAGCCATGCTTTTTTCTAAAATCATTATTTAAACTAGTTTATTAACCTAGTTTTAAGAAACTTTTTTATCCTCAAGGTCAGGGTGCAATTCCTTGTACTTCTTGTAGGTCATTGATAACGGTTTGTAGACGTTAAAGCCGAAAGCTTCATAGACTGGAGTTTTTACGTCTGAACGTCGTTTGCGTTGTACTGCTTGAGCAAGTTCAAAGACTTCGTCTTCGGTCTGCTCAAACATTACTAAATTATTCAAATGACAAGACTTACGTTTCCCCTCGTCCTCGTCAAAAAAGAAAATCTTATAGCTTGAGCCACTTACTCGACCCATTGGAATTGCTACATCATCGCCAAATTGACTGATGAACTCAGCAAACTTTTTATACTCTTCTCGCAATTCAGAGACTTCTTCAGCACAAGCTTCTTTGTCTCCTTTGCTTCGACCTTCTGCAAATTGTTCAGCCAAACAAAGCTCTTGCCAAATGCGTTTCTTCGCTCCCTCTACTGAGTAGACGTTTGTATGTTTTGTTGCATTGATTGATAAAGCATGAGAGCTAGTATTAGCAAACCTTTGATACTTAATTTTGATAGGCTTTGCTCCTGGTTTGGTCTTGCTATTGCAACGGTCTTCCATTGCCTTGATTTCGTTCTCCAGTTCGTCCAAAACGTCAGCAGAAGCGCAAATAACTTGCTTGCCAAATGATAAGCCTAAAGGCTTGCTTTTAGCGTAAACAATGTACTTTTCACGCTTCTTCATAGCTTCTGCATACTCGAAAACAATTTCTTCCAAAGGCGATTTGTAGTCGCTCATAAATTCACCTACTTTCTTTTTATAACTAGGCTATTAAACTAGTTATAGTTATCATTTCTTATACGGTTCTGCGTTGTTTAACTTTTCCAATCCCTCGTCTACGTCTTTATTTAAACGAGCTAACAACTCTTGTTTTTTGGCTTCTAATTCAACTTTTGTTTCTTCTGGTGTCTCGTTTTTATAGTCAGGATTCGACCATTTAGGGACGTTCGTTTCTTTGCCTTGGTTTAACTTCTCAAGAAATTTGTCATTTTCCCACTGTTCTCGTTTTTCTTTTGTGAAGAAGAAACGATAAGAGCTGACTTTCCTACGTCCACGCTCGCCTTTCTTTTTCTTTGCGTACACTTCAACGAAACTAAGCTCCTTGTAGTGCTTTTTCAACTCTTCTAAGGACGGATTGATGACTTTCTCCCTTACCTTTGCGACTCCGTAATTATCAGGAACGCCCACATAACGCTTGAAATCCTCGACTTTCACAAACCACATTCCAGTATCGGCGTATTGTCGCAAGAATTTATAAATATCAATCGTGTACTGCCTTTCAAAGCTATTGCTGATTGCTAAAGGCATCTTTGTATATTCGTTCGCAAAGTCTTTGATTAAATAAAAGTAGTCAGGATTGACTTGGACTGATATTTCTCCAGTCTTTTTGTCAATTCTTCTTCTTGTGAATAGAACAAACCCCTCGTAGTATTGCTCTGACTCAATCTCTGCGATTGATAAAGATAAAATCTTATTAAAAGTCTGTCTTATCAATCGTACACCGTCACTAAATGACTTCGGTTTTGATTGTGTCAGCTCTATGAAGCGGTCATAGTTCATTGTAATTTCACTGCCGTCCGTGTCTTTAATCATCCAAATCAACGTCATTAAGATTTTCTTTTGGACGAGGGTTAAGTTCTTCAAAGGTATGCTATTAAAGGAGTTGTTGTACTTCGCAACCTCTCCAGACACAACTTCCACACCTTCTTTTTTTTCTTCACTCATAATAAAAAACCTCGGTTTTAATTTTAACTATCCTAAGTATATCAAGGGGTTTACTAATTGTCAAATAAAAAACTCAAGTTTCTTTTTTCGGAAGAAGGGATTTTATTCTCGGAAGAAGGGATTTTATTTCGGAAGAAGGGATTTTATTTCGGAAGAAGGGATTTTTTAAATTCGCTACCCCTTGTGGCTCTAAGCGTTGTCCCAACCCTACAATATATAATTACAATATATATTTACAATATATAATTACATAGAGCCATTTCCCACTTTAGAAATGTATTTTTTCTTTAGTCGTCTTATCTCAAATAGATATGTTCGCTACGCTCACGCAACAGGACGAGCTTCGCTCTCTAAGGGCTAACGCCCTCGCTTTTTATTAGCAATCAATCTAACTAAACTGGTCTAGATACAGTTGATACAGTTAGTACAAAAGCTCTAACACCTTGATACTACTGCATTGATACAGTTGATACACTTTCTCTAGTTCTAAAACTTGTATCTTCTGATGTACAAAATGGGGAATAGATACTATAACTAGTTTAATAACCTAGTTATAGATATCATCCTTTTTTTCTACCGACATTTCTACACCTATAAATCCCCTAAACCCTTGGTATTACTGCATTTGTGAGGTGCTGAGACGAACATTGTGGCGCTTTTAAAATCTGAAGCGTGGATAATCTATCACTAACTTCCCTATAATCGCTCATCTCACGAGCTTGTAAGCATAGGATTTTCTGAACTCATCAACTCTCTCATGCCCTAACGCCTTTGATGCTGCCAATTCTGCCATTTTATCCAAGACGTGCCCTCTCAAATCCTTACGCAGAAATGTCTTCTGCTTCTTCGGAAGAGCGGTCACGTCCCTCTCATTCAGCAAATACACACGTTTTGCGTACTCAGCTCGTGAAGAGTGTTCGTCCAGTTTCTTTGGCACTGCATAGGTCTGAACCTCGTTCACTCGGTTGTTGAAGACGTAGAAATCCTCGTTTTGACGGAATAATGAAACGATAAGACGTTCTTCTTCCTCGGTACGAGCGACAAGTGGACTTCTGCGCCACTTTCCCCCTTTCCCTTGGACACGGAAATAATAAAAGCCGTCTAGGTCTCGCTCTGTTTCAAGCGCTGAACCCTTGATAGATTGAAGCTCGGACTTACGCAATCCAGTTGCTCCACCGACCATCTCAAAAAAATCTTTCTTCTCTTGGGAAATGTGTTTATCGCTCTCCACGTCTACACGTGAGCGCTTGGCATCAGCTCTACGCCTTGACTTCGTAGGAATAAAAGCCGTAGTCGGTAAATCAAAGACTTTACCTAAATGAGCTTTATAAGTCGTTAACGTCCACGCAGACAAATCTTTGTCTACGCAACTCTGAATATATCGGTCTGCATACTTTAAAATCGATTCTAAGCCGTCTAAATCGTCCCCTACGCTCCGTTTTGCTACGAACTGGGAAAACCTACGCCAATTTGCCAAAGCGTCCCTGTAAGCCTTCCTGGACGTTATATAACGGTACACGTCCCCCTCTTTCTTTGCCTGATGTCGTGACAAGCCTTGACCGTCCGCCCATTTTTTATCAATGACCTGACGCCCAAGCTCGTACACTTGATTAAACCGAGCTTCCTCGCTCGCTCGCAAGCTCTGTACTTGCTCTTCTGCCTTCTGTTTTCGTGCTAAACGCTTTTCTTTTCTTGATTTAGCCATATACCACCTCTCCTTTTTCGGTACTAAAAAACGCCTATAACTAGGCTAATACACTAGTTATAGACGGTGCTTCTGCTTGTCAGTTGGACGAGCCAACTCGTTAAGGGAACCGACCGAAGCGATGTCGCAGAACTTCGGCACTGTCAGATAATCTGTGCGTTCAGATATTAACTTTAGTTTGCTCAAGCAGATGAGCCAGGGGTGAAACGTCCCGAGACGCTTTTTTTCTTCGTAAAAAAGCTATAAAAACATAGT
>NZ_JBKOTS010000008.1:0-8981 GCF_049737935.1 Streptococcus sp. CL9.43 | reverse complement strand
AAAGAATAAGAATTTCCTTAATTTATCTAACGATCTAAATCAAAATCTTGCCACAAACCTCCTTCAATTTCAGCTTCTTGACGTTCATAGATTTTATCTGAGATCTCATTTTTTTCCTCTTCAGATAAATATCTTTCAAACTCTGATTTAAAACGTTTATAATTATCAGCTTCTTTCTTAGCTTCAAAATACTTAGACCAAGCATTTTGATTTTCATTTTCCAAGTGAGCTTTCTCTTTTTGGAATTCTGCTTTCAGTTCTCTGATTACGTTCTTTAAAGATGAAATTGTAGAATGTAACTTTTTAATGAACCCTATTTGAAGAATAGACTCTTTAAAATCGTTCAACAAATTCGACAATGGGCTATAGTTCGCCTTCATGGCTATTCTATCAAACTCATCCTCAGGAACAATCACAACACGTTCACGATTATTAAATAGCCCTCGCTCTTTGATTTCAAATTGACTTTTATCTACTTCTGTTTCACTGATCATTTTAAGACGTAACATAGCATTGATAGTTTGATCTTCTAATTTTGCTTTATCCAACTCTTCTGACATGTTTGCGACTTCATTTTTCAAATGCTGCAATTCATTCTGTTGTTGCTGCTTCTGTAATTCAATTTGTCGCATAGTCTCTTTATATTCTCGCATATCCTTAATATCGTTCGTCTGACCTAACTTGCGTTCGATATTAAGGTTTTTCATAAAGTATTGAATCCTATCAATTTCATGATCACGAAATTGTTTAAGTTGGCCACGGCCTTTTTCTTTAAATCCTTCCTGGAGGAGAGCTTTTGAAAAAGATGGTTGTTTTGAAAGACCATTTTTATATCCATCAGCAATAGGAACAACATTGAAATGAGCATGAGGAGCTCCATCTTCGTCTAAATGGACAACTGCATTATAGATGACTAAATGATCGTGCCGTTCATTAAAATCTCTTACGTAGCTTGCTAGAGCCTCTCCTACTTTTCTTTTTTTATTGAAATCCATCTTTTCCCAGTCGGATTTATTACCTACTGAGACTACAAATTCACGTTGCAGATCTAATGTCTTTGATTTTTTAACGTGTTTGTAGTAGTCTTCAATTTTTCTATCCTTCCTCCGTTGTTTTAAATTGTAAGTATTTAAAGCATCGTCAAATTCATCGTGATAGACTTCTTTTATGTCACGTTTAATAATCGTTATATTTTCGTCGGACAATTCACGATTTATATGTTTGTGTTCATTACTCTTAAACTCTTCTTCGCTCAGATCTCTGTTATTATGACGTATATTTGTCATGCCAGTTTTTGTTTTAAAAGAAATGGTCATTTGATTCATTAGTTTATTTCCTCTCTTACTATTGTGATAGTAGTATGCCACAAAAAGCAAAAGATAATAAAAATTTTTGAAAATTTCCGTTAAAAACGTGATTAACAAATTTATTTGAGTATTTGTTTTTCAAAAAGATGGTTTTATATAGTGACCATCTTTTTAGAATTTATAGAGCACTATATAAGTCCATCTTTTCAAAATTTATGGAACACTATAAAATCCATCTTTTCAAAATTTATGGAACACTATAAAATCCATCTTTTCAGAAATCATGGACTACTATATAAGTCCATGATTTTTAAATCTATGGATTTCTATATAGTTTCAGCAGTTTAAAGAGAAACATTTAGCCCAAAATGTTGGGCTACGGCGTGGGGCTATCGCTATTCCACGCCAACTATTGTCGATATGTAATCAGTTGTAAATAAAAATATCTCTCTCGGATCAAGCAGAGTTTCTGTTACTCTTTGACAAAGAGTAACGTTTTTGTAGTTTTGACATTGCTGCGCAACGTACAAAACTAAAACGCTCTGCCGAGGGCCATGGGTTGCACCCCTTTTTTGGTCCATCATGGTCCAAAAAATTCACTGCGTTTTTCGGCCCACAAAAGTGGACTCGAAAAAAATCGGCGCGGACACCGCACCGAAAAAATTGCCCACTGCAATTTTTGCTTGCCCATCTTTTGCTAACAAAATAATTTCAGCTGCGCTAAAATTATCAGCAAAAATGGTCTTCGCTTATCGCACGAATTAGCGTGCGATTTGTCCGCGAACTGCGCAGACAAAAAAAGAGAGAGCGTATAACTCCCTTTTTAACTAAGCTATTATTGTAGTTAGTGTTTGCGATTCGACATATATTCATCATACGAGATTTCCAGCGGCTCATAAATCGAGATAGTATTAAGCTCAACTAACGGTTGTTTCGTATCATTTCTTTTTTTCGTCTTGCTGTATGTTCTAACGAAATATTTGAAATATCGCTGTCGATCATAACTAAGTTGTTAATTGATACATGACTTCGTTTTTCCTTTTCATTGTCGTAATAGTTAAGACGGTAGCTGCTGCCAGTCCGAGATGAAAAGCGGACAGATCTATCTCCATCATATTTAGATAGCAGTTCAATTACTGAAGTATTTGTATGTAAATTTGTTTTTTGAGAATTAAATAAATAATTGCAAAGCTGTCAGTTTCGGAGTATAATGTATTTAAAAAAACTACAAGGAGAATTGCTTTATGAATAACATTGTTACTACACCGGTTTCTGTACGATTTAGTCAAGAACTTAACTCTATTTTAAGTACTGTTGTTGAAGAAAATAATACTACTAAAACTGACTTTATCAGACAAGCCGTGGTTGAAAAAATTGAGGATATGTATGATATAAGAATGGCAGATCAAGCTCATAAAGAATGGGTTGATGGAGGGAGAAAAACCATTTCTCATGAAGAAATGATGAAACGTTATGGCTAAATATAAAGTTGAATATGCGGATACTTTTGATAAGGCAATGAAAAAATTGGATCGTGTAAATCAACGTTTTATCATGCGATGGATTGATCAGCATTTAAATAACGTCGATTTTCCTACTTCTCCAGGGAAGATTTTGAAGGGAAATTTTTCAGGATATGTCCGATTTCGAGCGGGAAATTATAGGATCATTGCTGAAGTTAATAACGATAAATTTGTGATTACGAATATGACAGTAGGTCATAGATCAGAAGTTTATAAGATGAAAAAATTTTAAATAGAAAGATCAACAAAAAAAGAAAAGATCAGTTTGCAGACTGATCTTTTCGTGAAGAAACCTTTAAAAAATGGGGAGCTACGAAAGGGTATTAGCAAACTTTTATTTGCTAGGGTCTAAGAAACTATCTTAATACTCGCTCAAAGGAGTTTTTAGAGATAAGTTACTTGCGAATAAATCTGAAAAACGCTCAGTTGGTTCTGCCCTAGGTACACCCCTACAAGATCATCTAACTGAATCATATTAGATGCTTTAGACTTAGATTGAGACTGCAAAGATTGTAAATGTTGGAGCTGGCTAACTCCTGAATTTTGTATTTCTGACATATAAAAAATGTCCTTTCTAAAATTGTTTTTTGCTTACTGCAACCGACAAACAACTTTAAAAAAGACGCTCTCATCAAAATCCGCAAATTCATCTCGGTGTTTCTCCAGATGCCGTTTACGTTTTGGTGATAAATAAATTCCTGATCCAGCTTCATACGATAATCCAAAAAACTTAATCACTTTTTCTTTTAATTCGCCTACTTTTTTCATAGCTTTATTGTACCACGTTTCAAACCTTCGCTTACTTTATTCCATGGTCTACTTGATGGATTCTCAAAAAATCAGTAGAGCCTGTCCCTCAGAACAAGCTCTACTATACTTACTTAACTATAAAAAGACTAAAAAGTATAGGAATTAATAATACCAAAACGACCCCTATTACAAATACAAGTAAAACCTTTATAAGATCTTTATCAACTTTTTTCTTTTTAGATTTATAAATCATAATTTAAAACAAGAAACAATAGCAGCAATATCAGCAGCGCCTACAGCACAAACTCCGCCAATACAAGCAGCACAAACAACTCCTCCTATCGGTGCTGCTGTACAAGCTGCAACACATGTTCCAGCAATCAGCTTAGCTACAAGCCCATTTACTCCCGCAACAGCTGCAATACATCCTGCAATTGCCCAAACGTCTCGATTTTCTCGTTCATATTTCAAACTCTTTAATCCTTCTAATCCTTCTCTGATCTGTGTATTAGTCAGGTAAGGTATATCCGTTTTTTTCTCTTCAAGTAATGACCCGTTTGCAAAAACTTGAATATTGAATGTATTAGTCTGATTTCTAGTTATAAGAGTTTCTGTATAATATTCTAGTTTATTATTTGAATCAAAAAGTAAATTTAAGTTACTCAACAAGCTATAACTTCCTTTAATACCAAAATTAACTGAAGTATACTCGCTCCCATTTACCCGAGTCTTCACAACTCTAACATCATCCACATTCAAATTTTCTACATCCGAATGCAATATTATGTTTGATAAAGAAGCTATAGCCAACTGTTTATAGTTATTTACCTCTTGTTCATTCTTTACATCCCAACTTCTTTTAGCAATATCATTTAAATCAGAAAATGAGTATGCCATATCAGATGTTATGTACGTTGTTGTCTCTTCAAAACTATCCGCAAAAACAGTTAACGGAGAAAAATGAACTACAGTAAAAACAGCTACAATAAAAATTGTAATAACTTTGCATATTTTTTTCATCGTTTTCACACTTTCTTTAATAAAACAAAGCAACAAAAAAAATTCTCTTTTTAATAAACACCTCCAATAAGATTATATTGTATAGGGATCATCTTCAATTTGATTCTACTCTCTAAAAAACAAAAAGTCAAATAATTATATATTAATAATTGGTCTTATTTCCAATTTATTTTTATCCCCTAATTGATAAGATTTCTTGAACACCCCAAGTTCATTAAAATGATGTTTATACAAATCACAAACGAAGAATTTCATTGGCTGATTAGTTAAACTGTCGCAAGTATAGAATCCTCGAAAATCTTCAACATTTCTAGAAACTATTTTTTCTAAAATATAGATGCCACCTTAACTTTCCGAAAAATTGGTCTTTTTCGGAAAGTTATATATCTAAAAACGCTCATGTCCTTGAGGCTCTAGGTATTTCAGCGATATATTACTTACGAAAAAATCTGAAAAACGCTCAGAATCATCATGTCAGCATCAAAAATGCGTATTTTTTGTATGAAAAAACGCAAATTGGAGGCAGTT
Source organism: Streptococcus sp. CL9.43 (assembly GCF_049737935.1). Taxonomy (NCBI): domain Bacteria; kingdom Bacillati; phylum Bacillota; class Bacilli; order Lactobacillales; family Streptococcaceae; genus Streptococcus; species Streptococcus sp. CL9.43. The sequence goes on along the minus strand of NZ_JBKOTS010000008.1, from coordinate 3,853 downwards.
ATACAAAAAATAGACCTCACGGAGGTCTATTTTGTTATCTCTTCATACATCTCAAATAATCGTGCAACTGTTTCACTTTCAGTTAACCAAGTTTTCTTACCGTCTACGATTTTTTTCATGTCATAAGATTCCATAACTGCTTTATCGTTAGCCTGGTGAGCTCGTCTAAGTTCGACTGCATGGTTAACTCATCATAGAGATCCGCCAATGAGCTCTCTGGATATAGTGCACGTGCTTCAAGAATAGCTTGAGCAGTTTTAGAAATCTTCTCTTTTTGAACTTCTAATCAGTTATTTTTTTGAAAACAAACGTTGCCACCAGCTTTGTTTTGTTTCTAAAAGTAATGTTTCATTTTTGATAGTCAGTGCTCCAATAAGTTGGAGTTGATTTTTGTTAGTGTCCAACATATCTGCAATTTGTTCATCTTTTTCATCAATCTGAGAGATTAAAAAACGTCGTTCGTTATCAAAATCCTCACGGAGCTTCTTAATTTGTTCCTGCAATACAGTTTCTACACGATTGCTAGCATCATCTACACTGCTAGATTCTGTGTAGCTATCTTCTACAATACAATGATCAAGTATGTACTGCGTGATTGTCTTGTTTTCATTTTTAGCTAATTCTACAAGTTTCTCTTTCTGTTCCTTAGATACTCTGATACTTATTTGAACACTCATTTTTTTCTCCTCCACTAAAATCGACATCTATACAATAATAACGCTTTGTGTAGATATATTGTAGCATATTCTACACAATTCTACACACATAATATGTATGAAAATCATGAAATCTTTGAGAATATCCTTTTATACAAGCTATAAATTTCAACGCCTTCTTTTTGATAGTTCCTGCTGCTTGTTCCAATTTTCTTCTGTCGTCATACTGCAGGCTTTTTTATCTGATTTTGTTGCTTGCTACCATCAAGGAGCTCTAAATAAAAAAGTAAATATTTATTTAAGCCCATATAAGGCTATATTTGCCCCTTAGAGAGTTCAAGGTGTATTTATCCGACTTTCTATCAAAAAGTCCCTTAACGGCCAAAATATGGCTCCTGATGACGTCTTGAATTTTGTACTGTAGTGAAAAGCGTAAAAAGTCTCTTTTCCCTCATGATACGATCATAGTTGTAGAGGACCCTTCTACAAATTTATGTAAATGGAGTAAAAACAGTAAATGAAAGAAGAGTTAGAAAGGTAGTTATAAATAAAATAAGTTTTTTCATAGCAGTTCTCCTTTATTTTTTGTATGATTATATCAGAGTAGGATGTGTGGAGTTGAAAGTTTCTAAAAATCTTTTATTGGTTTTTTGATCGGAAACAGATAATGTGTAAAGAGAGCTTAGGCTCTCTTTTTGTTTGTGCTTCGCAGTGGAAACAAAAAAGCCCCTATGGAAATAGATTCCTTAGGGGCTTCGGTGTGCTTGTGCACTACATTTTCATACGTTAATTGTAACATGTGTTGTGAAAATCTGTCAAAACTATGCCATACTATTTTGGAGGCGCCTCTTTATCGTTGGGTGACTGGAAACGGATATCTCAGAGGTCCAGACTCTCTGTCGGGTATAGGCTGTAAATACCCTATATATGTTTTTGGAGTAGAGAAAATCAGATTTTTATAGTTATTTTATTTTTTCCCCCCAATTATTTATTATAACATAAAAAAAATTTAAATTATAGACTTGTTTTTTATTGGAAATAGGACTATATTGATAGTGTAAAGCGCTTTAACTAAAAATAAAGGAGTAGAATGCCATGAAAAAATCTTTGAAATATCTTTGTTTATTGTCATTGTCATCACTTGTATTTATTAGCGCTAGTTTTCCATTAGCTGAGACAGTTAAGGCTAATGAGTCAGTAACAGTTGCAAAATCAAAGGAATATACTTTATCAGAAGAGCAAAAGAATCGTTTGGATAAGTATGTATTTTTAGATGCTTCAAATCATTTTGCAATAGATGAAAATGCTAGTTTTGAGCTTTCTGATTTTGAATACAATCTTTTAAAAACCAAGGTATCAGAAACAAATGCTGCAATTGATAGCATTAAGTTATCTTCAAATGAGTATAAGGTGGTTTCTCAAGATAGTATTACCGTTTTCCAGAAAGTTAAGGATGTAAACCGTTCTAGTTTTGCTTTTCGTTCTGTTTCTGGATATCAAGAAGGAGAAAATGCTATCCGATTTTATTGGTGGGGAGCTAGAGTATGGTTATCAAAAACTACTGTTAATTATCTCGGAGGTGGAATAACTCTTGGGGGACTCTGGATTCCTGAAGCTATTGTATCAAAAATTTTAGCTACTGCAGGATTGGTTCTAGGTTATTGCCCTGGAGGTATTGTATTTAATTATACTCCCGGAGTAAACATTTGGGGGCTAGAGTTTCAATGATTAAGAAGATAATTTTGACAGTTATATTTTTGATACATTTTTGTATTGGGTTATTCTCTAACTCTTTATGGAACAATTTACTGTTACTCCCATTTTTTATAATTTTATACTTTATGCCAGATAACGATCTTAAGAAATAAGATTCTCCCAAAAAACACCCAAGGTTTGTACTGACCAAGGGTGTTTTTTTAATCTTTGTTTTATCAAGTATAAAATGTTTGGTTATTTAAGAATTTTCTATTTGTAAATATTTAGATAGAAAATAGTGAACTGAGTGAAAGATTTTTTTATTTTTTAAAAATAAAATATAGATTTTTTTCTTAAGAAGATACTTTCTAATTTACTTTCTGACCTACTTTATATTACTTTATATTACTTTGTCGACCTCAGAAAACCAGCAATACCAAGGGGTTACAGATAAATAATTGACTATTTTGTACCCCATTAATGACTATTTTGTACCCCATTAATGACTATTTTGTACCCCATTAATGACTATTTTGTACCCCATTAATGACTATTTTGTACCCCATTATTGACTATAAAATTAAAAATTGATAGAATATAGCATAATAGGAAACATAGTAAAAGGTAAACAAGATGGTATCAAATAGAAAATCCAGTAAAATCTATGAAGAATTAGCTTCTCGTCAAAATTATTTAGTTGTCCAGGCGAATGACTTGGCCAAAGCATTTGGTAATTTAAAAGCTTTTGAACATAAGGTTTTAGACTACTGTTTTTCATCTGTAACGAAAGATAGTAGAGTTGGTGATGTCTTTACGGTTCATAGTCTTGACATTATGAAGCACTTTGGCTTAACTAAAAACGGTCAGAATTATAGACGAATTGCAGAAGCTTTTTCGAGACTTAACGAGAATACCGCTCTATATATTCCTGAAACATTGCCTGACGGTAGACGATCAATAATCATGACTCAACTTTTCAGCAGAATAAGATTTATTGAGGATGGCCTTGTAGAGTTTAAATTCTCTGAAGATGCCGGACCTTTAGTTTTTGAGTTGAAAAGAAACTACTATTCATTCCATTTAGATGAGTTAGGAAATGTGAAATCAAAGTATTCTTTGATCTTGATGAAACTTTGGGAAGCATATCGCTTAGGAAATCGAGAATATACAACCATTAAGGGAAGTTTAGAGGAATGGCAAGATTGGTTCTTGGGTGAAGAAAAGTCATGGCCTGCAGGTTTGTTTAAGAGGAACGCTCTAATGGTGGCATGCGAAGAATTAGAAATGAAATTCAACGCTGATATAGATTTAACAACTGTAAAAAAAGGACGAAAAGTTATCGGGTATGAGATGGTAATTAGGGATAGACGGATGCCAACCACTGCAGATGTAATCATAGAGGCAGAGAAAGCATCACATCAGACAGATATCCACGAATTTTTGTAATTTGAACATGTATTAAGAATTAGGACTTGCATATGCAAGTCCTTTTCTAGAAGAGA
>NZ_JBKOTS010000007.1:0-16851 GCF_049737935.1 Streptococcus sp. CL9.43 | reverse complement strand
TCCAGTAACACCAACAGCAGAACCTGTTACATCTATTGGACCAAAAGGTAAAGAACAATCTGGCAAACCAACATTCAAGGAAGGCGATAGCCGTGTGCCTATGAATGATGATGTTCCAGCTACATTTGAAGATGGTTCAACAACTAAGACTGTTGAAGGAGTCGGTACATACACAGTAGCTCCAGATGGAACAGTAACCTTTAAACCAGAACCAGAATTTACTGGAACTGCTCCATCAGTGACAGTTGTGCGTGAAGATATGAACGGAACAAAAGCTTCTGCAACATACACCCCAACTGTAACCCCAGTTACTACGTTTGTAGACAAAGATGGTAAACCAATTCCAGGTAACCCAACAGAAGACGGTGAACAACCTAAGAAAGATATCCCAGGTTACCGCTTCGTAGAGACTAAGAAACTTCCAAACGGTGACACAGAACATGTCTACGAAAAAGTGAAGACTAGTCACAAGGATAAAGACGGAAATGAAATTCCAGGATATCCAACCGAGGATGGAGAACAACCTAAAAAAGATATTCCAGGATACCGCTTCGTAGAGACTAAGAAATTGCCAAACGGCGATACAGAACATGTCTACGAAAAGATCACAACAACTCATGTTGACGAAAACGGAAACCCAATTCCAGGATATCCAACCGAGGATGGAGAACAACCTAAGAAAGATATTCCAGGTTACGAGTTTGTGAAGACAGTTGTCGATAAAGATGGTAATGTCCAACACATTTACAAGAAGAAAGTGACACCAACGCCATCACCAACTCCAGCGCCAGCGCCAGCACCAGCGCCAACGCCATCACCAGCGCCAGCGCCAACGCCAGCACCAGCGCCAACTCCAGCGCCAGCGCCAACTCCAGCACCAACTCCAAAACCAGCATCAGTGCCAGTTAAACCAACTACACCAGCTCCAGTAGCTCATACAGTAGAAACTAAGGAAGATGCTCCTCAATTGCCAAATACTGGTACTGAAGATCATGCTAGCCTTGCTGCTCTTGGTTTAGTAGGTGTCTTGAGTGGATTTGGACTTATCGCGCGTAAAAAGAAAGAAGACTAATCTGACTTTTAAAGAAGGGAAATAGTTAACTTTCTACTTAAAAACTAGTACATTTAATGATGTACTAGTTTTTTTATCTTTATAAACGTAAAGTTTGATTCTAACTTGTTTTAAGGTTGGAACTATGCTACAATCATCTAAAATAGACAAGAAAGTAATCACATGAAAACAGAATACCAAAAAATGATTGCAGGGGAACCCTACCATCCCTTTGATCCAGAACTTCGTGCTCTGGCACAAACAGCACGTCAAAAACAGGCAACTTTTAATGAGGAAGTGGACCCAGTGAAAGGGATGGGAATCATCAAAGGATGGTTTGGTTCTACTGGTGAAAATCTCTATATCAATACTCGTTTGATGGTGGATTATGGAGTTAATATCCACTTGGGAGAAAATTTTTATTCCAATTGGAATTTGACCATGTTGGATGTTTGTCCTATTACCATTGGCGACAATGCTATGATTGGTCCTAACTGCCAATTTTTAACACCCCTTCATCCACTGAATCCAGATGAACGGAATTCAGGTTTAGAATTTGGGAAACCAATTACAATTGGCAAGAACTTCTGGGCAGGTGGTGGAGTTATAGTCCTTCCAGGTGTTACACTAGGTGATAACGTTGTTGCAGGAGCAGGAGCTGTCATTACTAAATCTTTTGGGGATAATGTAGTTCTGGCAGGCAACCCAGCACGAGTTATCAAAGAAATTCCAGTCAAAGAAAATTAAAAGAACAGCGAAATGCTGTTCTTTTTTGTACCATAAGCAATGATTGTTAATGAAGTTCGGATGGGGTTAAGAAAACTTTCAGAAAAAGTTTAGGCTTATTTTAGGAAAGTCACGTAGACTAAGAGCATGTAAAATGAAAGTCGAGGAAACGAGCATGAAAGCAAAAAAATGGACATTCTTATTAACGAGTATAGCAACTCTAGCACTAGTGACAGCTTGTACCCAGTCAACTTCAAATACAACAGCTAGCAATACTGCGACAACGAAAACGACATCAACTACAGATGCTAAGAAAACTAACTATTTCACAGACAAGGACTATAATACTTCCTATGATGAAAAGACAGCAGCAACTGTAACTTTGTCAGGATCAACGGCGAAGGTATCAGGTGACGGAGTTGCCGTATCAGGATCTACCGTTACAATCTCTAAGTCAGGTATCTATGTGATCTCTGGTCAATCTGATGGAGTTCAAATTAAGATCGAAGCTGGAAATTCTGATGATGTACATATCGTACTAAACGGCGCTACCATGACCAATGCCAATGCACCTATTTCTGCAACATCGGCTGGTCATGTTTACCTAACTCTAGCAGATGGTACAACCAATAGCCTGTCAGATTCTGCTTCTAATAGTGATGAAAAAGCTGACGCGGCCCTCTTCTCTAAAGTGGACTTGACCATCAACGGTAAAGGAACTCTCAATGTAGATGGTAAGAAAAACAATGGTATTAAGGCCAACGATACACTTCACATCACAGGTGGAACCTACAATATAACAGCAGTCGGAGACGCTTTTAATGTCAATGATGAACTCAATATTACTGGCACAACCATGACTATCGATGCCAAGGAAGACGGAGTTAAGGTCGACAATGATGAGGACACATCTGTAGGAACCATGTATCTCTCTGATAATACCATCACTGTTACTGCAGGGGACGATGGTATCCACGCATCAGGTGATTTGGTTATTGATAGTGGTACCTATACCGTTAAGAATTCTACAGAAGGGCTTGAAGGTAAGTCAATCACTATCAACGGTGGAGACATCACCATCTATTCAACAGATGATGGTGTCAATGCGGCCAACAAAAATGCCCAACAAAGTGAAATCTTCTTTACTATGAATGGTGGGAACTTGACGGTTGAAGTTGGTCAAGGGGATACAGATCCAATTGACTCAAACGGTAATATCACAGTCAATGGCGGAACCATCAAAATGACTGGTCAAACTGGTTTTGACTTTGATGGAACAGCGACCTACACAGGTGGAGACATCTATCTCAATGGTGAAAAACAAACTGAGATTGTCAATTCGATGCCTGGTGGAGGTGGCCCTCAAGGAAATGGAGGTCCTGGTGGACGACCATAAAAAAATCTCCTTTCTCGAAAGAGAAGGGAGATTTTCTTATGTTATTAGGACGAAAAAGAATTATTCTCCGTCTTTTTTAAAGATGTTTTTTACGCCAGATACTGCACCTTCGACAGCTTCTTTTGCATCTTCAACAACTTCTTTAGCTTTTGAAGCTACCTTTTCTGCAGCTCCTTCTGCTTGAGTTTTTGTATCGCCAGTTAGTTTACCAAAACCTTCTTTAACAGAACCTTTAGCTTGGTTGAATTTTTCTTCGATTGACATGGGGTATACCTCCGTTATTTTTTTGTATTATCTAAATTACATCAGATACTAATTTAAGTATATACCCTTTTATGCTAAAAAGCAAAAAACTGATACGAAAAGCATCAGTTTGTTTTTTTAATAGGTTACAACATTCAATTGACCTTTATCATATTCAGCGATAAAGATATTTGAGACTTCTTCGAAACCTTCATCTTTCAATTTCTCAGTTAGCCACTCCTCGGATTTGCCAATGGTTTCTAAGATTTCAACTTGGACAACACCATCTGTAATCACTGGGTACTTAGGATTTTCGTCACCCATTCTTACGACAATCAGCTGTCCATTTTGCTCAATCACAGCTCTCTTGACATCCTTCAATTGGAAAATTCCTTGAGCGCGCAATTTAAGAGCTACATCTGCAGCTGCAAGACCTTTTGAGCGACAGGCTTCAGGATCTAACTTACCGTTTTTAATGATAATAGTTGGTTTCCCGTCAATTAAGTGTTTGAAAAAGGAAATATTGGTATTCAGCCATTTAAGGAGTAAAATGAGAATAGTCCAAATAATGAGGATAACAATGTATTGGATGATGGTAATCGAACTATTGTAGATAACCCCACCGATAATACCTCCGAGAACAAAGTTCTGGATTTGATCTACTGCAGAACTTGGTGCCAGATTTCCTTTACCTGTTACGTTAATAACAAAAACAAGAGAAAGAAGCCCCAAGGCTAATTTAATTGCAATCGTAGCAAAAAAGCTTATCATTTTTCAACCTCCACGAGTTCCACATCTGATTTATAGAGTTCCATTTTTTCTAATAAATAGCTATCTTGGTCAGTCCCGCTAATGGCGCGATAAAAATTGTCGCCAACCTTAATAATAGCTCCATCAGTAGTAGCTGAAGTATTGACATAAATATCTTTTTTATCAACACCTAACTCTTTTGATACAATCTCGATGAAGTGTAAGGAACTACGAAATTGATTATCATTGGATTGGTTATTTTGAAAATTCGTAATGCTAATCAATACAAAAGCAATTAACGTCAAAATAGAAATGAGCGATAATTCACGGAACTTACTCCCTCTTTTATCTTTGAAAGCCTTAAATGCAAAGAATCCAGTCACAATCACTAAGAATGTCGACACAATAATCATGGTCCAATTCTGTTGACTAATCTGACTGAGAACATAGTCATATGAATAGAATTTCATAAGATTTCTCCCTTTTTTAAATTCAATCTATTATAAACTAATTCCTAAGCTATAGCAATTTTATTATGACGAAAAAAGCATTTAATTGTTGTTTCCTACTTAAGGTAGGTTTTTCTGATTTGACTTAGCCTCCCGTCTTGACTTTCGTTTAGCTTTTGTTATAATAGTACAAATTTAGAGGAGGTGCTTTATGATTCAAAAATATGCCATTCCTATTTTAGAATTTGATGACAATCCTCAGGCAGTCATCATGCCAAATCACGAAGGATTAGATTTACAATTGCCAAAGAAGTGTATCTATGCATTTTTGGAGGAGGAGATTGACCGCTACGCCCAGGAAATAGGAGCAGAGTGCGTTGGCGAGTTCATTTCTGCCACCAAGACTTATCCAGTCTATGTCATCAACTACAAGGGCGAGGAGATTTGTCTTGCCCAGGCTCCCGTTGGTTCTGCCCCAGCTGCCCAGTTTATGGATTGGTTGATTGGCTATGGTGTGGAGCAAATCATTTCCACTGGAACTTGTGGAGTCCTAGCCGATATAGAGGAAAATGCCTTTCTCGTCCCTGTTCGCGCTCTGCGAGATGAGGGGACCAGCTACCACTATGCAGCGCCTTCTCGTTATATGGATGTACATGTAGAGGCGATTTCTGCTATCGAGCAAGTCTTGGAACAACTAGGTATTCCTTATGAAGAGGTTATGACTTGGACGACAGATGGTTTTTACCGAGAAACAGCTGAAAAAGTGGCCTATCGTAAGGAAGAAGGCTGTGCAGTTGTGGAGATGGAGTGTTCGGCACTGGCAGCAGTTGCCCAGCTTCGAGGGGTCGTTTGGGGTGAGTTGCTGTTCACGGCTGATTCATTGGCAGATCTTGATAACTATGACCAGCGCGATTGGGGCGCAGAAGCTTTTGACAAGGCCTTAGAACTCTGTCTTGAAATTGTTAGTCATATGTGACTGCTTTAACTGTTTTATGGTACAATGTAGCTATGTTATTCAAATCATTTTCGGAAAAAATAAACACGACCTTGGGACGTTTATCACCTGCTCGTCGAATTTTTTTAAGTTTTGCTTTGGTTATTTTCGCAGGCTCTCTTCTTTTGAGTCTGCCATTTGTGCAAGCAACAAGCTCCCAAGCGACCTATTTCGACCATCTCTTTACAGCAGTATCCATGGTCTGTGTGACAGGACTCTTTACTCAACCAGTAGCTACCACATATAACATCTGGGGTCAGTTAATCTGTATGTTTTTGATCCAGATTGGTGGTTTGGGTCTTATGACCTTTATAGGGGTCTTTTATATTCAAAGTAAGCAAAAGCTAAGTCTTCGTAGCCGTGAAACAATTCTGGAGAGCTTTAGTTATGGAGAAACTCAGTCTTTAATGGTTTTCATACGTTCGATTTTCTTGACGACTTTTATCGTTGAAGGGCTCGGAGCCTTCCTGTTAAGTTTTCGTTTTGTTCCGGAATTTGGTTGGGGCCGAGGAATTTTTACCTCTATCTTCGTAGCTATTTCAGCTTTCTGTAATGCTGGTTTTGATAATTTTGGAAGTACAAGTTTAGTAGCTTTTCAAACTGATCCTTTGATTAATCTAGTGCTTGCTGCTTTGATCATCACAGGTGGTCTAGGGTTCATGGTTTGGTTTGACCTGGCCACGCAGTTGAGCAAGAAAAAACGGCGGCTTCGCTTCCATACCAAGTTGGTTCTCTTCTTGACAGCTGGAATTTTATTTACTGGAACAGTTTCAACCCTCTTGATAGAGTGGAACAATCCGGGAACGATTGGCAATCTCAGCATCCCTGATAAATTGCTAGTCAGTTTTTTCCAAACAGTTAGCATGAGAACGGCAGGTTTTGCTTCTATTGATTACACCCAGGCTCGGCCTGTTACTTTGCTGATTTATATCTTACAAATGTTTCTCGGTGGGGCGCCTGGTGGAACAGCCGGGGGGCTTAAAATCACAACCTTCTTTGTATTATTGGTCTTTGCACGCAGTGAACTTTTAGGATTACCCCATGCCAATGTAGCTCGGAGAACAATTTTACCTCGGACAGTCCAAAAATCATTCAGTGTCTTTATTATCTTCTTGATAACTTTTTTATCAGGTTTAATCTTAGTAGGAATAACAGCTGAGGGGAATCCGCGCTTTATCTACATCATGTTCGAAACGATTTCTGCCCTTGCCACGGTCGGAGTGACGGCAAATCTGACACCAGAGTTAGGTAGATTAGCTCTTAGCATTATCATGCTACTGATGTTTATTGGACGAATTGGACCACTGACGCTATTAGTTAGTTTGGCTGAGTATCAACCAGATAAGAAAGATATGATCCACTATATGAAAGCAGATATTACGATAGGATAAGAAAGGATAAACTATGTCAGATCGGACAATTGGAATTTTAGGTTTGGGTATTTTTGGGAGTAGTGTACTTACCGCTCTCGCTCAGCATGATATAAATATTATCGCCATTGACGACCATGAGGAACGAATCAATCAGTTCGAACCAGTCTTGGTACGTGGAGTTGTTGGAGATATTACCGATGAAGAGCTCTTGCTCTCAGCAGGAATTGATACCTGCGATACAGTTGTGGTGGCAACTGGGGAAAATTTAGAATCTAGTGTGCTTGCAGTCATGCATTGCAAGAGTCTAGGAGTACCAACTGTTATTGCTAAGGTTAAAAGCCATACAGCAAAAAAAGTCCTTGAAAAAATTGGCGCAGATTCAGTCATTTCACCAGAATATGAGATGGGTCGTTCGTTGGCGCAGACTATTTTATTTAATAACAGCGTTGATGTTTTTCAGTTGGACAAAAATGTCTCTATTGTTGAGATGAAAATTCCACAATCGTGGTCAGGCAAGAGTCTAAGTGAACTTGATCTTCGAGGACAATACAATCTCAATATTCTTGGTTTTCGTGACTATGAAAATGCTCCCTTGGATGTTCAGTTTGGGCCGAATGATCTATTGAAAGCTGACTCCTATATCATGGCGGTGATTAATAACCAATATTTGGATACCTTATCTAAATTTAACGAAAAATAAATTAGATAGAAAATTCTCTTTACAAATGTAGTATTTCATGGTACAATAGCCTTTGTGTGAAATAGCAGCAGGAAAGCATGAAGCTCGTCAACAGGTGTCTTATAACAAGTAACCTTGGCTGTTTAGGCGAAGGGCATCTGCACGAATCAGGGCTTTCTGAGTGACTATTTCCGCCGAAATTATATTTATATTAGGAGGACATACACATGTCACGTTATACAGGACCATCTTGGAAACAAGCTCGTCGCCTTGGCCTTTCACTTACAGGTACAGGTAAAGAATTGGCACGTCGTAACTACGTACCAGGACAACACGGACCAAACAACCGTTCTAAATTGTCAGAATACGGTTTGCAATTAGCTGAAAAACAAAAACTTCGTTTCACTTACGGAGTAGGTGAAAAACAATTCCGTAACTTGTTCGTACAAGCTACAAAAATCAAGGGCGGAATCCTAGGTTTCAACTTCATGCTTCTTTTGGAACGTCGTTTGGATAACGTAGTTTACCGTCTTGGTCTTGCGACTACTCGTCGTCAAGCTCGTCAATTCGTAAACCACGGACACATCCTTGTTGACGGAAAACGTGTTGATATCCCATCATACCGCGTAACTCCAGGTCAAGTAATCTCAGTTCGCGAAAAATCATTGAAAGTTCCAGCAATCCTTGAAGCGGTTGAAGCTACTCTTGGACGCCCAGCATTCGTATCATTCGATGCTGAAAAATTGGAAGGTTCATTGACTCGTTTGCCAGAACGTGATGAAATCAACCCAGAAATCAACGAAGCACTTATCGTTGAATTCTACAACAAAATGCTTTAATTTTAAGATATATCTTACGAAAAGCCTACAACAGTAGGCTTTTTGCTTTGTCTTAAAACGTTGATTTCTGGGTTTGTCATCATTTTTGTCATCACTCATAACGAACTAACAGCTTTCTCATAAAATGAGACGGCTGTTTTTGCTTTTTCTTTAGAGAGATGACTGTAAGTGTCCATAGTCATAGCCAATGTAGAATGACCTAGACGGTGTTGTAATTCTTTATATGGTATTCCAGAGTTTAACAAGAGACTAGCGTGTGTGTGTCTAAATCCGTGAAATCCAATATTAGGTACACCAGCATGTTTGAAACGTGTGTTTAAACGAGTTGATAGTGTTTTATTGTTTGGGTATTTATGAATAAAATCTGAGAAGACAATAGTTTCAGTTCGACCAAGTTTCCAAGCTTCTTGTCTTTGTCTTTTTTGATACACTTTTAAGACTTCTATAGTTTGTGCATCAATATCAATTGTACGATAACTTGCCTCAGACTTTGGACTGTTAATCTCACCTAAATGATTTAGTGTTTTTGTGATATTCACAGTCGCATTATGTAGGTCAATATCTGACCAATGTAGAGCTAAGGCTTCGTTAATACGGCAACCAGTAGCAAGAAGAAACTTATACAAAGTAATTTCATAGATATTTCTGTATATTGCTAAGTCAGCCTCTTCTAAATAACTGAGGAATTGCTTTAATTCTAAGTTATTAAAGTGCTTAACTTTTGTCCTCCCTTTTTTTATTTTACGAGGAAGAATAACTTCACGGGCTGGATTTATATCAATAATTTGCATTGTCACAGCATATTGTAGGATACGTTTATTTAGCGCGTGAATTTTATCATAGTGTAGAAATGCTCCGTCTTCTCTTTTGTTAGCACGTAGAGCTAGTTGATTAACAATACGCTGAATAGTAGGGGTAGTTAATTTATCTAGCTTATAAGACCCAAATAAAGGAATCACATGGTTAGATAGTAGTCTCTTTACAGAATCTTGTGTGTTTGGTTTTACTGTGTGTTGATAGCTTTCCCACCATAATTGAGCTACTTCTTCATAGCTTGTTAGTGAAATGTTCTCTTTCTTACTAAAACCATTATTTTGGAAATCAGCTTTAGCTAATTGAGCTTTTTTCTTCAATTCAGTTTTAGTTCTAGCGGTTAGATTAGCTTGTATTCTTTTTCCAGTTTGTGAATCTATACCAAGATATACTCTAGAACGATATACAGTGCTACCATTTTGTTTCTTTATTTCTGCTATTTTCATTTTTTAACCTTTCTAACATCAGCAGGCAAGCTGTAAGAGGTTATGAAAATAGATATTATGATTTGTGTCTAGAACGAATACCTTCGATTAGTATTTGTAGAGCGGTTAAGTCTTCAGTTGTGAGTGCTTGACCATCAATAGTTATTTTTACATTCTTCCTAAAGATATAATCAAGGTTAATTTTGATATTTTCCCCACTGATAATATCTTGGCTAATATCTTTGTATGTTTTTAACTTTGAGAATATGGATTCACCATTTCTTAATTCAATTAAATCTTTTAAAAGTTGCTTCTCTTTATCATTATGAACTGAATCCACGTTGATATTTTTGATTATATCATCAATATAAGAGCTAGCTAATTCTTGATATCTAATGTAGTATTCATCAAACTCTAATCCGTCTTGTTCGCATTTTTCTTTTATAGAGAAAGAAGCAATACTTTCAGTAATTTCAAAGAGTTTAGTTAAACTGGGAATCTTTTTCTCATTTTCAATTTGTGAGATATAAGATTGAGAAACTTTCAGGTCTTCAGCAAGGCTTTTAGTAGTTACATCGCCTTCTATGCGGTATTTTTTAAGATATGCTCCTATCATGTTTAACCTCCGTTTAATAACTTTAGTAATATTTTAACAGAAAACTCTTGACAAGTAAATAGAAAACTGATAAAATTCAAAAATAACCTAAGTTAATAAACCTAGGTAAAAGGCAAGCTGTAAAAGTTTAATTAAATTGTTATGTACAAATAGACAAGAAAGGAGGTATATATGTGATACCACAAGGAATATTATCACAAGAAGCAGAACTAGCATTGTTGGGAAGGGTTGAATTTTTAATAGATGATTATCTATCAAACGCAGTGCTTCCATCTCATAGTGACTCGTTCGGCTTGATTCAACAGAAAGAGTTAATCAAAGAACTAGGTATTAGTTTAGTAACTCTGCATGAATGGGAGCGTTTGGGGTTAATCCGATACTGTCCACCAATAGAAGGAACTCGTAAAGTCTTCTATAAGAAATCAGATGTTATGAAGTTCCTCTCAACTACTAAAAAGGAGTAACTATATTGTATGAAGAAATAATAAATATAGCTGAAACTTCCTATGATTACTTAAAATACATAGAATTTTTTTACCATGTTGAATCACAGATTCGATTACCAAAATACACGATACAGTGTAATCTTTATAGAAGAAAGGATTTTTCTAATGGCATTAATTACTATAAAACCAAAGCACTCTGCTCTAGAAGCAGATATTAAATTTGAATCTTACCCTAAAAATGCTATTCAAGATTTTGATAATGTCAGTCTTTTGGATAAATACAAAGAAGAATGGAGAATGTTTAAGAATGGGGTAATTGATTCTGACCCTTATATAGATGATTCAGATAAATTTAGGTTGAAAAAGAAAAGAGCTCCTTTTTACATTATGGCGGACTTTTTAATAGCTCGTCTATTTCTAGTTAACATATCTGAAACAGGAGATACTGGTGGAGAGAGCCTTTTTGTTTATAATCCACAGGAAGGAATTTACCAACCTGCTTGGGATATAGTTCCTAAATTAGTAAGAAGATTAGAACCTTCTTTTAGGAGTACTGATATAAACGAGATTATTTGTGCACTAAGTTGTAACTGTAAAAATGTAAGTATATATCAAGGTTTACGTTACATAGCTTTAGGGAATTGTATTTATGATACTTATTATCGGTATAGAATGAAATACAGTCCTTCAATTGTGTTCACACATAAGATACAAACAAACTATAATCTAGAAGCAGTGTCTCCATTATTAGGTGATTGGTCTTTTGATTCTTGGTTAAATGAACTATTTAATAATGATGATGAACTCATTCACTTAGCATGGCAAACAATTTTTGCGGTAGTAAGTGGTTATGCTGATGAGAGAATTATTTGGCTAATTGGAAAAGGAGGAACAGGCAAGGGAAGCTTTCAAGAGTTATTAATTAACTTAGTAGGTGGGAATAATGTGGCATCTATGAAACTGATTGAGCTGGATGGTAGAAACCGTTTTGCAACTTCACGGTTAATAGGTAAACATTTAGTTATTGGAGATGACAATCCTATTGAAAAAGTTGTAACAGACCCTTCTACTATGTTTTCTTTAGTAACTCATGATATCGTCACAATTGAAAAGAAGTGTAAACAACCTTATTCTACTCGACTTACTCCTGTGATTGTTCAATCGGCTAATCAATTGATTAAGATTCTGGGAGATAAAGAAGCGATAGCAAGAAGGACTCTTGTACTTCCCTTTGTTTCTGAATTCAACAAAGATGGTTACAATAGAGAAATAAAGCAGGATTTTTTGAAACGTCAGAATGTATTAGAATATGTGTTGATGAGAGCACTAGAGTATGATATTGGTGATGGTTTCAAGGACCTTCGTCATCATCCTGCAGTTAGGGAAGTTCAAGGTATGTCAATGACAAGTATTGAATTGTTTTCGCATTATTTATTTAGCCGAGTTAAATCTACTTTCTTGCCAAATTCATTTATGCTGTGGGCATATACACAATTCTGCGAGAAGAATAGTTTAGAACGAGGAACTAAGGAAGCCTTTCACAAAGGGTTAAAAGATGTACTGCCATCAAACTGGGTATTTAAGCCAACACAATCTACTTGTAAAGGTTTTTATGAGGGTGATTCTGATTATTTTATTCATTCTGAGCCTCTTAATTTGGACACTACAAAGAGATATAAGGGATATGTATTGAGGTCATGCTCTTGATACACTTGAAACAGTAAATTTCATTTCTATTTTCAATTTTATTTGTTTTATTTATCCTAAGAAGTTAGAAATTAGTGTATCAAGTGTATCATTCTGGAGATATACAAAGTGTGAACGACTAGCTCGCCATCAGCGAAGGCAAAGGAGTGAAACGCTTTGTTAAGTACCAAATACACCTAATTTATTCCATGGTCTAATTGACAGCAAGAAACAAGGCACTCTCGTACAAATGAACTGTCCATCCGAAAAACTAAAGCCTTTCGTCTGAGACGTTCTTAGCGTACTTTGTGCCTACTTACTGTCAATTTGCTTTCACGGCATAAAGGTGTATGCTTATGAGATAAGTTAGAGAATAAAAATAGCTATTTAAAGAGGTTTTACATTATAGAATTTTATATTTTTGTAGTGTTGACTTGATTCAGCTATCAGTTTTTACTGTACAATTGTATCAATTTATCTCTTTGTGTTTGTGGTTAGTAATGCGCGTGATAATGGGATTTATAAGAGCTGATTAAAAAATAGAATAGTAAAGGATGTATGTGAATTTTGCTATTCACCGATTAACTCTCTATCTCAAAAATGTGTTAGTAGTGTGGAATTGTCTGAAAGAGATTCATGTGATATAAAGGATATACAAAATCCCTGCAATGAGTAATTGTAGGGATTTTCAGATGTTAAGGTATATTTTATAAGTAGAGTCAATTGTAATTTAGTCTGTTTTATAAAAAACTTGTTCTGAGCTAGTTGGAGCATTTTGTCCAGCTATAATTCTAATTTTTGTTTTATCAGATTTATCTTCAGCCGATATCAAACGATTATTTTCAAAACGTTTAAAGGGGATACTTATACCAGGAGGATAAATTTCTATTCCATATCCTGTAGGTCCTGTTCTGACATCAAGTCCTATAACTCCTTCGTTTGAAATCCCTGCTTTACTTATCTGTCCTCCTTTTACTAAACCGTTCTTATTAAATACTAATTCGTACCCTGTTTCATTCCGCCAAGTACCAGCTATGCTAGAGTAGTCTCCATGTAGAATAGCCTGTGAGTCAATTTCTTGTGTTGTACTTTCTGTGTGCTTTTCTTCTGTGGGAGTCGTGATAAGTGTAGCATCAGTAGCAACCCAGAATTGAAATTTTTCAGAGTCTTCCATGATTTTGACTGTGAAAGTAACGGTTGCTCCTTCTTGCCATCCCTCAATCATAGATTTCTTAATTTGTACTTGTACACCAGTAATAGGTGCATTGCTAGCTTCTACCCAAATAGTATGATATGTATTTAGAGCTTTAAAATGTCCTGAATATTCTTCCCAATATTCTTGACGTATCAGTTTGGTTGTGAAGTGGTAGAGTTGTCCTGTTTTAAGTGTGCCGTCATTTTCCATATCCCTAAGTTCTTCTGCTGTCGTATCTATTATACTATCTTTAGTTGAGCTAGAGTTTGTAGTAGATGTGCTGGAAGAAGAGCTGGATGATACAGAAGAGTCAGAAGTAGTATAGGAGCTTTGTTGTGAAGATTGACTATCTACTGTTTCTATATTCCTATCTGGATGTCTAAATAATAAAAAAGTAGTTCCTATAATGAAAAGAATTATAATTGTAATTGAGGTTATAAGAATCCAAAGCTTTTTGCTCTGTGGTAGAGGACAAACTACTACGTGATTCTGATTTTGGTAAACTTCAACAGTATCATTTACTTTTGGAACAAAGGATAGTTCATGAATAGGAATAGTTATTGTCTCATTAGTATTAAGTAGTATAATTACATGTTTATCTGAGACGTGAATGATTTTGTTCTGTGTTTTGTTTCTCATGTAGTATTAATTTTCGTACATATAGGCAATCATGTATGGTAAAGTCTTTGTAGCTTTAAAGACAGTTTCGTAACTCTGTCTTCCTTGTGCTACACCATAGAGTGTTATATGGTCGTCTTCTGCAATAACTCTATTGTTGTAACTAGAAGGAATAGAAACTAAAATAACTTTATCATACTCATCATTAATAGCTACCCTCAGCGTATAAGATTTTCCACTCTCCATAGCTTGTAGTACTTTACCATAAACCTTAACTTTAGTATTTACTGGTACTTCATCATGATTCCACTTATCATAATCTACTTCACTATAATTTGATTTATCACTATCTACAGTAGTTTTAGGTTTTGTTGAAGGAGATGTAGTGGTAGAAGAACTAGAAGTAGTCGGTGAACTAGAGGTAGTAGAAGATTTAGAACTTTCTACTTTAGAAGTAGTTGTAGTTGACTTTGTTGAACTTGAAGTTGTTTGATTGCTTGAAATTTGTTCTTTAGTATTAATAAAACTTATAACAAAAATTACAAACAGTAGTAGTAGAGTGACTATAATTCCTATTTTTTTAGATTGGCCTTTTTTCCCCATTTTTCTTTTGTTGGCATCAACTTTTATGACAATGCCTTCATAAACTTCTACATAATCACCAATTACAGGTTCAAAGTCACAATTCTCGATATTGATTTCCTTTAAACTTCCATCTTCGTATCCTACATAAATAGTGTCTTCGGTTATTCTAATAATTTTTCCTATGTTCATTGTGCTCTCCTATTTTAATATTCCAGAAAATTTAACTTCATCAGGTGCCATTACGTATCGATTTACAGCGACTTCTTCATCGCTGAGAGTGTAATAGAATCTAGGACTGTTTACTCCGTGGGATTTGGCAATCTTATATAAAGATTTATTTAGTGCACTAATAATTGCTCTAAGTTCTTTGTTTGAATACGAAGCATTATTTTCTGTGAGAATAATTTTGATGCCAGGTGTCACAGATGTTTTTTCCATTTCAAGCATGTTTGCTCCTGATTGTGTATTTACTTTATCGAGAGCCTCTTGAATTGCGTTATAGAAAGCATCTAAATCTACTTTTTTGTTTTCTTCAGTAGACTTTTTCTCAGATTCTTTAGAATTTTTATCTGCTTCTTCTGACGATTTTGCCTGATTTTCTCGCTCTTTTTCTTCTTTAATATCTTTGATTTGTTGATTAAGTTTTAATTCCACTTTGTTTACACGGGAAGACAAACTACTAATTTTGTACTCGTGGTCGTTTGGGTATCTATCTTCTAGGTATTTAACTTCCTTTTTAACAGATGACAATTCACTATCATCAGAAACAAGCTTCAAAGCCTCCTCTAGCGTTATATTTGGTTTAATATTTGTTGTGTCATTTTCAAGTGCTTCAACTAGCTTAGTAACACGTTCCGTATCTTGAGCATATTCTTGATTACCGGAGCTTATTGCAAAATAAGCAAATAATCCAAATAAGAGAGCAAATATCACTAGAAAGCCTACAATATAGCTAGAAATTTTTTCTTGGTTCATGTTTAATCTTTTTCCTTTGTTTTTATTAAGACCTAGGTATGTCTCGTGTACGTAATTTAGTTCTCTATTAGATTCTTCTGTTAGACAATTAGTTATAGTTACATTATCTTTTCTATTTATAATCCCATCTTATATGATAAATAGAATTATAAGTCTTTGTTCAGTTCTTTAAGCTTCTTATTTATTCTTATAAATCTCCTCTGTTTTTAACTTTAATTAAATAAATTAAAACATTATTTCCCTATAGTTACAATTATATCACACAAAGTTAAACTATAGAATAAGTTTTTCTACAAAATTTAACTATAGAGAGTGTAAACCAGATTGTTTAATCTATAAGATAGATAGTAGATTTAACACAGAGGTCAATAGGATGAATGATATACTAGAAACTATAAGTAATCAAATCCGAGATTTACGAGTTTCAAAGAAGATTACACAACAAGAATTAGCAGAAAGAACAAATTTAAGCGTTCCTTATATCAGTCAAATAGAGAATGGGCATAGGAATATATCTTTAGAAACCTTTATCAAGATTGTAGATGCTTTAGATATTCCATTAAGCGATTTTTTCTTACCTTATTCGGTAGTACAAGATACAGAGATGACAGAGCTTCTATTAAAAGTTCAAAAGTACCCACAGCATAGGGAAATTGTTCAAAAGGTGATAGAAATATTGGAATTAAGTCAGGAAAACTAAAAAGCACCTAAACGGTGCTTTCTGCTTGCCTGCTGAACTCATCAATCTTGAAATTTGTACTCTAATTTGTCTACCATTGAGTAAAGTTTAATTTACACTATTTAATGAAGGAATTATAAAAACTTGATGGATTCAACTTTTATAAAGCATGATGAAGTATAACTTATATAAAATCTATTCTACAACAAGATGCTTTAATTTTAAGAAATATCTTACAGAAAGCCTACAACAGTGGGCTTTTTGCTTTGTAAAAAACAAAAAACAAGAAAAATTTATCTCAAGTTCTTGACAA
>NZ_JBKOTS010000006.1:0-42682 GCF_049737935.1 Streptococcus sp. CL9.43 | reverse complement strand
GTCAATACTTAAATTGAGGCAATTGCCTTTTTTTTATATTTGATTTTGATTGTTATTATCTGTAAATTTACATTTAGTTTTCTTAAATGTTTCGTTACATTTTCATGTCCAAACTAATAAATGTGTAAAGAATTATCTTATCGATAGTTCTTTTTTTTAAAATTTGATATCCTAGACATATGAAAAGAATCAAAATTGATGTTGTAGTTGTTCCTTTAAGTGGACATTTGTACCCAACAATGAATTTACTCATCCCCTTACTTAATAACCCTCGATATGATATTCGCTTATTCACTGGTCCTCAAAAAAAGGCCGTTGCTGAATCTGCAGGTTTTCATGTAGTTCCAATATTAGAAAATCACATTGAGGATTTTGAACGTGCAGCTAATAATGATAAGCAATTAGGGATATTATCAGCTTATCAACAACTTTCTTCTAGTATTGATTTAATTAATGTAGTTTCAGATCAATTATTGGAAGAGTGGCAAAAGAATCGCCCTGATATCGTCATTGCTGATTTTATAACCTTGTCTGGAGGTTTAGTAGCTAATCAACTTGGAATTCCTTGGATCACTACCATGGCTACACAATTTGTTTTAGAGACTACTGACGGCCCGCCTTGTCTAATTGGTGGTATGGGGAGTCCTAAGAATGGTTGGCAAGTTTCAGTACGATTTTTAGGTAGAAAAGCAACTCGTTTAGTGAAACGAATTGTATCTTTTCTGCTTCGTGATCGCTTAAAAAGATATCATTTTAAATTGTATAATCAACTCGGTCATGAGACCATTTATTCTCCATATTCAATTCTTGGTATTGGTATGAAAGAAGTAGAATTAAAAAAGGGATTTCCAAAACACTACAAGTGGATTGGTCCTTCTGGTGCTTCAGTTGAGACAGGAGAGGATTATCCTTTAGATTTATCAACATTTTCTAATCAAAAGAAAGTCTTAGTGACTTGTGGTACACAACTTGCTTGGGCTAAAGAAAACCTTATCTATCAAGCTAAGCAACTTGCAAAAGCTCATCCAGACTGTCATTTTTTTGTGACACGTGGTGTGGGTGGAGAAGCCTTCCAATGTGAAAATCTCATGGAGAACCTTTCCGTAGTTTCTTATCTACCTTATAAGGAGTACATTCCCCAGATGGATTATGTGATTCATCATGGGGGAGCTGGGATTTTTTATCAATGCATTATTTATGGTAAACCAGCTTTGATATTACCTCATGATTATGATCAATTTGATTATGCCGTTCGTGGGGTTGAAGCCGGTGTTGCTTTCTCAGCTAAAAGAGATAATAGCAAGGCCATTGGACAAGCCTTTGAGGAGCTGTTAGCTAAAGAAAATTGGCCAGAATTAGAGACTTTACGCCAAGCAACACAGTATTATCATCCGACGGAAATCTTAGAGAGCGAAATCCATCGTCTGCTAGAAGATAAGGAGAAGGAAAAATGAAAACAGTTTTAGTAACTGGAGCGACAGGTTTCCTGGGTAAATATGTTGTAGATGAATTAGTCCAGCATGGCTATCAGGTTCGAGCTTTTGGTAGAAACAGTAAGGTTGGTCGCTCTTTAGAGAATTCTTCGATTAGTTTTTTTCAGGGTGATTTGACCAAAGCTGATGATGTGCTAGAGGCTTGCAAGGGGATGGATCTGGTCGTTCATGCGGGAGCTCTATCAACCGTTTGGGGTCCGTGGGAAGATTTTTATCTGGCTAATGTATTAGGGACAAAGTATGTTCTCGAAGCTTGTCGACAAGCTGGTATTCAACGTTTAGTCTATGTATCCTCACCAAGCATCTATGCTGCTCCTAGAGATCAACTAGGGATTAAAGAAAGTGATGCTCCAGAGGAAAATAATCTCAATAACTATATCCGTAGCAAATTAGCTTCGGAGAAACTCTTTAAAGATTATCCAGATGTTCCTAGCATCATCTTAAGACCTCGGGGCCTGTTTGGGATTGGGGACACTAGCATCTTGCCACGGGTTATCAATCTGAGTCAAAAACTTGGAATTCCTTTGATTGGGGATGGGCGTCAGCTCATGGACATGACTTGTGTGGAAAATGTTGCTCTGGCTATCCGTTTGGCCATAGAAGCTCCAGAAGCTAAAGGTGAGGTTTATAACATTACTAATGGTGAACCGAGGGCTTTTAGAGATTTACTAGAGGAAAGTTTGACAGGTCTGGGTTATCCAATCAAATATAGAAAAATTCCAGCATCTCTCTTATCAGGAATTGCAAGTAGTTTAGAATTTATATACAAGACCTTGAACCTTAAAGGGGAGCCACCTCTAACTCGATATACCTATTATCTGCTTCGCTATAGTCAGACTCTTGATATTAGTAAGGCTGAGAAGGACTTAGGTTATCATCCGAAAATTAGGATTTCAGAAGGGATTGAACAATATGTCCAAGATTATCGAAAGCATTGAGTATTTCCCAGCCGGATATTGTACGAGTTATGCCGGTTTGCTTTTTAAGGGTGTCAAGAATAGAAAGATGACTTTCCCCGCAGGAGTGTTCCTTATCAAGCACAGGGATAAGGGCTATCTGCTCTATGATACTGGCTATCACTATGATATTAAGAGGCAACTTCGTTATGGCTTGTATCGTCTAGGAACGCCTGTTCAAATGACGGAGAAAGATCAGATTTCGCACTTGCTGAAAGCTAAAGAGATCAAACTAGAAGAAATCAACTATGTCTTGCTGTCTCATCTACATCCAGATCATTTAGGAGGGGCTAGCTTCTTTCCGAATGCAAACTTTATCCTGACCCAGGAAGTCTATGATGTATACAAGAAACCAAAATTAAAAGATTTAATTTTTAAAGAATTTTTACCGAGTGACTTCGAGGAAAGATTGACAGTCATCAAGGCAAATCAGCAAAATGCTAACTTTAAGTATCGCCCTACCTATGATTTGTTTGGAGATGGTAGTATCTTAGTTGCTTCTATTGATGGGCATGCTAAGGGGCAAGCTTGTCTCTTTATTCCAGATTATCATCTCTTTATCGCAGCAGATCTTTGTTGGGGAATTGACCTTTTACCCTACACCAAACAGATGCATCTGATTCCTTCCTTGGTGCAAGATAGTAAGGATGACTATATCAAGGGAACAGAGCTCTTGGAAGAGGTTTTAAAGGATGGGATAGAAGTGCTGGTTAGCCATGACCCTGTAGAAAGGATTGAGCGGATCTTGTATGAAAAAAATAACCTTTCTTAAAACTTTTATCCAAACTCGTTGGCTTCATAATTTTAAGTCTCGAGAAGCATTAGAAAACTATCAGAAAAAGCAACTGGTTAGCTATATGGACTTTCTCAAGCGTGAGTCACCTTATTTTAAAAATGGTGTACCTAACGACTTTGATCATATGGACAAGGCTTTTATGATGACGCATTTCAATGAGCTCAATACTCAAGGTGTGGATCGAGACGAGGCCTTGGCTTTGGCTATCGAAAGTGAAAAGACCAGGAATTTTACAGAACTCAAAGGAGAAATAGCTGTTGGGTTGTCTTCTGGGACATCTGGACACCGGGGACTCTTTATCACAACCGAAAAAGAGCGCAGTATGTGGGCAGCAGCTATCTTGGCAAAAATGTTGCCCAAAGGTCACCTTTTTGGGCAACGCATAGCCTTTTTCCTCAGAGCGGATAATGAATTGTATCAGACTATCAATACGGCACTTATTCGTTTAGAGTACTTTGATATTTTCAAGAATACAGATGAGCACATAGAGCGTCTCAATAGTTATCAACCGACCATTGTGGTAGCGCCTGCTTCTATGTTGATTGAATTGAGCAAGCGTCTAAAAGATGGGGAGTTGGTCATACACCCACAAAAAATCGTTTCGGTGGCTGAAATCTTGGAAGATAGTGATAAAGAGCGAATTTTGAGCGCTTTTGAGTTGCCGATTATTGACCAAGTCTACCAGGCAACCGAAGGTTTCCTAGCTTGCACTTGCTCTGCTGGGAATCTTCATCTCAATGAAGACATCATTTTTGTGGAAAAACACTACTTGGATGACCGACGTTTTTATCCGGTGATTACGGACTTTAAACGAATCAGTCAGCCTGTTTATCGCTACCAGCTCAACGATATCTTGGTTGAGAATCCTGAACCTTGTCCATGTGGATCTCATTGCACAAGGATTGACAAGGTCGAAGGGCGTTCTGACGACATCTTCTATTTTGATGGACAGGACGGAGATCAGGTAACGATTTATCCTGACTTTATCAGACGTTGCATTCTCTTTGTGGAGAATGTTGGAGATTATCAAGTCAAGCAACATTCTGAGAAGCTAGTGGAAGTTTGTCTGAGTCGAAGAGATGAGCAGGTTGAAACAGCGATTACAGAGCAGTTTCGACTTTTGGCGCAACAAAAAGAGTTTAAAGAACCTGAAATACAATTTTCAGATTATCACTGGGATACAAGTCGTAAGCTCAAACGTATCCAACGTTTATGAAAGGACAAAAAATTATGACAGAAGTAAAAAGACATGTAGAAATTGTAGGATATGGAGTCTGCCTCCCAAAAAATACGGTGCAATTTAAAGACCAGACCCGTCATCGTGTGGTTGAAAATGAAGAAACGCAACTAGATTTGGCAGAAGCAGCTATCCAAGCTGCACTTGAAAATGCAAATTTGAGTATGAAAGACATTGATTGCCTGGTATCAGCTAGTGCGGTTGGTGTTCAGCCGATTCCTTGTACGGCAGCTTTGATACATGAACGTGTGGCAAAAGGGCTCTCTATCCCAGCTATGGATATCAATACGACTTGTACAAGTTTTATCTCTGCTTTATCAACCATGTCACATTTGATTGAAGCTGGGGAATACCGTCGTGTTTTGATTGTATCCAGTGAAGTTGGTAGCTTGGGTCTCAATCCAAAGCAAAAAGAAAGTTATGAACTCTTTAGTGATGGGGCAGCAGCCTTTATTTTCCAATCAAGTGATAAGGATAAGGGAGTTATCGCTAGTCTTCAACGTACTTGGTCAGAGGGGGCTCACGATACAGAGATTCGTGGAGGCTTGACTTCTTATCAACCAAAAGAGTACTCTGAAGAGACCAAGACAAATTTTATGTTTGATATGAAAGGCAAGAAAATCCTCTTGCTTTCTGCTCGTGTCATTCCAGAAATGTTCCAAGAATTCCAAGAGAAATCAGGCATTTCTAAAGATGCTGTAGACTATATTATTCCCCACCAAGCTAGTCGCGCTCTTCCTTTGGTCATGGGAAAACTGGGTGTAGACGAAGACAAGTACCTTAATCTCGTTACGGATTATGGAAATATGGTCTCCGTTGCTGTACCTTTTGGTTTGGCTTATGCACTCGATCATGGCTATGTAAAAGAAGGAGATACCATCTTCTTGATGGGAACTGCAGCTGGTATGACGGTCAATATGTTGGCTTTGAAATTGTAAAATAATAGCAGGCACATATAAGTGGCCTGCTTTTTAAATTAATTTTAAACATAGAACTATCGGCCTATACAGAAAAAGCTTGATAACTTTTACGAAACTAAGTATACTAGAAGGTAACAAGCGTTTTCAGACAGTATATTAGGGAGTATACTTAGAAATTGAGAGGGAGATATGGGAATAAGAAAATTTCGCTTATTAATGTCCAAGTATGGCTTTAGTATTGCGATTATCCTGATAGAATTATTTCTTGTTTTCGGAATTATTCTTTACATGAGCCAGATTGCTCCGATTATTTGGGTGACTCTTGTATTTTTGATTAGCGTAGCAACCGTTATAGCGATTGTCAATCGTTCGATGTCACCTGAAAGCAAAGTGACTTGGTTGATTGTGACCTTTGTACCGGTGTTTGGTCCACTGCTTTATCTCATGTTCGGTGAGAGAAGACTATCAAAAAAAGAACTGAAACAACTCCAGGAATTGAATTCTATTGCATTTCATGAGAATAATGGGCGGCAACTCCATTTACAACTACAGGAGACAGACAAACCAGCTTACGGAATTATCAATGCCTTGCTACATATGGATAGTAATGCAGAAGTCTATGACCAGACAGATTCACAATTTTTCGCAGATGGAGAAGAAATGTGGAAGCAGATGCTGGAGGATCTTAAAAGAGCAGAAAAATTTATTTTTCTAGAATACTACATTGTCGACGAAGGTTTGATGTGGGATAGCATACTTGAAATTCTGGAAGAAAAAGCAGCTCAGGGAGTCGAAATCAAGATGCTCTATGACGACATCGGTTGTATGGTGACTTTGCCTGGGGATTATACTGTTCATTTGCGTTCTAAAGGGATTGATGCTCATAAATTTAATAAGGTGATTCCTCGTATGACAGTGGCCTATAATAACCGTGACCACCGGAAAATATTAGTGATTGATGGACAAATTTCCTATACTGGAGGAATCAATCTTGCAGACGAATATATCAATCATATTGAACGTTTTGGACACTGGAAAGATAGTGGGATTCGGATTGATGGTCCGGCGACTCAAGCATTTACCAGACTATTTCTCATGAACTGGTACATCAACCGTGGGGAGATTAGTGACTTTGATCAGTATCATTTGGAAAATCAGACACGATTTGGTAGCGGTCTTTGTATCCCATACGGCAGTGGACCTAAGCCAATCTATAAAACTAAGGTAGGGAAGATTGTTTATCAAAATCTGATTAACCAAGCAGAAGATTTTGTTTATATCACAACGCCTTATCTCATTATCGATTATGATTTGACAGAGGATATAAAAAATGCGGCTATGCGAGGCGTAGATGTGAGAATAGTTACTCCCTTTGTACCAGACAAGAAGCTCATTCAACTGATAACACGGGGAGCTTATCCAGATCTTTTATCTGCGGGTGTTCGCATTTTTGAATACACACCTGGCTTTATCCATAGTAAGCAAATGATTGTTGATGATCGATTTGCGGCTGTCGGCACTATTAACTTGGATTATCGTAGCTTGGTTCATCACTATGAAAATGCAGTACTACTCTACAAAACAGAGTCAATAGCGGATATTCGCAAAGATTTTGAAGGAATTTTTGAACAATCTCAAGAAATCTTCTCGGATACCATAAATCCTACATGGTATCAAATGATGATTAAAGAAGTAACACAGTTATTTGCACCTATGCTTTAATTGAAAGAATTAACTGAGAATAGATGATTAGAGGAGAGGTTGGGACAAAAGTCCTAGCCTCTCAATTTTCTTTGGATTGTCGAGCAAGACGCAGTGGTTGAGTGGGCTTTACTACGCTGATTTCATCAGCTTTTACAGCCCTACTCAACTGTGCGGAGGTGGGACGACGAAATCGAATTCTAACGAATTACCGATTTCTGTCCCACTCTCTTTTTCTGTAAGCAGTTTCCTTGACATCTTATTTATTTTTCGTTATCATATGTCCATATAATATATGGGAGTCTGTGTACAGTCTGAGAGGAAGTGTTAAACTTCGACCGCACCTGATCTGGGTAATGCCAGCGTAGGGAACGATACTTGGCCTAATTTTGCACCTTTTTCATATATGGAAGAGGTTTTTCTTTTTTTACAAAGAAAAACTGTAACTTAGAAGGAGGTTTTAATGAAAGCAAGCATTGCTTTACAAGTCCTGCCCCTGTCACAAGGGATTGACCGCATAGCTGTAATTGATCAGGTCATTGCTTATCTGCAAACTCAAGGAGTGGCCATGGTGGTGACACCCTTTGAAACGGTTTTGGAGGGGGAGTTTGATGAGCTTATGCGCATTCTCAAAGAAGCGCTAGAAGTGGCAGGTCAGGGAGCAGACAATGTTTTTGCCAATGTGAAAATAAATATAGGAGAGATTTTAAGCATCGATGAGAAACTTGAAAAGTATAATGAGACGGCATATTAGTCTGCTAGGATTTTTGGGTGTCTTATCCGCTTGGCAGGTGGCGGGACTCTTAAAACTCTTACCAAAGTTTATCCTGCCGACACCACTTGAGATTCTCCAGTCTTTTGTTCGTGACAGAGAATTTCTCTGGTACCATAGTTGGGCAACCTTGAGAGTAGCCTTATTAGGTTTGGCCTTGGGTGTCTTGATAGCCTGTATCATGGCCGTCCTTATGGATAGTCTGAGTTGGCTCAATGACTTGATTTACCCCATGATGGTAGTTGTCCAGACCATACCGACCATTGCCATGGCCCCTATCCTAGTGTTATGGTTGGGTTATGGAATCTTGCCCAAGATTGTCTTGATTATCTTGACGACAACTTTTCCTATTATCGTCAGTATTTTAGATGGTTTTAGGCATTGTGACAAGGATATGCTGACCTTGTTTAGTCTGATGCGAGCCAATCCTTGGCAAATCCTGTGGCATTTTAAAATCCCTGTCAGCCTGCCTTACTTTTATGCAGGACTTAGGGTCAGTGTCTCCTACGCCTTTATCACAACAGTGGTATCTGAGTGGTTGGGAGGCTTTGAAGGACTAGGTGTCTACATGATTCAGTCCAAAAAACTGTTTCAGTATGATACTATGTTTGCGATTATTATTCTGGTATCGCTGATCAGTCTTCTGGGTATGAAGCTAGTCGATATCAGTGAAAAATATGTGATTAAATGGAAACGTGCTTAAAAGAAGCGTTTTAGAAAAAGAAAAGAGGAATTAAAAATGAAGAAAACATGGAAAGTGTTTTTAACGGTTGTAACAGCTCTTCTAGCTGTCGTGCTTGTGGCTTGTGGCCAAGGAACAGCTTCTAAGGATAACAAAGAAGCAGAACTCAAAAAAATTGACTTTATCCTAGACTGGACACCAAATACCAATCATACAGGGCTTTATGTTGCCAAGGAAAAAGGTTATTTCAAAGAAGCTGGAGTGGATGTTGATTTGAAATTGCCACCAGAAGAAAGTTCATCTGACTTGGTTATCAATGGCAAGGCGCCATTTGCTATCTATTTCCAAGATTACATGGCTAAGAAATTGGAAAAAGGAGCAGGCATTACTGCCGTTGCAGCGATCGTTGAGCACAATACATCAGGGATCATCTCTCGTAAATCTGATAATGTAACTAGTCCTAAAGACTTGGTAGGGAAGAAATACGGAACCTGGAATGACCCAACTGAACTTGCGATGTTGAAAACCTTGGTAGAATCTCAAGGTGGAGACTTTGAGAAGGTTGAAAAAGTACCAAACAACGACTCGAACTCGATCACACCGATTGCCAATGGAGTTTTTGACTCTGCTTGGATTTATTATGGTTGGGATGGAATCCTTGCTAAATCGCAAGGTGTGGATGCCAACTTCATGTATTTGAAAGACTATGTAAAAGAGTTTGACTACTACTCACCAGTCATCATTGCAAACAACGACTATCTAAAAGACAACAAAGAAGAAGCTCGTAAAGTCATCCAAGCTATCAAAAAAGGTTACCAATACGCGATGGATCACCCAGAAGAAGCGGCTGATATCTTGATCAAGAATGCCCCTGAGTTAAAGGATAAACGTGACTTTGTCATCGAATCTCAGAAATACTTGTCAAAAGAATATGCAAGCGACAAGGAAAAATGGGGGCAATTTGATGCGGACCGCTGGAATGCCTTCTACAAATGGGATAAAGAAAATGGTATCCTCAAGGAAGACTTGACTGATAAAGGATTCACTAACGAATTTGTAAAATAATGACAGAAATTAGACTTGAACACGTAAGCTATGCCTACGACAATGAAAAGATTTTAGAGGACATTAACCTACAAGTGGTTTCAGGTGAAGTGGTCTCCATCTTGGGACCCAGTGGTGTTGGAAAGACCACCCTCTTTAACCTGATTGCAGGGATTTTAGAAGTCCAGTCAGGTAGAATTGTGCTTGACGGGGAGGAAAATCCCAAGGGGCGTGTGAGTTATATGCTCCAAAAGGATTTGCTCTTGGAACACAAGACTGTCCTTGGCAATATCATTTTGCCCCTCTTGATCCAAAAGGTGGACAAGGCAGAAGCCATTGCCAAAGCAGATGAAATTCTTGCTACCTTTCAGTTGACGGCTGTAAGGGATAAGTACCCTCATGAACTCAGTGGTGGGATGCGCCAGCGTGTTGCTTTACTCCGTACCTACCTTTTCGGGCACAAGCTCTTTCTTCTAGACGAGGCCTTTAGCGCTTTGGATGAGATGACTAAGATGGAACTTCATGCCTGGTATCTTGATATTCATAAACAGCTAGGGTTAACGACCTTAATCATCACCCATAGCATAGAGGAAGCCCTCAATCTCAGTGATCGCATCTATATCTTGAAAAATCGCCCTGGTCAGATTGTTTCTGAAGTCAAACTTAATTGGTCTGAAACTGAAGACAAGGACGTTCAAAAAATTGCCTATAAACGCCAGATATTAGAAGAATTGGGCTTGGAACTATAGCTAAAAAACTGTGAAAAACTCACACTACAAAAAAACTTCGGTACATCATTAATGATACCGAAGTTTTATTTTTATAGATTTTACGAAATATTTCTTAGATTTGATGATAAATAACATACTTTCAAAGGATTTGAAAGCTAGTTGTAATTTTTTTATTATAACATAAATGTTGAAATGTAGAATAGAAAATAAAGTATAGTTTGCTAACGGTAGCTATTTTTAAAACTCAGTATTTTCAAGGATTGAGCCCTAAAAGTTTGACTTATAGAGTTGTAAATGATAGTATAGTCAAAGATAGTCAAAGTTTAAGAAGGAGGTAGCAAGCTATGAAATTTAAAAATACATCAGACCATATCGAAGCCTATATCAAGGCGATTTTAGAACAATCTGGTATCGTAGAATTGCAACGAAGTCAGCTAGCGGATACCTTTCAAGTCGTACCTAGCCAGATCAACTATGTGATTAAGACTCGTTTTACAGAGAGTAGAGGATATCTAGTTGAGAGTAAGCGTGGTGGTGGAGGCTATATTCGTATTGGTCGAATCGAATTCTCTAACCATCATGATATGCTCCGCGATTTGTTGTATTCAGTGAGTGATGAGGTGAACCAAGTCATCTTTGAAGATGTCTTAAGACTCTTAGTCGAACAAGAACTCATGACCCGCCAAGAAATGAATCTATTATTAGCTATGGGGACAGACCGAATTCTAGGTGAGGAAGCTAATTATATTCGTGCCAATATGCTTCGTCAGTTGTTGCATGAAGTAGATAGAAAAGGAAAATAAGACGACATGAAATATTCAAAAGCATTGAGAGAATGCATCGATAGTGCCTTTCTGGTAGCGAGTCGCTTTGATGCAGATTACCTAGAGTCTTGGCATTTGCTGATTGCCATGGCCAATCATAGCTACAGTGTTGCTGGAGCAACTTTAAATGAATTCCCGTATGAGATTGATCGTTTAGAGGAAGTAGCTGTAGAATTAACAGAAGCAAACTTTAACCATAAGGAAGATTATAAGGAGCTCCCATTTTCCTATCGTTTGAACGTCTTGATGTTGGAGGCGGAACATGTTGCTTCGGTTGTACATGCCAAAGCATTGGGAACAGAGCATCTTCTCTACGCTATCTTACATGATGGCAATGCCCTAGCTACTCGCATTTTGGAAAAAGCAGGATTTTCTTATGAAGACCAGAAAGATCAAGTCAAGATTGCTGGGCTTCGTCGTAGTCTTGAAGCGCGTGCTGGTTGGACAAAGGAAGATTTGAAGGCTCTGCGTCAGCGTCACAGATCAGTAGCAGATAAGCAAAATTCTATGGCCAATATGATGGGTATGCCTCAAACTCCAAGTGGTGGTTTGGAAGATTACACTCATGACCTCACAGAGCAAGCTCGTTCAGGCAAATTGGAACCAGTTATTGGACGTGACCAAGAAATCTCTCGTATAATCCAAATCTTGAGTCGAAAAACAAAAAACAATCCAGTTCTAGTTGGAGATGCAGGTGTTGGTAAAACAGCTCTGGCACTTGGCCTTGCACAGCGAATTGCCAACGGAAATGTGCCTGATGAAATGGCTAAGATGCGTGTCTTAGAACTTGATTTGATGAATGTGGTTGCGGGAACCCGTTTCCGTGGAGACTTTGAAGAACGTATGAACAATATCATCAAAGATATCGAGGAAGACGGTAAGGTTATCCTCTTTATAGATGAGCTTCATACCATTATGGGATCAGGAAGTGGTATTGATTCGACCTTGGATGCGGCCAATATCCTGAAACCTGCCCTAGCGCGTGGAACTCTGAGAACTGTTGGGGCAACCACTCAGGAAGAATACCAAAAACACATCGAAAAAGACGCAGCCCTTTCTCGTCGCTTTGCAAAAGTGATGATTGAGGAACCAAGTGTGGCTGATAGTATGGCTATCTTGCGTGGCTTGAAAGCAACTTATGAGAAACACCACCATGTCCAAATTACAGATGATGCTGTCGAAACAGCTGTCAAAATGGCACATCGCTATTTGACTAGTCGTCACTTGCCAGACTCAGCGATTGATCTTTTGGATGAAGCGGCAGCAACTGTCCAAAATAAATCAAAGCACGCTAAAAAAGATGAGTCAGGTTTAACAGCAGCGGACAAGGCCTTGATGGATGGCAAATGGAAACAAGCAGCTCAGCTCATTGCAAAAGAACAGGAAGTTCCAGTCTATAAAGATCTAGTAAAAGAGTCTGATATTTTGACAACCTTGAGTCGCTTGTCAGGTATTCCAGTTCAAAAATTGACACAAACGGACGCCAAGAAATATCTCAATCTAGAAGCTGAACTGCATAAACGTGTTATCGGGCAGGAACAAGCGGTATCAAGTATCAGTCGTGCCATTCGCAGAAATCAATCAGGTATTCGTAATAACAAACGTCCAATTGGTTCCTTTATGTTCCTAGGACCAACAGGTGTTGGTAAGACAGAATTGGCCAAAGCCTTGGCAGAAGTTCTCTTTGATGACGAGTCAGCCCTCATTCGTTTTGACATGAGTGAATATATGGAGAAATTCGCAGCTAGTCGTCTCAATGGAGCTCCTCCAGGTTATGTAGGCTACGAAGAGGGCGGAGAGTTGACCGAGAAGGTTCGTAACAAACCGTACTCAGTCTTGCTCTTTGACGAGGTAGAAAAGGCCCACCCAGATATCTTTAATGTGCTCTTGCAGGTCTTGGATGATGGTGTCTTAACAGACAGTAAGGGTCGCAAGGTTGATTTCTCAAATACCATTATTATCATGACGTCAAACCTTGGTGCGACAGCTCTTC
Organism: Streptococcus sp. CL9.43; assembly: GCF_049737935.1. Lineage (NCBI taxonomy): Bacteria > Bacillati > Bacillota > Bacilli > Lactobacillales > Streptococcaceae > Streptococcus > Streptococcus sp. CL9.43. The sequence goes on along the minus strand of NZ_JBKOTS010000006.1, from coordinate 29,533 downwards.
GTGATGACAAGACAGTCGGTTTTGGAGCTAAGGATATTCGTTTTGACCAAGAAAATATGGAAAAACGGATGTTCGAAGAGTTGAAAAAAGCTTATCGTCCAGAGTTTATCAACCGTATTGACGAAAAGGTGGTCTTCCACAGCTTGTCAAGTCAAGATATGCAGGAAGTGGTTAAGATTATGGTCAAACCATTGATTGCAAGTCTCGCAGAAAAAGGCATTGACTTGAAACTCCAAGCATCTGCCCTTAAGCTTCTAGCTCAGAAGGGATATGATCCAGAAATGGGAGCTCGCCCACTGCGCAGAACTCTGCAAACAGAAGTAGAAGACAAACTAGCAGAACTCCTTCTTACAGGTGAATTGAAAGAAGGTAAGACACTTAAAATTGGTGTCAAAGCTGGTCAATTGAAATTCGACATTGTATAAAACAAGAACTATTAATCTATAATTTGTAGATCCACCCTCTTTATTGCCATCAAAAGCAGAAAGGAAGTAGAAGATGATGAATCAGATAATTCCAACCGGGATGACAGAAAAAGAGTACTTTGAAGTTCACGCTAGTCAAGCTGAATTTTTAGACTGGTACCACAAGCAAGCACTCCCTCAGTATGAAAAACCAAGTGTGACTGTGGATATGGTAGCCTATTGCTTTGCAGAAGGGAAAATGAAACTCTTTCTGATTCGTCGGAAGGCACACCCTTTTCAAAATTGTTTAGCGCTAGTTGGTGGTTTTATGGATAAAGGGGAAGATGCTGCCCATGCTTGTCAACGTGAGGTAAAAGAAGAAATTAATCTTGAACTTCCACTAGAAAAGATTGAACAGTTAGTGACAGTATCTACTCCTGGTCGTGATCCCAGAGGTTGGACAGTTACCATTGCCCACTTGGTTTACCTACCTAGTCGAGCTCTTGACTTAGTCCAGGCAGGAGATGATGCAAAAGAAGTCGTTCTTGTAGATGTTGATTTTCACACAGGCAAGTGTTACTTGGATGGCAAAGAACTTGACGAGAAGGACTTTGCATTTGACCACTTATCCATTATTCAAACATCCATCAAGAAGATTCAAGAAGCTATCGACTATGACGCTCGTTTCCTTTATTTACTAGAGGATGAGTTCACAGTGGATGATGGGTTAGCCCTCATTGAGACTCTATGCCCAGGCAAATCATGTACGAGTGATAGTTTCTTATCGAAATATGGTCATAGCATAGAGGAAGTTGGATTTAAACGGATTCCTCAGAAGGAAGTTATCACTATTTATCGATTAAAATAAAAAAGTGAGGTCGGGATTTTCTCGACCTCTTTTTGTTTAAGGATGTTTATCTTTATTAGAATTGCTCATGATTCGAATGAATAAATCTTTGTATTTATATTTTAAATAATGTTCGTGTAAATACAATAAAGCCACGTAGACAATCATGAAAATGGCAGTTAGGTAGAACAAATCAAATGTTGTTTGAGCGTAATGAGTAGCACCCCCATAAGAAACGAAAGCAGCTAAAATCAACCAAGGAAGATACTTGTAATAGTTTCTTAACATAAGCCTACACCTCCAATATCTTATTTCAATTTTATTATAGCCCTTCAAGAAAAAAATGCAAGCGATTACACTTATAAAATATAGTATTTTTAGTAGGAAAAATTTCCTGTTTTTTAAATTTTTAACGAATAATAGAGATAGGAGGATTAAAAAAAAACAAATATAAATAAAAACCAAAACCATATATAAATAGTTGACAAACCCTAAAACAAATATTACAATAACATTACAGAAGTATTTCATAACATTTCAAAAAGATTACATGGGAGGCGCATCATGAAAACAAAACATTCAATTCGTTTACTAGCAGTAGCAGTATTGGCTTCAACTTTGCTTTTAGGAGCATGCGGAAATAAGAAAGAGAACACTGCAAGTGATAATTCTAGTAAGACAACACAAGCATCTTCTAGTTCTAAGGCGAGTTCTTCAAGTAAAGAGAACAAAACTCAGAAATCATCAAATTCAACTTCATCAGAAAAAGCTAAGTCATCATCTTCTGATCAGTCAACGACTACTGCTAATCAATCGCAAGCAACACCAGCACCAGAAACAAAACAAAATCAAGAACCTTCTGCTAAGCAAACCCCTTCTCAAGCCCCATCCAATCAACAAGGAACACAAGCAAACCCGAATCAGTCAGCTTATGATCCAGCAACTGATCGCAAACTTCAAGACAAGCAGGCAGAACACAACAAACGTTATAAAGGCGTCTTGACTATGGTGGACAAAGACTTTTCGGCTGCAGCTGGGAATTGGAAGGGGGCTAATGGTGAAACTATCACGGTCTCATCAGGTGGCCAGTTTACAGTGGAATCTGCTGATGGTAAGAAAGAAAACTACTCTATCCAAAGTTATTCTTATACCCTTGATGATGGAAAATACAATGCGGAAGTAGGTGGTGGAAAAGTCATTCAAATTACAACAGGAGCGGATGGTACGGTATCTAGTGTTGTCTTGATTCAACCATAGAATTTAGTACTGAAATAATTTGTTTAAAAATAGCTCAGTTGATGAATACTTACAGCATTCCCAGTTGATAAGACGTCATACATGAACTCCAGAGATGAGACTAACTTAGGAGTATATGTAATCATGTCTACTTGAACTGACCGTTTTTCACTTAGTTTCTTTCAGAGAAAGTGGTATAATGAAAAAATCAAAGGGAAACGAGTGATGAATCAATGCCAGATAAATTAATTTTACCTCAAAATACACGACTAATGGGAATATTTCTTGGCTTTATAGGTGGTTCTTTGGATGTGTTCTGTCACATCCAGTACCATAGTTTGGTGGCAACACAGACAGGGAACATTCTTCTACTGATATCAGATTGGCACGATTCACATGTTATCAATACAATGCTGCGATTCTGCTCCATTATTTTCTTTTCCCTAGGATTTGTTTTTGCCTTACACGTGAAGGAATATCGTAAAACAGCCTATTGGCGGGTTAAGATGCTACTTCCCTTATTTATCGGAACCCTTGTTCTTCCCTTCTTTTCCCGCTTTCCTCTATTAGAAGTCCCTTTTATTGCTTTTGGAACTGGAATGATGATGCTGACATATACGGGCAGTTTGATTGAAGATCATCCCTATGTCATTTTTATGACTTCTGGAAATTACCGAAAAATGCTGACTGCTTTGTATCGCGTCGTTAGAGGAGAAGGAGACGTTCAAGAATATCGCCGTCAAGCCTTAAACTATGGGATTGTTGTAGGGAGTTTCGTAGTAGGGGCAATTAGTTTGGCTATATCTATGCATTTTTTCCATGAATGGTCTATTTGGATTGTCAGCTTCAATTTGTTTTTGATTATGTCCTACTATATAGCTAGGGTGAAGCAATTAGATTTACAAGATGAAAATATATAAAAAGGCAAGGCTCGTTTTTGAGCTTTGCCTTTTTGTGAAGTAGATAGAAGGTTATGCGTTGTTTAGTTGCAAGAGTGCTTCAATCTCTGCAAGAGTGCTGGCTTGTGAAATGGCTCCACGGAGTTTAGCAGCACCAGATGTCCCACGGAGGTAGTGAGGGGCTAAGCCGCGGAATTCGCGAACGGCAATGTGCTCGCCCTTGAGATCAATCAAGCGTTTCAGATGCTCATAAGCAATCTTCATCTTGTCTTCGAAGGTTAAATCAGGCAGGATTTCTCCTGTTTCAAAGTAATGATTGATTTGATTGAAGAGGTAAGGGTTGCCCATAGCGGCACGGCCAATCATGACCGCGTCGGCACCGACTTCTTCGATACGTTGTTTCGCTTCTTGAACCGTACGGATGTCTCCATTTGCAATAAATGGAATCTTGGTCAGAGCTTGCGCAACCTTGTGAAGGGTCTCGAGGTCAGCGTGCCCCGTATACATTTGTTCCCGAGTCCGTCCATGCATGGCGAGGGCAGAGACACCTGCTGCTTCAGCTGCGAGGGCATTCTCCACTGCTAGAGAAGGGTCCGACCAACCTGTCCGCATTTTGACAGTGAGAGGGATATCAAGGACAGATTGGACCTTGTTGATGATAGAGTAAATCTTATCTGGGTCCTTGAGCCACATAGCCCCAGCTTCGTTTTTCACAATTTTGTTAACTGGACAGCCCATGTTGATATCCACGATATCTGTCTTTGTATTTTCTTGGATAAATTCAGCTGCGCGAGCTAGGCTATCTTCATCGCTACCAAAAAGTTGGATGGAAACAGGGTTTTCGCCCTCGTCGATATGAAGCATGTGTAAGGTTTTTTCGTTGTTGTATTGGATACCCTTATCAGAGACCATTTCCATAACAACGAGCCCTGCGCCAAGTTCTTTTGCGATAGTACGAAAGGCTGAGTTGGTTACGCCAGCCATAGGTGCGAGGACCGTCCGGTTTGGGATCTCGACGTTCCCAATCATAAATGGTGTATTAAGATTTGTCACGAATGAGTTCCTCCAAGTCGTTTTCATCAAAGTTATAAGTTGTTTGGCAGAATTGACAAGTGATTTCTGCCCCATGGTCTTCCTCTTTCATTTCCTCAAGGTCTGAACTTGGAAGGCTGGCAAGAGCATCCATAAAGCGTTCTTTGCTACAGTCACATTGGAAACGAATTTCTTCTTCGGACAGACGTTTGTAGGGCTCGTCACCATAGATAGCCTTGAGAAGGGCTTCGATATGGTCGTCACTTTCTAGAAGAGTTGAAATGGCTGGCATCTCTTGGATTCGTTTTTCAAAACGAGCGATTTCTTCCTCTTTGGCATTTGGCAATACTTGGAGCAAAAAGCCACCTGCAACTTCGACCTTGTCGTCTTTGTCTAAAAGAACATTGAGGCCAACTGCTGAAGGCGTTTGTTGACTTTCTGTAAGATAGAAAGCTAGGTCTTCACCGATTTCTCCAGAGATGAGAGGAGTCATGGAGTTGTAGGGATTTCCAGTGCCATAGTCTGTAATGACTAGAAATTGACCATTGCCGACAAAAGGTCCGACAAGGACTTCGCCAGTTGCAGTCTTTTTGATGTCAACACCTGGATTTTGCACATAACCTTTGACGTTGCCCTTGGTATCTGCAACTGTGATAATGGCACCGAGGGAGCTAGTCCCAAGAACCTTGACGGTTAGCTTGGTATTCCCTTTTTCATTGGCAGCGAGAATCTGACTGGCGATTAAAGTACGACCAAGCGCTACAGTTGAACTAGCTTGGGTTTGATGTTTTTCTTGAGCAGTACGGACCGTTTCCGTGCTATCTAGAACAAAAGCACGAAAAGAACCACTTTCTGATATTGTTTTAATAATTTTATCCATAGCTACTATTTTAGCATAAAAATGCTTAAAGGGGGAGTGGTGTGTTTGCTAGTTCTGAGGATTATTCTGGTATTTTTTATATTATGTTCCGATTGAAGGAGAAAATGAAAGGGGTAACGAATATATTTAGGAGACTTGATGGGAAAAGCTGAGTCAAGTTAATTATTTACTATTAGATTTTATTTATTTTGTAAATAATTTTGTCTCGTTATTGGGATTTTAGTGGTAAGAGTCATTTGTTTTTTTATTTTAGGAAATTGGATAATAGAAGTATATAGTTTTTAAATTATGATATAATGAATAAAGTTAATTATCCTTGATAATATGATAGGGACTAATCCTAAAATGACAAATCAGGAGATGAGAAAAAGAGAAAAGGAGTCCATTTGGTATGAATTATTTTGAGGGGAATGAGTTTTTCCTTCTATTACTTGTGGTTTTACTGATTGGCTTTGTTTTAAACTATTTTGGCAAGCGTAAGGATTATTATATTTTAAGTCTGTCAATTTTATTTGCAGGAGCCATCTATGGTAAGAGTAAATCCATGGTTGTTTATCTATTGGCTTTCATCATCTACCAATATGTCCTAGTTTTCATAGCACAAAGAATGGATTCAAAACAGTTAAAACCTCTAGTTATGTTATCCATTTTACCTTTAGTGGTCAATAAAGTCTTTGCAATAACCCAGCTACATTTGTTGGCTTTTATTGGGATTTCCTACATGTCCTTTAAGACCATTCAGATCATGCTAGAAATATCGGATGGTTTAATCAAAGAAAAAATCACTGTAAAAGATTATCTGCAGTTTCTACTCTTTTTCCCTACAGTTAGTTCTGGGCCAATCGATCGTAGCAGAAGATTTCTAAAAGAGATCAATGAAGTCATGCCTAGAAAAGACTACCTAGAGTTAGCAGGTGATGGTATTTATCGCATCGTTTTAGGTCTTCTCTACAAGGTTGTTTTATCAACCTATGTTTACCAGATACTACTTGCTCTAAGCAATACTGGTACAGTTGTCTACTCAATCAAATATATGTACCTGTATACTCTCTATCTGTTCTTTGACTTTGCGGGGTATAGTTTGATGGCTGTTGGAAGCAGCAATGTTTTGGGTATTCAGACACCGATGAATTTCAATAAACCTTTCTTGAGTATTGATATCAAGGATTTCTGGACTAGATGGCACATCACCTTGTCAACATGGTTGAGAGATTTCGTATTTTCAAGAGTTTTGATGCAGGTTATCAGAAAGAAGTGGTTTAAGAATAGATTACACAATGCAGCCTATGCCTATATGGTCAACATGTTGGTTATGGGATTTTGGCATGGAATTAGTGTCAGCTACATCGCTTATGGATTTTACCATGGAATCTTGATGTCTGGATTTGAAATTTATCAAAAGAAAAGCAATTTTTATAAGAAACATAAAAATAAAACTTGGTACAAGCTAATAAGTTGGTTTGTGACCATGAATTTAGTTATGGTTGGCTTCTTTATCTTTTCAGGTGAACCTTATAAGATAATTATGGCAATTCTAAGTAGATAAAGAGATTTGCTAAAACAAGGAGATTGGAAAAACAAGATGATTAAGTTAAAAGCATTTTTACTATCGCTTGTGCTCGTAATTGCGACTCTTGCTCTTTTAAATGTGACATATGTCAAGAAGATTGACGACTATTATAAAGTCAAGGACAATAGTATTCGCTACAGCACTTCTTATGAAAAGTATAAAAGTAGAGATATTCTAACAAATAATATCACTCCCAATACACTAGTTCTAATGGGTTCCTCAGAGTTAGTTGCGACGATAAATGAAGATTACCATCCCAATAAAATTTTTAACTACAATGATTTTAACATTATGCAGATAGGAACCAGTTACTCTCAAAATATCATTCAAGCTACGACCTTGAGCTCGATTGAGGGGGCTATGAGCAAGCGAAAAGTAGCCATCGTAGAGTCTGTTCAATGGTTCGAAAAGGATGGGACTCATCAAGACGCCTTCTTAAACAAGGCCTCTCAGGAACATATTTTTCACATGCTAGATAACGAGAAAATCAGTAAGGAAACGAAAGAAAAACTGATTAATCGCATTATTGAGATTACCAAAGGAAACAAACAACAAAATGATATCTATAAAAAGTATAAAAGCTATTTCATAGAAGGAAAAGGAACAATCATTGATAAAAAACTGTTGGAGTTTGACAATGCCGTTTATTCCTTTAAGCTTAAACGAAAATTCTATGAAAATCATGCCAAATCAGACTATCCTGCACTAGGGGATGAAACTCCGGATTATAATTGGGAGCAGATGACAGATCAGTTTGTAGAAGAAGTTAAAAAGAAAACAGATAACAATGATTATGCTGTGGATAATAACTACTACAATACCTACTTGAGAGACCGCTATGCTTCGTTGAAAGATTCTAACAAAGACTTGAGTTACATAGAGTCACCAGAGTATTCAGATATGGAACTCTTCTTGACAGTTGCTAAGGAATTGGGAATTGAAGTTGAAGTCATTATCTTTCCTGTAAATGGTAAATGGAATGATTACACAGGTGTTTCACGAGAAATGCGTGAAGAAACTTACAAAAAAATAGAAAATATTGCCAAAAACCACGGTGCTACGGTGTTAAACTATGGAAATAAAGAGTATGAAGATTACTTTTTATTCGACGTGATGCACGTTGGGGTGAAAGGATGGATGGAAGTTGAAAAAGAACTTTACAAATTTGCAAATGAAACTAACTGACACACATCGTTTACTATTGTGGACCTTGTTTTTCTACACAGTTATTTTAAGCATCGTAATCTACTGTTTTGTGACTGATTTTTCGAACATTCAAGATTTCATCTATAGTGAATTTTAAGATTACATATTATAAAAATCTCTAGATAAAGGGAATTCTACCGATAAAGTGAGACATAAGATAAGGCTCTATAATATTTATAGTGGGGAAGTCCTCTATAGGTAGTATAGAGCCTACTTTGTTGTAGCTCCCAATATAATCTATACTGGGAAACATTAAAGCTATCAGTAGAAGGTATCATATGGAACGATTTAATGATGTTGAAATGTAGTGGAAATGGACGGAAAACAATTGAAAAAATAGTTTATAAAGTGGTATAATAGCAGAAAATAAGTTAGTAAGAAATTGATTTTATTTTAGTTGAAAATTACAGGAATGAAAGGTTTTTCTTGATGAAACAGAGAAATGAACTCTATCTCTTTCTTGGTCGGACAGCCTTGTATTTTATCATTTTCTTGGGCCTGCTTTACTTTTTTAGTTATCTCGGTCAGGTTCAAGGTAGCTTTATCTATAATGAATTTTAACTTAAAGGAGAAACCCTATTGTGTCAAATAAACCAATAGTAGATATGATTGAAACCATTGAGCATTATGCTCAAAAGCAGCCTAATTTTCCGGTCTACAATGTCCTTGGAGAAGAGCATACCTATGGCCAATTGAAGGCTGATTCAGATAGCTTAGCAGCCCATATTGACCAAATGGGACTTCCTGAAAAGTCACCTGTTGTGGTCTTTGGTGGCCAAGAATATGAAATGTTAGCAACCTTTGTGGCCTTGACCAAATCTGGCCATGCCTATATCCCAATTGATAGCCATTCTGCTTTGGAGCGCGTGTCTGCCATTCTTGAAGTAGCAGAACCAAGCTTAATCATCGCTATCAATGAATTTCCATTGGGAAACCCAGCTGCTCCAATCATGCCCTTGGAGCAAGTGCGTGAAGCTTGTGCGGTTCAGCATGCCTATGATTTGCAACATCCGGTCAAAGGGGATGATAACTACTACATCATCTTTACTTCGGGGACGACCGGGAAGCCAAAAGGGGTGCAGATTTCACATGATAACTTGCTCAGCTTCACCAACTGGATGATTACAGACAAGGAGTTTGCAACGCCAGAACGTCCGCAAATGTTGGCGCAACCGCCCTATTCCTTTGACTTGTCTGTCATGTATTGGGCACCAACCTTGGCTCTTGGAGGAACGCTTTTTGCCCTCCCATCAGCCATTACTCAAGACTTCAAACAACTCTTTGCAACTATCTTTTCTCTTCCGATTGCTATCTGGACTTCGACACCATCTTTTGCAGATATGGCCATGCTGTCTGAAGATTTCAATGCTGAAAAGATGCCAGGCATTACCCATTTCTACTTTGATGGGGAAGAGTTAACTGTTAAAACGGCTCAAAAACTGCGTGAACGTTTCCCGAATGCGCGCATCATCAATGCCTATGGACCAACAGAAGCAACCGTTGCTTTGTCGGCGGTTGCTATCACAGATGAGATGTTAGCGACACTTAAACGCTTGCCAATTGGTTATACCAAAGAAGATTCTCCAACCTTCATCATTGATGAGGAAGGAAACAAATTGCCAAATGGAGAGCAAGGAGAAATCATCGTGTCTGGACCGGCTGTTTCAAAAGGTTATATGAATAATCCTGAGAAAACAGCAGAAGCTTTCTTCGAATTTGAAGGTCTGCCAGCCTACCATACAGGAGATGTTGGAACCATGACGGATGAAGGCCTTCTTCTCTACGGTGGACGGATGGATTTCCAAATCAAGTTTAACGGCTACCGTATTGAGCTAGAAGATGTTTCTCAAAACTTGAACAAATCTCAGTACATTGACTCGGCTGTTGCGGTACCGCGCTATAATAAAGATCACAAGGTTCAAAATCTCTTGGCCTATGTTATCTTAAAAGATGGGGTCAAAGAACAATTTGAGCGCGAGATTGATATTACCAAAGCGATCAAGGAAGACTTGGAAGATATTATGATGTCTTATATGATGCCTTCGAAATTCCTCTACCGTGACAGCTTGCCGTTAACTCCAAATGGGAAAATCGACATCAAAGGGTTGATTAGTGAGGTTAACAATAGATGATGGAGCTTCTTAAACAGCTTCCTCATATTGAGCCTTATTGGAATCCGCAGTACTTTTTGTATGTGATTACTGCTATTTTGCCAATCTTTATCGGTCTTTTTTTCAAAAAACGTTTTGGCTGGTATGAAATATTGGTTAGTCTCTTCTTTATCGTCACTATGTTGACGGGAGGCAAGACCAATCAATTGGCTGCCTTGGGTATTTATCTGTGCTGGGAAATATTGCTCCTGCTTTTCTACAAGCACTATCGAAAAAGCAAGGATGGCAAGTGGGTATTCTACCTCGTTAGTTTTCTGTCCCTCCTTCCCATCATCTTTGTCAAGGTGCAACCAGCTATTAACGGTACACAGTCTCTGCTGGGATTCGTAGGAATCTCTTATTTGACCTTTCGTTCAGTGGGAATCATCATCGAACTTAGAGATGGAGTCATTAAGGATTTGAAAATGTGGGAGTATTTGCGTTTTCTTCTCTTTATGCCGACATTTTCAAGTGGTCCTATTGATCGTTTCAAACGTTTTAATGAAAATTATAAGACGATACCAGAGCGCGATGAGTTGCTAGATATGCTAGCCGAGTCCGTTCGGTATATCATGTGGGGATTTCTGTATAAATTTATCCTAGCCCATATTTTAGGCGAGATTTTATTACCACCGCTAAAGAATTTAGCTTTACAAACAGGTGGCGTCTTTAACTATTATGTAGTGGCCATCATGTACACATTTGGTTTGGAACTCTTCTTTGATTTTGCAGGTTACTCTATGTTTGCTATAGCTATTTCAAATCTGATGGGGATTCGTAGTCCGATCAACTTCAACAAACCCTTTTTGTCAAGAGATTTGAAAGAGTTTTGGAATCGTTGGCACATGAGTTTATCCTTCTGGTTTCGTGACTTTGTCTTTATGCGCATGGTCATGGTGATGACGAGAAAGAAGCTTTTTAAGAATCGAAATGTGACCTCAAGTGTCGCTTATATTGTAAATATGCTGATTATGGGGTTCTGGCATGGGATAACATGGTTTTATATCGTTTACGGGCTCTTTCATGGAGTGGGCTTAGTCATTAATGATGTCTGGGTTCGAAAGAAAAAAACGCTCAATAAAGAACGTAAGAAAGCAGGACGACCTCCCTTGCTTGAAAATCGTTGGGCTCAGTTGCTTGGCATGGTGATAACCTTCCATGTCGTAATGGTTTCATTCTTAATCTTTTCTGGATTTTTGAATGATTTATGGTTTAAAAAATAGAAGGAAATTAAAAAATGGATATCAAATCAGAAGTTATTGAAATTATCGATGAATTATTTATGGAAGATGTTTCTGACATGATGGATGAAGATCTTTTCGATGCAGGTGTCTTGGATAGTATGGGAACGGTTGAATTGATTGTAGAAATCGAAAATCGCTTTGATATACGTGTCCCGGTTACAGAATTTGGCCGTGATGATTGGAATACAGCCAATAAAATCGTGGCAGGGATTACGGAGTTAAAGAATGCTTAAACGCCTGTGGTTAATCTTCGGGCCGATTCTTATTGCAGGTTTATTGGTTCTTCTACTCATTTTTTTCTATCCTAGTAGTAAGAGTCATAATCTAATGGAGGAAAAATACTCTGCAGCCTCAGTAAGTGCAGAAAGTTTCAAAGAGAGAAGTCAAAAAGTGAGAGCTCTCACGGATCCTAATATGCGTTTTATACCCTTTTTGGGTTCGAGTGAATGGATTCGTTTTGATAGCATGCATCCAGGAGTGTTGGCTGAAAAGTATAATCGCTCCTACCGTCCGTATTTTATGGGGCAGGCAGGAGCCGCTTCTCTTAGTCAATATTTTGGGATGCAACAAATCACATCTGAACTTGAAAACAAACAAGCGGTATTTGTAATCTCTCCACAGTGGTTTACAAAAGAGGATCATGACCCGACTATTTTTCAAACTTATTTTAACAATGATCAGTTGACTGCCTTCTTGGAGAATCAATCTGGAGACGTAGCTTCTCAATATGCGGCTAATAGACTCTTAAAGCAAAATCCAAGAGTTCCGATGAAAGGAATTGTTGAGAAGATAGCTAAGAATGAACAGTTGTCAGACTTTGATCAAACGATGGTTAATATCTCTGCCGAGTTCAATGAGAGACAAGCTGCCCTTTTTGGTCAATTCTCTATTCGAGGCCAATTAAAGTATAAAGATCATATTGAAAAATATTTGAGCAGTCTCCCAGATCAGTTTTCGTATGAAGAATTGGAAAATATTGCACGTAAGGATGCAGAGGAAAATACGACCAATAATGATTTGGGGATGGATAACCACTTTTACAATACTCAACTTAAGAAAGATTTAAAAAAGTGGGAAGGGTATCAAAAAAATTACAACTTCCTCCAGTCAAGGGAATACAATGATTTGCAGTTAGTGCTCAATCAATTTGCCAAATCTAAGGTGAATGTACTCTTTGTCTTTCAACCTGTCAATAAAAAATGGATGAATTATACCGGATTAAGTGAGGGAATGTATCAACACTCTGTTGAAAAGATCCGTTACCAGTTGGAAAGTCAAGGTTTTACCAATATTGCTGACTTTTCAAAAAACGGAGGAGATCCATACTTTGTCAAGGATACGATTCATATCGGTTGGTTAGGTTGGTTGGCGTTTGACAAGGTTGTAAATCCTTTTTTGAGCAATCCAACAACAGCACCTAGTTACCAAATGAATGATCGATTCTTTAGCCAGGATTGGGCAAATTACGATGGGAATATTAAAGATTTTCAATAAATAGCAAAAGAGCCCGAACCTTGTTTTGGGCTCTTTGTAATGAAAGATTTTTGGTAATGGACAGTGTTGTAGCGGCCTCTTCATTTGAATAAGGGTAAGTAAAAAGAGATCAAGAAAATGAAAACATAAAAAATTGTTTTCATCTTTTTTCTTGACTCTGTACTAGGATGTGATATACTTAACTAGTAAACAAATAGACTAAAAGTCCTGTAATAATGGAAAAACTATTCGAAGAAAGGGGCAAATCATGAGACAATTAGCAACGGAAATTGATCATTTTTTAAATGAAGTAATCTTGAAAGCTGAAAATCAGCATGAAATTTTGATTGGTCATTGCACGAGTGAAGTGGCTTTGACAAACACCCAGGAGCATATCCTCATGCTCTTATCAGAGGAATCATTGACCAATTCTGAGTTGGCACGTCGCCTTAATGTCAGTCAAGCGGCTGTTACCAAGGCTATTAAATCTTTGATTAAAGAGGGGATGCTGGAAACGTCTAAGGATCCTAAGGATGCTCGAGTGATTTTTTATCAATTGACAGACCTTGCTAGACCAATTGCTGAGGAGCACCATCATCACCATGAACATACCCTCTCGACGTATGAGCAAGTTGTCACTCAATTCTCAGCTAAGGAGCAACAAATTATCCAGCGGTTTTTAACTGCTTTAGTAGGAGAAATCAAGTAATGAGATACATCACAGTAGAGGATTTGTCCTTCTATTATGACAAGGAACCTGTGCTTGAGCACATCAATTACAGTGTTGATAGTGGGGAGTTTGTCACACTCACGGGAGAAAACGGAGCTGCCAAGACGACTCTAATCAAGGCCAGTCTAGGTATTTTACAACCAAGATTTGGTAAAGTTACCATTTCAAAGACCAACACTCGTGGGACAAAATTAAGAATTGCCTACCTTCCTCAACAGATTGCAAGTTTTAATGCAGGTTTTCCAAGTACCGTTTATGAATTTGTCAAATCAGGTCGTTATCCAAGAAAGGGCTGGTTCCGTCGTTTAAATGCTCACGATGAGGAACATATCAAGGCTAGTTTAAACTCGGTTGGCATGTGGGAACATCGGGATAAACGCATTGGTTCCCTCTCTGGTGGGCAAAAGCAAAGAGCAGTCATTGCACGTATGTTTGCGTCCGATCCAGATATCTTTATCTTGGATGAGCCGACGACAGGGATGGATGCAGGGACTAAGAATGAATTTTATGAGCTCATGCACCACAGCGCCCACCATCATGGCAAGGCTGTTTTGATGATTACTCATGACCCAGAAGAAGTCAAAGACTACGCAGATCGCAATATTCACCTTGTCCGAGACCAAGATTCACCATGGCGTTGCTTCAATGTCCATGAAAGTGACCAGGAGGTGGAGCATGCTTAATCTACTGTCTTATGATTTTATGCAGCGAGCCTTTTTGGCAGTTATTGCCATGAGTCTCTTTTCACCAGTTCTTGGGACTTTTCTCATCTTGCGCCGTCAAAGTCTCATGAGTGATACTCTCAGTCACGTCTCGCTTTCGGGTGTTGCCTTTGGTTTGGTTTTGGGGATTTCTCCGACCATCTCAACCATTGTGATCGTTTTGATTGCGGCGGTCTTTCTTGAATACTTGCGTACAGTTTATAAAAGCTTTATGGAGATTGGGACAGCCATTCTCATGTCTACAGGACTTGCAGTTTCACTTATTGTCATGAGTAAGGGTAAGAGCTCTAGTTCGATGAGTCTGGATCAGTATCTTTTTGGTTCTATTGTGACTATTAGTCAAGAGCAGGTCATTGGGCTCTTTGTCATTGCGGCGGTTGTTCTAATCCTGACCTTCCTCTTTTTAAGACCTATGTATATTCTAACTTTTGACGAGGATACAGCTTTTGTAGATGGATTGCCTGTACGCACCATGTCTATTCTCTTTAACATGGTGACGGGTGTGGCTATTGCCCTCATGATACCAGCAGCGGGAGCACTTTTGGTATCGACTATTATGGTTTTGCCAGCAAGTATTGCTTTGCGTCTAGGTAAAAACTTTAGTTCTGTGATGATTCTTGCTAGCGTCATTGGTTTTCTAGGCATGGTTGCGGGACTCTATATTTCCTATTATGCAGAGACGCCTCCTAGTGCAAGTATCACCATTATCTTTGTAGTTGTCTTTTTAGTAGTCAGCATCCTCAAACGTTTTATCAAATAGGAGAAGTACATGAAAAAACTAAGCCTACTTTTGGCAAGTCTTGTGACCTTATTCTTAGTTGCTTGTTCCAATCAAAAAGAAGCAGACGGGAAATTAAATATCGTTACAACTTTCTACCCTGTCTATGAATTTACCAAGCAAGTAGCAGGTGATACAGCCAATGTCGAACTCTTAATCGGGGCTGGAACAGAGCCACATGATTATGAACCATCAGCTAAGGCAGTCGCTAAAATCCAAGACGCAGATGCCTTTGTTTATGAGAATGAAAATATGGAAACTTGGGTTCCCAAGCTTTTAGATTCACTAGATGCGAAAAAAGTAAAAACAATCAAGGCTACTGGAGATATGTTGCTTCTTCCAGGAAGTGAAGAAGAGGAAGACCATGACCATGGTGAAGAAGGTCATCATCATGAGTATGATCCTCACGTATGGTTGTCTCCTGCGCGTGCCATTAAGCTTGTAGAGCACATCCGTGACAGTCTTTCGGCTGACTATCCAGATAAGAAGGCGACTTTTGAACAAAATGCAGCAGCCTATATCGAAAAACTGCAAGCCTTGGATAAGGCTTATACTGAAGGACTTTCTAATGCTAAGCAAAAGAGTTTTGTGACTCAACACGCTGCCTTCCGTTATCTAGCTCTAGACTACGGACTCAATCAAGTCTCTATCTCAGGTCTTTCACCAGATGCGGAGCCTTCAGCAAGCCGTTTAGCAGAATTGACCGAGTACATCAAGAAAAACAAGATCTCTTATATCTACTTTGAAGAAAATGCTTCTCAAGCCCTAGCCAATACCCTTTCAAAAGAAACAGGAGTGAAGTTAGATGTTCTGAATCCTCTTGAAAGCTTGACCGAAGAGGATATGAAGGCTGGAGAAAACTATATCTCTGTCATGGAGAAAAACCTCAAGTCTCTCAAGCAGACAACTGATCAGGCAGGAGCAGAGATTGAACCAGAAAAGGCAGAGGAAACTAAAACCGTTCAAAATGGCTACTTTGAGGATGCAGATGTTAAGGACCGTACCCTGAGTGATTATGCTGGCAACTGGCAGTCAGTCTATCCTTTCCTTGAGGATGGGACTCTTGATCAAGTATTTGACTACAAGGCTAAATTGACTGGTAAGATGACCAAGGATGAATACAAAGCCTACTATCAAAAAGGTTACCAAACAGATGTAAACAAGATTAATATTGCAGATAATACTATGGAATTTATCCAAGGAGGCCAAAGTAAGCAATATACTTATAAGTATGTCGGCAAGAAAATCTTGACTTATAAGAAAGGGAATCGTGGAGTACGCTTCCTCTTTGAAGCGACTGATGCAGACGCCGGACAATTCAAGTATGTTCAGTTTAGCGACCACAATATTGCTCCGGTCAAGGCAGAACATTTCCATATCTTCTTTGGAGGCACTAGCCAAGAAGCCCTCTTTGAAGAGATGGACAACTGGCCAACCTACTATCCAGATGGCTTATCAGGTCAAGAGATTGCTCAAGAAATGTTGGCTCATTAAATCCAAACAATCCTTCCTACACGGGGAGGGTTTTTCTTGTGTTATCAGCGTTGAGCATCTGGATTGACATTGGCTGAGAAGGGAGTACAATAGATGTAATTAAAACAGTTACAACAAAGAGAGGTTTTCTATGGTTTACGAATATAATAGTCAGATTTATTTGGCTGAAGTAGCTTTAAATGTCAAGGACTTAGAAAGTCAGACAGCATTTTATCATCAGTTGCTTGGGTTGGAGATTTTGAATCAATCGGAAAATAAAGTTCTTTTAGGTGCCGGTGGGAAACCACTAGTTCGGCTAATTAAGACAGATGATACTAGCAATCCTAAGCAGAGCTACGGACTTTATCATATGGCCTTGCTCTTACCGAGCCGAGAAGACTTGGCTAATGTTTTTAAACACTTGCTCGGTTTAAAG
Source organism: Streptococcus sp. CL9.43 (assembly GCF_049737935.1). NCBI lineage: Bacteria > Bacillati > Bacillota > Bacilli > Lactobacillales > Streptococcaceae > Streptococcus > Streptococcus sp. CL9.43. The sequence continues at coordinate 12,453 of NZ_JBKOTS010000006.1, read as the reverse complement.
ATACCTCTAGTGGGTGGAGCGGACCATGGTTATAGCGAGGCTATCTATTTGGAAGATATAGAGGGCAATGGCATTGAACTCTACAGAGATAAACCTGTAACAGTATGGGATATTCGTGAGGATGGCCGTATTATTGGTGTGACAGAAGAACTCTCTGCTCAAGATATCTACCAACTAGGAAAAGAAATCGAGCCTTTTGTGATTGCAGAAGGCACTCGTATGGGCCATGTTCACCTATCTGTTAAGAATAGCCGAGAAGCGAGTACATTCTATCAAGAGTCTCTAGGTCTGGAGGATAAATTCACGATTCCACATGCCAGTTGGATCGCATCAGGGGCTTATCACCATCATTTAGCTGTAAATGAATGGGGTGGCAAAAACTTAGTTCGACGTAAGCATGGAATGGTGGGGCTAGCCTACTATGTGGTTGAAGTTGAGAACAAAGAGGAGTTGTTGAAGGTTTTTGCTCAATCTCAAGGTAATGAGGTGATAATTCAGTGGCTTTCTTCTGCAGAATTTAGTATAACTGATAGCGATGGCATTGTGACGCGAGTTAGAGTGGGAAATTAAAAAAGAGCGGTTCAGTCTACTTTAGAAGTAGTTTGAACTGCTCTCTTTTTTATTCAGGTTTTTCGAGGATGAAAAGCTCTTTTGTTATGTACTTACTGTCCGTATATCCTAATTTTTCATAGCTAGCAATTAAGGGATTTATGTAACTATGAGATGAAGAAACTATAAGAAAAATTACAAAATTATGAAAATTACCTTTTCTGAAAACAATCCACAGCTATACTAAAGCAAGAAAAATCCTTCAAAGGACTTGAAAAATTAGAGAAAATCGGGTATAATATGAGTAATCATTTGTCGTAGGTTTTGTCTGAAATATTGTCCGGACAAGGCTCACAGCAGTTAAATCTCCTCAAAAAAGTCGGATTTAACTGCTCTTTTTGTGCTTTTTTTCGGTATTTTTTGCATCTGTAACAGAGATTTAAAGATTCTGAAAAATTAGTCAAGGGGGATAAGTTGATAGGGGTTTTAGAACCATTAAACGATAATTATTAGCTTAGGTGACTAAGCTTGGAACTTTATTTACAAAGGAGAATCATCTTGGCAGGACATGACGTTCAATACGGGAAACATCGTACCCGTCGTAGTTTTTCAAGAATCAAAGAAGTTCTTGACTTACCAAATTTGATTGAAATTCAAACTGATTCATTTAAAGATTTCCTAGACTATGGTCTGAAGGAAGTGTTTGAAGATGTATTGCCAATTTCAAACTTCACAGAAACAATGGAGTTGGAATTTGTTGGCTACGAAATCAAAGAACCTAAATATACGCTTGAAGAAGCTCGCATCCATGATGCTAGCTATTCAGCACCAATCTTTGTAACTTTCCGCTTGATTAACAAAGAAACTGGCGAAATCAAAACTCAAGAAGTCTTCTTTGGTGATTTCCCAATCATGACTGAGATGGGTACTTTCATCATTAACGGTGGTGAACGTATTATCGTATCACAGTTGGTGCGTTCTCCAGGTGTTTACTTTAATGATAAAGTAGACAAAAACGGTAAAGTGGGCTACGGTTCAACTGTAATCCCTAACCGTGGAGCTTGGTTGGAACTGGAAAGTGACTCAAAAGACATCGCCTACACTCGTATCGACCGTACACGTAAAATTCCATTTACGACTTTGGTTCGTGCTCTTGGTTTCTCAGGCGATGACGAAATCTTTGATATCTTTGGGGACAGCGAGTTGGTTCGCAACACTGTTGAAAAAGATATCCATAAAAACCCAATGGACTCTCGTACAGACGAAGCTTTGAAAGAAATTTATGAGCGTCTTCGTCCAGGTGAACCAAAAACTGCTGAGAGTTCACGTACCTTGCTTGTGGCTCGTTTCTTCGACCCACGTCGTTATGACTTGGCAGCTGTTGGACGCTACAAGATTAACAAGAAATTAAATATTAAAACTCGTTTGCTCAACCAAACAATCGCTGAACCATTGGTGGACCCTGAAACTGGTGAAATCTTAGTTGAAAAGGGTACTGTTATGACTCGCGATGTCATCGAGAGCATCGAAAGCCATTTAGATGGCGATTTGAACAAGATTGTCTACACTCCAAATGACTCAGCTGTTTTGACAGAACCAGTTGTTCTTCAAAAATTCAAGGTTGTGGCACCAACTGATCCAGACCGTGTTGTAACAATCATCGGAAATGCAAATCCAGATGATAAGGTTCGCACTATCACTCCGGCAGATATCCTTGCTGAGATGAGCTACTTCCTTAACTTGGCTGAAGGTATCGGTCGTATCGATGATATCGACCACCTCGGAAACCGTCGTATTCGTGCCGTTGGTGAATTGCTTGCTAACCAAGTACGTCTTGGACTTTCACGTATGGAACGTAATGTTCGTGAACGTATGTCTGTTCAAGATAACGAAGTATTGACACCTCAACAAATCATTAACATCCGTCCAGTGACTGCGGCGATCAAAGAATTCTTTGGTTCTTCACAATTGTCACAGTTCATGGACCAACACAACCCACTTTCTGAGCTGTCTCACAAACGTCGTTTGTCTGCCTTAGGGCCTGGTGGTTTGACACGTGACCGCGCTGGATATGAAGTGCGTGACGTGCACTACACTCACTATGGTCGTATGTGTCCAATCGAAACACCTGAAGGACCAAACATCGGTTTGATCAACAACTTGTCTTCATATGGACACCTCAACAAGTATGGTTTCATTCAAACACCATACCGTAAGGTTGACCGTGCAACTGGTAAAGTTACCAACGAAATTGTTTGGTTGACTGCCGATGAAGAAGATGAATACACAGTAGCTCAGGCTAACTCTAAATTGAACGCAGATGGAACTTTTGCTGAAAAAGTTGTCATGGGACGTCACCAAGGGGTTAACCAAGAATATCCAGCATCAAGCGTTGACTACATGGACGTTTCTCCTAAACAGGTAGTTGCCGTTGCGACAGCATGTATTCCTTTCTTGGAAAACGATGACTCCAACCGTGCCCTCATGGGTGCCAACATGCAACGTCAGGCTGTTCCGTTGATCGATCCTAAAGCGCCTTTCGTTGGTACTGGTATGGAATACCAAGCAGCCCATGACTCAGGAGCTGCAGTTATTGCACAACATGGTGGTAAGGTTACCTATGCGGATGCGGACAAAGTAGAAGTTCGCCGTGAAGATGGTTCCCTTGATGTTTACCACATCCAAAAATTCCGTCGTTCAAACTCAGGTACTGCTTATAACCAACGTACCCTTGTTCGAGTTGGCGATGTCATCGAAAAAGGTGACTTTATCGCTGATGGACCTTCTATGGAAAAAGGTGAAATGGCGCTTGGACAAAACCCAATCGTTGCCTACATGACATGGGAAGGGTACAACTTCGAGGATGCCGTTATCATGAGCGAACGCTTGGTGAAAGACGATGTTTACACATCAGTTCACCTCGAAGAATATGAATCAGAAACACGCGATACAAAGCTTGGGCCTGAAGAAATCACTCGTGAAATTCCAAACGTTGGTGAAGATGCCCTTAAAGACCTCGACGAAATGGGTATCATCCGTATCGGTGCTGAGGTTAAAGAAGGGGATATCCTTGTAGGTAAAGTCACACCTAAGGGTGAAAAAGACCTTTCTGCTGAAGAGCGTCTCTTGCACGCTATCTTCGGTGACAAATCTCGCGAAGTTCGTGATACTTCCCTTCGTGTACCACACGGTGCCGATGGTGTCGTTCGTGATGTTAAAATCTTTACACGTGCAAACGGTGATGAATTGCAATCTGGTGTTAACATGCTAGTTCGCGTATACATCGCACAAAAACGTAAGATTAAGGTCGGAGATAAGATGGCCGGACGTCACGGAAACAAAGGGGTTGTCTCTCGTATCGTTCCTGTAGAAGACATGCCTTACCTTCCAGACGGAACTCCAGTCGATATCATGTTGAACCCACTTGGGGTGCCATCACGTATGAATATCGGTCAGGTTATGGAACTTCACCTTGGTATGGCGGCTCGTACTCTTGGTATCCACATCGCAACGCCAGTCTTTGACGGAGCAAGTTCTGAAGATCTTTGGGACACTGTCAAAGAAGCAGGTATGGATAGCGACGCTAAGACTATCCTATACGATGGTCGTACTGGTGAACCATTTGATAACCGTGTGTCAGTTGGTGTCATGTACATGATCAAACTTCACCACATGGTTGATGATAAATTGCACGCTCGTTCAGTCGGACCATACTCAACCGTTACACAACAACCACTCGGAGGTAAAGCTCAGTTTGGTGGACAACGTTTCGGTGAGATGGAGGTTTGGGCGCTTGAAGCCTATGGTGCATCAAATGTTCTTCAAGAAATCTTGACTTACAAGTCTGACGATATCAACGGACGTTTGAAAGCTTATGAAGCTATTACAAAAGGAAAACCAATTCCAAAACCAGGTGTTCCAGAATCGTTCCGAGTTCTTGTAAAAGAATTGCAATCTCTTGGTCTTGACATGCGTGTCCTTGACGAAGACAATCAAGAAGTGGAACTTCGTGACCTTGATGAAGGAATGGACGAAGATGTCATCCACGTAGATGACCTTGAAAAAGCCCGCGAAAGAGCAGCTCAAGAGGCTAAAGCAGCCTTTGAAGCAGAAGAAAATGCAAAAGCGGAAGCAACAGAAGAAGCTGCTGAATAAGAATAAGCAGTTCACTTATAATAGAAAGGGAAGAAATAGTGGTTGATGTAAATCGTTTTAAAAGTATGCAAATCACACTAGCTTCTCCAAGTAAAGTCCGTTCATGGTCTTATGGAGAAGTCAAAAAACCTGAAACAATCAATTACCGTACGTTGAAACCAGAACGTGAAGGACTCTTTGACGAAGTGATCTTTGGTCCTACAAAAGACTGGGAATGTGCTTGTGGTAAATACAAACGCATTCGTTACAGAGGGATTGTTTGTGACCGTTGTGGTGTTGAAGTAACGCGTACAAAAGTTCGTCGTGAACGTATGGGGCACATCGAGTTAAAAGCTCCTGTATCTCATATCTGGTATTTCAAGGGGATTCCAAGCCGTATGGGCTTGACCCTTGACATGAGTCCTCGTGCCCTCGAGGAAGTTATCTACTTTGCTGCTTACGTGGTGATTGATCCAAAAGATACACCACTTGAGCACAAATCTATTATGACAGAGCGTGAATACCGTGAACGCTTGCGTGAATTTGGTCATGGTTCATTCGTTGCCAAAATGGGTGCCGAAGCGATCCAAGACCTCTTGAAACAAGTAGATCTTGAAAAAGAAATTGCTGAACTCAAAGAAGAGTTGAAAACAGCTACTGGACAAAAACGTGTGAAAGCTATCCGTCGTTTGGATGTTTTGGATGCTTTCCACAAGTCTGGAAACAAGCCTGAATGGATGGTTCTTAACATCCTTCCAGTTATTCCACCAGATCTTCGTCCAATGTTGCAGTTGGATGGTGGCCGTTTTGCCTCATCTGACTTGAACGACCTTTACCGTCGTGTTATTAACCGTAACAATCGTTTGGCTCGTTTGCTTGAGTTGAACGCGCCAGGTATCATCGTTCAAAATGAGAAGCGTATGCTTCAAGAAGCGGTTGACGCTTTGATTGACAATGGCCGTCGTGGTCGTCCGATCACAGGGCCAGGTAGCCGTCCGCTTAAATCATTGAGCCATATGCTCAAGGGGAAACAAGGACGCTTCCGTCAAAACTTGCTCGGTAAACGTGTTGACTTCTCAGGACGTTCCGTTATTGCCGTTGGTCCAACTCTTAAGATGTACCAATGTGGTGTGCCACGTGAAATGGCAATCGAGCTCTTTAAACCATTTGTCATGCGTGAAATCGTTGCGCGCGATATCGTTCAAAACGTTAAAGCGGCTAAACGCTTGGTAGAACGTGGAGATGAACGTATCTGGGATATCCTCGAAGAAGTTATCAAAGAACACCCAGTGCTTTTGAACCGCGCACCTACCCTTCACCGTTTGGGTATCCAAGCCTTTGAGCCAGTCTTGATTGACGGTAAAGCCCTTCGTTTGCACCCACTTGTCTGTGAAGCCTACAATGCCGACTTTGACGGGGACCAAATGGCCATCCACGTACCTCTTTCAGAAGAAGCCCAAGCAGAAGCTCGTATCTTGATGCTTGCTGCTGAGCATATCTTGAACCCTAAAGATGGTAAACCAGTTGTTACTCCATCTCAGGACATGGTTTTGGGTAACTACTACTTGACTATGGAAGAAGCTGGTCGTGAAGGCGAAGGTATGGTCTTCAAGGATCGTGACGAAGCTGTCATGGCTTACCGTAATGGTTATGTTCACCTCCACTCACGTGTTGGTATCGCAACAGATAGCCTTAACAAACCATGGACAGAAGAGCAAAAACACAAAATCTTGCTTACAACTGTAGGTAAAATCCTCTTCAACGATATCATGCCAGAAGGACTACCTTACTTGCAAGAGCCAACAAACGCTAACTTGACAGAAGGTGTCCCGGCCAAGTACTTCTTGCCATTAGGTGGAAATATCAAGGAAGCTATTGAAGGGCTTGAACTCAACCCACCATTCAAGAAGAAAAACCTTGGAAATATCATCGCTGAAATCTTCAAACGTTTCCGTACGACAGAAACATCTGCCCTACTTGACCGTATGAAGAACCTCGGTTACCACCATTCAACTCTTGCAGGTTTGACAGTGGGTATTGCTGATATTCCAGTCGTTGAAGACAAGGCTGAAATCATCGAAGAATCACACAAACGTGTAGAACAAATCACAAAACAATTCCGTCGTGGTATGATCACAGACGATGAGCGCTACAATGCTGTTACAGCTGAATGGCGTGCTGCCCGTGAAAAACTCGAGAAACGTTTGGTTGCCAACCAAGATCCTAAGAACCCTATCGTTATGATGATGGACTCTGGAGCCCGTGGTAACATCTCAAACTTCTCACAGCTTGCCGGTATGCGTGGTCTGATGGCTGCTCCGAACGGACGTATCATGGAATTGCCAATCCTTTCAAACTTCCGCGAAGGTTTGTCAGTACTTGAGATGTTCTTCTCAACTCACGGTGCCCGTAAAGGTATGACCGATACGGCCCTTAAGACAGCCGACTCAGGTTACTTGACTCGTCGTTTGGTTGACGTTGCCCAAGACGTTATCATTCGTGAGGATGACTGTGGAACTGACCGTGGTCTCTTGATCCGTTCTATTACTGAAGGTAAAGAGATGATTGAGTCTCTAGAAGAACGTCTCAATGGTCGTTACACTAAGAAAACTGTTAAACATCCAGAAACTGGTGCAGTTATTATCGGTCCAAATGAATTGATTACAGAAGACAAGGCGCGTGAAATCGTCAATGCTGGTGTTGAAGAAGTGACTATCCGCTCAGTATTTACATGTAACACTCGTCATGGTGTTTGCCGTCACTGTTACGGTATCAACTTAGCGACTGGTGATGCGGTTGAAGTTGGTGAAGCAGTTGGTACAATCGCTGCCCAATCTATCGGGGAACCTGGTACACAGCTTACAATGCGTACCTTCCACACGGGTGGTGTTGCCTCAAATACCGATATCACTCAGGGTCTTCCTCGTGTCCAAGAAATCTTTGAAGCCCGCAATCCTAAAGGGGAAGCGGTCATCACAGAAGTCAAAGGGGAAGTTACAGCAATCGAAGAAGATGCTTCAACTCGTACTAAGAAAGTCTTCGTTAAAGGTGAAACTGGCGAAGGCGAATACGTGGTACCATTCACAGCACGTATGCGTGTAGAGGTTGGCGATCAAATCTCTCGTGGTGCAGCATTGACAGAAGGTTCTATCCAACCAAAACGTCTCCTTGCTGTACGTGATGTCTTGTCAGTTGAAACTTACCTCCTCGGTGAAGTACAAAAAGTTTACCGTAGCCAAGGGGTAGAAATCGGTGACAAACACATCGAGGTAATGGTTCGTCAAATGATCCGCAAAGTTCGTGTCATGGATCCAGGGGATACAGACCTTCTTATGGGTACTCTCATGGATATCAACGACTTTACAGATGCCAACAAAGATGTTCTTATCGCAGGTGGTGTTCCAGCAACTGGTCGCCCAGTCCTTATGGGAATTACCAAAGCCTCACTTGAAACCAATAGTTTCTTGTCAGCAGCTTCCTTCCAGGAAACAACTCGTGTCCTTACAGACGCAGCTATCCGTGGTAAGAAAGACCATCTCCTTGGTCTCAAGGAAAATGTTATCATCGGTAAGATCATCCCAGCTGGTACTGGTATGGCTCGCTACCGTAACCTTGAACCACAAGCAGTCAACGAAGAATCCCTCCTTGCAGATTCACAAGAAGAGCAAGTAGATGCCCAAGTCGAGACTGTTGAAACAAGTGAATAAACCTATTTATCCAAAAGAGGGGCAATTCCCTCTTTTGGTGTGTATAGGAAATGAAATCGTAATGTATATTTTCTTGAAATAATAGTAAAAAAATGGAATAAATGTATATTGATTTCAACTTTCAAAACAATGAGCATAATGCTTGGTTTTTAAGTACAATAGTGCTAAAATAGGAGCGTTGCATGTTTGGGATTTTGTAAAAAACAATGCATAAATTATAACAATATATACACTCCCGAAAGGGTAATGGAGGTAAATCATGAAAAATGATCTGTTTAACGACCGAATTAGTCGATTCTCGATCCGTAAGCTTCATGTAGGAGTTTGCTCGGTCTTACTCGGAACGTTGGTAATGCTCGGAACTGCTACAGGTGTCGGAGCTGATGAAGTAACTGAAGAAAAACAAGCTGACGGAGTTGCAGCTACAACAGAAGTAGAGAAAACTGAAGCTCCTGTAACTACAGAAGCAGCACCTGCTAAAGAAGTAACTTATAAAGCAGAAGCAGCACCTGCAGTTTCTACTGAAGTAAAACCGGAGCTAAATAGCGACAAATTGGCAGCTTACGTTGCTGAAATTGAAGCAAACGTGGCAAATGGTAAATACAGCAACAAGACAGACGAGAGCGTTGAAATTCTTAAGGTAGGTCTTGCTAATGCTAAAAATGCACTTACTTCTGCTACAAGCCAAGCTGAACTTGACGCAGCTTACCAATCACTTGTAACTATTGTCAATTCTAAGCTTAAAAACAAAGAAAAAGCTGTAGCCGAAGAAAAAGTAGCAGCTACTGAAAAGACAGAAGCCACTACAGGTAAGCCTGCAGAAAACACTAAGCCAGCTGAAGGTACTAACGCAATCGCAAATACAGGGAAAAACGACCCTCGTAATGGTAAAGAGATTGACAAAAACACAGCCTTCCGTGCAGATACAGCGACAGCTACTGGTGTAGGAGCAGACGTTGTCGATGCAACTTCAACTCCAAAGGTTGAAAAACCAGGATATACAACAGACCTTGACGCAAAATCTTTGACTAGCCAGATTACATGGTTGGACTTTGGAGATGTAGCCAACTGGACAGGAACCACTACGACATTAGTACCTGCCGCCGAAACTAAACCAACTGAAAACTTACAAGAGAAAATGGCTCTTCAAGTTGGAGCTACCTATACTAAGGAAATCATGCCTGGATATGTGGTGACCATCAAAGTTAAGTCTTTGAAACCCTTCCAAGCAACTGAAATCTATAAGAAGCGACTAGAAAGCCAAGGAGCTACTGACGCAGAAAAAGCAACCTATGATCCAAATGCTCGAAACGGTTTTGTCAATAATTCAAGTTCACCTACTTCTAAGTTACATTTCAATAACGGTGATGAGGCCATGATTACCGCAGAGCCTCAAAATGGTTATACCGAAGTTAAACATGAAGGAATTGATACCAAAGCCAAGAAGACAACCATTGCTTCAGCGATAAATGGTGGAAATATTGGTGTGCAATTTGAAATTTCTGCCACCTTCCGTGGTAAAGTTGTTAAACCGGCTATTGTAATGGCTGATGGTGAGTCTGCCAACCCTGGTGAATTTGTTATGTTCACTACCAACGGACAAGGTTGGCAACATCTTGGAGAATGGAAAAAAGATTATAGAAGATATAGTGTACCGTACATGATACAAGATACGGATAATCTTTTTGGCCCTAACCCTACGACTACTATTAATGGTAAATCATTCTACGGAATTAACCTTAACCAACTTCGCGGGTCTAATCAAGTTGGCCCAGATAAGAAACCAGTCGCTTGGAAGTATTTTGGGAACCCTGACCAAGTAACTGGTGGTCTTGGGACTGGTGTCTTTGGGCCAAATATTTCTGCAGGCGATTCCTCTGTTCCCCTTGTTATGACGCGTGGAGCATCTGAAGTGGGACTTTACATCGCTTCGGGTGGTAAACAGTCTGCTATGCTAGGGTTCTTCCCACTTGATGAAGGGGATGCTCCTGAGTCATACGGTAAGGCAGTTCATACCATTGCAACTGTTGACGGTGTTACTGGAGCTAAAGTAAATCAACCGTATCTTGGTAATGTGAGCCCAGATATGGATGAAAACACTACTCAAGACTGGTTCGGTGATGATAAGGCAACTACGGCCGATGAAGGAATTAACCAATTGCTTCCAGATGAACTCAAAGGTACAACCAATGAGATGATTAAGATGGATCGTACCAAACCAGGCAACTATAAGATGTCAATTCAAGCTCATACGGATGGAGCTTCAGAAGCACATATCTATGGTTGGGTAGACTTTAACCAAAATGGTAAATTCGATGAGGATGAACGCTCAAATCTCGCTACAATCACACAAGATGGCACTGTTGAGTTGACCTTTGCAAACAGCAAGACTTACGTCGACCCAAGCGTTAAAGAGTTAGGTGCTCGTGTTCGTATCGCTAAGAAAGCGAACGAGATCGAAAGCCCAACTGGCATGGCCTTCTCAGGTGAAGTAGAAGACTTCAAGACTCAAATCACCCACCCACCAAAAGGAGAATTTAAGGAAACAAGTGGCCCTCAAGGTACGAAACAATCAGCAACTGTAACCTTTACAGCACGTGGAGAACATAAGTTTGAACGTGATTCTACTGCTATTATTGATGAAACTGTAGAACCATACATTGTTGACAAAGATGGCAACCGAGCAACCCTTGACGCAGACGGTTACTATGTCGTTCAAGGACAAGGTAAGTACAAGATTACTGCTAAAGGTAAAGATGTAGATGTTGAGTTTATTCCTGAGGACAACTTCCTAGGAACAGCTGATGGTATCTCTATCCGTCGTTCAGATAATAATGGTTATGATACTGGTTGGTCAACAAAATTCCCAGACCAAGAAGCAAACGTTAATGGTCAGTTGAATACCATGGATGGTCTTTACATCCCAACAGTTACTCCGATTGAAATCGAAGGGGTTGACAAAACATCTAAAGATATTCAAGGTGCAACTCAAAAAGAAACACCTACCTTTAATACAACAGCTTCTAACTCAGCTGGTGATAAGATTGTTATTGCTCCAAGCACGGACTATCCTGCTAAGTTGGTAGATCCAGCAACAGGTCTTACTACTGATGCGACATCTGTAACAGTAGCAGGAGAAGGGACTTACACTATTAATCCTACAACTGGTGAAGTAACCTTCACTCCAGAACCAAGCTTTACTGGTACAGCCAAAGGTGTGGAAGTTACATTGTCAGCGCCAGTTGGACGAAATAAAGACGGTCAGATTCAAAAAGAGTACATTAAGACTGCTACAGCTAAGTACACACCAACTGTAGTAGGAGTAACACCAACCGCAACACCAGCAGAAACAAAAGACATCCAAGGTGCAACTCAAACAGGTAAGCCTGAATTCAAGGGTGGTACAGTTGAAGTTAACGGTGTTGAAAAGACTGTTCCAATCAACGAAGATGTTCCAGCAACATTTGACGATGGTTCAACAACTAAGACTGTTGAAGGTGTTGGTAAATTTACAGTTGCAGCAGATGGAACAGTAACATTCGTTCCAGAACCAAACTTTGTAGGAACTGCACCAGCTGTGACAGTTGTCCGTGAAGATAAGAACGGAACAAAAGCTTCAGCAACCTACACACCAACTGTGACTCCAGTAACACCAACAGCAACACCAGTTGAAACTACAGATATCCAAGGTGCTACACAAACTGGTAAACCTGTATTTACTGAAGGTGATAGCCGTGTACCAATCAACGAAGATGTTCCAGCAACATTTGATGATGGTTCAACAACTAAGACAGTAGAAGGTGTTGGTGAATTTACGGTTGCAGCAGATGGAACAGTAACATTCGTTCCAGAACCAAACTTTGTAGGAACTGCACCAGCAGTGACAGTTGTCCGCGAAGATAAGAACGGAACAAAAGCATCAGCGACATACACACCAACAGTTGTAGGAGTAACACCAACTGCAACACCAGCAGAAACAAAAGATATTCAAGGTGCAACTCAAACAGGTAAGCCTGAATTCAAGGGTGGTACAGTTGAAGTTAACGGTGTTGAGAAGACTGTT
>NZ_JBKOTS010000005.1:0-111772 GCF_049737935.1 Streptococcus sp. CL9.43 | reverse complement strand
TATGGTAGCTGTATCAGTTCCGTTTAGGAAGACCTGCCCACGCGTTGGCTTGTCAAGCATAGCAAGAATATTGAGTAGAGTAGATTTACCAGACCCAGACTCACCCATGATAGCGACGTAGTCGCCTTTTTCAACGGTAAAGTGAATATCTTTCAGGGCTTCTACTTGGTTGCCTTGAAAGCGAGTTTTATAAATCTTTTGAACGTGTTTTACATCTAATAGTGTCATTTTAACTTCTCCTTTTTAATATCCCATTAATTGAAACTGAGCTTGCATCATTTCGATGCCGATTTGAACTCGCTCGATATCCTTTGAACTCGGCTTACTTGTTTGTTTCTTTTGTAAAATTGTTTTCATGGTTTCTCTCCTTTTTCTTTATGCTCTAAGTTTACTCCAAAAAAAGAGGGCTTGCCATAACATAACCTTACAAAAGAGGCCTTTAATCTTACATTTTTGTAAGATTACATTTTTATCTAATTGGAGCCTTTTTTCTCACCATATCAAGGTCTAAAGAAGAGCTTGAAAGGTTTCTTCCAAGCTCTTCACAATTCTTTTCATTCAATCAGTAAATTCACTTCAGAGAACTTAATCCTCACAGTTGTTCCTTGCCCAAGTTCGGATTCTATTTGAATCTGATGTCCTAATTCTTGGCTGATTTTCTGGGTTAGATAGAGCCCAAGTCCAGATGACTGCTGGGTCATTCGACCATTATATCCTGAAAATCCACGTTCAAAGACTCGCAACCGATCACTGTTTTTGATACCAATACCAGTATCTTTGATGCAAAGGTCTGAACCATCCATGTAGATTTCAATTCCACCTTCATTAGTATACTTGAGGCTATTTGAAAGGATTTGTTCAATGACTACCAACAGCCATTTTTTATCCGTCACAATGCTTCTATCCAAGTCATGCAGATCGACACTTAGACCTTTCTGGATAAAGAAAATGGCATATTTGCGAATGACTTCCTTGACCAGATCTTCTATATTTTCTTTCTTCAACACCAAATCATCATGGAAGCTTTCTAAGCGTAGATATTGGAGTACGAGATTGGTATATGAATCAATCTTAAAAATTTCCTGCTCCAACTGTTGTTTCAGTTGGCGATCTGCCACCTCGCTTACAAGGAGTTTACTAGCTGCAATTGGTGTTTTTATCTGATGAACCCAGAGTGTATAGTAGTCCACCAAATCATTATAGCGGTTTTCAGCATCTGATTTCTTTTGATAGAGTTCAGATTCGCTTTTCTCTAATTTTTCAGTTAGAAGGACTTCCATTGGTGACTTAGCTTTTCTTTCCCCATAGAGCAATTCCTTACGATAACGTTGCAATTCTATCAAGAAATCAAATACCAAAAACAAAAGTGTCAAAAATGTAGATAGAAAGAAGAAATAGTTAAAGTATGGCCCTTGCTTATCAAACAAGATTTCAAAGAGAAAAAGCAAACCTGTAAGCGATAGAATAAAAGCAAAAAAACGGCTACGCGAACGGATATAAGCTAGAAAAAAACTTTTAATATCAAGCATGTTTCAATCCATACCCTATCCCTTTCTTGGTTTCGATAAAACCAATCAAACCTTCTTCCTCCAGTTTCTTGCGCAAGCGAGCGACATTAACAGATAAGGTATTGTCATCGATAAAAAAGTCACTGTTCCAGAGTTCCCGCATCAAATCATCACGCGCTACGATATTTCCTGCATGCTCAAATAAAACCCGCAAAATCTGAAATTCATTCTTGGTTAGGCTGATAGCTTTTCCATTGACATGCACATCCATAGACTTGGTATTGAGGATAACTCCTGCATACTCCAAGAGACTCTCATCCCGCCCAAACTCATAAGAGCGTCGCAATAATCCCTGTACCTTGGCTAAAAGGACCTGCTGATCAAATGGCTTGGTCACAAAATCATCAGCCCCCATATTGATGGCCATCACGATATCCATAGCCTGGTCTCTAGAAGACAGAAACATAATGGGAACTTTTGAAATCTTACGGATTTCCTGGCACCAATGATAACCATTAAACAAGGGAAGACCAATATCCATAAGAACCAGATGAGGCTCAGACTGAGCAAATAGCGTGAGAACTTCCATAAAGTCTTCTACCATAACTACTTCAAAACCCCATTCGGAGAGCATTTTCCCAACTTGTTGACGGATTACTGGATCATCTTCTACTAGTAAAATCTTATGCATCTGCTCCTCCTTTTTCTATATTATAGCAAAATTCTCCTGACTACTAGCGAAATTGATGTAAATCTGATATGATAAAAGTTAAGAAAGGAATTCTCATAGCCAATATTTTTGACTACCTAACTGATGTTCAATACGATTCTTTTTACGATATTCCCTTGAATGAACTAGATATACTTGCTTTTACAGAGCTGACCTATCTTCCTTTTGATAACTTATTGGACCAGCCTGCCAATCGATTAAGCGATGTCGCAACCCGTGTTCCTCGAGAAAGCACCATGTTGACCAATAAAGAACGTCTCCAGCTCCTAGATCAGCTTGCCCAACACAAACGTTTTAGAAATTGTAAACTCTCAAACTTTATTAACGAGATTGATGTGGAACTTCAAAAGCAATTTGCTGCTATGACCTATCGCCTTAACTTAGATACTTATCTGATTGTCTTTCGTGGCACAGACGACAGTATTATTGGCTGGAAGGAAGATTTCCATATGACCTATATGAAGGAAATCCCGGCCCAAAAGCATGCTCTTGAGTATTTGGAAGATTTCTTTACCCAACATCCAAAACAGAAAGTGATTGTTGCTGGACATTCCAAAGGCGGGAATCTAGCCGTCTTTGCTGCTAGTCAAATCCAGCCTGAATTGCAAGAAAAAATATCTGCAGTTTATACCTACGATGCTCCTGGTTTGCAGGCTCATCTGACTGAGACCACTGGTTATCAAGATGTCATTCCAAAAATTCACCGTTTCGTCCCACAAGGTTCTGTCATTGGCATGATGCTGGAAGTTCCTGATACTCCTACAGTCGTCAAATCTACGGCTCTCGGTGGCATCGCTCAACACAATACTTTCAGCTGGCTAACTGAAGGACACCACTTTGTCCAACTAGAGGCAATCAGTAGCGAAAGTTTACAAATTAAAGACACTCTTAAAGAATGGGTGGATAGTGTTCCCGATGAGGAATTA
The DNA here is from genome assembly GCF_049737935.1 of Streptococcus sp. CL9.43. Taxonomy (NCBI): domain Bacteria; kingdom Bacillati; phylum Bacillota; class Bacilli; order Lactobacillales; family Streptococcaceae; genus Streptococcus; species Streptococcus sp. CL9.43. The sequence continues at coordinate 108,608 of NZ_JBKOTS010000005.1, read as the reverse complement.
GAGCTCTACTTTGATCTCTTCTTTGGAACCATCCTAGAGTCTGGAATTAGCTCCATTAATGAATTATCTTCTAAAAATGCCATCGAGCACATTCGTCAACTAGTTTCACAGGCACAAACTCTAGAGCCCGAGCAAGTTGAAATCTTAAAAAATCTGACACAACTCCTACTGGATGCCCGTTTCCAAGCCTGGAAAAATCATTTTTAATGTACTAAAAAGTCCCTTCTTTTATGAAGGGACTTTCTTGTTGATCGATTCCTTATTTTGTCCTTCTGTGTTATACTAGAAATTGTAAATTCTTTGAAAGAGGAAATCCTATGAAAATCCATAAAACCGTGAACCCTGTTGCCTATGAAAACACTTATTATCTCGAAGGAGACAAACACCTGATCGTGGTTGATCCTGGTAGCAACTGGGATGCTATTCACAAGACTATCGAGACCATCAACAAACCAGTCTGTGCGATTCTTCTGACCCACACTCACTACGACCATATTATGAGTCTTGACTTGGTCAGAGATACTTATGGAAATCCTCCAGTCTATGTGGCAGAAAGTGAAGCTTCTTGGCTCTATACTCCTGTTGACAACCTTTCAGGTCTCCCTCGACATGACGATATGGCAGATGTCATCTGCAAACCAGCTGAACACACATTTGTCTTTTATGAAGAATACCAGATTGAAGAATTCCGCTTTACAGTCTTACCAACGCCAGGCCACTCTATCGGTGGAGTTTCATTGGTTTTTCCAGATGGACACTTGGTCTTAACGGGAGATGCCCTTTTCCGAGAAACCATTGGTCGGACAGACTTGCCAACTGGTAGTATGGAACAACTTCTTCATAGTGTTCAAACCCAGCTCTTTACCCTTCCAAACTACGATGTCTATCCAGGACATGGTCCGGCTACGACCATCGCTCACGAAAAAACCTTCAATCCATTTTTCTAAAACATAAAAACCAAGGACAAACATCCTTGGTTTTTTGTGTAGCTTCAATTTTTACATCATTACTTGCTCAGAAGAATCAACATTGACTAGAAAAATAATTCAAAACTAATTAGCTGGATTCAATTCTTTCCAGTCAATGTTAGACAAATCAAGCTTTTCAGAAGAAATATCTAAAACTTGCTCTGCTTTTTCATTACCACCGATTTGAATAGTTGCTTCTTTAATCTTCTGCACTCCATTTTTATCAAACGAATATAGAGCCAGGTTCATTTCTGGACGAGTTGACTGCCAGTCTGCGTAAGAGACTAGACCATTTTCGTAAATAACAAAGCCTGAGCGAAAACCACCTGCAGAAGCTACATAAGCTGTGTGAAGTAAGTTTGGTTTTTGATTTTCCAAATAATAAATGGCTGAAACGAATTTTTCATCCCCAATAAGCAACTCATCTTGCCCATCTTTATTCAAATCAAGAAGGGCATATTTAAAGTCTGGTGCATTTTGATAATCCATACGAGAGAAAATCATGCCATATTCTTCTGAAGCAATCTTGTGTTGTTTATTTTCCTCGTATAAATCTTCTCTATTACCTTGTTTTAAAAGCTCTGTATAGTGATTATAACGTTCAATCACTTCTTTATACAAATCTGGTCCCGTTTCCTTCTTATTTTCAGCAGTTGATTGTGACACTTTGGTTGACGAGTCGCTTGTATTTTCAGTCTTTGCTTCTGTTGATGTACTAGACTTATCGTCTTTGGAAACAGATGATAGTGGAGATGAAGGTTCTGTATTGCTATTATTTTTATTGAGACCACAAGATGCCAAAACTGAAATCGAAAAAATAGCTGAAAGCATCATTAAAAATTTCTTCATATTAACCTCGATAGCATTGCATTTTCAGATGTATAAACTTCAAAAATGAATCATTCACGCCAAGTTATACTTGGTTAAGAAATCATTTTACCAAATAATCACGCGGTCTTCTGGTGAACGCCACATTCCGTCGCCTTCTTTGACATCATAGGTTGTAAAGAAGTCATCAAAGTTTGGCACTTGGACATTGACGCGGAGTTTTGCTGGCGCGTGTACGTCAACGCTGGCCATTAGTTTCATCAACTCTGGACGACCTTTCATACGCCAGATACGAGCAAAGTTATGGAAGAACTCTTCAGCTGAGAAGTCTGGTTCTCTCTTAGCTGCTTCAAGGGCAGCAGCGATTCCTCCAAGGTCGGCAACGTTTTCGGATACAGTTAATTTCCCATTGATTTTTGCACCATAAGATTCTTGACCATCAAACTGGTCGATAACCTTCTGTGTTTTTTCTTTAAAGGCTGCATAATCGCTCTCTGTCCACCAATCCTTGAGACTTCCATTTTCATCAAAGGAAGCTCCATTAGTATCAAAGGCGTGAGAAATTTCATGGGCAATAACCGCACCGATACCACCATAGTTGGCAGAAGATGACTGATGCAAGTCATAGAATGGTGCCTGTAAGATAGCAGCTGGGAAGACAATCAAGTTCTTTTGTGGATTGTAGTAGGCATTGACCATATGAGCAGGCATTCCCCACTCCTTGTAGTCAACCGGCTGATTCCACTTGCTCCAACTGTGCTTGATTTCTACACGCGCAAAGGCTAGGGCATTCTCAAAGAGGCTAGCAGATTCATCCACTACCTTATCCTTATAGCGAGCTGGCAGTTCTTCTGGATAACCGATATAAGGCTTGATGACATTGAGTTTGACGATGGCTTTTTCTCGAGTTTCAGGAGTCAGCCAGTCATTTTTAGCCAAACGTTCCTTATAAACGTCAATCATGGTCGCCACTTTTTTCTCTACGTCCGCCTTAGCTTCTGGAGAGAATTTTTCGTGGGCATACCAAAGGCCGAGGGCTTGTTTGAATGGTCCTTGAGCTAAATGGTAAGCTGCCTTGCGTTTGTCTTGAGCTTCTGGAACTCCTGAAAGAGCTCGGCCGTAGGCACCTGACAAGATACGAATCTCATCTGTCAAATAACTAGTTGAAAGATTGACCACACTCAAGATCAAGCTTGCCTTGAGTAAAGGCCAAGCTTCTTCACTATAGAATTGCTCTGCTGCTTGCCAGAAACGTTCTTCATCTACAATGACCTTATCAGGAACTTGACCAAGAATCGCTTGGAAAAAGTCATCCAATGGAAGGGCAGGCGCAAACTTTTTGAAATCTTCATAAGAATACGGATGGTAAAGTTTGGCGTATTCTGAACTCTCTTCGTTTGAAAGGACGACAGCTGCGATGCGACGATCCAATTCCAATCGTTTCTCTAGCAGATCTTCGATTTCTTCATCTGAGAAGTTATAGGCTTTGAGGAGATTAGAAGTACTTTCTTTCCAAAGGTTCAATAATTCCTCACGCTGAGGATGGTCTTCCGCATAGTAGGTTGTATCAGGCAAGATAGTTCCTGGAGCACTAGCCCAGAGAACATTGGTTCTAGCATCCATAAAGTCTGGTGATACTCCAAATGGAAGGAAGTTTGGTTTACCAGCTAATTCAAATGCTGCTAGTTTACTTGCGAAATCTGCAAAACTTTCTAAATTCTGGTATTCCTTCAATAAAGGAAGAACTGGCTCAATTCCATCAGCTTCTCGCTTATCGAAATCTCTGACCATACTATGGTACTTGACAAAATTTGCTAAGATGGCATCTTCTGGCACATCTTCTCCTGCCAACCACTTGTCTGTCGTCGTTAGCATCAACTCTTCAATTTCTTCGTCAAGGTCGATAAAACCACCTGTTCTCGATTTATCTGCTGGAATAACAGCAGTCTTTTCCCACTCACCATTTATGGCATCATAAAAATCATCTTGATAACGTGTCATCTTGTTCTCGCTTTCCTATTTTCACTTATTCTTAGCTTAGCAAAAATCCCTAGGGAATGCAATTAAAAATGCCGTCTCCTCCTATTTGATTTCATCATTAATATTTTAAATTTTTACCAAAATTAACTTGACTTAAAAATAAAATTAAGGTATATTAAAAATTAGGAGGAATACAATTGTATGATACGTATCGAAAACCTCAGTGTCTCCTACAAAGAAACGTTGGCACTTAAGGATATTTCACTAGTGCTCCAAGGACCAACGATTACCGGAATTATTGGTCCAAACGGCGCCGGGAAATCAACATTATTAAAAGGTATGCTGGGCATTATCCCACATGAAGGACATGCTTTTATCGAAGATAAAGAAATGAAAAAATCTCTTAAGAAAGTTGCCTATGTCGAGCAAAAAATTCATATCGACTACAACTTCCCTATCAAGGTAAAAGAATGTGTCTCTCTGGGACTCTATCCATCCATTCCACTCTTTCACACTTTAAAAGCAAACCACTGGCAAAAGGTGGCTGAAGCACTAGAAATTGTTGGACTTTCTGACTACGCAGATCGTCAGATTAGTCAACTCTCTGGTGGCCAATTCCAGCGTGTCTTGATTGCCCGTTGTCTAGTTCAAGATGCTGATTATATTCTCTTAGACGAGCCCTTTGTGGGGATTGACTCTGTCAGTGAAGAGATCATCATGAACACGCTGAGAGAACTTAAAAAAGCTGGCAAGACTGTCCTTATCGTTCACCATGACCTCGGCAAGGTTGCCCATTATTTTGACCAGGTACTCCTTCTCAACAAGGAGCTAATTGCCTTTGGTCCAACAAAGGAGACCTTCACCCAAGCCAATCTCAAACAAGCTTATGGTGACCGACTCTTTTTCAATGGAGGTGACCTATGATTGCAGAATTTATAGATGGATTGCAGAACTTCCACTTTCTCCAAAATGCCTTGATTACAGCTGTTGTGATTGGTATTGTTGCTGGAGCGGTCGGATGCTTTATCATTCTCCGTGGTATGTCCCTTATGGGAGATGCTATCTCGCACGCTGTCTTACCTGGTGTAGCTCTTTCTTTTATTTTAGGAATTGACTTCTTTATTGGTGCTATCATCTTTGGACTGCTTGCCTCTGTCATCATCACCTACATCAAGGGGAACTCTATTATCAAGAGTGACACTGCCATTGGGATTACCTTTTCATCTTTATTGGCTCTGGGCATTATCTTGATTAGTGTGGCTAAAAGCTCGACTGACCTCTTCCATATTCTCTTTGGGAATATCTTAGCTGTGCAAGACATAGACATGTATATTACCATCGGTATGGGAGCTCTCATTCTATTGATTATCGGGATTTTCTTCAAGCAACTCTTGATTACATCCTTTGATGAACTCCTAGCCAAAGCTATGGGCATGCCAGTTAATTTCTACCACTATCTACTCATGATACTCTTGACTTTGGTGTCAGTGACTGCTATGCAAAGTGTCGGAACCATCCTTATCGTAGCCATGCTGATTACTCCAGCCGCGACAGCTTATCTTTACGCCAATAGTCTAAAGACCATGATTTTTCTTTCATCAGGCTTGGGAGCTCTAGCTTCTGTCTTGGGACTTTTTATCGGTTATAGCTTTAACCTGGCTGCAGGTTCAAGTATCGTGCTGACATCTGCAAGTTTCTTTCTCATCAGTTTCTTTATCGCACCAAAACAACGTTATCTGAAGCTGAAAAATAAAAAAATCAAACAATAATGAGGGAGCCCCTCTGGAGGAATATAATGAAAAAATTAGGTACATTGCTTGTTCTTTTTCTTGCTATCATTGGATTAGCTGCCTGTGCTAGCGGAAAAAAAGACACAGCATCTACAAACCAAAAACTAAAGGTTGTAGCAACTAACTCTATCATCGCTGATATTACTAAAAATATCGCAGGAGACAAGATTGATCTTCATAGTATCGTGCCTGTAGGACAAGATCCACACGAGTACGAGCCACTACCAGAAGACGTCAAGAAAACTTCGCAAGCCGACTTAATCTTTTACAACGGTATCAACCTTGAAACAGGTGGAAATGCCTGGTTTACAAAATTAGTTGAGAATGCTAAGAAAACTGAAAACAAAGACTACTTTGCAGTTAGTGAAGGCGTTGATGTCATCTACCTAGAAGGGGAAAATGAAAAAGGGAAAGAAGACCCACACGCTTGGCTCAATCTTGAAAATGGGATCATCTATGCTCAAAATATTGCTAAGCAACTCATCGCCAAAGACCCTAGCAACAAGGAATTCTACGAAAAGAATCTCAAAGAATACACTGAAAAACTAGACAAGCTTGACAAGGAAGCCAAAGAGAAATTTAACGCTATTGATGCGGACAAGAAACTCATCGTAACCAGCGAAGGATGCTTCAAATACTTCTCTAAAGCTTACGGTGTCCCAAGTGCTTACATCTGGGAAATCAATACTGAAGAAGAAGGAACACCTGACCAAATCAAGACTTTGGTTGAAAAACTTCGCCAAATGAAAGTTCCATCACTATTTGTTGAATCCAGTGTCGATGATCGTCCAATGAAGACTGTTTCACAAGACACAAACATCCCAATCTATGCTCAAATCTTTACGGACTCAATCGCTGAAGAAGGTAAAGAAGGCGACAGCTACTACAACATGATGAAATACAACCTTGAAAAGATTGCTGAAGGATTGGCAAAATAAACATTTAAAAAACGTCATTCTCCTTGTATTGGCGTTTTTTGTCTAATCAATTTTCGGTCAAACTATTGGAAAAGTCTGAACGTTTAATGTAAAATGAAAGAAAAAAGATTGGAGTAGCTTATGACTACATTCCTCGGAAACCCTGTTACGTTTACAGGAAAACAACTACAAGTAGGAGACAAAGCACTTGATTTCTCTCTCACAACGACTGACCTCTCTAAAAAAACACTGGCTGACTTTGAAGGCAAGAAAAAGATTTTGAGTGTCATCCCTTCTATCGATACAGGCATCTGCTCGCTACAGACTCGTCGCTTTAACCAAGAATTGGCTAGCTTAGACAACACTGTTGTCCTAACGGTATCTATGGACCTCCCCTTCGCTCAAAAACGTTGGTGTGGTGCTGAAGGAATTGAGAATGCCATCATGCTTTCAGACTACTTCGACCACTCCTTTGGACGCGATTACGCCCTCTTAATCAATGAATGGCATCTGCTTGCACGCGCAGTTTTTGTTCTCGATGCCGATAATACCATCCGCTACGTCGAATACGTAGACAATATCAACAGCGAGCCAGACTTTGAAGCCGCTATTGCAGCTGCAAAAGAACTCAACTAAGTCCAGCTCTTGTAGCAATAGAGAGTGGGACAGAAATCGGTAATTCGTTAGAATTCGATTTCGTCGTCCCACCTCCGCACAGTTGAGTAGGGCTGTAAAAGCTGATGAAATCAGCGTAGTAGAGTCCACTCAACCACTGCGTTTTGCTCGACAATCCAAAGACAATTGAGAGGCTAAGACTTTTGTCCCAGCCTCTTTTTTGGTATACTAGATGGAGATAATAAACAAGGAAATGCGAATGACACCAAATAAAGAAGACTACTTAAAATGTATTTATGAGATTGGCATGGATGTTCCTAAGATTACCAATAAGGAAATTGCTGCTCGGATGCAGGTATCTCCTCCAGCTGTAACTGAAATGATTAAGCGCATGCAGTCTGAAAATCTCATCTTAAAAGATAAGAAAAAAGGATACTTGCTAACAAATATTGGGCTAACACTTGTATCAGAACTTTATCGTAAACATCGTCTGATTGAGGTTTTTCTGGTCCACCATCTAGACTATACCAGTGACCAAATTCATGAGGAAGCTGAAGTATTAGAACATACCGTTTCAGACTTTTTTGTAGAGAGATTAGAAAGTATGCTAGGTTTCCCAAAAACTTGCCCTCACGGTGGTACCATTCCTGCTAAAGGAGAGCTTTTGGTTGAAATCAACAACCTACCACTATCAGAAACTAAAGAAGCTGGAACCTATCTCCTGACTCGGGTTCACGATAGCTTTGATCTCCTAAAATATCTGGAAAAACATGCCATCAATATCGGAGACAAACTCCAAGTTCAACAGTTTGATGATTTCTCTAATACCTTTACTTTAATTCACAACAATGAAGAACTCTTGGTAAGTCTAGAAATCGCCAAACAGCTCTATGTTGAAAAGATGAACTAAATCCGTCACAAAAAAACCAAGCTAACAAGCTTGGTTTTTCTTATCTATTTTTTGTATCAAGGATAATGGTTACCGGCCCATCATTGACCAGTTCTACCTGCATATCTGCTCCGAAGACACCTGTTTCAACGGGAACCTCTTTGGCTAGTTCCTGGTTAAATTTTTGATAGAAGGCCTCAGCCATATCTGGTTTAGCGGCGCCTGTAAAGGCTGGACGATTGCCTTTTTTGGTATCAGCAAACAGAGTGAATTGAGAGATGGAGAGAATTTCTCCTTGGATATCCTTAACAGATAGGTTCATCTTGCCTTCGTCATCCGAAAAGATCCGCATATTGACCAGTTTTCTAACTGCATACTCCAAATCCTCTTTTTGATCCTCAGGTCCAACACCCACTAAGAGCAAAAGCCCCTGTTTGATCTGACCATGTACCTGCCCTTCAATAGAAACCTGAGCTTGCTTGACTCGCTGAACGATGATTTTCATAGAAATCCTTTCTAGATCTATCGAGCCAACTTAACCATTGGTCCGTTTAACTGAGTAGACTTCAGGTACACTCTTAATCTTATCAACCACAGTTGTCAACATTGAAAGGTTAGAAATTCCAAAGGATACATGGATATTGGCAAATTTCATATCCTTGGTCGGTTGGGCATTAACTGACGAGATATTCTTAGTTGTGTTTGATAGGACTTGCAAGATATCATTCAAAAGACCAGAACGGTTGAGTCCATAGATATCGATATGAGCCATATATTCCTTGGTTGAGAATTGGTCTTCCCATTCAACATCTAGCAGACGTTGCTCATAGTTTTCCTGTGAACGAAGGTTCATACAGTCCACACGGTGGATGGCAACTCCGCGACCCTTGGTAATATAACCAACGATATCATCACCTGGAACAGGGTTACAACATTTGGCAATCCGGACCAAGAGACCAGAAGCACCTTGGATGACAACTCCACCCTCATGCTTCACCTTAAGCGTGTCCTTATTCTCTACCTTGACTTCGCCACCCTTGACCAGTTCTTCTGCTTCTGCCTTAGCCTTAGCACGTTCTTCTTCACGACGTTCTTTTTCCGTCAAACGGTTAAAGACAGTGATGGCTCCGATTTCTCCAAAACCAATGGCTGCAAAGAGAGCTTCTTCTGTCTTGTAGCTAGTTTTTTGAAGGACTTCATCCATGTGGCGCTTGTCCATAAATTTATTGGCCACATAGCCGTTTTCTTGGAGCTGACTAATCAGCATTTCACGGCCTTTATTGATGGACAATTCTTTATCTTGGTTTTTAAAGAACTGACGAATTTTGTTGCGGGCCTTGCTGGTCTTAACCATATTGAGCCAGTCACGGCTTGGTCCAAATGAATTTGGATTGGTGATGATTTCAACCTGGTCACCCGTTTTCAGCTTGGTAGTCAACGGTACCATACGGCCATTGACCTTGGCACCAGTCGCTTTTTCCCCAATCTTGGTATGAATCTCATAGGCAAAGTCAATCGGTCCAGAATCCTTTGGAAGAGAACGAACCGCCCCATCTGGAGTAAAGACATAAATCTCTTCTGCCAGATAGTTTTCTTTGACCGTATCTACAAATTCCTTGGCATCATCCGCCTGGTCTTGGAGTTCCATCATCTCCTTGATCCAGTTCATCCCAATGGCAGATTCTTTACTATTAACTTGGCCTTTCATTCCTTTTTTGTAGGCCCAGTGAGCCGCAACCCCGTACTCAGCAACCTCGTGCATTTCCTTGGTACGGATCTGGAACTCAATCGGTCCTTTTGGTCCATAAACAGTCGTATGGATAGACTGGTAACCATTGGCCTTACGATTGGCAATATAATCCTTGAAACGTCCTGGCATTGGTTTCCATAGCTCATGAACGTAACCCAACATGGCATAGACATCACTCTGAGTATCTAGGATACAGCGAATAGCAATCAGGTCATAGATTTCCTCAAAGCGTTTTTTCTTGTCCTGCATCTTACGGTAAATAGAGTAGATATGCTTAGGACGACCATAGATTTTTCCTGTAAGATTGCGCTCAGATGAATACTCCTCGAGTTTCGTCACAACTTCATCGACCAAGGCTTCACGTTCTTGACGTTTCTCCTTCATCATGTGAGTTATCTTGTAAAACTCTGTCGGATTGAGATAACGGAAGGATAGATCTTCTAGTTCCCACTTAACACTTGAAATCCCCAGACGGTGAGCAAGTGGTGCGTAGATTTCCATGGTTTCTCGGGAAATACGTTCTTGCTTGTCCTTACGAAGATGTGTGAGGGTACGCATATTGTGCAGGCGGTCAGAGAGTTTGACCAAAATTACGCGGATATCCTCTGACATGGCCATAAGCATCTTGCGGTGATTCTCAGCCAACTGCTCTTCTATAGACTTGTATTCGACCTTACCAAGCTTGGTAACACCGTCTACAATCACTCGAACATCATGACCAAACTCGCGCTCTAAATCATCCAAAGTAGCATCTGTGTCTTCTACCACGTCATGCAAAAAACCACAGGCAACAGTGACGGCGTCCAGCTTGAGCTTAGCCAAGATACCTGCTACCTGGATAGGGTGGATAATGTAAGGCTCGCCTGATTTACGATATTGGCCACTGTGGCACTCTACAGCATAAACCAAGGCCTTATGGACAAAAGCCACATCTTCTTTCGATAAATATTTTTGCGTTAAAGCGACGACTTCATCGCCAGAATAAATTACTTCTTTTGGCATGCATACTCTCCAGTTCTTCCTACCATTTTAACACTTTTTAGTGAATAAGAAAACTAGTAAAGTCTCCTTCAATCCGAGTTTCTAAACTTTATAAAAAAACACTACTAGAAAAACTCTAGTAGTGTTGTTTTAGTTCAAATCTATCTTAGTAAACTGTCTTTTCAGTTTCTACGTCAAAGAAGTGAGCTTTGTTCAAGTCAAATCCAAGTTCCACAGTTGCACCAGCTTGCAAGTAGTCACGTGCGTCAACTTTAGCAACGAATTCATCTTTACCAACTTGGCAGTATAGGTGAGATTCTGAACCAAGCAATTCTGATACAGAGATAGTTGCTTTCACAACTGATTCTGGGAATGTTTCAAGGAAAGCAGGTTCTGCGTTCACGTCTTCTGGACGGATACCGAAGATCAATTCTTTACCTTCGTAACCTTTATCGCGAAGAACTTTCAAAGCACCTTCTGGAACTTTCAAGTTAAAGGCGTCACCAACGATGTGGTCACCAATCAATTTTACGTTGATGAAGTTCATAGCTGGGCTTCCGATGAATCCTGCTACGAATTTGTTAACTGGGTTTTTGTAAACTTCTTGAGGAGTACCGATTTGTTCAACACGTCCGATAGTACCAGTACCAGCAGGGTTTTTAGTAGCTGACATGATAACGATACGGTCTGCAAGTGTCATCGCTTCTGTTTGGTCGTGAGTTACGTAGATAGTTGTAGCTCCGATACGACGGTGGATTTTAGCGATTTCAGCACGCATAGATACACGAAGTTTTGCATCCAAGTTTGACAAAGGTTCGTCCATCAAGAATACCTTAGCATCACGGACAATCGCACGACCCATGGCAACACGTTGACGTTGACCACCTGAAAGGTCAGCTGGTTTACGATCCAAGAATTCTTTCAAACCAAGAATTTCTGCTGCTTCTTGTACACGTTTGTCGATGTCTTCTTTGCTGTATTTACGCAATTTCAAACCGAAAGCCATGTTATCGTATACAGTCATGTGTGGGTAAAGAGCGTAGTTTTGGAATACCATGGCGATGTCACGGTCTTTTGGAGCTACGTCATTGACAACAACGCCATCGATAGATGCAGTACCTTCTGTGATATCTTCAAGACCTGCAATCATACGGAGAGTAGTTGATTTACCACATCCTGAAGGTCCTACGAAAACGATAAATTCTTTGTCTTTGATGTCCAAGTTGAAGTCTTCAACTGAATAGTGCTCGCTGTTTGGATATTTTTTGTAAATGTTTTTAAGATTTAATTCTACCATTTCGGTGAACTCCTTTTATTTTTGATAGTTTTATTATAAATGAAAACGCTTTACATTTCTATGGCAAGGTGACCAAAAAAATAAAAAAGTTCTGTGCAACTTGCACAAAACTTTAAATAATATCTGGTAAAATCAATTGATAACACAAGGTCAAATCTGTCAATTCTTTCAACTGAAGTCCTGTCAATTCTTCCCATTTATCAATCTTGTATTGGAGAGAATTGCGGTGTAGATAGAGCTGCTGTGCTGTTTTAGTTAGGACCGCACTATTTTCCCATAAGGAGAGAATGATTTCCTGAATTTGATCCTGATCCAAAATCATCTGGTGGAGATAATCTTTTATCAAACCAAGATCCACCATTTTTTCACCCATACCCCAAAGGTAGAGCTGAGAAAATGTATGGAATCCTTGATGACCTTGACGCCACCAGTTTTTAAATAAGTCACGTTCTGCTTTGATGAGATCTGTCAAACTCTGATTTCCTGTTTGCGACCAGACCTGACCAAGCATGATGGATAAGCGAACCCCAAAGTCATACTCTACGGCTTCCAAGGTATCTGTTAAGATAGACCGAACAGAAGTGTATTTGTCCTGTTGGAGAACAAACAGGTAATCCTGAGCTCCCACCTGAAGCACTGTCTCGCAATTAGGAAAGAGGGTTCTCATCATATCCAACCAAGAAGTCAAGTTTTCCTGTTGGTAATAGGAAAGGTGACAATAGACAACTTGTAGCTTTTTAAAACTTTGCGGTGCTTGTCCCTTGCCCTCAATCAAATAACTATACCAAGGATTTAAAGAGATGGTTTGTTCCTGCTGGGTTAAGAGAGCCACCAACTGTTTCTCACGTTCACTTAGTCCAATTTCCTCCAGTAAAATCCACTGTTGCGAGGAAACTGGCAGCGTAAGAAAACCTTCCTTATCAATTGGCTGATCTACGATTTGAGCTTGTGGAAACCAGTCTAGTAATTCTTTTGCAATCATTTCCTAGCCCTCCACTTTTTGGATACACCAAGAAATCAAGGTTTCTAGGCGCTCCACATTTTCGGTCATATGAAGATAACCCATGACCGCTTCAAAACCTGTAGACATACGGTAGGTCACTACATTTGCGTTCTTTGCCTTGGTATGGCTATTGGTATTGCGACCCCGTTTATAGATTTCTTCTTCCTTTTCCGTTAGGACTTCTTCTTCCAGCATGAGGGAAATCAAGCGTGCCTGAGCCTTGGCCGATACATACTTGGTTGCCTCTTGGTGGAGTTTATTGGGCTTGGTCATGCCTTTGAGAATGAGATGGCGACGAATATACATAGAGTATACTGCATCTCCTTCAAAGGCTAGAGCAATCCCGTTAATGAGATTGACATCAATCACGTGTCCACCTCACTCCATCCTTGGTATCAAGCAATTTAATCCCTTGAGCAGCTAATTGGTCACGAATTTGGTCAGCTGTCGCAAAATCTCGGTTGGCACGCGCTTCTTGGCGTTTTTGAATCAAAACTTCGATCTCTTCATCCAAAACTTCCTCGACAAAGACAATACCAAAGACCTCTAACATAGCCGTAAGAGCTTCCTTAACCGCTGCATCATAGTTTCCTGAGTTGATCCACTTGGCCATTTCAAAGACGACTGTGATACCATTAGCCGTATTGAAATCCTCATCCATAGCAGCTACAAACTTATCTTTAAAAGCCTGTAACTCCCCCGCATCTACAGTTCCAGTAAATGGTTGCTCATAAGTGTTCTTCAGATACTTGAGATTGGTCTCGGCATCCCGCACTGCTTTTTCTGTAAAGTTGATTGGCTTACGGTAATGCTGAGTGGCAAAGAAGAATCGAAGAACTTGCCCATCGATGGTTTTGAGGGCATCATGGACAGTAATAAAGTTGCCCAAGGACTTGGACATCTTGACATTGTCGATATTGACAAAGCCGTTGTGCATCCAGTAGTTGGCAAAAGTCTTACCTGTTTTAGCTTCTGACTGGGCAATTTCGTTGGTATGATGCGGAAACTCTAGGTCAGCTCCACCACCGTGGATATCAATAGTATCACCTAAAATCTCTGTCGACATAACCGAACATTCGATGTGCCAGCCTGGACGACCAGGTCCCCAAGGGCTTTCCCAAGAAATCTCACCTGGTTTGGCAGCTTTCCAAAGGGCAAAATCGACTGGATTTTCCTTGCGAGTTGTTTCTTCGTCTGTCCGACCTGAAGCACCTAACTCCAAGTCTTCTAGGGTTTTATTGGCTAACTTAGCATAGTTGTGGGATTTTTCCACACGGAAATAGACATCCCCTTGACTCTCATAGGCATAGCCTTTTTCAATCAAGTCAGAGACAAAGCGGATGATATCCGCCATAAACTCCACTACACGCGGATGACGAGTCGCAGGCTTAACACCAAGAGCAGTCACGTCTTCACGGAAGGCAGCGATGTACTTATCCGCGACTTCTTGAGGTGTGATACCTTCCTCCTTAGCACGGTTGATAATCTTGTCATCCACATCCGTAAAGTTGGAAATGTAGGCTACTTCGTAGCCACGGTATTCAAAATAGCGACGAATGGTATCGAAGGCTACTGTCGAACGGGCATTCCCTACGTGAATGTAGTTGTATACAGTTGGCCCACAGACATACATCTTAACCTTGCCGTCCTCGATTGGGACAAAATCTCGCAAATCACGAGACATGGTGTCATAGATTTTAATCACTCACTGACTCCTTTCTGTGTCTTGTTTATCGTAAAGAGTTGTTTCAATCCAACTCTCTAGCAATTACTAATGCTATCTCAAAGAAAGTCATAGCATCTGATTTTCTTTCTTCGTATCTTGCATCCCACTCATGATTATGATGGTCAACATAATCAGCTGTATAAAAAAATTGATAAACTTTTGCTTGTCGAAATTGTGCCCAAGCCATGATTGCTGAGGCTTCCATATCTACAACAGTCGCACCTGCTGCAAGTCTACGTTTGACCTTATCAGCTGTTTCACGATAGAAAGCATCTGTGGTCCAAGCCTTTGTTCGAATGTGCTCAATATCAGATTTGTTTAAAGCTTCTTCTATGGTTAAGAGTAGAGTTTCATCATAAGCTATTTCATCACTTGCAGGAGCGTAATGGTAACTTGTACCTTCATCACGTAGAGCTGAACTTGGTAGGATAATCTTATCTGCCTGAATAGACTTATCTAGAACTCCGCAAGAACCCAAAACAATAAAGTTCTTAAATCCTCTTGCTTTGAGTTCTTCTAAGAGTCCAACAACCATCGGGGCTCCAATCGTAGCTATAGCAACTGCTACCTTACTCCCATCTTTTTCATAGATATACCATGGAAATCTACCATTTAGATTGGTTAGATAGCCACCTTCGTAAACATCTTCAAACTGCTTTACTCGTTCAACGATTTCTCCATTAAAAGATAAAATAATCGTATCACAGATTTCTCCACCACTAAGGAGGCTTCGATCAGTTGGCTCGATAACAGCAGGTACATTTTCAAATTCTTCTAATAGCATCGGCCTAACTTCCTAATTAAAGAGTCACTTCTCATTACAAACCAGACGACCTGTGACTGGCTTCTCTAGCATGCTCAAGTTTATTGACGTAATATTCACGTTTTTCTTCGACTTCGTGAATGGTTGGTTCATCCTTTTGCCCGTGAACACGAACAATCTTAGCAGGAATGCCGACAACCGTCACATCACTAGGAACATCTGCCACAACGACCGCAGCGGCACCGACTTTGGCATTTTCACCGATTTCTACAGGTCCGATGACTTGGGCATGAGCAGAAATGAGCGCTCCTTTACGAACAGTCGGATGGCGTTTGCCACTATCCTTACCTGTCCCACCAAGAGTAACCCCATGGTAGAGAAGAACACCTTTTTCAACGATAGCTGTCTCCCCAATCACAAGTCCTGCTCCATGGTCAATAAAGACACCTGATTCGATCTGAGCTCCAGGGTGAATCTCTATCTGCGTCCAAAAACGCCAAAACTGGCTGTGCATACGAGCTAAAAGCTTAAAGCCGTGTTTCCAGAGAAAATGAGAGAGACGGTGAGCAGCCAAGGCCTTCACACCAGGATAAGTCAGCAAGACTTCCAAGGTAGTGCGGGCCGCTGGATCATTTTCTTTTACGATATCAATGGTTTCTTGCCACCATCCCATACATTTCTCCTTTCTTATTCTGAGTCTTTTGGTGTTTCTGTAGTTTCTTTCTTAGGTTTGTGGTCCTTGTGGTGGTGACGAGGACGATCGCCATGACGAGGACCTTTTTCCCCTTTTTCTTCTGAACGTTCAGGTTTTGGTGGACGTGGCAAGAGTGCCTTCATAGAAGCATCTACACGACCTTTTTCATCGATCTTAATAACCTTCACATCTACAAAATCACCAATTTGAACTAAATCTTCTACATTATTAGTACGAGTCCAAGCCATTTCAGAGATGTGTACGAGGGCATCTGTCTTGTCAAAGAGGTTGACAAAGGCACCAAATTTCTCGATACGAACAACTTTGGCATGGTAGACTTCGTCCACTTTGGCTTCACGAACCAAACCAGCAATAATTTCTTTAGCACGGTTAATGGCAGCTTGGTCGCTAGAGTAGATAGATACATTTCCTTCTTCGTCGATGTCAATCTTAACACCTGTTTCAGCGATGATCTTATCGATGGTTTCTCCACCCTTACCGATGACAATCTTGATCTTATCCACATCAATCTTGATGGTATCAATTTTCGGAGCAGTTGGAGCCAATTCTGGACGCACTTCTGGAATAGTAGCTTCGATCACATCAAGGATTTCAAAACGAGCTTTCTTGGCTTGAGCAAGAGCTTCCGTCAAGATTTCTGCGGTGATCCCTTGGATCTTGATATCCATCTGAAGGGCTGTAATCCCGTCACGAGTCCCTGCAACCTTAAAGTCCATATCTCCAAAGTGGTCTTCCAAACCTTGGATATCTGTCAATACTGTATAGTTGTTACCATCTGAGATGAGACCCATAGCAATCCCTGCTACTGGCGCCTTAATTGGCACACCACCAGCCATAAGAGCAAGCGTTCCAGCACAGATAGAGGCTTGAGATGAAGAACCGTTTGATTCCAAGACTTCTGCTACTAGACGGATAGCGTATGGGAATTCTTCCAAGCTTGGCAATACTTGAGCAAGAGCACGCTCCCCAAGAGCACCGTGACCAATTTCACGACGACCAGGCGCACCGTAACGACCTGTTTCCCCTACAGAGTATTGAGGGAAGTTATAGTGGTGCATAAAGCGTTTCTTGTACTCTGGATCCAAACCATCGATGATTTGTGTTTCACCCATTGGTGCCAAAGTCAAGATAGAAAGAGCCTGAGTTTGTCCACGAGTAAAGAGACCTGAACCGTGTACGCGAGGAAGGAAGTCAACAACCGCATCCAAAGGACGGATTTCATCGACCTTACGACCGTCAGGACGAACCTTGTCTTCAGTGATCAAACGGCGCACTTCTGCGTGTTCCATTTGTTCCAAGATTTCAGCCACATCACGCATGATACGGTCAAATTCTTCGTGGTCTGCATATTTTTCTTCGTAAACTGCTGTGACTTGGTCTTTCACTGCTTGAGTTGCAGCTTCACGAGCCAATTTTTCTTCTACTTGGACCGCTTTTTGGAGGTCACTGTTGTAAGCTGCGATGATTTCAGCTTGCAAGTCAGTATCTACATGAAGCAATTCTACTTCTGCTTTTTCTTTACCAACTGCCGCTACGATTTCTTCTTGGAAGGCAATCAATTCTTTGACAGCTTCGTGTCCTTTGAGAAGGGCTTCCAACATGATTTCTTCTGACAATTCTTTTGCACCAGACTCTACCATGTTGATAGCGTGCTTAGTACCTGCTACTGTCAATTCAAGAAGCGATTGCTCTGCTTGTTCTTGAGTCGGGTTGATGATGATTTGGCCATCAACATAACCTACTTGTACCCCAGCGATTGGTCCGTCAAACGGAATATCTGAGATAGAAAGTGCCAATGATGAACCAAACATAGCTGCCATTGGTGCAGATGCATTTTCATCGTAAGAAAGAACAGTATTGATGACTTGCACTTCATTACGGAAACCTTCCGCAAACATTGGACGGATTGGACGGTCAATCAAACGTGCTGTCAAAGTAGCATCTGTTGAAGGACGTCCTTCACGTTTCATAAAGCCACCAGGAAACTTCCCAGCCGCATACATTTTTTCTTCGTAGTTGACTTGAAGCGGGAAGAAATCCCCAGTTGCCATCTTCTTAGACATAACGGCAGCAGTCAAGACAGTTGACTCACCATAACGCACGACAACAGAGCCATTTGCTTGCTTAGCAACCTGACCAGTCTCTACGATCAACTCACGACCCGCAAAAGTCGTTTGAAACACTTGTTTTGTCATTTTAATCCCCTTTGGATTGATAAAATTATACGCCTTGCCTACAAAGATCAAGATACCAAGGCCGTCAAAAGCAAAGTAAAAATAGGAAACTGACGAAGTCTTCGATGAAGACAAGACAGTTTATCTTTTTTACACAGCTTTTCGGCCGGGTTCAATTACTCAAGACATTTTGGATTTTTTGAGTTTCGTTTGCGCAACCTTTATAACCTAAATACCCTCATCTTTGTATCAAGTACGTACAGAGTCTATTTTATCATATTTTTCTTAAAAAGTACGGTCTTTTCTATAAAAAAGGAACCATTCTGCTATGAAAAGAAGAATGGTTTGCTTTTGATTATTTTAAGGTTGATGATTGAACAAGGCATGGGTTGCTTGGTGAATGTACTGAGCAGTGTCTGCGTTGTTCATAGTGTAGAGATGCACGCCTGCTACGTCTTGCGTTACCAAGTCCACGATTTGGTCTACGGCATAGGCAAGTCCTGCTGCTCTGAGTGACTCAGGGTCATTCTCATACTTGTCCAAGATAGCCTTAAATTTACGTGGGAGATGGATATTCTCACAAGTCTTCAAGAGACGAAGAGCTTGATTACGATTGAGGATTGGCATGATCCCTGCATGAATGGGAACATCAATCCCTGCCAAGGTACATTTGTCTTGGAAATCGTAGAAACGCTCATTGTCAAAGAATAGCTGAGTGACAAGACTTGAACAACCTGCATCTACTTTTCTCTTGAGATTTTGAATATCTGAGATTTGGTTTGGCGAATCAGGATGTCCCTCTGGATAACAAGCTCCGATGATATCAAAATGCGGTGCCTGTTCATTGATAAACTCAATCAAGTCTGTGGCGTAACGGAAATCCTTCTGTGGTTCAACACCTGGAATAATATCTCCACGCAAAGCCAAGATTTTCTGAACCCCAACCTTATCCAAATCCGCAATGGTCTCAGCCACCTTATCCTTAGTTAGGTAGATAGCTGGTAAGTGAGCAATGGTTGGGATCTCCAAGTCATTTTGGATATAGTCTGCCAAACGAACCGTCGTCTCTTTGATATTAAATTTATTATTACTAGCAGTCACACTGATGAAGTGTGGTGCCAAGCCCTGCATGTCTTTCAGGGCTGCGATAATTTTGTCATTGCCTACTTCTGGGTTTGGAGGGAAAACTTCAAATGAGAGGGACGGTGTTTGACGTGACATATGTATGAACCTTTTCTAGTTGATTTCTTACTGATCAACCGTGTAGAGAGAACTGTCTTTTCTTACAATTTCTCACGCGCAGCTTTCGCAGCGTCTACAAGGCGGATCAAGCTTTCTTTCGTTTCTGGAATACCACGTGTTTTCAAACCACAGTCAGGGTTGATCCATACTTTCTTGCTTGGTACTTTAGCAAGGATGGCTTCGATGGTGTGGTCGATTTCGCCTTCGTTAGGCACACGAGGAGAGTGGATATCGTAAACTCCAGGACCCACTTCTGTCTGGAAGTTTTGAGCTTTGAGTTCGTCCAAGATTTCAAGATTTGAACGGCTAGCTTCAAATGAGATAACGTCCGCATCCATGTTGTCGATAGCTGGGATGATATCTGTAAATTCTGAGTAACACATGTGAGTGTGGATTTGTGTATCTGGTGCTACTGTTGAGTGTACCAAGCGGAAGGCTGGAATAGCCCAGTCAAGGTAGTCTTCGTACCAGTCGCTACGACGGAGTGGCAATTTCTCACGAAGAGCAGCCTCGTCGATTTGGATGATTTTCACGCCTGCAGCTTCAAGGTCAAGAACTTCATCCTTGATAGCAAGAGCGATTTGAAGAGTAGAATCCTTGATAGAGATGTCTTCACGTGGGAATGACCAGTTAAGGATGGTAACAGGTCCAGTCAACATACCTTTAACAGGTTTGTCAGTACGGCTTTGTGCGTAGCTAGACCATTTCACAGTAATTGGGTTGAGACGAGTCACATCACCCCAGATGATTGGTGGTTTAACCCCACGCATACCGTATGATTGTACCCAACCATTCTTAGAGAAGAGGTAACCTGACAAGTTTTGACCGAAGTACTCAACCATGTCGTTACGCTCGAATTCACCGTGTACAAGCACGTCAAATCCAACTTCTTCTTGCCATTTGATCCATTCGTCGATGGTTTCAGCAAGGAAGGCATCGTATTCTTCTTGTGACAATTCACCCTTACGGAAGGCCAAACGTTTAGCACGAACTTCTTTTGTTTGAGGGAATGAACCAATGGTTGTTGTTGGAAGAGCTGGAAGTTTGAAGGCATCTTCTTGGATAGCTTCACGTTCAGCAAAGGCTGGCAAACGAGTGTAGTCTGCGTCTGTCAATCCAGCGATACGAGCACGAAGTTCCGCATTTTCACCAACACGTTCAGTCGCAAAGAGTTCTTTGTTAGCTGCAAGAGCTTCTGCACCTTGACCGTTGCGGATAGCATCCAAGTCACGGATCTCATCCAATTTTTCAACTGCAAATGCAAAGTGGTTCAAGATAGCTGGTTCAAATTCTTCATTAGCAGTTGTAAATGGCACATGAAGAAGTGAACATGAGCTTGTCAAAACGATGTTTTCAGCTGGAATTTGCTCAAGAACAGCCAAGCTCTTTTCGTAGTTGTTGCGCCAGATGTTCTTACCATTGACGATACCTGCATAAAGAGTCTTGTCAGCTGGGAAACCACCTTTAACGAGTTCAAGAGTTTTCTTACCTTCAACGAAGTCAAGACCGATAGCATCTACTGGCAATTTCACAAGGTCAGCGTAGACGTCACGAACGTCTCCAAAGTAAGTTTGAAGCAAGACTTCAAGACCTTTTTTGTCAGCCAAGAGTTTGTTGTAGATGTTCAAGAAGAGAGCTTTTTCTTCTTCTGTCAAGTCTTTGACAAGAGCAGCTTCGTCGAGTTGGATACGAGTTGCACCAAGTTCAGCCAATTTCGCAAAAACATCTTGGTAAGCAGCTACTAAGCTATCTACGAAGTCTTCTGCTTTCACGCCTTCTTCATAGTCTGACAATTGAAGGAAAGTGAATGGACCTACAAGGACAGGACGAGTGTTAAGACCAAGTTCTTTAGCTTCTTGGAACTCATCGAAAATCTTGTGACCAGCCAATTTTACTTGAGTGTCTTTTTCAAATTTAGGAACGATGTAGTGGTAGTTAGTGTTGAACCATTTCTTCATCGGAAGGGCACGAACATCCCCTTTTTCTCCTTGGTAACCACGTCCCAAAGCAAAGTAGCGTTCAAGATCAGACAATTCCAAGTTTTGTACTGAAGCAGGAACTACGTTGAAAAGGAAAGCAGCATCTAGGAAGTTGTCATAGTGAGAAAAGTCATTTGATGGGATTTCAGTGATGCCTTTTTCTTTGACGATGTTCCAGTGTTTTACACGCAATTCTTTAGCCGCAGCCAAGAGTTCTTCTTCTGAGATTTCTTTTCTAAAGTATTTTTCAGTTGTAAATTTTAATTCGCGGAATTCACCCAAACGAGGGAAACCGATAATTGTAGTTGACATGTTTTGTCCTCCAAAAATTGTTGTTGAAACTATCTTAACAGAAAAGAAACTGTCTGTATAATTGTAAAAAATTAGGCTTTGATATAGTTTGAAACTATATCTCGATTTAAAAGACAAAAAAGGATTTGGAGAAGATTCCCCAAATCCTTTGGTAAATATAGATTGATAGCCTTTAAAGGTTGCTATGTTCTTCGCAAAATAATAGTGAATTGAAAACTACCTATGGCTTGGTATTAGAAAAGACTATAGGTTTATCCCCTTGTCACGGAGATTTGCCAGACACTCCTCATAGTAGGCATGGTCATGCTCACTATAGATAGGACTTTTCAGTTTTTCCTCTGCTAAGTCTTGATAAGGAGGGCAGGTCTTGCCACGGTAGTTCTTGTTCAACCACTCTGGACTGACATTGTAGCCACGGTTAGCCATCTCCTCCATGATCAAACGATGATAGGCATAGAGACGATAGGGCGAGTGGGTAAAGACATAATCCACCGTCGCATGCTTTCTGCCCCAGCCATTGCCACGAAGAGCACAACATTCTCGATGTTGCCCCAATAGTTGCGGACGGGGAAGTTGTGAAATTAAAGCCTCATGCCAAAGTCTCATGGGAGTCTCCTTTCAGCAATGTAGAATGTTGCAGATAGCTATTTGGGTAACGTTCAAGCAACTCTCTGGTTTTAGCAATCAAGTCTTCCTTGGAAGCTTGACCAAATCGGTAACGATCCAGCAAGAGCATATAGTCTTTGCGCTCGTCAATGTTGGCTTGCTTTTTAAAATAGCCCCAAATATGCTGAAAGGCATTGCAAACCTGACCCCTATGTTCTGGAATCTGGCAGGCACGGTCAATCATCTCTTGAACCTGACTCACCTCCACCACTTCTTGCTTGAGATACTGGCGAATGTCCTTGTAAATATTGCTGGAATGGCTCAAAACAAGGTATTTATTTTCCGCCCAGAGTTGCTGACAAAGGGCACGTTGGTTGTTGTTTTCCATATTTCTCCTTACTTTTATCTATCTCCGAGAAATACGGAAACAAAATTGTATCTAAAACTCTTTCAAAAATGTATTATTACTCCTATTTTATCATAATTCTATAAAAACCACTCGACCTGAGTAGAGCAAGTAATTTTTATAGAAAATGCTAATTTAGTGTAACGGTAAGAAATAAGCAATAAACTAGAAAAATACCCAAATTTTAAAATCCTAATCCCTGCGTCTATGTTCTCCATCTATTTTCTCATCAAATGTGAATCCTTTTGATTCCAGCTGGTCAAGTTTCAGGCGAATCTTTTTAATAACATCCTCCCTATAATCTTCAAAATCATGTGGTGGTTCAAAAGTGTATTTACCTATCCAAAGAGTATAGATCATATTTTCTGGGATAATATCAAAATCAAAATAATTCTCATCAGTAGATAGAATCCCTTGAAATTTCCAAAATGATAAAAATTCCTTATCTCCAAAACAATCTATCGCATTCCATATACTACTATCCCATTTCTTAAATTGCCCAAATTTATTAACCGCACTTAGATAGGTTAATAGGAAGAAATCTTTCCGATTTAGCTTGGCAAAATTTTCATTATTAATCTCTAATTTTGTATAGTAAAGTCCCAAATCATGGAAGCTAAGTACTCTATGCTTTTCCATAAAATAAATGATTTCAGACTGGTCTAAACCTTCTTTCCTAAGAATAGTTTCCCAAAAATTTACAATCCTAGCTATTGTTTCCTTGCTTAAAGGAGTATTTCTCTCATATCTAGGGATTTCTTCATTCAATTTTTCTTCAACAATATAGTCCATTGCAGAGCTATTATAAGATTTCAGAGATTCCTGTATAGTAATACGTAGTAGTTTAGCTTTCTGAATTTCAGAAAAAGATTTATATTCGCTTGAGAGATATTGATAAAAATCTTTGTTATAGTTTGCCTCTCTTAGTTCTCTGGATAATTCATTACTGTCTGTTTCAAGTAATGTATTAAATTCCTCTTTTGTATGATTTAGAGGTTCTTCATAGAGAAAATAGGCTGGTTTATTCTTTTTATAGTTCGGCGGATATTGGTTATGGTCTGATTGCTGAATGTCAGATAATATTTCCTGTATGCTTCGCCCAAACTTGAAAATCTCTGTAAAACTTGTTTCTTCATCATCCTTAACTTTTATTTCTTCGTTCTTTAATAGTTGTTTATATAATTCAGGATAAAAAAGATAAGCGTAGATAATCCAAAGTTGCTGTTCTTCTTGAACATGTTCAAACTTCTTCCTTGAAAAGAATTCTTGATTGACATAGTCATTAAAATGATTACGATCTCGCAAATTTCTGTTTTCAAAGCTAAACCTTCTCCAAAAATCATCTGACAAACTCGTATTGAGTTTTTTACTTAACAACTCAAAATAATCTTGCCAAATATTTGATGGGTGAAGAACAAATGGGAGTTCTATCCGTCTATCAATAATTTTAGAGAGGAAATTATTGTCGTTAAGATGCACTTTTTCAATATCTCCAACAAAAACAATTGGAATCTTGCCATTAAGCAAGCTAAAAATTTTATAACTCTCCTCTTGTTGTTTGTTAGACATTCGATCAAAATCATCAATAACTAATACTTTTCGAGATAATGATAGACATTTAGAAGTTAGTAAACAACTGTAAAAACCATCTGATTTGATTTTAAAAAATTGATAGATTGCTACTAATAAAACAATACTCCCAATAATTAATTTAACACAAAAAGATTCAAAAAAAGAACTTAAACCCAAATCAACTACATTAGTCATTAAGATAGAAACTGCGACACATAAAACTATGAAAATTCTTAAAAGGCTATATACCAACGGGTGTAATTTTGAAAAAACAATCTCAATCGTTGAGCGGTTATCGCTTAATCTCCAAAAGTCTATCGTAACTAATTTTTTATTAGTATTCTTACCAACTTCAACTAGAAATTCTGTTTTTCCAGAACCCCAGTTCCCATTTAAGAAATAAGTTTTATTTTCTTCAAGTAATTTAGCAACATTTTTAGCTGCTACTGAAGTATCAATGTGCTTTAATGTAATAAATCTATCATCCATAGTATTTCTTTCTAAAAAACAAAATATTTCATAGCGCCTACTTTTATAAAAATTATACCACGAATCCACCAAAAAACGCCTTTAGATAATAATATATCTACAGACGTTTATTTTTATCCTGCCACTGTTCTCGCTTCTTCTACTTTTACTTTTTTCTCCTTCTTATTGGAACCAGTCAATCGTTTCTTACTGTCTCTATTTGTGTTTATCTTTTAAGAAAATTTATTTATATATTGTGATTTTTTCTATTTCAAAGCACTTTTGACCTTTTTCTTGGTGATGATGCGGTCGTGTTTGTTGGCTAGGGATTTGAGTCTGGCTTCGAGCAGGATTTTTCGGCCTGCTTCGTTGCGGGTGTAGACGAGTTGGTAGTTGCCTATGTGTGGTGCGACGGCATTTTGGAAGAGCTGGGCATCTTCCTTACGTTTTTCAAAGAGGCTAGGCACAACGAAATACTTGGACTGACCTGCTGGTGCTTTTTGAGCGACTAAGAGGTAGCGTTGATTGTCCACTGGGGCAAAGAATTCTCCTAAGGCCTTGGAAAAGAGTTCCTTGTCTCGCATGCTTCCACCTTTTAGATAGGCAAAGACATTAAAGCTTTCCTTGTCCTCATCGACTTGCACGCGCGACTGGTCATCAGACAAATGCCCGGCAGTCACCATGGCTTTGCGAATAGCTTCACCGATCTGGCGCAAGCGTTTATAAGGGCTCTTGTAGCTGTAATAGCGAAAGGCTGTGATAGCTAGGAAGAGGACACAAAGAGCTGTCAACCATGGCAAGGCAAATAAGGTTAGCCGAACGACATAAGATAGGAGACTAATGGCAAATATCATTAAAGCGTAGCGAAGCCACTTTTCAGCATCCGCTAGGGCAAGCAGAGGGATTCGTTTGCTGTCGGTCGCAACTTCATTGACAATCTCAATCTTGTCAGCAACAATGAGAGATTTCTGCCATTTTTTACGAAGGGAGGCACGATCTTTGGATAGTTCCATGATTTTCTCGTTATAGTCTTCGAGTTTCTTTTTCTTAAATGGGAACTCAGGAAAGTTCAAGCGATCCAGACCCGTTTCAATGGTATCTTCCTTATAGGACAAGCCAAGGAAATGATCCATACGACGGGCAAGGGTTTGTAAGTCTTGATATGGATTGAGATCTAGTTCTTCTTGATCCTCCTTAGAAAAGGCTGGATTTTTGTACGGTTTGATGGCTACTAAGTTCCAGATGTTGCTGGTCTTATCTGGATGTCCTGGCCAGATACGGATGGCACGGCCCCGCATTTGATTGCTGAGCATAAAGCTTCCGACAAAACTTCCGAGGATGAGA
Organism: Streptococcus sp. CL9.43; assembly: GCF_049737935.1. Classification (NCBI taxonomy): domain Bacteria; kingdom Bacillati; phylum Bacillota; class Bacilli; order Lactobacillales; family Streptococcaceae; genus Streptococcus; species Streptococcus sp. CL9.43. The sequence goes on along the minus strand of NZ_JBKOTS010000005.1, from coordinate 82,283 downwards.
GAGTTGACGCAAGGGGCATCCCATCCTTCTCCCAAGAGAGACTTGGTTCCGACTAAGACCTGGATAGAACCACGTTGGAAGAGCTCGGTCACAGCTGCGACCATCCCCTTAAAGCTGGATGGAAAGCCTACCTGGAGATAAGCACCTTGATCGAGTTTTCCGATGGCAGAGAAGCTTAAGCTAGTGTTTGGTATGAGTGCTTGAAGTTCTGCCTTGACACTGGCAGGTATGATCACGACACTACCAGAAAGGACTGCTATTGGGACAGACAAGCCTTGCTTTTTTGCACTTCTGCGAATGGTTTCAAAATAAGGGAGGACACCTAATTGCGTGATTGGTGCTTGGTCATCTCCCAGATAACTGGCAAAGTCCTTACGAATGTAGTCTGCCAAGACCAACTGTCTCAAGTCCTGACCTAGACTAGCATACTCGGTCTCAAAAATAGATGCAATCCCAGCTAGTTTTCCTAGAGATTGGTTGAGGATTTGGTCATTGGCCTTGGATTTGACCAAGAAAACCTGACGTTTTTCAATCAACCCTCTTGATTTCAGTTCTGCTTCTATCTTTTTCTTTGTCTCCTGCGGATCCTCATACCAGTCAGGAGTCTGATATAGAAGGCCTTGCAAGAGAACTTCGAGCCAGTAGTAATTAAGAGCAGGCAAACCTTCAGCACCTAGTAAATCTCGTAGATACTTGGGGATTTCCAGCTTTTGAGCCTGTAGATAAATGAGGAGTGCTGAGAGATACTTGGGATCCTCGAGGAGCATATCCGCAGAAACTTCCCCTTTGAGAACCTTGGAGCTCCGAATCAACTCTTGGAAGTCAGGATCAACGACTAGTTGGCTGACATACTGCCACTTGGTATCCTCAAACTCTTCCAAGCGTTTGTCCTCTTCTTTAGTCGGAAAACAGATATAGACAAAGTCCTGATGAGGGCAAAGAGTGTCTTCCTTGACCAGTTCTGGCACTGTGATTTCTTGGTCAATCTCTCCACACATCTGGAGATAGCGATCCCAGAGTTCTGGTTCACTGTCATAAGGCGGTGTCGCAGTGAGAGAGATGACTTGCAGTTGTTGGTAGTTTTTACGGAAGTCTTCTAAGCTTTTCCACCATTCATTTCTCAAGTGATGGCATTCGTCCAGACAGAGGGTTTCAACTCCTTTTTCCTTGAGTCTGGCAAGCAGGTCAAAGCCTACAAAATCCTCAACCTCGCCGTTATCTTCTTGAGATTGCACCTGTTGCATAGCACTGTGAAAGGCTTGGTAGGTGGCGATAGTGATTTGCTTCATGTCCTTGAGATTTTGAGACACGAGACTTGTGACCTGGTTCTCATCCTCTAAAAAGGCCTGGCGAATCCTATCCACCCATTGTTCCCGGATGGTCACCGTCGGTACCAAAACGAGGGCAGGCTTATCAAAGCGAGCAATCAACTCGATTCCTATGGTTGTTTTCCCTGAACCTGGTGCTGCCACCAAGTGGACATGACCATCTGCTTGGTATTCTTGGAAATTGTCCAATACCTGTTTTTGGTAGTTGCGCCAAGTGCCATTAAACTTCAATCCTAACATGATTTTCCTCATTCTAAGCTGTCATTTTCTTATTCCCATTTTACCATACTTGAGGCAAAGTCACACGAAGTATCCCATGTAGTCTTTCTCCCTAAAATATGGTATAGTAGAATCATACTACACAAGAGGAGTTTACATGTCACACGAGAAAGAAATGAAAGCTGTTTCTCCCCTTCTACAGCAAGCGATTCATATTTCCTCCATCGTCGGTGGAGTTGGTACTATAATATTCTGTATCTGGGCCTATCAGGCCGGTATCTTGCATTCCAAGGAAACCCTATCTGCCTTTATCCAACAGGCGGGTATCTGGGGGCCACCACTCTTTATCTTTTTACAGATTTTGCAGACAGTTGTTCCTATCATTCCAGGTGCTCTTACTTCCGTTGCAGGCGTCTTTATCTATGGGCATATCATCGGGACCATCTACAACTATATCGGTATTGTCATTGGTTGTGCCATTATCTTTTACTTGGTTCGTCTCTACGGAGCACCCTTTGTTCAGTCCATGGTCAGCAAGCGCACCTATGACAAGTATATCGGTTGGTTAGATGAGGGCAATCGCTTTGACCGATTCTTTATCTTTATGATGATTTGGCCAGTTAGTCCAGCTGATTTTCTCTGCATGTTGGCTGCTTTGACCAAGATGAGCTTCAAGCGGTATATGACCATTATTATCCTGACCAAGCCCTTTACCCTGGTTGTTTACACTTATGGCTTGACCTACATCATCGATTACTTTTGGCAGATGTTTGGCTAATAGACAAAAAACTCAAGGATTCGTCCTTGAGTTTTTCTTTGTTAGGCTTCTTTTTTCAATAAAAGGGAAACAAGCACTGATGTAGCAATCATCCATGCTCCTAGAATGAAGAAGGTCATTCGACCATCTGTAGTCACCAAGCTAATCCCTGAAAGAACGAAGGGGGTTAATGATGCTCCAAAAGAACATCCCAAAACAGCATAGGAAGTTGCTTTGTTGAGGAGTTTTGCAGGAATTCGCTCAGATATCAACTGAAAGACTGTCGTCAGAGCGATGCTATAGGCAAATCCTCCCAGGATAGAACCTGCAACCACCACCCAGAGTGATGGGGAAAGAGCAATGATGATTTGCCCGATACCAAAAGTGACACCAGCGACCAATAGTAGTCTTTCCTTGAAGGTTGAGATAAGGAAAGAAAAGCTGATTCCAGCTAGAATCCCAATCAACTGCATGGCACTAAGTACCAGACTGGACAACTGAGCATCTCCAAACCCTGCCTCAATCATGAGACTTGGGATACGGAAGGTGATGGCCGTATTGGTACATACAATCACTGCGGCTGCAATAGCAAGGAAGAAAATCAATTGGAGCATGGAACGAGTCAGTTTCGTTGCTTCTTCTGTCTGATGCTTGGACTCGTGAATTTCTTCCTTGTTGTAAGGGACAAAGAGAAGGAAGAGTACGAGAACTACTAGACCAGCTGCATAGGCTAGGAAGGTTGCTGTCCAGCCAAAGGCCAAGAACTGACCGACTGCCAGCGTCAAGATAGAGGCTCCTACTACTTCGGCAGACCCACGAAAACCAAGCATTTGGATACGGGTCTTGCCGTGGTAACGTTCACTGATGATTGAAATAGCCTTGGCATTGAGCATTCCTACTCCAAGCCCAAATAGCAAGCGTGTCGCAAAGACAAAGTAATAGCCCTGATACCAGAAAGGTGCAGTTCCACTGATGGATAAAATCAAGAGTCCCAAGGTCAACTGGAGACGTTCAGGAAAAATACGCTCTAGAACTCCGTTCAATAAAAGCATGGCCATAATCCCAAAGGATGGGAGGCTGACCAAGAGTTCGACCTGACCAGTCGAATAGCCCTGATAATAGTCAAACATGGCAGGTAGGGCGCTCGAAATAGAAAACGATGTGATCAATACTAACGATAGGGAGAGTATGCTCACTTTTTCCAAAAATTGTTTCATCTTTTCCTCATTCATTGTTCATTTTTCATATTAGTAAAAAGGTCCTTTCCTATCATACACTCTTTAGCCAAAATTGGCAAGCGACTGAGCACCAAGACCAAAAGAAAAAGCGGGGCATCAAGAGCTGTGAAGTCTTGATGACATCCCACTTTTTTATGTGTTTTATCCAGTTATGTGACTTAGATTTTCAAGAATCGACGCATTGAGATTCCTGAACCTAGTGAACCGATACAGATTCCGATGAGGAACAAGAGACCGATCATCAATGGAATAAAGGTATTCGGTGTAATCAAAGATAGGTTTTGACCAACCAAGGATGGGTTGACAGATTGGAACACTCGGTTATAGATAAAGTAAACCAATGCTGATGGAAGAGCTGCTCCCAACAATCCGATAAAGGCACCTTCTAGCAAGAATGGCCCACGGATATAACCGTTCTTGGCACCAACCAAACGCATGATTTGGATTTCACGACTACGTGAAATAATAGTAATACGGATGGTATTTGAAATCAAGAAGACTGCGATAAAGATCAAGAGTCCTGCGATGACCAATCCCCATACACGGATGAAGGAAGCCAACTTGAAGAGACGTTCGGTATTGGCACCACCGTCTTGAACTTCAGAGACACCTTCGATTTTCTTAGCTTCTTCAGCTACTGGTTTTACATCACTTGGTGAATTGGTATCTACGATATAGGCATCATGAAGAGGGTTTGCATCTCCTTCAAATACCTTCCACTCATCACCCATAGTTTCAGTCAGCTTTTTGTACTGCTCTTCTTTACTTGAGAAGGTTACATTTTTAACAGCTGGCAAAGCTTTTAGGGCATCGTAGACCTTGTGGTAGTCATTGTTCGTGACTGTTTGGCCTTCTTTTACAATAGTTTCACTGTTGTCTTCAACGTCTTTACGAACATAAACCATGACGCGGACGTTGTTCTCAATATCAGTTGCTAATTTCGCAGTATTGAAGATAACTGAAGCAAAGATAGCAACCAAGGTCAAGGTAATCATTACTGAACTGACAGCAGCAATGGTCATCCATCCATTACGCTTTAAGCTTTTTAAAGCTTCGAACAGATGGCGGAAAAATCTACTAATCATCGTATCCGTACTCTCCTTTCGCTTCATCACGTACCACGCGACCATTCTCGATGGCAATAACGCGGTGGCGCAAGGTATTTACGATTTGGCTGTTGTGGGTCGCCATCAAAACAGTTGTCCCTTGAAGATTGATACGTTCCAAGAGGTTCATGATTTCCCATGAGTTATCTGGGTCCAAGTTTCCTGTTGGTTCGTCGGCAATCAAAACCTTAGGATTGTTTACAATAGCACGCGCGATGGCGATACGTTGTTGCTCACCACCTGAAAGTTCATTCGGGAATGAACGAACCTTGTGCTTCAAACCGACAAGGTCCAAGACTTCCATAACACGTTTTTTGATGTTACGGCGACTTTCACCAACAACCTCCATGGCGTAAGCAATGTTCTCATAAACGGTTTTCTTTGGCAAAAGTTTGTAATCCTGAAAGACTACTCCAACGTTTCTACGCAAGAACGGAATATCTTTCTTTTTAATCTTAACGAGGTTATAACCTGCAACTTGCAAGCTTCCTTTGTCGATTTTGACCTCACGATACAAGGCACGGATAAAAGTTGATTTACCAGCACCTGAAGGTCCTACGATGTAGGCAAATTCTCCTGCATCGATATTTACAGTGATGCCACGTAGGGCTGTTGTCCCGTTGTCGTATTTTTTGACAACATCTCTCATTTCAATGATTGACATGTGACTTCCTTTCTTTTAACTGATACGCCATTTCAGATAAGCATCGATGAAACCATCTAAATCTCCATCCATTACCTTATCTACTTGCGCTACTTCAAAGTTTGTACGATGGTCTTTTACCATTGTATAAGGCGTAAATACATAGGAGCGGATTTGGCTTCCCCATGTAATTTCCTTTTTCTCACCCTTGAGCGAGTCTACCTCAGCAGCTTTCTTTTCCTGCTCCATCTGGTAGAGTTTTGCCTGAAGCATCTTCATAGCACGGTCACGGTTTCCGTACTGAGTACGATCGACGGTTGATGCTACGACGATCCCTGTCGGAATGTGAGTCAAGCGGACACCTGTTGAAACCTTGTTGACGTTTTGTCCACCTGCTCCACCTGAACGGAAGGTATCCATCTTGATATCATCCTCACGGATGTCAACTTCGATGGTATCATCCAACTCTGGCATAACTTCTACAGAAGTAAATGAGGTGTGGCGACGTTTAGCAGAGTCAAATGGTGAGATACGGACCAAACGGTGAACTCCCATCTCTGACTTGAGAAGGCCATAAGCATTTGGTCCTTCAAAAGACAAGGTTACTGACTTGATTCCTGCCTCATCACCTGCTTGGTAGTCTAAGACCTCAACCTTGAAGCCTTTGGCATTTCCATAGCGAGTATACATACGAAGGAGCATATCGCCCCAGTCTTGAGCCTCTGTCCCCCCTGAACCAGGATGGATTTCAAGGATGGCATTGTTGTGATCGTAAGGTTCTGACAAGAGAAGGGTCATTTCGTAGCTGGTCATCATCTGATCTAACTCATCGAGTTTTTCAACCAACTCATCCTTAACGGATTCATCCTCTGCCAAAAAGTCCAGTAAAATCTCAACTTCATCCTGCAACTCATCCATCTTGTGGAAGGTATTATAGGTATTTTTGAGTTCGTTTAATTCTTGCGACGTTTTTTGGGCCGCAATATTATCGTTCCAAAAATCAGGTTCTGTCATTTTGTTTTCCAAAATGGCAATTTCTTCCTCTAAACCTTCGAGGTCAAAGAGACCCCCTGAAAGAAGCTAATTTTTCACGATTTGCGTCAATTTTTTGACGAATTTCTGAAATGTCCATACATACTCCTTTAATTGTATCGTTTTATTATACCATAATTTTTTTTATTTATCTAATCGGTGTTTTTCTAATTTAGTATCAATATATTTCTGCAAGACATCTACTGACCTGATTTCTAGCAAAATTTTAAAAACCTCACAAGAATTTTCCCGTGAGATTTAGAGAATTTATACTACTTTTTACAAGTTAACAGTCAGCACTTGACCGTCTTTTACGACTTGCTCACCACCAATATAGACGTCATTAACATCACTGGATCTAACAGCATATACTAGATGAGATAGCATGTTTTCTTGAGGCTGAAGATGGATTTTTCCTTGGGGTTGGATGACGAGGAAATCAGCTTGCTTGCCAACTTCTAGACTACCAATCTCATCTTCCATTCCTAACACCTTAGCACCCTCGATTGTCAAAGCCTTGAGGGCAGTTTCGATTGGAAATTGGCTGGCATCGCCACTCTTCATCTTCTGTAAGAGTGCTGCTGTCCGCCCTTCCTCAAACATATCCAGGTTATTGTTAGAAGCAACTGAGTCTGTCGCAATACCGACCGGTACTCCTGCCTGTTGAAGTTGGACGACTGGTGCAATCCCTGAGGCTAGTTTGAGGTTGCTGATAGGATTGTGAGCAATAGCGACTTGCGAATCTGCCAAGCGGATAATTTCTGCTTCATTTAGCTCCACACCATGGGCAAAGACAGCTTTATAATCTAAATAGCCGAGCTCATCTAGGAAGGCTAATGGGCGTTTGCCATAACGTTTCAGGATAATGCCTGACTCTTCCTGTGTTTCTGCAACATGGATATGAAGTGGAATGTTTTCTTCTTTTGCTAGCTCAAGACTTGCCTCCAGCAAATCTAGACTACAACTGTAGGGCGAATGAGGGGCCACCATAACCTTGAACTTGGGATCCTGATAGCCTTTGATTGTCTCGATGACAGCTCGAGTTCTAGCGATAGTCTCATTCGTAGTCTCAGCTTCTGAAGAAAAGAGGGTTGGAGAAAAATAGCAACGCATCTTGGAAACCTTGACTGCCTCATAAATCTCAGCTATATCCACTCCATTAGGATTGTACATATCATTGAAGATTGTTGTCCCTGATTGAAGCATCTCCGTTAGTGCCTCTTTGACGGCCTTTGTAGTCATCTCTGGTGTGAATTCTGCTTCTGCTGGCCAAATATAGTCCTCCAGCCATTCGTGGAGATTGCTATCATCACGAATGCCTCTCAAGCCTGTCATGGCAGAGTGAGTATGGCAGTTAACCAAACCAGGCATAATCCAGGCACCCTGATAGTCTATAATTTGATCTGCTTGTTTAAGAATCTCTTGATTTTCCTGACCGACATAGACGATTTGGGATTCTTTAACAGCCAAAATCCCATCTAGATAGACATGGAAATCTTGGTCACAAGTCACGATATTTACATGCTGAAAGACTTTCATCCCTAGGCTCCTTTTCTATATAAGTATTCATACTGGATAATTTTTCTAGCTATTGTAACAAAAAAGTCACCCGAAGGCAACTTTTCTTATTGTTTATGGGGTTTAAAGTAAGAAAGTAATTGTTTCATGTGTCCCTTCTATTTCCAAAATGAAGAAGGTGGAAAAACCACCATCTTTTTACTTATTCAAATATGGAAGCAGGTAGCCATAACCAGCCTCTTCCATTTCATCCTTAGCAATGAATCGTAAGGATGCAGAATTGATACAATAGCGTAAACCACCTAGTTCCTGAGGTCCGTCTGTAAAGACATGTCCCAAGTGAGCATTCCCTGAACGTGAACGGACTTCGATTCGCTCCATACCATGACTCAAGTCCTGGTAGTAATGAATGAGTTCCTTAGAAATAGGACGGCTAAAGCTTGGCCAACCACAGCCTGAGGCAAACTTATCCTTGGCAAAGAAGAGAGGCTCACCAGTCGTGATATCGACATAAATTCCTTCCTCAAAAGTTTGGTCATAAGCATTGCTAAAGGGAGCTTCCGTCGCAGCTTCTTGGGTAACTCTATAAGACTCTTCTGACAAATTTTCTCTTAAAACTGCCTGACTCGGTTTTTCGTAGTTAGCAGCGTCTATCAGTGGTTTCTCAGCATCCCTCACATCAATGTGGCAATAGCCTCCAGGATTTTTCTTGAGGTAGTCTTGGTGATAGTCTTCAGCCAAGATATAGTGACGTAGCTTCTCCACTTCTACTGCTATTTTACGACCGATGAGGAGTTCTTGTTCGCGAACTACTGTATTGATAGTCGGTAAATCCTCTTCATCTTTGTAATAAATCCCTGTGCGGTATTGACGACCACGGTCATTGCCTTGTTGGTTGACAGAAAGGGGATCGATAACTCGGAAATAATAGAGTAAAATCTCACGGAGCGAGACCGCCTTTTCGTCGTAGACGACTTGCACAGTCTCGGCATGATCTGTTTCTTTAATCAATTGATAATTGGTGGTTTCTACTTGACCATTAGCATAACCAACACTTGTTTGCAGCACTCCAGAAATACGTGAAAAGTACTCTTCTAAGCCCCAAAAACAACCACCTGCTAAATATATTTCTGCCATTTCAAATCCTCCTTGACCATCCAGCGGTCGACAAAACTGGGAAACATTTCATATCCCATGTTTCATTTTCAAAAAAAGGACAGGAAGCCCTCTAATAGAGAGTTTCCCCATCCCATTGTTCTGTTTATTTTTCTTCGACGCGAACGCCTTGTGTATCTACTTGCAACTCATGAAGCTTGCCTTTGAACGGTTGCTTTTCAAGCTCAGCCTTAATCTTAGGCATCTTGTCAGGCTCAGCTAGAACCATGACCGTAGGCCCAGCACCAGAGAGGTAGGTCGCATAAGCACCATTTCTCTTGGCAACTTTCTTGATGGTCGCAAATTCTCTCACCAGTTCTTGACGGTAACGTTCATGGAAAAGGTCACTCTCAATAGCCTGGCCTGCTTTGACCATATCTCCAGTCAGTAGGGCTGCAATAGCCACATTGGCGATAGAACTTGCCGCAACGGCTTCCTTGTAAGAGAGTTTCTTAGGCAAGACACCACGACTATCGCGAGTTCGCAATTCATAGTTTGGAATATAAGCTAGGAAAGCACACTCTGGGAAAGGCGCCACAACAGCAGAAACCTGGCCTTCTACCGAACTGGCAATAACGAGGTTTCCATAGATAGCTGGCGCAACATTATCAGGATGTCCTTCAATCTTAGTCGCCAATTGTAATTTTTCATGTTTGCTTAGTTTCAAGTTTCCGAGTTGATTTGCCAGTTCAATTCCAGCAACAATGACCGAGCTCGATGAACCTAGTCCACGCGCAAGAGGAATATCACTGACCATCTTCAGACGTCTAGGTTGGAGGTCTGGAACAATTTGTAGAGCAATCTTCAGCAAAAGATTACGTTCATCACGTGGAATCCATTTGCCTAATTGATGCTCAATCATCCATTCTTCACGTTCCTCACAAACCTGAATTTCTAGATACTTAGTTACAGCTACACCAACAGAGTCAAAGCCAGGACCCACATTGGCACTTGTAGCAGGTACAATAATCTTCATCTTAGTCTCCTAAAACCTTGAAGGTGTTGAGAAGTTCAAACTCGGCTACACCCTTCAAAGCTGCCGTAATATTTTCAAGTTGCGCCTTGTTGATTTTATGAGTGATGATGACAACACGAGCCTTGCCTTCTTGCTTACCATCTTGAAGGATTTGCTTGAAGGAAATATCTTCTGCGTTAAAGAGCTCAGCCAATTTCAAGACTTGACCTTTTGAGTCTGGAGCCAAGATTGAGAAATAGTAGTTGGCTTTGACGTCTTCTGGCTTAGCCAAGACTACTGGACGGCTGTATTCATTAAAGGCTTTTCCAATTGTTCCATCATTCAAACGACGAACGATGCGGGCAATATCAGCCACAACACTTGTTGCAGTTGGTTTTTGACCAGCACCTGGTCCATAATACATAGACTCGCCAATACCGATAGACTCCACAAAGACAGCATTCATAACACCATTAACACTTGCAAGCGGGTGAGTTTTAGGAAGGAAGGTTGGCGTAACCTCAGCAGCAATACCAGAAGCTGTTTCTTCGATAGAACCAACTAATTTCACAACATAACCAAGCTCTTGAGCTACTGCTACATCTTCTGGAGTAATGTTGCGAATTCCTTGGTGGCCTACATCTTCAAACTTAACATTCATTCCAAAGGCGAACTGACTGAGGATGACCATCTTGTAGGCCGCATCAATCCCGTCAACATCATTGGTAGGGTCGCTTTCAGCAAAGCCAAGTCGTTGGGCTTCTGCCAGAGCATCTTCATAAGACCAGCCTTCTGTTACCATTTTGGTCATCATGAAGTTAGATGTTCCATTCACAACACCAAGAACACGTGTGATTTTATCTGATGCTAGTGAGTTGACCAAGGTACGAAGGATTGGGATTCCTCCTGCAACAGCTGCTTCATAGTATAGGGCAACATTGTGAGCTTTGGCTACCTCAAGCAATTCTGCACCATGGACTGCTAAAAGGTCCTTGTTAGCTGTCACGACGTGTTTCCCTGCTTCTAAAGCACGAGTGATAAAGGTTTTAGCAGGTTCGATACGTCCCATCAACTCAACAACGATAGTAATGTCTTTGTCTGACAAGATTTCATCGATGTTTGTTACAAAATTAAAATCATTTCCTGCTTCAAGCAAGCGGGCTTTCTCTTGATCGTCTTTGACCAAAACTTTAGCTACTTCAATTTCTGACTGGGCTGCTTGAACAATTTTCTCTTTATTTTCCTTTAGCAAGAATGGCACACCACTGGCTACTGTACCAAATCCAAGTAAAGCAATCTTAACTGACATGTTTGTCTCCTCGAAATTTTCTAATAGTCCTATTATACCAAAATTGTGAGAAAATTCCTACCATTCTAAACTAAAAATAGGAGCACCAAATCACAAAAAGAGGCTGGGACAAAAGTCCTAGCCTCTCAATTGCCTTTGGATTGTCGAGCAAGACGCAGTGGTTGAGTGGGCTCTAACTACGCTGATTTCATCAGCTTTTACAGCCCTACTCAACTGTGCGGAGGTGGGACGACGAAATCGAATTCTAACGAATTACCGATTTCTGTCCCACTCTCTCTATTTTCATCTATTTTACAAAAGCCAATTCCTTATCACTAGACAAGTCTTCTCGATAATTGAAACCTGCAAAGCTGAGCTTTTTTATCTCTTCAATCGAGGTTACCTGATTTTCCATCAAGGCTGTTAAGAAAGCCCCTCTAGCTTTTTTAGAAATGGTTGAGTGGATTTTTAGTTTTCCATCTCTTTCTTCCATAAACTTAAAGGTCACCATTTTCTCACGGATTTCTTTAGGAAAGACAGTTTCAAACTCAGAAGACAAGAGAGAAAAGATTAGTTCTTCACCCTTCATTGACTCCTCATAGGCTGCCTGCCAGTGATTTTTTAGGCTTTTCCTAGCAACTTTAAGCTTCATCAAAAAGTCCAGTCTGTGAGGCGCAATCGGTTCAAAGGCTGGAATCACACCATAGAGAGCTGACGTTATCATGAGGTGTTTCTCCAGATAGGTTTGATCCTCCTTGGTGAGATTGTCCCGTTTGATGTTGCGATACATGAGTCCATCAAAGAGGTGCAAGGCTGGATAGTTTGTCGCAGTTCCATTTTTCAAGGCCTGGATATGGTCATACTCCTCTTGCGCTTTTTCGGCAGATATTTTGTAAAAACTCTCCAGCTCTTGGGCAGAATATCTGGCCAATTCATCCAGCACTGCCTGACTTTCAGGACGCAATGGTTTAGCCTCTAAACTAGGGATTTCGGTGTTCATTTCTTTTGCAGTTGGGATTAGAATTTTCATAGTGTTAGTGTAGCATATTTTTTTAGGACTACCAAGGATTTGAACCTAAATAATACGACCTTCTAAATGATCCAATTCATGCTGACAAATCTGAGCAGGAAATCCTGTCAGGGTAACGGTTTGCTCTTGCCAATGGATATCTCTGTAGCTTACTGTAATCTTCTCATACCTAGTTGTCGGTCTTACACCTGTCAAAGACAAACAACCTTCCTCTGTCTCGTATGACCCTTCAAAAGATTGGAGAACTGGATTAAACATAACCATGGGAATCATTCCGATATTAAAAATAATGACGCGTTTTTGTACCCCAATCATATTGGCCGCTAGTCCAACACAGCTTTCTCGATTAGCCAATAGGGTATCCTGCAAATCCTTTGCTAGCGCTAAATCTTCCTGACTAGCAGTCTGGGATACCTGCGACAAAAACAAGATATCTTTTACAATTTTCTTTTCCAAGATTCATTCCTCCATACGATATCAGTCTACTTGATTATAGCACAAAATCTTTGGCAGTTTATCTTTATATATAAACAAAAAGCCATCCGAAGATGACTTTTCATGATTGTTTAAATAGCGTTTTTATCTTTTCCAAGCGCTCGTTGGACTGCTTTAACAATCTCAACAAGGACCACGATCATAAGTGCTCCTACGGCAACAACCATCCATTGAGTCAAGCTCAAGTTTGAAACGTGGAAGAGATTATTAAATCCAGGAACCAAAATTGTCACCACAAAGAGTACAAAGGCAACTGGGATAGACCAGTTAAAGGTCTTGTTGGTAAAGAGTCCCACTTTAAAGATTGATTGGTAAACCGACTTAACGTTAAAGGCATGGAGCAATTGGATCAAACCAAGAGTTGCAAAGGCCATTGTAAGGGCATCTGCGTGGATTTCACTTTGAACTTGGTGCTCTGGGAAAAGAAGAGCCCAACCATAAACACCTAGAACTAGCATGGTTTGGAAGATTCCTTGATAAATGATTGCTCCGAAGACACCACCATCAAAGAAGTTAGACTTACGGCCACGAGGTTTGTGGGTCATGACACCCGGCTCAGCTGGTTCCACACCAAGAGCGATGGCTGGTAGCGTATCTGTTACCAGGTTAATCCAGAGAAGATGCACTGGTTGCAACACATCCCAACCAAAGAGAGTTGCAAAGAAGATGGTGAAGACTTCAGCCATATTAGCAGACAAGAGGTATTGGATTGATTTTTGGATATTTGAGAAGACTTTACGTCCTTCTTCTACCGCTACGATAATGGTTGCAAAGTTATCATCAGCAAGGACCATATCCGAAGCTCCCTTAGAAACTTCTGTACCTGTAATCCCCATACCGATACCAATATCCGCTGTCTTAAGTGATGGCGCATCGTTGACCCCGTCACCTGTCATGGCAACAACCTTACCTTCGTTTTGCCATGCTTTCACGATACGAACCTTGTGTTCAGGAGATACACGCGCGTAGACAGAGTATTGCTTGAAGACTTTTTGGAATTCTTCATCCGTGAGTTCATTCAACTCAGCACCAGTGAAGACATGGTCTTCTGTATCATTTGGATCGATGATACCGAGACGTTTAGCAATAGCTTCAGCAGTATCTTGGTGGTCACCCGTGATCATAATCGGACGGATACCCGCTTCCTTAGCAACACGAACAGCTTCTGCAGCTTCTGGGCGCTCAGGGTCAATCATTCCGACCAAACCAGAGAAGATGAGGTCAGATTCAACAATTTCAGATTCCAAGGTTGGAATTTCGTTACTTGTCTTGTAAGCCATCATCAAGACACGAAGGGCTTGTTTAGCCAAGTCTTTGTTGGTTGCAAGGATAGCATTTTTATCTTCTTCTGTGATTGGGCGAACTTCCCCATTGACTTCAATACGACTCACGCGCTTGAGCAATTGGTCAGGTGCACCCTTGACAGCGATAAAGTAAGAACCGTCTGCTTCCTTATGAATGGTAGACATGAGTTTACGGTCTGAGTCAAATGGCAATTCAGCCACACGTGGCTCATCCTTCAAGACTTCACGAACATCAAAGTTGTGGTCCAAACCAAACTGTACAAGAGCTGTCTCCGTTGGATCCCCAATCAGCTTGCCAGATGGGTCCACCTTAGTGTCATTGGCAAAGTTCATGATACGTAGCGTATTGTTGTTAGCAGCAATTTCAGATGCCGAGCTTTGCAATTGACCGTTGGTATAAACCTTTTCAACAGTCATTTGGTTCATAGTCAAAGTACCTGTTTTATCAGATGCGATGATTTCTGTTGAACCGAGAGTCTCAACCGCTGGCAATTTACGGACGATTGAATTCCGTTTTGCAAGGGTTGTAGTTCCCAAAGATAGAACGATGGTTACAATAGCAGGGAGACCTTCTGGAATAGCCGCAACCGCAAGAGCAACTGCCACCATCAAGCCTTCTAATGGATGTTCACCACGAACGAATACACCAACCAAGAAAGTAATAACGGCAATCACAACAATCAAGTAAGTCAAGGCCTTAGATAATTGTTCCAAGCTTTGCTTCAACGGTGTTTCAGTCTCGTCAGCATTAGCCAACATATCTGCAATCTTACCAACTTCTGTATACATACCAGTATTGGTTACGACACCAATACCACGACCGTATGTTACGTTTGAGTTTTGGTAACCCATATTGACACGATCCCCGATACCAGCATCTGCTTCAACAAGTCCTGTCACATCTTTTTCAACTGGGACAGACTCCCCTGTAAGTGCTGCTTCTTCTATTTTAAGAGAAGCTGCTTCAAACAAACGCATATCTGCAGGCACGACATCTCCCGCTTCTAGCAAGACGATATCTCCAGGTACCAATTCTTTTGAGTCAATCTCAATCACATGACCATCACGACGAACACGGGCCATCGGGCTAGACATATTTTTCAACGCTTCAATAGCTGCTTCTGCTTGCCCTTCTTGGTAAACCCCAAAGGCAGCATTCAAGACAACAACGGCCAAGATGATAATGGCATCCGTTAGACCGTCCATTCCTTCTGTAATCACAGAAAGTGCCGCTGCCGCA
This sequence comes from Streptococcus sp. CL9.43, assembly GCF_049737935.1. Classification (NCBI taxonomy): domain Bacteria; kingdom Bacillati; phylum Bacillota; class Bacilli; order Lactobacillales; family Streptococcaceae; genus Streptococcus; species Streptococcus sp. CL9.43. The sequence continues at coordinate 66,975 of NZ_JBKOTS010000005.1, read as the reverse complement.
AGCAAGATGATAATCATCAAATCCTTAAATTGATCAAGGAATTTAGCTAGTAGGCTACGTTTCTCACCCTCTTCCAACTCATTACGACCATAAGTCGCTAAGCGTTCTTGAGCTTGAGCAGTTGACAAACCTTCGATAGATGAGTCCAAGTTCTTTAGGACTTCTTCTGAGGTCTGTGTGTAAAACAAGTCTTTATTTTGTTCTTTTGACAAAACAGTCTCCTCCTTTTTGGCCTCTTTTTACAAAAAAAGAGACCTGTTTTTTAAAAAAACAAGTCTCGCTGTTTAATATAGTGCCGGAAATAATTCGTAATGACGACACTATCGCGGTTAACCGCCAGCTACTCCCTTGAGTAGTTCTATTATATCAAAATTTCAAAAGTTTTCAAGTTTTGAGGTGTATTTAACTTACTTCCCACATTTGAATTTTCCTTGGAAAACCAGTATAATGAAAGAATACTAAAATGCTAGAAGGGGAGTTAGATGAATCAATCGGTTTCAAACTTAAAATTAGCTGAGCGTGGTGCCATTATCAGCATCTTGACTTATCTATTCTTGTCTGCAGCTAAGCTAGCGACCGGACACTTGCTCCATTCATCCAGTTTGGTAGCAGATGGTTTTAACAACGTTTCAGATATCGTTGGAAATGTAGCCCTTCTCATCGGGATTCGCTTGGCTCGCCAACCGGCTGATAGAGATCATCGCTTCGGCCACTGGAAAATAGAGGATTTGGCAAGTCTCATCACTTCCATCATCATGTTTTACGTTGGCTTTGATGTTCTACGTGATACCATCCAAAAAATACTCAGCCGAGAGCAAACGGTCATTGACCCACTTGGTGCGACTCTGGGAGTCGTCTCTGCCATCATCATGTTTGCCGTTTATCTCTACAATACCCATCTGAGTAAGCAAGCTAAATCAAAGGCCCTCAAGGCTGCAGCTAAGGACAATCTGTCAGATGCCGTGACATCTCTTGGAACTTCTATTGCTATCCTGGCTAGTAGCTTCAACTATCCAATCGTGGATAAGTTGGTCGCTATTATCATTACTTTCTTTATTCTAAAAACAGCTTATGATATCTTCATCGAGTCATCCTTCAGCCTTTCTGATGGTTTTGATGAACACTTGCTAGAAGATTATCAAAAAGCTATCATGGAAATTCCTAAGATTAGCAAGGTCAAATCACAACGGGGGCGTACCTACGGAAGCAATATTTATCTGGACATCACACTTGAGATGAACCCAGATCTGTCTGTTTTTGAAAGTCACGAAATTGCGGACCAGGTCGAATCCATGTTATCAGAACGATTTGGTGTCTTTGATACAGACATTCATATCGAACCAGCACCAATCCCTGAGGATGAAATCCTAGATAATGTATATAAAAAATTGCTCATGAGAGAGCAACTGATTGACCAAGGAAATCAACTGGAAGAATTACTTGCAGAAGACTTCGTTTATATCCGCCAGGACGGACAAGAACTTGACAAGGGAGCCTATAAGGCTGAAAAAGAACTAACCTCTGCTATCAAGGAGCTTCATTTAACTTCTATCAGTCAAAAGACTAAACTCATCCGCTACCAAGTCGGTGATACCATTCATACCAGCATCTGGCGTCGCCACGAAACTTGGCAAAATATTTTCCATCAGGAAACCAAAATAGAAAAAGACTAAAGCAAAACTCCCAACTTTCTCAGTTGGGAGTTTTTTATATTCTTATTTTGCAACGCTCTTAGCAAGAACGAAGTTTCCTAGTGTAGCTGAACCATTGCCAGCAACAGCTGGAGTCACGATATAGTCACGTACATCTGGAACTGGTAGGTAGCCATTGAGTAGGGCTGTGAATTTCTCACGTACGCGGTCAAGCATATGTTGTTGAGCCATAACCCCACCACCAAAGACGATGACATCTGGACGGAAAGTTACAGTCGCATTCACTGCAGCTTGAGCAATGTAGTAGGCTTGAACATCCCAGACAGAGTTGTTGAGTTCAATGTTTTCCCCACGAACACCTGTACGAGCTTCCAAACTTGGACCAGCTGCATAACCTTCCAAACATCCATTATGGAAAGGACAAACACCTTTAAATTCTTTTTCAATATCCATTGGGTGTCTAGCCACATAATAATGACCCATCTCAGGGTGACCAACACCGCCAATAAACTCGCCACGTTGGATAACACCTGCACCGATACCTGTACCGATTGTGTAATAAACCAAGTTTTCGATACGACCACCGGCATTATTACGAGCAACCACTTCACCGTATGCAGAACTGTTTACGTCTGTCGTAAAATACATAGGCACGTTTAGAGCGCGACGAAGAGCACCAAGCAAGTCGACATTTGCCCAGTTAGGTTTTGGAGTTGTTGTGATAAATCCGTAAGTTTTTGAGTTTTTATCGATATCGATTGGACCAAATGAACCAATGGCAAGTCCTGCAAGATTGTCGAATTTTGAGAAGAACTCGATGGTTTTATCGATTGTTTCAATAGGTGTTGTTGTAGGAAATTGTACCTTTTCTACAACGTTATAGTTTTCATCTCCGACAGCACAGACAAATTTTGTACCGCCCGCTTCCAAGCTTCCGTATAGTTTTGTCATGATTAACCTCTTGTATTTATTTTCTCTATTATAGCATATTTCCATGCTGAAAATTGCTCAATATTTTAGATTTTCCTCTGTAAATTTTACCATTCAATCAAAAACGAACAAACATGACATTTGTTCGTTTTTTGATCTATTAAATCGAAAGTAGTGTACTCAATGAAAATCAAAGAACAAACTAGGAATCGAGCTGCGGACAGTACTTGAGTACGGCAAAGCGAGTATGACGCAGTTTGAATTTGATTTTCGAAGAGTATTAAGCTTTAACTTCGATGATTGCATCCCCCTTAGCAACTGATCCAGAAGCTACTGGATTTACTGAAGCAAAGTCTGCAGTGTTTGTTACGATAACCATAGTAGTGTTATCAAGTCCTGCAGCAGCAATCTTAGCTGAGTCAAATGTTCCAAGAACATCTCCAGCTTTAACCTTGTCACCTTGGGCAACTTTATGGTTGAATCCTTCACCGTTCATTGAAACAGTGTCGATACCAACGTGGATCAAGATTTCAGCTCCGTTAGCTGTTCTTAGGCCATAAGCATGTCCTGTTGGGAAGACAATTGTCACTTCAGCATCAGCTGGTGCGTAAACAACATCTTCACTTGGTTTTACAGCGATACCTTGTCCCATAGCTCCACTTGAGAAGACTGGATCATTCACATTTGAAAGAGCAACGACATCACCAACGATTGGTGTTTGGATAACACCTTCGCTAGGTGAAACCACAGTACCAGTTACTGCTTCTTCTGTTAAACGGTCAGTTTCAGCTTCAGAAATTGCTCCTGAAACTTCTTCTACTTCATCTTCGTAACCAAACATGTAAGTAAGAGCAAAACCAAGTACAAATGATACAGCTACCATAAGAAGGTATTGTAGAAGTTGTCCGTTACCAATGTAAAGCATTGTACCAGGGATGATTGTGATACCATTACCAGTACCAGCAAGTCCAAGGATAGATGCCAATCCACCACCGATTGCACCAGCAATCAATGAAAGGAAGAATGGTTTACGGAAACGCAAGTTAACCCCGAAGATAGCAGGCTCAGTAATACCTAGGAAGGCAGAAAGAGCAGCTGGGAAAGCAAGTGTTTTAAGTTTAGGATTTTTAGTTTTCACACCAACGGCTACTGTCGCAGCACCTTGAGCAGTCATGGCAGCTGTGATGATAGCGTTGAATGGGTTAGCATGGTCAGCAGCAAGCAATTGAACTTCAAGCAAGTTGAAGATGTGATGAACACCTGATACGACGATTAATTGGTGAACTCCACCAATCAAGAAACCACCAAGTCCGAATGGCAAGTTAAGAATAGCTTTTGTTCCAATGAGGATGTAACTTTCAACAACGTGGAAGACTGGTCCGATAATAAACAAACCAAGAATTGACATGACCAAAAGTGTTACGAATGGTGTTACCAAGAGGTCAAGAACGTCTGGAACAACCTTACGAACAGCTTTTTCAAATTTAGCTCCGACAACCCCGATAATGAAGGCCGGAAGAACTGAACCTTGCAAACCTACAACTGGGATAAATCCGAAGAACTGCATTGCAGTTACTTCACCACCAGAAGCAACAGCCCAGGCATTTGGAAGGGAGCCAGATACGAGCATCATACCAAGAACGATACCAACGGCTGGATTACCACCGAATACACGGAAGGTTGACCAAACGACCAAACCTGGCAAGATAATAAAGGCTGTGTCAGTCAAGATTTGAGTGTAAGTTGTCACATCTTCTGGAAGTGTCATTCCAAGAGCAGTCAAGAGACCACGAACACCCATGAAGAGACCAGTTGCTACGATAACTGGAATGATTGGAACGAAGACGTCACCGAAAGTACGGATGGCACGTTGGAACCAATTTCCTTGTTTTGCAGCTTCTGCTTTCATTTCAGATTTTGTAGAAGTTGGCAAACCAAGAGCTACGACTTCATCGTACATCTTGTTTACTGTACCAGTACCAAAGATGATTTGGTATTGACCTGAGTTAAAGAAAGCACCTTGAACTTTTTCCAAGCTCTCGATAGCATCTTTGTTAATTTTCGCTTCATCTTTCACCATCACACGGAGGCGAGTCGCACAGTGCGCAACACTGTTAACGTTCTCACGTCCACCTAAGGCTTCGATGACTTTTTTTGCAATTTCTGTATTCGTCATTTGCAAAAATCTCCTTATAAAAAATTTGTAAAATGTTTGAAAGCGATTTTATCCGCCCTACGCATATAATTCTATCATGTTTTTAAAATATGTCAAGCGTTTTGCAGAAAAAAATTTAGCATTTTGAATTTTTTGATTGTTTTTGATGTTTTTTAAATAAAAAAAGCAATATTTTACCTATTATTGTGAGGTTTTTAAATATTTTTTTGCAAATTCTTTCATTTTTTCATTCATTTTCATAAAATCATTCAATCTGTTTCTGTCAATCGTTTGACATTTTTTTCTTAATTTTATGATAAAAGACTTGCTTTTTTAAAAGGAAACGTTTACTATAAAGATAGTAGAATTTATGGAGGGAATATAAATGGAATGGACTACCGAACGTCGTTACAGACGTTATGAAGATTGGACACAAGAAGAAAGAAAAGAAATCCAAGAAAAGATGGCACAATCCCCATGGCATGTCAGCTATCACATTGAACCAAAGGAAGGACTCCTTAACGACCCGAACGGTTTTTCTTACTTTGATGGCAAGTGGGTTGTCTTTTACCAAAACTTCCCCTTTGGTGCAGCTCATGGATTGAAGTCTTGGGTTCAGCTTGAAAGCGACGACTTGGTTCACTTTACTGAAACAGGTGTAAAAATCTTACCTGATACTCCACTTGATAGCCACGGCGCATACTCTGGATCTGCTATGCAGTTTGGTGATCAATTGTTCCTATTCTATACAGGAAATGTCCGTGATGAAAACTGGGTGCGTCACCCTTATCAGATTGGTGCCTTAATGGATAAGGACGGCAAGATTGAAAAAATTGATAAAGTCTTGATTGATCAACCAGCTGATGCAACCGACCACTTCCGTGATCCACAGATTTTCAACTTTAAAGGACAATACTACGCAATCGTTGGTGGACAAGACTTGGAGAAAAAAGGATTTGTCCGTCTCTACAAAGCAGTCGATAACGATTATACAAACTGGCAAGAAGTTGGTGATTTGGACTTCAATAACGACCGTACCGCTTATATGATGGAGTGCCCAAATCTTGTCTTTGTCGGAGAACAACCTGTCCTTCTCTACTGCCCACAAGGTTTGGATAAAAAGGTTCTTGACTATGACAATATCTATCCAAATATGTATAAAATCGGTGCTTCCTTCGATCCTGAAAATGCACGTATGGTAGATGTGTCTGAACTACACAATCTTGACTATGGTTTCGAAGCATATGCTACTCAGGCCTTCAACGCTCCTGATGGACGTGCCTTAGCAGTAAGTTGGCTTGGCTTACCAGATGTTTCTTATCCATCTGATCGCTTTGATCACCAAGGAACTTTCTCATTGGTCAAAGAATTAACCATTAAAGATGGCAAACTCTATCAGTATCCTGTAGCAGCCATCAAGGAACTCCGTGCTTCAAAAGAGGAATTTTCAAATCGTTCTGAAACTAAGAGCACCTACGAACTTGAGTTGAACTTAGAGGCTAATAGCCAAAGTGAAATCATCCTTCTTGCTGATAAAGACGGCAAGGGACTCTCTATCAATTTCGATCTTGTCAATGGCCAAGTAACCGTTGACCGCAGTCAAGCAGGTGAGCAATATGCCCAAGAATTTGGAACTACTCGCTCATGTCCAATTGATAACCAAGCCACTACTGTAAATATCTTCATCGATAATTCAGTCTTTGAAATTTTCATTAATAAAGGAGAAAAAGTATTTTCTGGTCGTGTCTTCCCACATGAGAACCAAAATGGAATCGTGATTAAATCTGGAAACCCAACTGGAACTTACTACGAATTAGAATATGGTCGCAAAACTAACTGATGTCGCAAAATTAGCTGGCGTCAGCCCTACTACCGTTTCACGTGTCATCAATAAAAAGGGTTATCTGTCTGAAAAAACCATCCAAAAGGTCAACGAAGCTATGCGTGAGCTGGGCTATAAACCTAACAACCTTGCTCGTAGCCTCCAAGGGAAATCAGCCAAGTTAATCGGTTTGATTTTCCCAAAAATCAGCCATGTTTTCTATGCAGAGTTAATTGACAAATTGGAACACGAACTCTTCAAAAAAGGCTACAAGACGATCATCTGCAACAGTGAGCACGATTCGGAAAAAGAACGTGAATACATAGAAATGTTGGAAGCCAACCAGGTGGACGGCATCATTTCGGGAAGTCATAACCTTGGGATTGAGGATTACAATCGCGTAACTGCTCCAATCATTTCATTTGACCGTAACCTATCACCAGACATACCTGTCGTTTCTTCTGACAACTATGCTGGTGGTGTCCTAGCCGCTCAGACTCTGGCTAAAACTGGAGCCAAATCTATTATCATGATTACAGGAAATGACAACTCCAATTCACCAACTGGACTTCGTCATGCTGGTTTTGCTTCTATCTTACCAAAGGCTCCTATTATCAATGTTTCCAGTGACTTTTCACCCCTTCGTAAGGAAATGGAAATTAAAAATATCCTGACCAAACAAAAACCAGATGCGATTTTCGCCTCTGATGATTTGACTGCTATTTTGGTTATTAAAATTGCTCAGGAGCTTGGTCTCTCTGTTCCTGAACAACTCAAGGTGATTGGCTATGACGGGACTTATTTCATTGAGAATTTCTACCCTCACCTCACTACCATTAAACAACCCTTGGAAGAGATTGCTCGCCTAACAGTTGATTTGCTCTTACAAAAGATTAAAGGCAAAGAGGTTGCTACTACTGGTTATTTCTTGCCGGTTAGTCTCTTGCCAGGTAAAAGTATTTAAACAAAAAACTCAGACTGAATCAGTCTGAGTTTTTCTTATAATCTTAATTTTTTCAAAAGAGTTTGTGCTTTTTCTAAATTAAAGGTTTTTTCAGCAATCAAGCTTTCTACCAACTTAGGCACTTCTGCCTCTGTGGCTCCTGCAAGGAGGGCTAGTGACTTCGCTTGAAGTTTCATGTGTCCATGCTGAATTCCTGTGCTGACAAGAGCTTTAAGAGCTGCAAAGTTTTGTGCAAGACCAATTGACACGATAATTTGAGCCAATTCCTTAGCTGATGGATGACCTAGCAACTCATGGCTCAAAACTACACGAGGATTAAGACCAATTGATCCACCCTTGGTAGCAACTGGCATCGGCATAGTAAGCTCTCCTATTAGCTCTTCTGTTTCCAAATCCATCGTCCAACAACTGAGACCTCGATAAGCACCATCATGACTGGCATAGGCATGAGCTCCTGCTTCGATAGCACGCCAATCATTTCCTGTCGCAATCAAGAGAGCATCGATTCCATTAAATATTCCCTTATTGTGAGTAGCCGCTCGATAAGGATCTGCTTGAGCAAACTGGCTGGCTAAAACCATTTTTTCAGCTAGTTCATGCGCTTCATCTTTTTGACGACTCAAATAACGAAAGGCAATCCGACAAGTTGCAGTTACTAGAGAATCTGTTGCGTAGTTGGATAGAATTCCCATTAAACTTTGCCCTTGACTTAGAGCCTCTAAGCTAGGTTTTAAAGCTTCAAGCATGGTATTGAGCATATTAGCTCCCATGGCTTCCTGAGTATCCACATGGAGATAAACCACTAAAAAGTCAACCTCACCAGAAATTTTCTCAACTGTTAGCTCTCTAACTCCACCACCACGTTTGACAATAGATGGATAGGCTTGGTTTGCTTGTTCGAGTAGCTCTGCTTTCTGACTCAAAATAGCCTGACATGCTTTATCCCTATCTGGAACCTGATAAAGAGCTACTTGACCAATCATTTGACGTTGATGAACCTGAGCAGTAAAACCACCCGCACGTTTGATAATCTTACTAGCAAAACTAGCTGCAGCAACGACAGATGGCTCTTCGGTCACATAAGGAACTGTGTATTCTTGACCGTTTACCAGTACTTCTGGCACTACTGAGTAGGGTAGTGAGAAGGTCCCCACTACATTTTCACTCAGTTGGTCCGCAACTGCTATACTAAGATTTTCATTTTGCTTAAGACTTTCTTGGGCTTCCATAGAAGTAAGCGCCTGAGACTTAACGAACTCAAGGCGCTCTTGAATTGATTTTTTAGCAAATCCATTCCAATTTTTTTTCATTATTTTTCAACCTTGCTGTAGCGACGTTGGTGTTCTACAATCTCAACCAGAGCATAGTCCTGTCCTTCATAGCTTGACATGGTTGCAGAACCTGACTCATCCAAGTTTGCTTCCTCAAAGAAGATTCGTTCATAATCAGCTACGCTCAATGCTTGACGCTGGTCTAGCAATTCTAAGCGATTTTTCTGCAATTGCTTTTCAAAGCCTTCAACCAATTCCACACTGAAGAACTCAGATACAGCACCACTTCCGTAGCTATAGAGAGCTAGCTTGTCCCCTGCTTTGAGACTATCAGAATTTTCAAGAAGAGACAAGAGACCTAAAAAGAGTGAACCTGTATAGATGTTTCCAACCTTTTGGCTGTAAATAATGGACTCATCAAAGTGTTTTTGAAGTAAATCCTTTTTCTCTTGAGGTAGAGATTTATCAAGAATTTTTTTCAATCCCTTGAGAGCTAGCTTTGGATATGGCAAGTGGAAACAAATAGCTTTAAAATCATCCAAAGTACAATCATAACGCTTTTGGTACTCTTCCCAAGTCGTTTTCAAGCTATCCAAATACTGCTGTGTTGAGTAGACTCCATTTACAAATGGTGTCGTTGAATAATTTGGACGCCAAAAGTCCATGATATCACGAGTCTGCGCAACGTTATCGTTGTTGAAGACCATAACACGTGGATTTTGACTAATCAACATGGCAACACATCCTGCTCCTTGGGTTGGTTCCCCAGGAGTTTCGACACCATATTTTGCAATATCACTAGCTAGTACCAAAACTTTTGATTTAGGAGAATTTTCTACGTGTAACTTAGCATAGTGAAGGGCCGCAGTTGCACCATAGCAAGCTTCTTTGATTTCAAAACTACGAGCAAAAGGTTGAATTCCAAGCAAACCGTGTACAAAAACCGCAGCCGCCTTACTTTGATCGACTCCAGATTCTGTCGCTACGATAACCATATCAATCTCTTGCTTCTCTTCTTCAGTCAGGATAGAATTTCCTGCACTGGCAGCCAAGGTAACAATATCCTCCGTTAAAGGAGCAATACTCAATTCTTTTAAAAGGAGTCCTTTACTCAATTTTTCAGGATCAGTCCCTCGAGCCTCTGCTAAATCTTGTAATTTCAAAACGTATTGACTGGTCGCAAAACCAATCTTATCAATACCGATTTTCATATTTACCTCTATTTTTATCATTCATTGTAAAAATTCGTTCACCTCTATTTTATCATAATTGAGGTCAAATGAGCGAAAAAAGACTTGATTCACCAAATCAAGTTTTTTAATAACCTTATCTCATTTTTCTATCCAAAATCTTTAAAAACGAATAGCCACGAAAAAATCGAGTCTCAGCTAGCTCGATTCTTTTTGAGATAATAATACAATTTCAACACAACTGTTCCACTTGCCATTCCTATAGAAATAACGAGAGCTAACATCATAACTAGCATGGCACTTGAAATAGCATGACCGTAGTCACCTGTAACGAAGAAGGATGTCGTTCGATAGGACAGATAACCTGGTACTAGTGGTGCCAATATGGCCAGAGCAAAAACAACAGCTGGAGTCTTGTAGAGAATACTCATAATCTGGCTGACACAAGAACCAATCACCGCAGCAATAAAGGTTGCCAAAATAACATTGGTTGGTTCTTTGAGTAGCAGATAGAGTAGCCAGATAGACATTCCCAAAACACCACCAGGGATGAGCATAGAACGCTGGACATTTAAAACGATTAAAAAGGTGATAATGGCAAGCAAACTTGCCAGAGCTTGCAATAAAAATGTTGATAGTGTCATATTAGTTCATGAGTACGAGGGCGACTGATGTTCCAGCCCCTAAGGCAAGGGTAATTAGCAAGGATTCAAACATCTTGCTCATACCAGAGTTAATGTGATTGGTCATAATATCTCGAACAGCATTGGTCAAGGCAATTCCAGGTACAAAAGGCATAACCGCACCTGCAATGACCAAATCGGCTGTCGAAGGAAAGCCAGAATAGCGAGCCCAAAATTGTGCAATCAAACCAAAAACAAGAGCACCTGCAAAAGCTGTCATAAAGGGAATACGAATAAATTTTTCTACGTAAAGAGAAAAGGTGAAAGCAAATATGGTTGCTACTCCTGCACCAATGGCATCGTAGACATTACCCCCGAACATGATAGAGAAGAAGGGAGCACTAAGGGTCGCTGCAGCAGTTAGCTGAACATTGGTGTAGGGAGATGCCTTGGCATTCAATTCCTTTAGTTGGATAAAGGCTGTCTCCAAATCAAGCTGTCCCGATACAAGTTGCCGTGAAATCTGGTTGACATCACACACCTTCTCAATATTATAGGCAGAGGAGGTTACTCGTTTCATTCGAGAGATATTTGTATTTTCAATGGAGAAAAAAATAGCTGCCGGCATGGCCAAAACATTACAATCCATGATGCCTTGTGAATGAGCAATTCGAATCATGGTGTCTTCGACACGATAGATTTCAGAACCATTGCGAAGCAGAATTGTACCTGCTAACATAATGACATCAATGACTGCATTCAGTTTTTTTGATTCGTCCATGTTCCCCTCCTTTTTAAACTCCTTTTATTTTATCATAAATTTTAAGGAAAAAAAATCTTTGTCACAAAAACTGTGACAAAGATTGATTAGTTGTCCCCACGATGTAAATCTGACGTTGTAGTGTTTTGATTAGTCTGTGGTTCTCTAATTTGTGGAGATGTTTCTGCACGACTAGGATTGCTTGTTGTAGGATTTGTTGTTGTAGTTGTTTTCGGTTTATAGATAGAAATCTTGATACGAGTTGTATTTAAATCTACACTTTCACCTGGTTTTGGACTTTGACTAACAACTGTATCCTCAGCAGTTCCTTCTGGAGCTGTAGAAACCTCTACTACTTCTATATTGGCTTCTTTAACGCCGACTATCTGAATCAAGTTATTCTTGGTAAATTCAAGACTAGAACCAAAATAACTTGGCATTAAAACACTGGTTACCTTTTTAGCTACAGTCAAGACTATTTCTGTTGCCTTACTAAGATCATATGTAGTTCCCTCTGGCAAGCTTTGTTTCATAACGAGACCTGCCTCTGTTTCACTTGATTCTTCTTCAACAACCTTGATGAGATTTTCAGGAACCTTTTTACCTTTCAATTCTGCTATAACATCTGTTGATTTACGACCAACATAATTTCCAAGCTTGAAGGATTGTTGACCTGAAGAGATAATAAGATTAACTTTTATTCCTTCTTTACGAGACGAACCAGCATCTGGATCTGTTCGGATAACTCGACCTTCTTCTACCGTATCACTAGCTTCGGTCTTCTCCTCACCAATCTCAAAATTCGCTTTTTTCAGGTTTTCCTTAGCTTCAGCTACAGTTTGACCTGCAACTTTTGGAACCTCAACAGTAGCTGGTGTTTTCGATACAATCCAGAAAAGGGAAGCCAAAACAAGTATAAAGCTAGCTAAAAGCACAAAATACCTTGCTTTGAAACGACGTTTCTTGACTGGTTTTGCAACAGTTCCTTTACTAGTTGCCTTTTGAGTCGGCTTTTGGCTCTGAGGACTTTCTTCCTTTGGTTGCACTTTAGGAATCGCTGTTAAAGTAGATTGTGAAATTTTCGGTAAGGTTTTTGTGTCAACTTTACTTGTATCTTCAAATACCAGCTTTGGTTCATTTCGACGGTTATAAGAAAGACTACTCAATAAGTCAACATACATCTCTGAGACAGTTTGATAACGGTCTGTCAACTTTTTAGCTGTCGCTTTTATAACTACGTTTTCCAAGGATTGTGGTACTGATGGGTTTTCTGCAATGACCGAAGGAAGCGGTTTTTGGAAATGCTGAAGTGCAATGGTAACAGCACTATCTCCATCATAAGGAATATGGCCTGTCAACATTTCGAAAAAGATAATTCCCATTGCATAAATATCACTCTGTATGGTCGCCTTAGAACCACGTGCCTGCTCAGGCGATAGATAGTGAACAGAACCCAACATGGAGTTGGTCTGTGTCAAACTGGTTTCTGCAAAGGCCACTGCAATCCCAAAGTCAGTAACTTTTGCGGTTCCATCAGGAGTCAAGAGTATATTTTGAGGTTTTAAATCACGGTGAATAATCCCCTTTGCATGCGCCAAACGCATAGCCAAGAGAATTTGACCCATGATACGAACAGCTTCCTCGTTTGATAGAGGGTAGTGTTCTTTGATATAACGTTTGAGGTCAAGCCCAGCTACATATTCCATAGCTAGATATTGTTGACCGTCTTCTTCACCGATATCCGTAATTCGAACGATATGAGGATGATCTAGGTCTGCCATTGCACGTGCTTCACGCTGAAAACGTGCAACTGCGATTGGATCCGTTTGGTAGTTGGTCCTCAGGACCTTCACCGCTACCTCTTCCCCATCCAGAATCAAATCTTTGGCCAGGTAGACATCTGCCATCCCTCCTCGGCCAATTTGTTTGATAATCCGATATCGTCCGGCAAATATCTTGCCGATCTGGATCATTTTGATTCCTCCTCAATCGCAATCAAGGCAACAGTAATGTTATCAAGCCCTCCGGCATTGTTTGCAAAACGTACTAAGGTTGCCGCCTTGTCTTCAAGTGAAATATCACTTGTCACGATGTCATAGATTTCACTTCCTGAAATCATATTCGTTAGACCATCACTGTTCATAACGATATAGTCACCAGGTTCCAAGCTTACAATCCCTAAATCAGGTTGAATCTCATCTTTTTGTCCAATAGACTGGGTGATGATATTTTTTTGCGGATGCGCTTCAGCTTCTTCAGGTGTTAATTGACCTGCCTTGAGCAACTCATTGACTAATGAATGATCACTCGTTAATTGGTGGTACTCTTCTCCACGAACCAAGCCGATACGAGAATCACCAATATGAGCATAGATGGCTTGGTTATCAATGATTGCAAGGGCTTCTAGAGTTGTACCCATTCCTTTATATGCTTCATCACGCCCCAATTGATAAATCTTTTGATTTTCAATTTCTAGGTGTTCTGCAAACCATTCACGAACTTCATTCACGGTATCAATCTGAGTATCTACCCAGGCAACACCTAAGTCCGTAACCGCCATCTCACTGGCAATATTACCTGCTCGGTGTCCTCCCATCCCGTCAGCCAAGATAATCATCGTACGACCGGCACGGTTGACAAAAAGATTGACATAGTCTTGATTATTTGTTCGCTTCTGACCCACATCTGTTAATAATGAAATCTCCATTGTGTCAGTTCCTTCCTAATTGGATATCTTACGAAATTGGCTAATAAAGAATCCATCACTTCCGTACAATTCTGGAGTAATGAGGATGCAGCCATCTTTTAGGATATCCTTGCATTCGTGTTCTAGTTTAACCTGCTCGAACTCTGGATGACTTTCTAAAAATGCTTGAACCACTTGAAAGTTCTCCTCAGAGACAATAGTGCAGGTACTATAAGTTATTATACCACCTTTACGTAGCGTTTGACAAACACTACCTAATATTTCCAACTGAATTTCCTGTAATGACGCGAAATCAGCAGTGTCTTTGTTGTATTTGATATCTGGTTTCCGACGCAATAGACCAATCCCTGAGCAAGGGGCATCAACAAGAATCTTATCAAATTGATCCTTACCAAAAAACTCGTGGACCTTTCGGGCATCCAATTTTTGTGTTTGAACACGGTCTGCTACTCCTAGTCGCTGGGCATTCTCTTGAATCAAATTAAGTTTATGGTCGTAGAGATCCAATGCCGTTACCTGACCTGTCGTTAGATAAGAGGCCATATGGGCTGTTTTCCCACCTGGAGCTGCACAAGCATCCAAAACCTGCTCCTCTCCTTGTAAATGAAGAGTTGGTGCAACCAGTTGACTAGACTCGTCCTGGATAGTAATAAGTCCTTCCGAAAATAAGTCATGGCCTGCAAAGTGCCCCTGCTCCTTGACCAGACCAGAAGCTGATAAGGCAGAATCACTTGCATCAAGCAAAGCTTTAATTTCCTCTTTTCGACTCAAATCAGTCACCCGGATACTAGCTTTATTGCGTTGCAAAAGACTCTCAAAAATCGCTTGCGCTCGCTCTTCTCCATACTCTTCCTTGAGCCTAGAAACTAACCACACTGGCAAAGAGTAGGCGATAGAATCACGCTTGTTCTTACGCTTGATACTGGCAATATCTGGCAAACCTTCTCGCAAGATACGGCGAAGGACTGCATTGACCAATTTTTCGCTACCCTTTTTACGAAGTTTTGCAATTTCTACCGCTTCATTGACCACTGCATGATCAGGAAGCTTATCCAAGTATTGGAGTTGATAGACGCTCATGAGAAGCAAAACATAGAGCCAGCTGTCTAGCTTGTCTCTATCCTCAATAAAGTGAGACAAATACCATTCTAAAGTTAGTTTACGAGCTACAGTCCCGTATACAAGCTCTGTCACCAAACCTTTGTCAGTTGCTGACAGTTGACTTCCCTTGAGGTGTTTATTCAAGGCGATATTGGAGTAGGCTTGATTGACAAGAACGTCCTCCAATACCTCTAAAGCTAAACTTCTACCTGTTTCTACTTTAATCACCAAATCGTTCTCCTACTGTCAACGTTCGTCCCACACCATTAAGGAAGGAAGCAATGTCCATTTTAGGTTTTCCTGCTGGTTGAACTTGTTTAAGAGACAGAGCTCCTTCTGCTGTTGCGACGATCAATTCTTTCTTACTGATGGAAATAATCTCACCCGGATTCCCCTGACCTTCTACAGGCAGAGCTTCATAGATTTTGAAACGATCTCCCTTGAAGAAGGTGTGGGCAACTGGCCATGGATTCATTCCACGGATTTGATTAAAGAGTTGACGGTTGGTCTTGTTCCAGTCCAGTTTTTCCTCCTCAGGTTTGATATTTGGTGAGAAAGTTACTTGGCTTGGGTCTTGCGGTTGAGGCTGAATTTCACCAGCTATATAAGCAGGAAGAGTATCCAAAAGCAAATCACGCCCAACAATGGCCAATTTTTCAAACAATGTTCCAACATTGTCCTCATCAGTAATGGGAATACTGCGACGGGAAATCATGTCCCCTGCATCCATTTCCTTGACCATTTCCATAATGGTTACTCCTGCTTCTTCATCACCTTGAATCAAGGCATAATGGATAGGAGCTCCACCACGGTGCTTTGGAAGAAGGGAAGCGTGAACGTTGACCGCAAAATCCATGCTATCAAGGAGTTTACTTGGGAGAAATTGCCCAAAAGCTGCCGTTACAATCCCGTCAGCACCCAAATTCATGATAGCTTCCATTTCTGGACTACCTGATAATTTTTCAGGTTGGTAGATAGGTAGACCTGCCTCTTTGGTAGCTTGTTTCACTGGGGTTTCCTGGATAACTTTTTTACGTCCAACCGCACGATCTGGCTGAGTTACAACCGCTACAATCTCGTAGCGGTCATCTGACAAAAGTCCCTTTAAAACAGTTGCTGAAAAATTGGGAGTTCCCATAAAGATTAGTTTTGTCATCTTTTCTCCTTCTATAAAAATTGTTGCGGTTCGTGGTCAATACTGAGACGAAGTTCGCTATTTTCACGTTCTTGAGTCAGGGCTAAGACCTGATTAAGGGTAGAAGCCAACTCATCTTCTAAACGGTATTTAATCAAAATTTGGTAATGATAGAGGTTATGAGTACGAGCGATAGGTTTTGGCGTCGGACCTAGAATTACACAAGCATCCGATAAACCTGACCGCAAAATATCCATGACTTGATAAGCACGTCTAAGAACCTCTTCTTCTTTTTTATGAGATAAGGTGATTCCAATAGTGAAATAATAAGGTGGATAACTCAACTGACGTCTGATGCCCATTTCATAGGCATAAAAACCTTCGTAATCCTGATCCTTGGCGAATCGAATGGCATAATGCTGAGGATTATAAGATTGAATCAAGACCTGACCTGCCTTTTCAGCACGACCGGCGCGACCTGCCACCTGGGTCAAGAGTTGGAAGGTTCTCTCAGAAGAACGAAAATCAGGCAGGTTCAAAGCCGTATCCGCATTGAGAACACCAACCAAGGTCACATTTGGAAAATCCAAGCCCTTGGCAATCATCTGGGTTCCTAGCAATATGTCCGCCTCACCATTGCCAAATTGTTCAAGTAAAGCTTGGTGACTTCCCTTTTTACGAGTTGTATCCACATCCATGCGTAGAATGCGTGTCTCTGGAAAGAGTTCAGCCAGCTCATCATAAGCCTTCTGGGTCCCCGTTCCATAATAACGAATGCTACGACTCTGACAGTTTGGACAGACATGGGGGATTTCCTTAGAAAAACCACAATAATGGCAGTTCATAGTCTTAGTATCCATATGCAGCGTCAAGGAAATATCGCAGTTTGGACAGGTATCAACTGTCCCACATTCCCGACACATGACAAAACTTGAATAACCACGGCGATTGAGCATGAGAACAACCTGCTCTTTTTTATCCAGTCGATCTTGAATTGCCTCAATCAGTGGTGGTGTAAAGTTTGATGTTTCATTCTGCCCGATGTAATCACGGAAGTCAATCAGTTGAACTTCAGGAATACTTGCTAAAGGATTGGCCCGTTGTGTCAGACGTAGATGTTGATAAACACCCTTACCAGCACGCGCACGGCTTTCTAGACTCGGTGTTGCAGAACCAAGGACTAGGGCAGCTTGATTGTACTGGGCACGTAAAAGAGCCACATCTCTAGCATGATAACGCGGATTACTATCTTGCTTGTAGCTAGCCTCATGCTCTTCATCGATAATGATAACACCTAGATTTTTCAAAGGTGCAAAAATAGCAGACCTAGCCCCAACAACTACCTGAGCATCTCCACGCTCCACCTTGCGCCACTCATCATACTTTTCACCGTTGGATAAGCCAGAGTGGAGGATGGCAACTTGCTCACCAAACCGAGCAATAAATCGCTCGGTCATTTGAGGTGTCAGAGAGATTTCCGGAACTAGAACAATCGCTGTTTTCCCCATATCCAAGGCACCTTGGATAATCTGCAGGTAAACCTCGGTTTTCCCACTTCCAGTGATTCCTTGTAGAAGAAAGGGAGGATGTTGCTTTCCAATCGCTCCAACAACCGCCTCACAGGCTTGTTTTTGCTCTGGGTTTAACTCTAAGGCTTGATTTGACTCGATTCCTTCAAAGTAGGCAGCTGAACGTTGAACTTCCTTTTGAAGAATCGTCAAAGCACCCTGTTCCACAAAGAAGTTAACTTGTTCCCGAGAGTAATGTTCTAACAAAGTAGCCAAAGGAGTACTTTCTGGATGTGCTAATAAATAATCTCGCAGTTCCAATTTCTTCTTGGCACGGTTTGAGATTTCTAGCTTTTCTAATTTGTCAAGATTCACTTGAATCCAAGACTGTGTTTTGACCTTCTTCTGATCTATAGCCTGATACTCTAACTTCAAAAGTCCTTTGCGAGTCAATCGCATCATCTCGGCCTGCTTTTCTAAGTCTAGAGATGAAAATGCTAAGGACTCTTGTGATCCAAACAAACGGTCTCTGTCCTCCTGACTCAAGCCTTCCAGAGGATAGAGGATTTTATCATAGCTAGAATTCAAAAATCCTGGAAGCATAGCTTTTAGAATAGAAATCTTGTATGAAAAAACTGACTTACGTAGTTCTTCGGCCAGCCAGAGTTGTTCCTCCGTTAAGACAGGAGAAAAGTCCAGCACCTCAGCAATTTCTTTCAAGTCCTCATCTGCCACATCTACATCAGATTCTTGTTCCATTCCAAGAACAATTCCCTGAATCAAGCGATTGGCCTTCCCAAAAGGCACATGAACCCGCATACCAATTTCCAGCATGTCTACAAATTCCTCAGGGACCTTATAACTGTATGGTTGGTCCGTCTGCATCAAGGGAACATCCACAATGATTTTTGCAATAGCCATATCCTCACCTCCTTCTTTACTTAAATCGTTTCAATTGATTGAGTATTCTTGCAATAGAAAAAATAAGATTGAGTCCCCCCAACCTTAAATTTTTTCACCTTCTTCTTTTTCTTTCGCAATTTGCTCTTTGATTTTCTTTTCTTCTTCTTCTCTCAATCGTCTTTCTTCTTCGATACGTCGACGAACAGCCTCTCGTTTCCCTTCTGGATCTGGGTGGATGGTTACATTCCCTGATTCAATTTCTTCCAAGGCACGAAGTGTAGATTTTTCAGATTTGAATTCTTGTGTTGGAGTTGCTCCAGCTTCTAATTCGTGAGCACGTTTTGCTTCCAAGATTACGAGTGAATATTTTGATGGTACCTTGTCAAGCAAGGTATCAATAGAGGGTTTAAGCATCATTTGTTTGTACCTGTTTTCTATAGTTTATCGAATAGTTGGAGACTTTGGTAGCATATCCTGGTAGTGACCGATGACACGATCGACGCGGAAATGTTCTGCTTCAATCACACGTTTGACACGTTCTGCGGCAAGAGGAACATGATCATTGACAATAGCATAGTCATATTCACGCATCAAAGCAATTTCTTCTTTGGCTTTTTCGATACGTTGGGCAATCACTTCTGCGCTATCGGTACCACGGCCTACGAGACGATCTTGCAATTCTTCCAAATCTGGTGGAGTCAAAAAGATAAAGACTGCATCTGGAACTTTTTTCTTGACCTGAAGAGCTCCCTGCACTTCAATTTCAAGGAAGACGTCAATCCCCTTATCAAGGGTTTCATTGACATAGGTCAGAGGAGTTCCGTAGTAGTTGCCTACATACTCTGCATACTCTAACATCTGTCCTTGACGGATCAATTCTTCAAATTCTTCACGCGTGCGGAAGAAATAGTCAACTCCGTCTACTTCACCTGGACGTTGCGCCCGCGTTGTCATAGATACAGAATATTGGAATTGGTTTTCAGAACTCTCAAAAATTTCTCGTCTAACCGTTCCCTTTCCAACTCCTGAAGGACCTGAAAAAACGATTAGTAAGCCACGGTCTGCCATGATGTCTCCTTTGGATAGTTTGTGAAATGCCTTGAAAATTCTTTCAGAATTCTCTTTGTGAAGGCATTTCTGCTTACTACAATCTTTCTATCTAGTGTAACAAAAAAGCAGTAATTTTTCAACTGCTCTTTCTTATTTATTTTGCATAATCAACTGCACGAAGTTCACGAATCACGGTTACCTTGATATTTCCTGGGTAATCGAGGTTGCTTTCGATTTTCTCACGAACTTTGTGAGCTAAGATTGTGACCTTGTCGTCCTTGATTTGACCTGGGTTCACCATGATTCGGATTTCACGACCTGCTTGAAGGGCAAAGCTATTTTGAACTCCTTCAAAACTATTAGCGATTTCCTCTAAATCATGGAGACGTTTGATGTAGCTTTCAAGTGACTCACTACGAGCTCCTGGACGGGCTGCACTTAAGGCATCCGCTGCAGCAACAATAACTGCAATCACACTCTCAGGTTCTACATCTCCGTGGTGACTAGCAATGGTATTGATCACAACTGGGTGTTCCTTGTACTTGCGAGCCAACTCCGTACCAATCTCAACGTGGCTGCCTTCTACTTCTCGGTCAATGGCTTTACCAATATCGTGAAGGAACCCTGCACGACGGGCAAGAGCTGCATTTTCACCAAGTTCGCTAGCCATGATACCAGCTAACTTAGCCACTTCGATTGAGTGACGCAAGACATTTTGTCCGTATGAAGTACGGAACTGTAAGCGACCCATGATCTTCATCAAGTCTGGGTGAAGATTTGGTGCACCGATTTCATAGGCTGCAGCTTCACCATATTCACGAATTCTGTTATCAATTTCTTGACGGTTTTTCTCAACCAACTCTTCGATACGAGCTGGGTGAATTCGTCCATCCTTAAGTAAGGTTTCCATCGTCATACGGGCAATCTCACGTCGGATAGGATCGAAACCTGACAAGGTTACCACTTCTGGCGTATCATCAATGATGACATCAACCCCTGTCAAACTTTCAAAGGTACGGATATTTCGCCCTTCACGACCAATGATACGACCTTTCATAGTATCATCAGGCAGATGAACGGTTGAGTTTGTAGACTCAGCTACATACTCACCAGCAATTCTCTGCATGGCTTGGGACAAGATATCCTTAGCAAGCTTATCTGAACGTTCCTTGACTTCTTGCTCCGCCTCACGAATGCGGCTAGCAATTTCCTTGGTCAAGTTTTCTTCTGTCTGGGCTAAGATAATATCTTTTGCCTCTGACTGTGTCAGACTTCCGACACGCTCTAGTTCTGCTTGCTTTTGCTTTTCAATTTCCTCTAGTTGCTCTTCACGTGCATCAAGGTTTTTTGCTCTATCAGAAATACTTTGTTCTTTTTGTTCAAGTGTTTTTTCTTTGTTCGTCAAATTATCGTCTTTACGGTCAAGGCTCGTAGCTCTCTCCGTCAAACGACTTTCGATTTGCTTGAGTTCTTGACGCTCCGACTTAAATTCAGCGTCCACTTCTTCGCGGTATTTTCTGGCTTCTTCTTTAGCCTCCAATAGTGCTTCTTTTTTAAGGGATTTGCTTTCGCTTTTAGCTTCATTAAGTAATAAATCTGCTTCGCGCTCAGCTTGTCCTCGTAAATTAGTTGCTTCTTGTTCAGCATTTAAAAGCATCAACTCTGCAGCCTCTTGTGATGATTTCATCTTGACTGAGATGCTGACATATCCAATGACTAAACCAATGATGACGGCAAAAACAACTATAACAATTGTCATAATTTCCATGTTTTTACCTCAATTTATTTGTTTATCCGAATGACATGCATTCATATACATTCTACCACAAAAAACTATTTTTAACAAACCTTAAATGGAAGATATTTTGGTCATTTTTTGAGTTGAAATTGTTATTTTCCCTAGTAAAATAGGCTTCTTTAACGAACCCAATTTTTTATAGAATTTTTTACAAAAAAATAAGTAAAAAGCCTACCTTTCAGTAGGCTTAGTTTGTTTCGATTCTGATTGGCACTCTGCCAAAATTTTGTTCTGCGATACTTGGGTGTCCTAGTTGGTAAATCTGGTCTGCCTTTTGAGTCATGGCATCCCAGGGCTCTTTGCCGATTCGACTGACTAGATGGACCTGCTCTTTCAGAGGCTTGAGATGTTGCCTGCCTTTTTCGGTGAAACCAAGGACGTGAATGCCTTCTGACAAGGCATTTTCTCTGGCTTGTACCAAGATATAAGTCAAGAGTCGTCTAACTCGTGCTTTTGTGTACCGTTTAGTGGCAACTATCTCGACCAATTCGTCAACAGACTTAGCTGTCTTTATGGCATCCTTGATACGCACTGCCATTTCTTGATTAACCTGATAAATAGTAGTTAGGTCAGGATTTGATAAGATTTGGTAGCGAAGCAAAGGATAATAATCTTCCCAGTTTACCTTGCTAGCATTTTCAAAAAGAGCAATCGAAGGCATAAAGCGTTCTAAAAAATTTTGATCATTTTGATGCTGACGAAGAGCTGTCGCCGAGGCAAAGTCCACATCCTTGTCCACAGAATGGTATCCCGCTCCCTGACGTTGAATTGGATGAAGTTTGATCTTTCGCCCTGCTACCGCCTTGGCATAGGCAAGAGCAAGGACATGATTGGGCGTATCACCTGAAAAATCAAGGTCTGCAAATTCCTTCCACATGGCTTGGGTTTTCTGTGGGTAAGATAGAGAATTAGGTAAGTTTTCCATGAAAAGTTCCATCTCTTGACCACGCTCTGTATATAGGTTAGCAATTTGCTGGTAATCCAGAACTTCTTCTGTCCCAAAGGCTAGGGTATCCATCCCCAAACGAGCCAAGATAGCAACTGCACCTTGACCAAAAAAGTCCGCCGCCTGAACACTGACTAAAAAGGGCAATTCCACTACCAAGTCTGCTCCATTCTCCAGTGCCATTTGAGCCCTTGTCCACTTGTCCACGATAGCAGGCTCTCCACGCTGCATGAAATTCCCAGACATGGCAACAATTTTCAGCCCATCCGCCTGTTCTAGCAGGTATTTGTGGCCATTATGAAAAGGATTGAACTCTGCGATAATACCTGTAATGGTCATGATATTCTCCTACTTCTGCGCGACAAAAAACCAACGGGTGCTGGTTTCTGTAGGCTCCTTATCCTCAAAGTCAGCATAAAGCTTGAAGGATTTGAAACCAGCTTGTTCTAGCAGAATATCATAGGTCAAGACCTCATAAGTCCGCTCCTCATGAACTTCGTCGTGACGACTAAAGGAACCATCCGCTTCCTTGATAAAAAAGGTCAACTCATGCACGATAGAATGTGGCGCTGCATCCTCGTAGGTATCCCAAAGCATGGCAAAGTCTTCTGCATTTTCATGGTAAGAATAGCCTGGAAAAACCTCATCTGTCTGGTAGGTCGAATGCACATCAAAGATGAAGAGCCCATCTTCATTAAGGGCATTATAGACTTCTTTAAAGACATCCCCTACTTCCACCTCATCCTGCATGTAGCAGATAGAATCAGAATAGCAGGTCACAAAGTCGTATTTACCAGCCTTGGATAAATCCAGCATATTGCCTTCCATAAAACCAATCTTTTGCTTGGCTGAAGTAGCTCTCTTCTCAGCAATCTTCAACATGTCCGCGCTCAAGTCCAGTCCAGTCACTTCAAAACCAGCCTGAGAAAAGCGCACTGACTGGATGCCTGTCCCACAAGCCAATTCCAAGAGTTTCTTTCTCTCCTTAGTCTTTGGCAAATGACGGAGGGAAAAATCCGTCCATTTATCGTATAAACTATCATCCATGACTGCATCGTAAACAGCCGCAAAAGTTTCATAAGTAGCCATAATTAAGATACAAAGAGCGTTAAAAGCAAGGAGAAAATAGGAAACTTTCTGCTGTATCGTCAGATACAAAGGAAGTTTATCTTTTTCTCGTAGCTTTTAGCTCGTGTTCAATTAAGAGACCAACTAAACACAAGGCCCTATCCTTTCTTTCCATAGAATTTCAATTTAATCAACAAAACTCAGTTGCTGCCAACTGAGTTTACCTGCTTAAGCTAGGGCTGTTGAAAGATCGACAGCACTTGCCTCATGCCATAGTTTTTCTAGGTTATAGTGGGCACGCATTTCTTCTGAGAAGATATGCACTACGACACCACCAAGGTCAAGTAGGACCCAACCACCAGCTGCATCTCCTTCAACATGGCTACCTTTAAAGCCTGCTTCAGCAACTTTTTCACGGATATTTTCAGCGATAGCGTCCAATTGACGGCTATTCATGGAGCTCGTGATGACAAAGTAATCTGTCACACTGGTCAGTTCTTGTACATCAAGTGCGAGAATATCCTCTGCACGTTTCTCATCAGCCGCTTTCACGACTAGTTCTAATAATTCTTTTTCGTTCATTTAGTCCTCTTTCAAATAGTGCACATAAGCGTTATAGGTTTCAAGGGTTTGGGGATAAATAGGCAATCCTTGGCGAGCCAAATGCTCCACAGTGCGAGCTGTTTCATAAGCTACTGCCTTATTGAGTGACAAACTTGCAATCTCACGCGCCTGGTCCACCCCTGGAAAGGCACGATTGTGCTCGATGTAGTCTGCGACATAGATAACCTTGTCAAGGTCTGTCATCTGACTCGCTCCGACTGTATGAATTTCTATTGCACGCAGAATTTCAGAGTCTTGCATGTTCAAATCTTCCTGAATCTTGTAAATGCCGACCATACCATGCCAGACATTATTACCCCATTTTTTAAGATCAGAGTCAAGTTGATATCGATCAATCAAGTCTAAAAACTCTTGATCTGATAGCTTTTTAGCATAGTCATGAAGGAGACCTGCCAAACCAGCTTTCTCAACATCCACACCAAAACGCTGAGCCAATTCTATGGCTGCACGCTCTACACCCAGACAATGAGTTAGACGTTTTTCAGGTAGGAGCTCTGCCATTTTTTCCAACAATTCTTCACGCGAACAGTTGATATAGTCTTGGTATGCCATCAGTAAAGCCCTTCTTTCTCAATATAGTCTAGCACTGGTTTTGGCAAGAGAAAGTTAGGTGTGCGACCTTGAGCAATGAAATCACGCACCATGCTGGAAGAAATATCCATGAGAGGCACATCCACCCAGATGACTGGATAAGAAGTCCCTGCCTTGTAACGTGGACGTTGAACCCCTACAAACTGAACTAGTTCCACCAACTCATCAATTCGGTACCATTTAGGCAGATAGTCTACCATATCTGCACCGATAATGAAATAGTAATCTGTATCTGGATTCTTCTCTGTTAGAAGCTTCATGGTGTCGTAGGTGTAGGAAATACCTTTACGCTCCAGCTCGATGGTCTCAATAGCTAAACCTTCGATTCCATCGATAGCCAATTCAAGCATCTTGAGGCGGTGGTGTTCAGAAATGGTTTCCTTTTTGTCTACGTGAGGCGGTTGATACTCAGCCATGAGCAGAACTTGATCCAATCCCAACTGCTGGCGCACTTGGTCTGCCACGATAAGATGAGCATTGTGAACAGGGTTAAAATTTCCCCCTAAGATTCCAACTTGCTTGCGTTTTTTATCCTTGATTTCTGGCTCTAACTCCACTTTTGTAAAGGGAGTTAATAATTCGATTGCCATAGGCTAATCTCCTTTAGTCTTCTGTAAAATACAGTTTTTGGGAGTATTGTGTTTAGATTTCTTTAACTTTTTTAGAAATCTTACGATTTTCTTTCTTGCTTGATTGCTTATACAAAATCAAGATACGGCCAATCTTTTGTACTGTATCCACACCGATCTCTTCTTCTAAGATTTCAGCTACTTCGTGGATGTTTTCATCTGTGTTTTGCAAGAGAGTAACCTTGATCAATTCACGAGCATCAAGTGCCTGACGAACGCTAGTTTTGATTTGGTCATTGAGGCCATTCTTCCCGATTTGGATGATAGGTTTGAGTGTGTGTGCCTGGCTGTTGAGGAAGGCACGTTGTTTTGATGTTAGTGACATAATTCATTTAAAAGAGTTTCTTTTTATACTTTTCTGAAGTGGTGACAGACGTCAGCAAAGTCCTCTGGACTTTCATGACTAAAATTTGAGCCTAAGGTCTCAAATTTTCCGCATTTGGTACAATCACTTGTACCAACTAACACCACGGCGAAAAGTATCTTCTAGGGGCTCGCAGTGCTCGCCTTTATAAAGATAACTCTTTCCTTTCTGTGTTTAAATAATTGCTTTTCGTGTGACGACTGCGACGCCTTCTGGTGCCCAGACGGCTACTTTCGCAGTTCCTGTTATACGGATCCAGCCTAGTCCTGAGATAACGAGGTCTGTTTTATCCTTGATAGTAAAGACATGTTGGACCAGTTTTGGAAAGTCTTCTTTTTCCTTGCTATTCGGTGGCGTAAGGAGGGTTCCAAGATGCTTGTCGTAAAAGGCACTAGCGCCTTCAAGCTTGGTACGATGAAGTTTGAGTTCATTATCAAAGAAGGCTGTGAAACCTTGCTTTTCTCCTGCAATGAAATCAAATCGTCCCAAACCTCCTAAAAAGAGAGTTTGCTCAGGATTGAGCTGGTAGGTTTTAGGTTTGATTTCCTTTTTAGGACTGACATACTTAAGGTTTTTAGCCGTCAAGTAGTGGGCCATCTGATGACGATGGATAATTCCCGGCGTATCATAGATATAAGAACCATCATCAAGTGGGATCTCAATCTTATCTAAGGTTGTCCCTGGGAAACGTGATGTTGTGATGACGTTCTGGTCACCCGTAATTTCCTGGATAATAGCATTGATAAGAGTTGATTTACCGACATTAGTCACCCCAACTACATAGACATCGCGTCCTTTACGGTAATGCTCGATTTTTTCAATGACTTCCTTGATAGCATGCTTGTTTTGGGCTGAAGTCAGGACGACATCGACTGGACGAAGACCCTCCTCATGGGCACGTTCCATAAGCCATTGACTAATCTTGCCTGGTTTAACTGACTTAGGGAGGATGTCTTTTTTATTTCCAACCAAGAGCACATCATTACCTGATACAAAACGAGGCAATCCTGGGATAACAGAGCCATTAAAGTCAAAGATATCGATGACGTTCACTACTAAGGCATCACTGTCTCCCACCTCGTGCAAGAGTTTTAGGAAATCATCATCCGTCAACTGCACATCTGTGATTTCATTGTAATGACGAAGACGGAAACAGCGTTGGCAATAAACTTCACCAGTCTCCAAACCTTTTTCGAGTGCTGACTGAGGCGTAAACCCTAGACCAGTCTTATCTGTCGTCTGAATGGTTGCTCCACAACCAATACAGAGAATTTCTTCCATAGTTAGATTCCTTTTTTATATGTGATAGGCCCGTACTTTTCAGTGATTTGTTTCATGACACGGCGCTCACGAGCGCGGTTAATCTTCGTTTTGATAGAGTCATGCTGAACTAAGGGTTTGACCAAAATCGAACGAATCCCAGCACGGTGAGCCGCTCGAATATCCGTCATGAGCTGATCCCCAACCATGACCACTTCGTTTTTATCATAGTGGAATTCCTTCATGGCGCGGTCAATCCCGAAAGTAAAGGGCTTCAAAGCCCAATAAACATAGTCAATCCCAAATTTTTCAACCGCACGTTGAACTCGTTTTTTAGAGTTGTTGGACACTACGATAATGCGAATACCAGCATCACGAAGGTCATGTAACCATTGCTTCATCTCTGAAGTCCCATCAGGGTTATTCCAAGCAATCAGAGTGTTGTCCAAATCCACCAAAACAGCTTTGATCCCTTGGTTTTTCAGGCTTTGGACTGTCAAATCATAAACTGCTTCTACAGCAAAGTCTGGCATGTAGTTTTCAATAGCCATTTTGGCTCCTTTTCTTTTATTTTCTAGTAATTTTCTTCAGCCATTGAGATAAGGCTGCCCATAAAATCAAGCTAGCCATTAAGATATAAATCCAAGCATTTGGCTCTTCTGTAAATGGTAGAGGAACATTCATTCCGAAGAAACCTGTAATAACCGCAAGTACTGCTAGTAAGACGGAGATAATAGTCAAAACTGTCAAACTATCATTCAGGTTATTGTTTAGGATGTTGTTGTAAGAAGATGAGAGTTGTTGCAAGACTTGAGAAATCAAGTCTGTCATAGACACCAACTGATGGGCTTCAATCATTGCATCATCAAACTGCTCTCGTTCGACTTCATTAAATCTCCGATAAAGAGCATGGCCCTGGATATGTTCTAAGAGGAGTCGATTTTGTTTTGCCGCTGCTGTTAAGTAAACCATACCAGTCTCCAAGTCAGAGAGGGCGAAGAGATTTTTCTTTGTTGTTCTCTGACGAAGTAAGCTGTTGACTTCATCTTTACTCTTATCCATCTTTTCAATGATTGGATAATAGGCGTTACTAATGATTTCTAGACTAGCAAAAAGAAATTTGTAAATAGAAAGCAACTCATGGCTATCCAGATAAGCTAACATCTGATCAATGACATAAGCATTCTTATGGTTGCTGATGGTAATCATTCGTTTGTTTTCAACGATAAAGGTCATGGGAATCGCTTCATAGTAATCCTTGTCCTTTTCTAAGTCCAGAACATTGTAGATAAAGGTCACAGTCCCATTCTCACGGTTGTAATCCATATGGGCACGTTCATTTTTATCCAGCGCATATTCGATGGTTTCCTTATCCAATCCGTAGATTTCAGATAAATCTTCAAGATTTTTAATTTTTTCTACATCTAGATTGATCCAAACACAACCATTTCCTAATTGCTCATCTAAAAACATCGTTTCTCCTTTACCAAACTCTTTCTATTGTACCATAAAAGAGGTAAAATTTCAGTTCTCTTCTTTCCTTGAAAAATTGCTGACAACCGTGATACTTCTATTGGGAACAAAGTGAAGGACTCCATCCTCACTGCGCAGTTGAGTCGTACGAATACCGACACTCACAACCTTACCAGAGATTGTAATCGGACCATTCGTAAACTCAACTTGATCTCCAACATCTAACTGGCGCTCAAAGAGGATGAAAAAGCCATTGACCACGTCTGACAAGAAGCCTTGAGCACCCATCCCTATTGCCACCCCAGCAATCCCAGCACCTGCCAGTAGACTTGATACAGGTAAGCCTAGAGTAGATAAAACAAAGTAGAGTAAAAAGAAATAGAGGGTGTAGTTCAAAATATTTTCTATCAATCTAGAAATTGTCTTTTGGCGCGCCTCATCTTTCTGGGAAAATTTTAAGGATGGTTTAACGACTCTTTTCACAACTTGATGGAGAATTATTTTAACGATATAAAAGACAATAAAAAGAAGGACTAGAGAGACTGATTTTGAAAACAACTCTTCTAGAATACTGTTGATATTTAACTTATCGATATAATTTTGAATAAATGTTGGCATAGTAAGCTCCTTTCCTAACATTATACCATAAAACGATATCTGAACCAGTTTGGTAAATATTCATTCTTCCTAAACTATTATTAGATTCACTTGATTTCAAAACATATTTATACTATAATCAAACCACTACATGGAGAACAAATTACTTTCTCAATAACTCTCTTAGAATAGACCTTTCTACCTCACCTACTACTAAAACTTTAAAGTATTTATCTCAAGGAAGTATTCTATGTCTATCACACAACGCACTCTTAAACTAGTCTTGGCAACCTGTTTTGCTTGTTTACTAGCCTACTTTTTTGATTTGTCATCCGCTGTATCAGCTGGTATCATTGCTATCTTGAGTCTTTCTGATACTCGAAGAAGCACGATCAAGCTAGCCCGCAATCGTCTTTTTTCAACCTTGCTGGCGTTAATGATCGGTGTTATAGCTTTCAAACTAACTGGTTATCATATCTGGAGCTTTGGACTCTACTTAGCAATCTATGTTCCCCTTGCCTATAAACTCGGTTGGGAAATTGGAATCACTCCTAGTAGCGTTCTGGTCAGCCATCTCTTAATCCAACAATCAACAGCACCAGCACTTTTACTGAATGAGCTCTTACTCTTCCTAATCGGTACTGGATTTGCGCTTCTGGTCAATCTCTATATGCCTTCACGTGAAAAAGAAATTCAACATTATCATACTCTTGTTGAAGAAAAACTCAGAGATGTTCTTCTACGACTTTCTTACTATCTGAAAAGAGGAGATGGCCGTAATCAGGCTCAACTTGTAAATGAACTTGATCAACTACTTGAGGATGCTCTTAAGTTAGTTTACCTCGATCATTCTGACCATCTCTTTCACCAGACAGATTATCATATCCACTACTTTGAGATGCGACAAAGACAAACGCGTATCTTAAGAAATATGGCTCAACAGATTAACACATGCCAACTAGCCGCTAGTGAGAGTTTGATTGTCGCTCAGCTCTTTTCAAAAACAGCTAGTCAATTGAGTCAAACAAATCCAGCCTACGACTTATTGAATGATATTGAAAGCTACCTAGAGGTGTTTCGCAATCGATCTCTCCCTAAAACTAGAGAAGAGTTTGAGACACGGGCTACGCTTCTACAACTCTTTCGTGAATTAGAACATTTTATCCAGATAAAAGTAGATTTCTACAACCGTTATTCTGACAAAAACAGTAACAAATAAAAACTTCTATCGGCAACTGAGTTGCTGATAGAAGTTTTTTGTTATGAATAGATTTAATTTTCGCGCTTCTTTCGAATCGACATGAGACTGATGTCTCTCAAACTAAAGTAAGTAAGAGCCAGCATTCCCAATGTAATAAAGATTTCTGCTGGAAGTTGGAAAATCTGTAGGGCAGACAAGAGCAACAAGATTACGAGGGCAACAAGTCCAAAGACTAATATTACAACATTGACCGTCCCCTTGATACTTTGAGGTGTCGCAAATACATAGAGTAATAATAAGAGTATCCCTATGATTAAATAGACCATCTTTATCTCTTTCTAGCTCTTATTCAGCTGATTTTTTCTTTTTGTTTGCTTTCTCACGCTCTGCCTTGTTGAGGATTTGCTTACGCAAACGAATCGATTCAGGCGTTACTTCCATGTACTCATCGTCATTCAAGAACTCAAGTGATTCTTCAAGTGTCAAGATACGAGGAGTTTTGATAACCGCTGTTTGGTCCTTAGTAGCAGAACGAACGTTAGTCATTTGTTTTGCTTTCGTGATATTAACAGTCAAGTCATTTTCACGAGAGTTTTCACCGATGATCATTCCTTCGTAAACCTCAGTACCTGGGTTAACAAAGATAGTACCACGTTCTTCGATCGACATGATTGAGTAGGTTGTTGCTTTACCAGCATCGATGGAAACGAGGGCACCACGGTGACGTCCACCAATTTCGCCTGGAATCAATGGCAAGTATTGGTCGAAGGTATGGTTCATGATCCCGTAACCACGAGTCATTGACAAGAACTCAGTTGAGTATCCAATCAAACCACGCGCAGGAACAAGGAAGACCAAACGAGTTTGACCGTTTCCAGTTGCAATCATATCCAACATTTCACCCTTACGTTCAGAAAGACTTTGGATAACAGAACCTTGGTATTCTTCTGGTGTGTCGATTTGCACGCGCTCAAACGGCTCGCACTTCACACCGTCAATTTCTTTGACGATAACTTCTGGACGAGATACTTGAAGCTCATAACCTTCACGACGCATAGTCTCGATGAGGATTGACAAGTGCAATTCCCCACGTCCTGAAACTGTCCATTTATCTGGTGAGTCTGTTGGATCTACACGAAGAGATACGTCTGTTTGCAATTCTGCTTGCAAACGTTCTTCAACCTTACGAGAAGTCACCCATTTACCTTCACGACCAGCAAATGGTGAGTTGTTAACCAAGAAGGTCATTTGAAGAGTAGGTTCGTCGATGTGAAGAACTGGAAGAGCTTCAACTGCATCTGTTGGAGTGATTGTTTCCCCAACGAAGATGTCTTCCATACCTGATACGGCAATCAAGTCACCAGCCTTAGCTTCTTGGATTTCACGACGTTCCAAACCAAAGAAACCAAAGAGTTTTGTAACACGGAAGTTCTTGGTTGTACCATCAAGTTTAGAAAGAGTAACTTGGTCTCCGACCTTAACAGTACCACGGAAGACACGTCCGATACCGATACGACCAACGAAGTCATTGTAGTCAAGAAGAGACACTTGGAATTGAAGTGGCTCATCTGAGTTATCGATTGGAGCTGGAATGTGGTCAATAATGGTATCAAAGATTGGCGCCATAGTCTTTTCTTGGTCGGCTGGATCATCTGACAATGAAGATGTTCCGTTGATTGCTGAAGCATAGACTACTGGGAAGTCAAGCTGATCATCATCTGCACCAAGTTCGATGAAAAGTTCTAAAACTTCATCCACTACTTCTGCTGGACGAGCTGATGGTTTGTCAATTTTATTGATAACAACGATTGGGACAAGGTCTTGTTCCAATGCTTTTTTCAATACGAAACGAGTTTGAGGCATAGTACCTTCGTAGGAATCCACTACCAAGACTACACCGTCAACCATTTTCATGATACGTTCAACTTCTCCACCGAAGTCCGCGTGTCCTGGTGTGTCCATGATATTGATACGAGTTCCGTTATAGGCAACGGCTGTATTTTTCGCAAGAATCGTGATTCCACGCTCTTTTTCAATATCATTTGAGTCCATTGCACGCTCAGCTAATTCTGTACGTGCGTCAAGAGTTTCAGATTGTTTCAACAATTCGTCAACGAGGGTTGTTTTACCGTGGTCGACGTGGGCGATAATCGCGATATTACGGATATCTTCTCTTAATTTTGTCATGATTTCCTCTATTATATTCAAAAATTTATTTTCTAACTGAACGATTATACCACAATTTTCAGCAAATGACTTAACTCAAGTAAGTGTAAATGTTTTCAAAAGAAAATTCATTCCTTCTCTTTTCTTTTCAAAAATATCGACTTGTGATAAGATAGGCTGGTATGCGTTTAGATAATTTATTAGCCCAGGAAAAAATCAGTCGAAAAGCTATGAAACAGGCTCTCCTAAAAAAAGAAATCTTAGTAGATGGAGTCCCTGCTACTTCCCTTTCACAGAATGTTGATACGGGATTACAAGAGTTGATTTTTCAGGACAGAAAAATCCAAGGATATGAGCACATCTATCTCATGCTTCACAAACCAAATGGTGTCGTGACAGCAAGCAAGGACAAGAAGCTCCCAACGGTTATGGACTTACTACCTCAACACCTCCAATCAGACCAACTCTATGCTATCGGTCGGCTAGATCGAGATACGACAGGGCTCCTCCTCTTAACAAACAATGGCCCTCTAGGTTTTCAACTTCTCCACCCTCAATATCATGTCGATAAAACTTATCAAGTTGAGGTGAACGGCTTGCTCACACCAGATCACATCCAGCAGTTCAAAAACGGGATTGTCTTTCTTGATGGAACTATTTGTAAACCTGCTCAGCTTGAGATTCTATCTTCAAACCCTAGTCTCAGCCTAGCCACCATCACCATCTCTGAAGGGAAATTTCATCAGGTCAAGAAAATGTTCCTCTCAGTTGGTGTCAAGGTCACTGCCCTCAAACGAGTTCAGTTCGGGGATTTTACATTAGACGCAGAACTGGCAGAAGGTGACTACCGCCCTTTAAACCAGAAAGAGTTACAAATTATTAAAATCTATTTAGAGATGAGTCGATAAAACAAAAAAAGCTTTATGTTTAAAGCTCAGATCGAAGACAAAGTCCTCAGAACAGAAGTTTCTATGGGCTTTTCTTTGTGTAAAGTCGTATAATAGAGGTAAGAAAAGTTGTGAGGTACTCCCTATGTTTCACAAAGAAAAACCTGATTATCATCGCTGCCAATATGGCTTCTATACGATAGACGAATTGGTCCCAGAAGATCACTTTCTTCGCCAATAGGAAGTTGAGATTGATTTAGATAGGAGAAAACACGAAAAAAAGTCCTTAAAGCCCGCAAAAGGAAGCGAGGCTAAAGAAAAGAAAATCTCAAGGACAGAGCCCGAGAGTGGTTGGTTCCACAAGGGGGAACACAAGGAAGTATTTGCCTATTCTGCCCAAGTAGCGTGTGATAAGCATGGTTGGGCCTTGGCTTATACGGTTGAAGCAGGAAATGTTCATGATAGTCAGGCTTTCCCTACCCTCTTTGCCAAGATTGAGCCTTTTCATCTGTCTTCCCCTATACCCGCCCCAAGGGAGTAAGGGGGAACTTAAGACCCAGTGATTTTGTTTAAGATGCCTTCTATGACTGTTACCTCTGTCCAGAGAATCAAGTATTAGCCTATCGCACGACGACTAGAGCAGGATACCGTGAGTATAAGAGTGATCCAACAGTATGTGTCGCCTGTCCTCTATTATCTGTCTGTACCCAGAGCCAGAATCAGCAGAAAGTCATCACAAGGCATGTATGGAAAGATGCGCTTGAATATTGTGAAGAGATTCGACATCAAAGAGGGATGAAGGAGCTCTATAAGAAGCGCAAAGAAACCATTGAGAGGCTCTTTGGGACCGCCAAAGAATACCACAAACTCCGTTATACAAGAGAGAAAGGCAAGTCCAAGATGGAAGATAAGGTTGGGCTTACTTTAGCGTGTTTGAATCTCAAAAAACTAGTAAAAATGAGGGTGGGGAAAACTTTTTATTTTGTTCAAATGACCATTATTCTAGCAAAAGATGGCATTTTAGCCTGACAAACAGAAAAAGACAAACACCATTTGGAATGTTTGTCTTCGGTCTGAGAGGCTAGGACTTTTGTCCCAGCCTCTTTCAATAAACTATTCTCCTAACTGTTTCTTCAACCAGGACTCCGCCTCTTCTAAAGACTGGTCTGTTAGAACATCGGGCTGAATTGCCTCATTCTCATAAATCTTATTTCCATTTCCCACTCTTGGAAAATGCAATCATGAGACCCGAACCAGCTAGAACTGCCAAAATAACAAGACAGATATTCTTCAGAGGATAGAGCCATTCTTTATTTTCCTCATGCCACCTTGACTTCCAAAGGCCAACATAGTCAGCGCTCATATGTTCGGGTTGATTCAGCTGGATATTGATCACAATGGCTAGTAAGATCAGGGCAAGTAAAGCAAGCGCAATCAGCCAAACTTTCTTTTTTTTCGTTAGATTAACACTCTTCATTCTTTTCTCCTTCTACTTTCTGTTTTAAAAAAAACTTTTTTACACTACTTTTCTTTCACTTCTATTTCCGAATGACGATAGCCATAGCCAAAGTAAATCAAAATTCCCAAAATCAGACGTACAATTGGAGATAGCAAACCGAGCACAATAGATAGGATACCTAAATTACGTGCAGTTTTTTTCTTTTCTTGCATATTGAAAAACTTCTTAAAATTTAATACAAATTAATTATACTATAAAATAATAGCTCCATCCTATCATTCGACAGCTTTTTACATAAGATTAGCTGGTCTTGACCTTCCCTGTCCAAGAATCCAATCCGTAAGAAAGGATATAAATTTCTGAGAAACCTTGTTTTTTCAAGAAAAGCGCTGCATTGGTTACACGTTGCGCACGTTGGTTTTCATATAGAAGGACAGGTTTATCCTTGCGAAGAGCTGCAAGACTTGTCTTCAATTGATTTGAAGGAATATTACGAGCTCCGAGGATATGTTTTCTGTGGAAGTCAGCTGGCTCACGCAAGTCAATTAGCTGACCAGTACGAATCAAAGATTCAAACTCTGCATTGTCTACAATTTTTGCTGCACGGCGAATACGAAGATAGTTATATCCCATCCATGCCAACATCGCCACTACAAGTCCCCATAATACCCAAGTTACCATAATATCTAATCTCCATTTTTTTCTAAATAGTCTAATTCTAGTTTGTGCTCTCTGCGAAGAACAGCCTCCGCTTCTAGATAATCCAGCTTATCCATCAAACCAGCATCATAGATTCGAGATAGTTCAATCTTCATTAATTCAATGTCATAAAGACGTTTCCCCATATAGACAAGAATGCCGAACTGTTTGAGAAATTGTTGCACATCGTAGAGTGTTTTCATAGCTTTTATTTTAGCAAAAAATCAGAGTTTTTTCAATAGTTCCCTTGGAGGATTGCTCTTTTTACTGCTTACTAATTTTCTTAATACTCTGATAGAGAAGATACCCAACAATCATTCCAACAAAATTCTGCAACAAATTGTGAGGAATATCTGTCAGAGCTACACCCCAACCTTTCATCCAAGAAGTTGCACATGCATATCCAGCTACCATGAGAAAAGTTGCTAAAACTAATCCAAGCCACTTCCATTTTCCTTTAAAACCTGCAAAGTAACCCTGCAAACCATGGAAAAGCAAGCTGAAGAACATCCAATGAGGATAGCCTGAAATCAGGTCAATAATGAAACCTCCTAGACCTCCCACAATAGCTCCTTCTCGTTTTCCATAATAAAAAGCAGTGAAAAAGATACCAGCATCTAAAAGAGTTAAGATTCCTGTTTGGGTTGGGATTTTGACAATATAACCTAAAACTACCGATAGGGCAGTCAGTATTGATAATAGGGCGATTTTACTTGTTTTGGTTTGCTTCATACTGTCTTACTCCATATTGATCTGCTTGTGCAATGGCACGGTAAACAAAGGCTTTGGAACTTTCGATTGCTAGTAATAGCTCCTCTCCCTTGACTAACTGACTAGCAATGCTTGAGGCAAAGGTACAACCAGCACCAGCATTTTGTCCTTCAATAACAGGATTTTCCAAAACTGTAAAGTTCTTTCCATCATAAAATACATCTAATGCCTTATCTTGACTGAGACGATTTCCACCCTTAATAATCACTGCTGGCGCACCCAAGTCATGTAATTTCTGCGCTGCAGCCTTCATATCATCCAAGGTTTCAATCTTTTGGCCTGCTAGCAATTCTGCCTCAGGTAGATTGGGTGTAATGACAGTCACATAAGGGAAAAAGCGAATCAACTCTTGACAAAGCTCGCTGACAGCAACATCATGCGTTTCCTTACAAACGAGAACTGGATCCAATACCACTGGAACTCCTGTGCGTTCCTTGATAAAGTTAAGGGCTTTTTCAGCAACACCAACAGTCGGTAAGAGACCAACCTTAATCCCTCCAAAGTCTACGCTCTTGAGGCTATCCAGCTGTTGTTGGAAAATAGTCTCATCTGTTGGTAAGACCTCAAAACCATTTTCTGTCAAAGCAGTTAAGCAGGTCATAGCCACAAAACCATGTAAACCATTCAAAGTATAGGTCGCAAGGTCAGCAGCTAGTCCACCACCACTAAAAATATCATTTCCTGAAAGTGCTAAAATACGATTATTCTTCATAACGAATCTCCTTCAAATACAAACCATTGGGTGCTGCAGTTGGACCTGCCAACTGTCTGTCTTTTTTCTCCAAGATAAGGTCAATCTGTTCAATGGGCATCCGATTGTTGCCAATTTTCAGCAAGGTCCCAACCATATTTCGAATCTGCTTATAGAGGAAACCATTGCCTGAGAAGGTAAAGGTCAAAAATTGACCGGTCTCGTCAACCCTAAGACTGGCTTCCATAATCGTTCTTACCTTGTCCTCCACACTGGTTCCGGCAGCAGTAAATCCGGTGAAATCATGGGTTCCTTCTAATTTCTTCACAGCCTTTTGCATGCGTTCCACATCTAGTGGGTAGGGATAGTGGGTGGCATAATGACGTCTCATAGGATTTTTAGGACGTCCTCTATCCACGATAAACTCATAGGTTTTGCTATGCTTGGCATAACGGCAATGAAAATCATCAGCCACTACCTCAATCGAAATGACATCGATGTCTTCAGGACTTTGAGTATCGAGAGCAAAGCGAAGCTTCTCCTCATCCATCTGATAGGGAAGATCAAAGTGGATAACCTGCCCTAGCGCATGAACACCACTATCCGTTCGCCCTGCACCATGGATGGTAATGGCCTGCCCTTTATTTAATTTGGTTAAAGTTTTTTCAATTTCCTCTTGGACACTACGCGCGTGTGGTTGCCGCTGAAAACCAGCAAAGGCGTAGCCATCATAGGAAATGATTGCTTTATATCTAGTCATGTATCTATTTTATCAAGAAAATTTCTCTGCAACAAGTTTGAAAACCAAAAATTGTACGGGTGCAGTTTTAGATATCAACTAGTCCTTACCTCGATTTTCTCATTATATATTTTCGTACAGGTACTTCAACCACTTGAACGATTTCAAATCCTTCTTTTTGGTAAAGATTGTAAGCTGTTTGATTTGCCTCGTAGACATTTAGAGAAATAGTATCTATGTCTTCATTTTCAAAGGCCAAACTAACAAATTTCCTTAAAGCCTGGCTACCTAATCCCTGCCCCTGTTTCTGAGGATTGATAAAGAATCTCCCGATATGAAGATTCCTGTCTTCTAGCCTGATTTTCTGGATAAGCCCCACAAACTCTTGTCCATCAAATATTGAAAAAATTCCTTCCAAATCTTGCAAGACTTGAATTGTCAAGGGAAAAGGAATCATTGGTCCCATCCATTGCTTCTGAAAACTTTCTCCCAAAGCATTAGACCAGCGACAAATGAGTTGGGCATTTTCTATCTGAAGTCCTTTTTCAAAGTGAATTTTCATATTTGCTCCTAAAATTTCTCCTTTATCCAACTATTATACTCTTTCTCTTATTTTTTCCGAATTAATAAGTATGATTCACCTTTACTTTTTTCTTGTTGGAGCTATTCTTGCTTCCTTTCTAGGCTTAGTCATTGATCGCTTCCCTGAACAATCCATCGTCTCCCCTACTAGTCACTGTGATTCTTGTCAGACTCGTTTGAGACCACTGGATTTGATTCCTATTCTTTCTCAAATCTTCAATCGTTTTCGTTGCCGCTATTGCAAGTCAAGCTATCCTGTCTGGTATGCTTTCTTTGAGTTTGGATTGGGGCTTCTCTTTTTAACTTTTTCTTGGGGATTTCTAACTTTGGGGCAAGTTATCTTGATAACTGCCGGCTTGACTTTGGGCATCTACGACTTTCGTCATCAGGAATATCCCTTGCTCGTCTGGCTGACCTTTCACCTAATTCTCATGGTTTCCTGTGGTTGGAATCTAGTTATGATTTTCTTTCTTATCTTGGGAATTTTGGCTCACTTTATCGATATCCGCATAGGTGCAGGTGATTTTCTCTTTCTGGCCTCTTGTGGACTTATTTTTAGCCTAACTGAAATGCTGATTTTAATTCAATTTTCTTCCACAACTGGCATTCTAGCCTTTCTCCTACTAAAGAAAAAGGAAAGACTTCCTTTTGTGCCCTTCCTCTTGCTTGCTGCTTGTATGATTATTTTTGGTAAGCTACTGCTTCTCGGATAAAGTCAGCGATTTCCGCTACTTGTCCTTCATGTAGAGCCTTAACAATCTTGGAACCGACGATAACGCCATCTGATACTGAATTAAAGCGTTCTACATCAGCCTGTGTGGATACACCAAATCCTGTCAAGACTGGAATATCTGCCACTTGATGCAGTTGAGCCAAGTATTTGTCCAAGTCATCTCGGTAATTACCTGCTTTCCCTGTCACCCCGTTAATAGCAACAGCATAGACAAAACCTTCAGCCCCTTCAATGAGTTCTTTTTGACGCTCCATTCCTGTCGTCAAGCTGACAAGTGGAATCAAAGCAATGTCTGTATTCACCAAAAAGGGCTCTACAAAGTTAGCGTGCTCATGAGGCAGGTCTGGAATAATCAATCCCTTGACCGCTGTATCAGCAAGATTTCTGACAAATTTCTCCACACCGTACTGAAAGAGGGGGTTAAAGTAGGTCATGATAACAAGTGGAACTTCTGTTTCAATAGTCTTCAAAGTTTCAACTAGAGCCTGTGTAGAAGTACCACTAGCTAGACTGCGCAAGCCTGCTTCTTCGATAACTGGACCATCTGCAACTGGGTCTGAGAAAGGAACTCCCACTTCAATAGCAGACACTCCCAAATCTTCTAAAAAGTGGATTGTTTCAGCAAGTCCATCCAAACCTTTTTCATGGTCTCCAGCCATGATATAGGGAACAAAAATTCCTTTTCCAGTCGCTTTTATAGCGTTCAACTTTTCTGTTAGTGTCTTATACATGAGCTTCTCCCTTCTTTGCTACTTCTGCTTCCAAGCGGTCTTTAACTTGAACCACATCCTTGTCTCCACGACCTGATAGACAGACAATCATAGACTTATCTGGTCCAAGTTCTTTGGCTAATTTCACCGCAAAGGCGATGGCATGGCTAGATTCCAAAGCTGGGATAATTCCTTCTACACGAGACAAGAGTTGGAATCCTTCCAAGGCTTCCTCGTCTGTCACTGGTACATAGGTCGCGCGTTTGATATCGTGGTAATGAGAATGTTCTGGACCGATACCAGGATAGTCCAAACCTGCTGAGATTGAGAAAGCTTCTAAGATTTGACCATGGGCATCTTGGAGCACATCCATAAGCGAACCGTGAAGAACACCTGGACGACCCTTGGTCAAGGTAGCAGCGTGGTGCTCTGTATCCACACCGAGTCCTGCTGCTTCAGCACCATACATAGCTACTGTCTCATCTTCCACAAATGGATGGAAGAGCCCGATGGCATTCGAACCACCACCAACACAGGCTACTAGGGCATCTGGTAAATCTCGACCTGTCAATTCACGGTACTGTTGTTTGGCTTCTCGACCGATAACACTCTGGAAATCACGAACAATTTCTGGGAAAGGATGGGGCCCCAAGGCAGAACCTAGGATATAGTGGGTATCATCGATATTTGCAACCCAAGAACGAAGGGCTGCATTGACTGCATCCTTGAGCACGCGCGAACCATCTGTCACAGCCTCTACCTTAGCTCCTAAAAGCTCCATGCGGAAAACATTGAGGGCTTGACGTTTAATATCCTCTTCACCCATGTAGATGGTACATTCCATGTTAAAGAGGGCTGCAGCAGTTGCAGTTGCCACACCGTGCTGACCGGCTCCTGTTTCAGCGATAATTTTCTTTTTACCCATGCGTTTGGCAAGCAAAACTTGTCCCAAGGCATTGTTAATCTTGTGGGCACCTGTATGGTTAAGGTCTTCACGTTTGAGGTAAATCTTGGCTCCGCCGATATGTTGGGTCAAGTTTTTTGCGTAGTAAAGGGGAGTTTCACGACCTACATACTGGCGCAAAAGTTGGTTTAACTCTTCTTGAAAACTTGGATCTGCCTGACTTTCACGATAGGCCTTCTCCAACTCCAAAACTGCTGTCATCAATGTTTCTGGGACAAATCGTCCACCGAATTTTCCGTAAAATCCATCTTTATTTGGTTCTTGATATGCCATGCTTAACCCTCTCTATAAATCTTCTAATCTTTTCATGATCTTTTTGTCCATCTGTCTCCACTCCGCTTGATACATCTACTGCATAGGGAGTAAAGTGTTGAATAGCTTCTTCTACATTGTCTTCATTAAGCCCACCTGCGATAAAGAAAGGCTGAGCTAGTCCAGTCGTATCCAGTTGGCCCCAGTCAAAGGTCTGACCACTCCCTGCTACAGGGGCATCAAAGAGTAGATAGTTTGCCCGAGAATTGGGGACATGACCATCTCCATCCACCTGCACCGCCTGAATGCTGGCACAAGGCAAATCCTCAAACAAATCATCCGCCACCTGACCGTGAACTTGAATCAAGTCCAAGCCAACCTTTTCAATTGCTTCTAACAGTTCTGCTCGACTGGGTGAAACAAATACTCCAACTTTTTGAATATGCCTAGGAATAAACTTAGCCAGATCTATGGCTTGTTCTACGGTCACCTGTCTTTTGCTAGGAGCAAAGACAAAACCGATATAGTCTGCTCCAGCTGACACAGCTGTTTTTACGGCTTCTTTGGTCGATAGTCCACAAATCTTAACCTTTGTCAATCTGCAACTCCTTGATTCTCTGGGCTACATTTTCTGCCTGCATGAGGGCTGTTCCTACTAAAATTCCGTTAAAGTATGGTGCTACTCGTTTTGCATCCTCCTCTGTAAAAATAGCAGATTCGGAAATGTAGAAGCAATCATCCTTAAAGTGTTTGGCCAAGTCTACGCTTGTCTGCAAGTCGACTTCAAAGGTTGTTAAATTGCGATTGTTGACACCAATAATTTGAGCTCCAAGTCTATGAGCCACTTCCAGTTCAACAAGATTATGAATTTCCACCAAAACTTCTAGACCCAGTTCTGTCGCGTAGTCATAAAGCTCCTTCAGTCGTTTTTCAGATAAGGCCGCTACGATGAGCAAGATGACGGTCGCACCTGCATTGCGAGCACGGATGATTTGCTTTTCATCGATAATAAAATCCTTATTCAGTGTCGGAATCTCTACCTGACTAGAAATCTCTTGCAAATAATCCAAATGCCCTTTAAAGAAAACCTCATCTGTCAGAACAGAAATCATAACCGCGCCGTTAGCCTCGTAAGTCTGGGCCTGTTGTACGATATCCACATCGAGATTGATATCACCTAGACTTGGACTTGCCTTTTTGACCTCCGCAATGATTTGCAAACGGTCTTGGTGATTTTTTAAATATTCACTCAACCGATAAGTTTGACGCAAGGATTGAAGCTCCTCTCGCTCCATCTTTTCAACTTCGCGCGCCTTTTGCTCTAGGATACGTGATAAAAATTCCTGACTCATCTTTGATACTCCTGTAATAGTCTGAGTTTTTCAAGGGCCTTACCACTGGCAATTACTTGACGTGCCAATTCAACTCCGTCCTTGATACTTTCTGCTTTACCATTGGCATAGAATCCGAGACCTGCATTTAAGACTGTTGTTTCCAAGAATGGACTTGGTTCGTTATTAAGAACACTGACAAGAATTGCTGCATTTTCATGAGCATTTCCTCCACGAATGTCTTCAATAGCAATGCGTTCCATTCCCAAATCTTCTGGAGTAAAGGTTGATAAAGTAATTTCACCATTTTCAAGAAGGGCAATGCTGGTAGTTCCATTCAAACCAGCTTCATCCAATCCTTCTGGACCAGCTACTACAATGGCACGTTTGCGACCCATGTTTTTCAAAACCTGAGCAGTACTTTCCAGAAGTTCAGGACGACTGATTCCTAGAAGCTGTGTTTCCAAAACCATTGGATGGATGAGCGGTCCTGTCAAATTCATGATGGTTGGAATTCCCAATTCCAAGCGAGCTGGCATAATGTATTTCATAGCTGGGTGCATGTTTTTGGCAAAGAGAAAGACGATTCCTGTTTGGTCAAATACCTTACCCAATTGTGATGGTTTGAGATCAATATTGATTCCCAAAGCTTGCAAGACATCTGCTGACCCAGATTTAGAAGAGATAGAACGATTGCCATGTTTAGCCATATGGATTCCTCCACCTGCCAAGACAAAAGCTGCAGTTGTAGAGATGTTGAAACTAAATGACTTATCTCCACCTGTACCACAGTTATCCATAGCATCTTGAATATTTGTTGGAATGTGTTGAGCATGTCCTCTCATAACTTGAGCGAGGGCTGTTCTTTCTTCAGGTGTCTCTCCCTTCATCTTGAGGGCTAACAGTAGTGAAGCGATTTGTGCTTCTGTTACTCGCCCTGTCACGATGCGTTCGATCACATCTGTCATTTCAACACTTGATAAGT
Source organism: Streptococcus sp. CL9.43 (assembly GCF_049737935.1). Classification (NCBI taxonomy): domain Bacteria; kingdom Bacillati; phylum Bacillota; class Bacilli; order Lactobacillales; family Streptococcaceae; genus Streptococcus; species Streptococcus sp. CL9.43. Next base: position 23,684 of record NZ_JBKOTS010000005.1, on the reverse strand, counting down.
CTTTAAAGTTTGCTAATTTTTCAATAATTTCTTTCATTTTGTGTTCCTCATTTTACAACTTTCTCGATAAAATTCTGAATAGAAGATAGACCATCTGGCGTTCCAATACTTTCTGGATGATACTGCAAGCCATAAATCGGCAAGTTTTTGTGTTGAATCCCCATAATAGCCTGGTCATCTTTCGAACGAGCTGTCACTTCAAACTCTTTTGGCATCTCTTCAATTAAAATACTGTGGTAACGCATGACTGGACGATTGTCCTCAATCCCTTGATAGAGAACTGATGGAGTCTCAAATCGAATATGGCTTTGTTTACCGTGCATAACTTTAGGAGCCAAGCCCAACTTACCACCAAAAACTTCTGCGATGGCTTGGTGCCCCAAACAAATCCCCAGAATAGGTTTCTTACCTGCAAAATCACGAATCATTTCTTCCATTTTCCCAGCATCAGCTGGCCAACCTGGGCCAGGAGAGAAAACTAATCCATCTGCCTTTTCAGCATGTTCATAAAGATGTGGATCATCATTTCTCAAAACCTGAACTTCTGCGAAATTCCCGATATATTGAGCTAGGTTATAGGTAAATGAATCATAGTTGTCAATCAATAAGATCATGGTCTTAGTTCTCCCATTCTTGTCATAGATTTAGCTTTGTTAATCGTTTCTTGGTATTCGTTCTGAGCGATGGAATCATAAACAATTCCTGCACCAGCCTGCACGTAGGCTCTTTTATTTTTAAGAATCATGGTTCGAATAGCAATGGCAAAATCCATGTCTCCAGTTGCTGATAAGTAACCGATAGCTCCTGCGTATACGCCTCGCTTCTCTGTTTCTAGTTCATAGATGCGTTTCATGGCCCGAATCTTTGGTGCCCCCGATACTGTTCCTGCCGGAAGTGTCGCCTTCAAGGCATCCATGGCAGTCAGTTCTGGTAATAAATGTCCTTTAACCACGCTGGTCAAATGCATGACATAGCGGAAAAGTTCGACTTCCATATACTTGGTTACTTGGACGCTTGCTGTTTCAGCAATTCTACCGATATCATTTCGTCCCAAGTCCACCAACATTCGGTGTTCTGCCGTTTCCTTTTCATCAGAAAGTAGATCATTTGCAAGTGCTGCATCTTCCTCGTCATTGGCACCTCTAGGTCGCGTACCTGCAATTGGATTGGTTGTCACGATACCATTCTTGACGGAAACCAAGCTCTCTGGACTGGCACCGATAATTTGATAATTTCCAAAATCATAAAAGTAAAGATAATTTGATGGATTGGTCACTCGGAGATTTCTGTAGAAGTCAAAAGGATTTCCAGTTACCTCTGCGGAGAAGCGCTGACTGAGCACACATTGGAACATATCTCCGTTGCGAATCAAGTCGCGAGCTGTTTCTACCATTTCTTCAAATTTCTGAGGTGCAATGTGTGGTCTAAACTGAAGTGAAGAAACGTCCAAATCTTCAAATTCATTTGGAGCAGGGATTTTCAACTCTTCTAAAACCTGATCTAAAGCCACTTCTAGTTCTTCATTACTACGTTCACTATAGAGAGCATCCTCTATGATATGAATTTTTTCTTTCTTATGGTCAAAAACTATATAACTCTCATAAACGAAGAAATGCATATCTGGTGTCCCAATCGTATCCTCAGGGAGCTGGCCAATTTCTTCATAGAGAGAAATCATATCGTAGCCAACAAAGCCAATAGCTCCACCACCAAAAGGTAGATCTGGATGGTGCTGACTCTTATGAGTCACCTCATAAAGGAAATCCAAGGGATCCCGATCAATCACTTGGCCATTTTGATAAAGGACTCCATTTTCGAACTTAATTTCAAAAACTGGATTATAGGCCAAGATAGAAAAACGAGCATTTTCCTTTTCTCTTGGGATACTTTCAAGTATGACCTTGTGTTGTCCGTTCAAACGCATATAAGACAAGATTGGTGATAAAACATCTCCATGAATGATTCGTTCCATTGTAATTTCCCTTTCAGTTCTTCTTAAATCCCGTGTTTCTTCTACAAAAAATCCCCACGCAAAATAACTTGCGTGAGGACGAAATTCGCGGTGCCACCTCAATTATAGGATTTCTCCTATCTCTCATCCCTGTCTCAGATAGCTCCTGTAACAGGTTGTGCGATAAAGGGCACTCCCTTGAGAATTATGTTTTCTTCTCTCATTTCAGATGGACCCAACCTTACAGCTTTCTCTGCTTGTTTTCAGCAACCACAAGCTCTCTGTGAGAGAAATCTCTGTATCTTTTCCATCTTTTATTTTTTAGCTTCAAGGTAGTCTGCAATGGCAGCTACGTCCTTGTCTCCACGACCAGAGACATTGATGATGATAATCTCATCTTTACTTAGTTTTGGTGCGCGTTTGGCTGCTTCAGCGATAGCATGTGAGCTTTCAATTGCAGGAATGATTCCTTCTGTTTTGCTTAATAAAAGCAAGGCTTGGACAGCTTCTTCGTCTGTCGCTGCTACATATTCTACTCGACCAGAGTCTTTAAAGAAGGCATGTTCTGGACCAACCCCTGGATAGTCCAAACCTGCTGAGATAGAGTAAACTGGCGCGAGCTCTCCATCTTCCTTAAAAACTGCATAAGTCTTCATTCCATCGACAATTCCGACACTACCCTTGGTCATTGTTGCTGCGTGTTTGTCGGTATCTAAACCGTGACCAGCAGCTTCTACTCCAACCAATTTTACTTCTTCATCAGCTACATACTGTGAAAAAGCACCGATGGCATTAGAACCACCGCCCACACAGGCAATCACGTAGTCTGGCAGTCGTCCTTCTTTTTCCAAGATTTGACGACGAGATTCTTCACTAATAACTTTCTGGAATTCATGAACAATCGTTGGGTAAGGATGAGGTCCAACAGCAGAACCTAAAACGTAGAAGGCTTCAAGGTCATTCATCCATGCTCCAAAGGCTGCATCAACCGCATCCTTCAGGGTACGAGTCCCAGTTTCAACTGCGTGAACAGTTGCTCCCATCATCTCCATGCGGAAGACATTGAGACGTTGACGCTCCACATCTTCTGCCCCCATATAGACATCACATGCCATACCAAACTTAGCTGCAGCAGCCGCAGTCGCAACACCGTGCTGGCCAGCTCCTGTCTCAGCAATGACACGCTTTTTACCCATGCGTTTAGCAAGAAGAATTTGTCCCAAAACATTGTTAAGTTTGTGTGAACCAAGGTGATTCAGATCTTCACGTTTGAGATAAATCTTAGCTCCACCTAGATGCTCTGTCAAACTTTCAGCAAAATAGAGCGGTGTTTCACGACCTGAATAATCCTTCAAGTAATGGCGAAACTCAGCTAAAAACTCTGGATCATCCTTGTATTTTTCAAAAGTCACTTCCAATTCATCTAGTAAAACCTGAATTGGTTCTGGTACAAAACTACCACCAAATTGTCCAAAATATCCTTTAGTTGTCATAAAATTTTCCTCCATCTATATGAATCCGGCTTTTTATTTGCTTTTAGTAGTAGGCAAGGAGCTGTAGATAGAACTCAAGTTCATCAAAGCGACTTAACGCCCTAATAAAAGATAAACAAAATGACGGATAGAAAAAGCCCACACACGGAATCTACTTCCATGTGAGGGCGTTCGTAACGCGGTACCACCTCAATTGTAAAGAGAATATCCCCTTTACATCTCTGCCTTGTCTAACAACAAGTTGCACTGTAAGGTGTGCACACCGAATTTTCATTGTTTCAAATTCATTTTTTCAAATCAGCCCAATTTCACTATTTTCAACCACCTGTTCGCAGCAACCACAGGCTCCCTGAAGATCTAAAATAATTACTTTTCTGATTTGTTGAGTTAATTATATGTTATTGCTTTTTCTTTGTCAACCGTTTTCATTCATTTTTTTCTAATTTTTTTTATTAGTTTTTTGAAGAAGCAAGAACTTCTTCAGAAACTCTGACAAAAGTCTCAATGATATAGTCTACTTCTTCATCTGTTAATTTCGTGTGAAGTGGCAGTGTAATTTCGTTTACAAAGAAGGCATAAGCCTTTGGATAATCTGCCATATCGAAACCAAGATTCTTATAGGCTGTCAAAAGCGGAAGCGGTTTGTAATGAACATTACTTGCGATTCCTGCCTTGGCCAATTCTTGAATAATTTGGTTGCGTTGTTCGAGATTTGCTCCATCTACATGGGTGATGTAGAGGTGACGACAAGATTCAACTGCATCTGTCTCATGAGCCAATGGGTGAATCCGAGTTCCTGCAAATCCACGGTCATAGCGATCCACGATATCCTTACGACGTTGTAGTAAGCCAGGATAACGATCTAGCTGAACTAGACCAAGTGAAGCCATAATATCCGTCATGTTGCACTTGTAGGCTGGTGTTACGATATCGTATTCCCAAGAACCCAGTTGCATCTTAGCAAGCGCATCTTTGGTTTGACCATGAAGAGATAGGATTTGGAATTCCTTATACATTTCTTCATCATCAATCGCTGGATTTGCTTTCCAAGTCGCACTTCCTCCCTCAGCAGTTGTAAAATTCTTAACCGCGTGGAAAGAGAATGATGTGAAGTCTGCAATTGAACCGGCTGGTTGTCCCTTGTAGGTTGAACCCAAAGCGTGGGCACTATCAGAGACAATCACAATACGGTTAAAGGCCTTTTGCCACTTGCTAGCCGCTGTAAAGAGGTCGCGTTTCTTTTCTACAACTTGGAACAAACGGTCATAGTCACAGATAATCCCTGCAAGTTCAACTGGAATAATAACCTTAGTCTTCTCAGTAATTGCTTGCTCAAGCTTGTCATAGTCCATTTCAAAGGTATCATCTTGGATATCAACCATAACTGGTGTCGCACCTACGTGAGTAATAACACTACATGATGCTGTATAGGTCATAGCTGGAACGATGACTTCGTCACCAGGCCCTACTTCAAGTACGCGCAAGATCAATTCAAGAGCTGCTGTTGCAGAGTTGAGGCAGACTGTCTTAGGCGTTTGAGTATAGACGGACAGACGACGCTCTAGTTCTTTTGTCTTTGGACCTGTTGTGATCCAACCAGAACGAAGGGTATCGGCTACTTCAGCAATTTCAGCTTCGGTAATATCGGGTGGTGAAAATGGAATATTATACTTTGTCATTGATTTACTCCTTTTACTGTATTCACTCTTGTGACTACTTTATTTTAAAACTTCAACTACAGTCTGGAACATGATCTTGATATCTCCGAAGAAATTAAAATCACGTAGGTAGGCTAGGTTAAAGTGCATTTTCTCTGGAAGGACTCTTTCCACATAAGCCTGGTCAACTGTCATACCTTTTGCAGTCATTTGACTGATGATGGCATCCTCGTCCTTATAGTTAATGCTAGCAAGCGATGTAATCCCTGCTGGCAAAAGCAAGGTAGCCATCATTTCAGGGCTATACTGCTCTGTGTAGCGTGGTACTTCTGGGCGTGTTCCTACAAAAGACATCTCCCCTTTGAGGACATTGACCAATTGCGGCAATTCATCCAAACGAACACGTCGAATGAAATTTCCAACTTTAGTGATGCGACTGTCATTTGCAGAAGTTACTAAACTTCCTTTCTTGTCCGCATCGGTTACCATAGTCCGGAATTTCCAAATTTTGAAATGACGGTTGTACTGGGTTACCCGCACTTGCTTGTAAATAACTGGACCCTTGCTATCTAGCTTGATCCAGATGCTTAGAATCAGAAATAAGGGGGAGGTCAAGATTAACAAGACTACGGCTAGAAACAAATCTAGACAACGCTTGAAAATCAGTGAGCCTTTTCTTCTAGACACAAGCTGGTAGTATGGTTTTACCTCGCTCAATTGCATTTCTTGAGGTAGTTCATCCCATTTCAGCATGCACATTCTCCTCTGTTTTTTATATATAATCTTTATTAACATTCTACATTATACCACAAAATGAAAGAGGCAGTGCAAGAAATCTGTGTTTTAAAGGAATTCTTCCTTAGGAAAGAGCCCCTGCCTGCAAACTATACATCTTGTGATAGGTTCCACCCAATGCTAGGAGTTCTTCGTGGGTTCCACTTTCGATAATACGTCCCTTGTCAAGGACATAGATACAATTAGCATCTTGAATGGTAGAAAGGCGATGGGCGATGGCAATGGTTGTCCGACCTTGTCTCATCTTAGCTAGGGAATTTTGAACCAGAGCTTCTGTTTCAGAGTCGATATTGGCTGTCGCTTCATCCAAAATCAAGATTTTAGGTTGACTGGCAACAGTTCTAGCAAAGGCAAGAAGTTGACGTTGACCGGTTGAAAAACTCGAACCACGCTCGGATACAGGAGCATCATAACCTAAAGGAAGATCCTGAATGAAGGAATCTGCGTCGACAAATTCTGCTGCAGCCTTGACTTGGTCATCGCTGATATCTTGGTACATGGCGATATTGGACTTAATGGTCCCATGATAGAGGAAGGGGTCCTGTAGAACCAAACCGATGTTTTTTCTCAACTCCTCTTGACTATACTCTCGAATATCCACACCATCTAGGAGAACCCGACCTGACTGGAATTCATAAAAGCGCATCAGAACATTGATGATAGAAGATTTTCCCGATCCTGTATGTCCAACAAAGGCAATGGTTTCACCTTTATTGACAGTAAAGGAAATATCATCGAGAATTTGGTGTTTTCCATCATAGGAGAAGGACACATGTTCAAAGCGGATATTCCCTTCTTGAATCTCGGCTTGTCCATTTTCTTGGACCGGTTCATAGTTGGTCTCATCGATGAGTGCAAAAACACGACCTGCTGACACCATGGATGTCTGAAGAGTAGAAAAGTTTTGCGTTACCTCGATGAGCGGATCAAAGAGACGGTTGATGTACTGGATAAAGGCATACATAGTTCCTGCCGTTATTCCTAGATAAAGTCCACGATAGCCAAAGTAAGCCATCAAAACCGCATATCCCAACAGCTTCAACAAACTCATAGCTGGACGTAAAAAGAGAGAATCCAAGGCTACTGAACGGTTAGCGTAGACTAAGTGTTCCTGGTTTATCTCATCAAACTCTTCTTGCAGGCGTTTTTCTTGGTTAAAGGCTTGAATAATACGAATTCCTTCTATATTTTCTGCCAGCTTACTGTTAATATCTGACAGTAGACTTCTGGTTTTTTCAATGACCTTGACCGATTTTTTACGGTAGAGATTAACCAAAAGGAAAATCAAAGGCAGAAAGAGCAAGACTAAAGCAGTCAGACGATAGTCCAAAACTAACATGGTATAAAGGGTCGTCACGAATATAAAGACTGCCGAGATAAAGCTAGATAAGATTCCCGAAAACATATCACTGATAGTCTCGGTGTCATTTGTCAAACGAGAGACAATAGAACCTGCAGGCGTTTTATCAAAGTAAGACATGCCTAGCTTCTCCATATTGGCAAAGGCATCACGTCGAATATCTCTAACGATACTGTAGGACACGCGCGCAAAAAGGAGATTCCCCACATATTGGACAATGGTTTGAAGAATGTAGAGACCATAGTAAACTAGCAAAACTGTAACAGCAAGCTGATTAAGGTTGTTTAGATACTGGTCGATAAAGTGAGAAGCTACCAGGGGGATAATACTCTTAACAACAGTTGTCGCAAGGAGAAAAGCTAAGGCTAAAAAGGTGAGGAGCCCATAAGGCTTAAGATAAGACAACAAACGCTTTAATACAGCCCATTGTTCTTGTTTATTCCGCATCTTCTTCTCCTTTCATTTCTAACTGTTGAGACTGGTAGGTTTGGGCATACCAACCATCCAAGGCTAGTAAGTCCTCATGAGTCCCACGTTCGATAATCTGTCCATTTTGCATAACCAAGATCAAATCAGCATGAACAACTGCACTGAGACGATGGGCAGTGATGATAGTCGTTTTATCTTTGCGAGTTTCCTTGAGATTATCGATGATCGCGAACTCTGTCTTAGCATCCACAGCTGACAAGGAATCATCTAAAATCAAGATATCAGGATTTAAAATCATAGCCCGACTCATAGCCAGACGTTGCTTTTGTCCACCAGATAGACTGACACCTTTTTCCCCGATAACTGTATCAAATCCCTCAGGCATGGCTTGAATGTCTTGATAGACTTGAGCCAACTGAGTCGCTTCTTCTACTGCAGAGAAAGGTAGGTCAGGATTTCCAAAACAAATATTCTCTAAGATAGAACTAGCAAAGAGAAATTGGTCCTGTGGGACGTATCCCATCAAACTTCGCAAGTCAGCTAGTCGATAGTCACGAATGTCATGACCATTTAGATAAATAACTCCTTGGTCAACGTCATACTCACGTAGGAGCAATTTAATCAAAGCAGTTTTCCCTGAACCAGTTTGCCCAACCAAGCCCAAGGTTTGCCCTTTTTCGAGACTAAAATGTATATCTCTCAGCGTCTCTTCGTCTTCAAAGGCAAAACGATCAATAGCATATTCCAAGCGCCCATTTTCAATCCCTTCAAGTGGAGATTCTGGGTCTTTGACAGGTGACTCTTGAGACAAGAGGTTCTCAATTCGTTGATAAGAAACCTTCCCTCTTTGAGTAATATTAAAGAGGAAACCAATAGCCATCAAGGGCCAGACCAACATATCCAAGTAAGAGATAAAGGTGACAAGGTTCCCGACAGTTACCTGTCCTGCTTGCACCATAAAGGCACCGACTAAGAGAGTTAAGGCATAGGAAGAACCAACAAAGAGCAAAACCATCGGGTCAAAGAGACTATCATATTTCATGGTTTGCAGATTTTTTTGGAAGGTCAAATCATTAACTTCCTGGAAAGATGCCAATTCATCAGACTGATAGCCAAAGGACTTGGTTACCTTAATACCTGATACAGACTCTTGAACCTTATTGTTGAGTTCAGAAAAGGCTGCTTGTGATTCTCCGAAAGCCTTATGGGTCTTTCTCCCCAGACGACTAGTCGCATAGGCCATAAATGGCAAGGGCAGAATGGCAACCAAGGTCATTTGCCAAGAAATGCTAAAGAGCATAGTCAGCAGAGTCACCAAGGCCGTGATAGAGGCATCCACCGCAGACATGACACCACCACCTGCTAAACGAGTCAGAGCATTGATATCATTGGTTGCGTGAGCCATCAAATCCCCTGTCCGATAATTCTGATAAAAAGCAGGCGACATTTTTGTAAAATGCTCAAATAGTCTTGAACGCATGATTTGTCCAAGTCGGTAGGAGGTCCCTAGGATATACATGCGCCAAACGTAACGCAGATAGTACATCCCGAAAGCTGCCAGCAGGAGATAAAAGAGATGAAGCAGGAGCTCATCTTGTGTTAATCGTCCCAAAGTGATGGCATCAATCACGCGCCCCATGACCATAGGTGGGATAAGGTTTAGTACAGAAACCAAAACCAAAGCTACAATTCCAACTAGGTAACGGCGTTTTTCTAATTTAAAAAACCACCAGAGTTTTTGGATGATGGACATAAAATTCCTTTCTAATAACAAATGGAAACCTGAGGCGACTGCCTCAGGTTTTTCCTATTCATAGGTGATGACACTAACTTAAACTTTGTCATATTCAGAGATAAAGATACTCAAAGGAGTAACATTTCATTTATTTTCAATCTTTTACATAAATCATTCTTTATTATAAAGGAATGACCTGGATTTTTCAAACTATACGCTGGGGAAATACTTCTTTTTCTGGTATAATATTGTCTATAATCTGAATGAAAAGGTAAACATTATGAAATTGATCTCATGGAACATTGATTCCCTCAATGCAGCGTTGACGAGTGATTCTGCGCGTGCGAAATTATCACAAGACGTCCTCCAAACCTTGGTAGCCGAAGACGCTGATATCATCGCCATCCAAGAAACCAAGCTTTCAGCTACAGGGCCTACTAAAAAACACCTCGAGGTGTTAGAAGAACTCTTCCCTGGATATGAAAATACTTGGCGTTCCTCTCAAGAACCTGCTCGTAAAGGCTATGCTGGAACTATGTTCCTCTATAAGAAAGAACTGACTCCAACTATCAGCTTCCCGGAAATCGGTGCCCCTTCTACTATGGATTCTGAAGGACGCATCATTACCCTAGAATTTGATACATTTTTCGTGACTCAAGTTTACACACCAAACGCTGGTGATGGACTCAAACGCTTGGAAGAACGTCAAGTCTGGGATGTCAAATATGCAGAGTACTTAGCTCAGCTAGACAAGCAAAAGCCTGTCCTTGCTACAGGTGACTATAACGTTGCCCACAAGGAAATTGACCTTGCCAACCCAGCCAGCAACCGCCGTTCACCAGGATTTACAGACGAAGAACGTGAAGGATTTACAAACCTTTTAGCCAAAGGATTTACAGATACCTTCCGCCATATCCATGGCGATGTGCCAGAACGCTATACTTGGTGGGCACAACGCAGCAAGACTTCAAAAATCAACAACACAGGCTGGAGAATCGACTACTGGCTTACAAGTAACCGTGTAGCAGACAAGGTTAGCAAGTCAGACATGATTGACTCAGGCGCACGCCAAGACCATACACCGATTGTCATGGAGATTGATTTCTAAGGAGAAAACAATGGACTATCAAGCTGTCATCCCTGAATTTGTCGTATCGGATATCGAGAAATCGCGTCACTTCTACTGCGACTTATTGGGATTCTCTGTCGAATACGAGCGTCCAGAGGAAAAATTTCTCTTCCTTTCGCTTGAAGACTGCCAGCTCATGCTAGAGGAGGGAACAAAGGATGAATTAGCTGAACTAACCTACCCATTTGGTCGTGGAGTCAATATCTCCTTTGGTATAGAGGATGTCCCTAGGCTCTATCAGAAAGTAATCGAGTCTAACTATCCTATTCATCGTCCATTGACCAAAAGAGAATTTCGAGTTGGCGAACAATATATCTACCCTCATGAATTTGCAATTCTAGACCCAGATGGCTATTTTTTAAGATTTAGTGAATAGAATAATAAAGCATTAGAGTGGGAAAGTAATAAAAAAAGAGGCGTTTGCCTCTTTTTTGTTTCCTATATCCTCACCTGTCTATCTTCAGATCGATGTCCTGTGACAAACATGGTGAAGGTTGCCTTGCAGACATTTCGGCCATCTTGGTTGATAATGTCAACATCGACGACACAAGTGGTGCGTCCTTGATGGACACATTCTCCTTTGATAGTGAGAACATCTCCTAGATTTCCGGCTTTCAGATAGTTGATGGAAGACTGGAGTGTCACCCCGTCTAATCCTAGCGAAATCACCACAAGACCACTAATTTGATCACATAGGGTAAATAGATAGCCTCCATGGGCATTTCCATAGTAGTTGAGTGAAGAGTCCACTACTTTTGTTGTCACCACCACGTGACCGTCTCTCATTTTTTCAATTTCGTAATTTTCAAAGGCAGATATAGCGTCAAAGTGAAAATCTTTCATACGTTCCTCCTGATATTTCAAACGACACTATGATACTACTTTTCAAGACTCTACGCAAGAGACAAGCATTTATTCGGGCAAAATACCAACCTGCTCCACAAAGCGCATAAAGGCTGCTTGTCCTTCTTCTGTTTGCTTGTAAACTCCTGCATCTTCCAAAACTCGAGCAAAGATTTTTCCAACAGATTCTTGGACGATTTCAAGAGCTTGTACTTTGTCAGTCAATCCAGGATGGGATTCTTTCAACTCATCTGCCCATTCTTGGTGATAATCTGCTACAGAAACATCCTCTCCGACTAGATAAGCTGCTACTTGCTCCACTTCTTCCTTCAAGCGTGGTGGCAAAATTGCCAGACCCATGACCTCTATCAAGCCGATATTTTCCTTCTTGATATGTTGGACATCCTTGTGGGGATGATAGATACCATCTGGATGCTCTGGAGATGTTTGATTGTCCCGCAAGACCAAATCCAACTCAAACTGCCCATCTCGCTTACGGGCTATCGGTGTGATAGTGTGATGCGGTGTTCCATTACTTTCTGCCAAGACCTGTACACTTGGATCTGAGTATTGACGCCAAGCCAGCAAGATTTTATCCGCTAGCTCTGTCAAATCATCTTTAGAATCTGAAGTTAGTCGAATGACGGACATAGGCCACTGAACAATCCCTGCTTTGACAGTTTCAAAACCTTCAAAGGTAAAGTTTTTCTGAATAGGAGCCACTTCCATTGGGAATACATGGCGACCACCTTGGTAATGATCATGGGTCAGGATGGAGCCACCCACGATTGGTAAGTCTGCATTCGAACCTGCAAAATAACCCGGAAACTGCTCCACAATTGCTAACAAACGTTCAAAACTTTGGCGACTAATAGCCATGGGACGATGATTGCTATCTAGGAAAATACAGTGCTCATTAAAGTAAGCGTAAGGCGAATACTGGAAGCCCCACTCCTGCCCAGAAATATCAAAACGTATAATACGATGATTGCTTCTAGCTGGATGGTTGACACGACCGTGGTAGCCCTCATTTTCCATACAAAGCTGACATTGAGGATAGTTGCTAGACTTGACTAACTTGGCTGCCGCAATCTCTTTTGGATCCTTTTCAGGCTTAGAAAGATTGATGGTAATCTCTAGTTCACCGTAGTCAGACGGAACACGATAAGCAATATTCTTTGCGATAGCCTTTAGTTTGATGTAGTCATTTTTCTGACTGAGTTGGTAGAAGTCTGCAATTGCCTGCTCTGGTGACTGGGCATAGGTTGTCCAAAAGTCACGATTAACCTGGCTCGGACACGGCGTTACCAAGTCCATTAGGTCAGCACCGAGAATCTCACGCGAGGCCAGACTATCTTCAATCGTTTCCAAGCGAACCGCTTCTTCAACAAGCTGATCTTTAAGGTCAATCAAGTTAACCTGGTCAGTCTTAACTTCCAGAGCACCATCTCCCACCAGTGCCAAGACGCGATTGGTCAGATAGATACGATCCAACTCTTCAAAGGTGCTTTCTGCAATGACTTTGGTAACAAATTTTTCTACTACGGTCACTAGAAAACCTCCTTCTTACTTTCTAAATAATCTCTAACAGCATCCAAATCCTGAAAAACTTGTTCTGTTTTATTTAAGAAAGACTGTGCTGGTATTTTTAAATCTGGAATACAAATAACTGGAATTCCAGCTCTAGATGCCGCTTCAATCCCTGCTTCACTATCCTCTAGTACCAAGCAATTCTCTGGTAAAACGTTCAAATCACTACAGGCCTTTAAAAATATATCAGGGTATGGTTTGCTTCGCTTTACATCCTTTGCAAAAACTAGATGGTCAAATAGGGACAGTATACCATTGCTATCCAAGATCATTCTAGCTCGAGATTCAACACTTGAAGTTGCTAAAGCGATTGGAATGCCTTCTCTTTGCAAATAAGTAAGCAAATTTTTAGCACCTTTTTTTAAATTTACACCTTGAGCTAAGATTTGAGCTTCCAGTTCATAAACTTTTGCCAAGGTTTGGTCAAAGTTCCAGGGTAAATCATAGGTATCCAAAAATCGTTGAACATTCTCCTCTTCCCTATGTCCACTGTAGTCTCTAGAATAAGTTTCTTCTGTGAAAGGAATTCCAAAATCTCTAAGCAATTCTTGATAAACTTTTAGAGAAATGATTTCGGTATCGGCTAATAAGCCATCTAAATCAAATATTACAGCTTCCATATCCTTCTCTCCTAGTCTAAAACGCGAGTCCCACCTGCAACTTCAGCGATATAGAAACTTGGAGCGTAACCAACGATTTCTTCATAGTGCTTGCCTACAGCTTCTTTAAAGGACTCAACAGCATCCTTTTGAACCAAGGCAATCGCACAGCCACCAAAACCTGCTCCTGTCATACGAGCACCGAGAACACCTTCTTGAGCCCAAGCTGTATGAACAAGGGTATCTAATTCCAAGCCAGTTACTTCGTAATCGTGCTCAAGTGAAACATGAGAAGCATTCATCAAACGACCAAACTTGTCTAAATCTCCTGCTTGAAGAGCCGCTTGCGCTTTAAGGGTACGTTGGTTTTCAAGAACTGCATGACGCGCACGTTTCAAGCGATTTTCGTCTTTGATCAGGTAGCTATATTCATCAAAAGCCCATTCATCCAATTCACCCAAGGTTTGAATGTCCAAGGCCACTTGGAGTTCTTCTACTGCTTTTTCACATTCAGCACGACGTTCATTGTACTTAGAATCTGCTAGTTCACGGCGTTTATTAGTATTCATGATAACAACAACATTGTCCTTCAAATCAAGGGGAACCAAGTCATATTCTAAACTATTTGTATCCAGATAAATGGCACGTTGGTCTGCCCCCATACCGATAGCAAATTGGTCCATGATACCAGAGTTAACCCCAATAAAGTTGTTCTCTGTCAATTTCCCGATTTTTACTAAATCTAGACGATCCAATTTTAGGTCAAAGAGGTATTCTGCCACGACACCTGTCAATAGCTCCAAAGAAGCTGAAGATGACAAACCAGCACCATTTGGGATATTCCCATAGACATAGAAATCAAATCCTTTATCAATCACATGTCCAGCTTCTTGCAAGAAATGAAGGACACCTTTTGGATAGTTGGTCCAGTTGTGCTCTTTCTCAAACTTAAGGTCAGCCAGAGGAACTTCGATAATGCCTTTGTCCTCAAAGTTTGCTGAGTAGAAACGCAAAACTTGGTCATCACGCTTGCGTGCAGCTCCGTAAGTTCCTAATGAAATAGCCGCTGGGAAAACATGCCCACCGTTGTAGTCAGTATGTTCCCCAATCAAGTTGATACGGCCTGGTGAGAAGAAGGTTTGATCTGCTTCTTGACCAAAAACAGCAAGAAAGTCCTTGCGAAGTGCATCAGCAGTAAGATGTTGTGCCATATGAATTCTCCTTTGACAATTTGTTAGGTAAAAAAGTTTACCTTGTAATCGTTTTCTTCTATTGTACCCAAGGGTTTTGCTTTGGTCAACATTTTTACCGATATTTTACTAAACTATGAGTAAAAAGATAGAAAAATATGATATAATAACCTAAAAAGGAGGGGAATTATGGCTACACTCAAAGATATTGCTCAGTTAGCCTCTGTCTCAATCGCAACTGTATCCCGTGTCCTCAATCGCGATCAGAGTCTATCTGTCACAGAAGAAACCCGACATCGTATTTTAACTGTCGCTGAAGAACTAGGTTATACCAAACATCTTAAAACAGGCGAAAGTCACAAACTGAAACAAAAGATTGCTATTATCCAGTGGGTCAGCGAACAAGGTGAGTTGGAAGACCTCTACTACTACCAGATTCGACTAGGAATCGAAAATAGAGCACAAGAATTAGATTACGAAATCTTACGCTATTTCAATGATCAACCTTTTACGCTTAGCGAAGAAGTCATTGGAATTCTTTGTATTGGAAAATTTAGCCAAGCACAGATTGCATCATTTGAAGAATATCAAAAACCTCTAGTTTTTCTAGATAGTGACACCATAGCCTTGGGACACACCTGTGTCATTACAGATTTTAATAATGCTGTTAGACAGGTAGTCGATTACTTTACAGACCACGGGATTAAGAAGATTGGTATCTTATCCGGTCTTGAAACGACTACTGACCAAGAAGAAGTCATCGCAGACAAACGCTTAGGTTACTTTAAATCCTATACACAAGAAAAAGGAATTTATAACGAGAAATTCATTTTCCAAGGTCTATTTACTGCCCAATCTGGATACGACTTAATGAAAGAGGCTATCGAAAAATTAGGAGAGAAACTTCCACAAGCCTTTTTTGCAGCTAGTGATAGTTTGGCAATCGGTGCTCTTCGCGCCCTTCAAGAAGCCAGCATCAGCATACCAGAGCGCGTCAGCATTATTTCCTTTAATGATACTATTCTAACCAAGCAAGTGTTCCCACCCCTTTCCAGTATCTCAGTCTACACCGAAGAAATGGGACGTACAGGAATGGATATTCTTAACAGAGAAGTTCTTCATGGGCGTAAAATTCCAAGCCTCACTATGCTTGGAACCAAACTGACGTTAAGAGAAAGCACCTTGCATTAAGTACAACACTTGAACATAAAAAAACCTAATAGAGATTCTCAAATCCTATTAGGTTTTTCTTTTTATACTCAATGAAAATCAAAGAGCAAACTAGGAAGCTAGCCGCAGGTTGCTCAAAGCACTGCTTTGAGGTTGTGGATAAGACTGACGAAGTCAGCTCAAAACACTGTTTTGAGGTTGCAGATAGAGTTGACGTGGTTTGAAGAGATTTTCGAAGAGTATTAATCCATCACAATCATAGACTTGATAGTCTTGCGTTCATCCATAGCCTTATAAGCTTGGTCGATATCTTTCAGTTTATAGCTTGAAGTAAAGACACGACCTGGATTGATATCACCATCAAGAACAGCTTTGAGCAAGAATTGCTTATCGTATGTTGTTGCAGAAGCCGCTCCACCTGCAACAGATATATTTTGCATAAATGTTGAACCAAGAGCACGATTCTTATAATGTGGAACTCCTACAAATCCCATGCGACCGCCATTATGAAGGACACCCAGTGCTTGCTCAACAGCCGCCTCAGTGCCAACACACTCAAGTGCTGCATCTGCTCCACCACCGAGGATTTCACGCACCTTGGCAATGCCTTCTTCACCACGTTCGGCCACAACAGCTGTCGCTCCTGACTCCAAGGCCATTTGTTGTCGATCTTCGTGACGACTCATAAGGATAATTTGCGACGCACCACGCATCTTAGCTGCAATAACAGCACATTGACCAACAGCCCCATCGCCAATGACCACAACCTTATCCCCTTTTTGAACATTTGCAACACGCGCCGCAT
Organism: Streptococcus sp. CL9.43; assembly: GCF_049737935.1. Classification (NCBI taxonomy): domain Bacteria; kingdom Bacillati; phylum Bacillota; class Bacilli; order Lactobacillales; family Streptococcaceae; genus Streptococcus; species Streptococcus sp. CL9.43. The sequence goes on along the minus strand of NZ_JBKOTS010000005.1, from coordinate 6,937 downwards.
GATATCCTGTCGGCATGACATCAGCAAGAGTCAAGAGGGACTTTAGCATACCTTCTGTATAATCAGAAGGTTGTCCAGGGATTTTAATCAGCGCCCAGTTGGCATGGTGGAAACGGATATACTCAGCCTGAACACCACCTGACCAGTTAGTTCCAATATGGCGATCACAAGTCCCATCATAGCCAGCACGACAGGCGTCACATTCCCCACAGCCATGGGTGAAAGGCGCAATGACAAAATCTCCTGGTTTGACCGTTGTAATAGCATCTCCGATTTCTTCGACGATGCCAATAGCCTTGTGACCGCTATTTTGATGCCCCTTTTCAATGTCTGGATTGCGGTAGCTCCAGAGATCTGAGCCACAAACGCAAGTGCGGACAATACGGATAATAGCATCGTCTGCTTCTATAATTTGCGGACGTTCAATTGTAGCAAGTCCAACCTGACCTGCCTTTGTATATACTGCTGATTTCATTTAAAATTTTCCTTCCTTATAAAGTTTAATCTTGAGATTTAAGCGATTTAAAGCCGTCTGTAACTGAGACAAGCGCTCTTCTAATTTTTGCTTTTCCTCTTCTAAAATACCAAGCCTCTCCTCTCTCGTTTCATCCCCCTTTTGGAAGAGCGACATATAGTCAACTAAACTGTCTACAGAGACACCAGCCGAACGAAAACACTTAATAAATTCCAGAGCTTCTATATCCTGGTCTTGAAAATCACGAATCCCAGTCGAGGTACGAGTAATCGGTGGTACAAGACCAACTCGTTCATAATACCGAATCGTATCCGCTGAAATTCCTAATAAGTCACTGGCAGATTTAATATTCATAGGCTAACCTCCTTTCATTCACTGAGTTTAAATTACTCTAACTCACTTATCTAATTATATAACTTTGAGTTGACTCTAAGTCAAGCATTTTGTATCTAAACGAAAAAAATTTTTCATTATCAGTTCTCTTATTAGCATACCTTTTCATCAATCAAATAAAAAGGTTGGGAAAAGCGTCTTTCAAATCAGATATCAAAAAGCCCTCAACAAAAGGTTGCTTTTTCTAGTGTTGATGCCCATGGGGTTGCTCTAAGGCTGTTACCTTCCGTTTATGTTGCGCATGATTGCTTTGACTGGTGTCCACTTCGATGGTAATATTCTGCACACCTCTTTCTTCTAAGAGCTGACGTACTTGATTCTTTGTTTCCATCATCTGATCCCAATCCTCTAAACAAAGATGGATAATGGCATTATTTTCCAAACCATCCATGGACCAAATGCTAAGTTGATTGACACTTTTGACATTTATCAGAGCCCCCAAATCCTTCTCCAAATCCCCTGTCTCTACTCCTTCTGGCACAGCATCTAAGAAAATCTTGAGAGTCGACCAAAAACGTGGAATGGCTTTTGACAAGATAAAGAAGGAAATGACAAGCGACAAGAGAGGATCTAAGATATACCAATCCGTAAATCGGAGAATAATGGCCATCAGGATGACTGCTATCCAACCAAGGGTATCTTCCAAAAAATGCAGGCTAAGAATAGACTCATTCTTTGTTTTTCCTTTACGAACCACTAGACTAGCTAGCAGATTGATACTTACTGCAATGATTCCTAACCAGAGGATGCCCTCATCATTGACAGGTTTGGGATGAAATAGTTTCGTTAGATTTTCCAAAATAACCAAAACGGACCCTGTCATGAGAATCACAGCCGTTACCAAGGCTCCTAAGAGACTAAACCGTTTGTAACCCAAGGTGTAACGACTATCCTCTTCACGATTGGAGATTGTTTCTAGAAAGGCTGATAGCCCAATTGCGATTGCATCTCCCAAATCATGGACAGAATCAGCAAGAACAGCACTCGAACCAAAGATTCCTCCAGCGATAAACTCAACAATAGCATAGCTTAAATTTAAGAAAAAAGCTACCCAAACAGTATATTTTGCCTTCATCTTTCTCATTCCTTTGTTATAATAGATTTATGAACACTTTGTTCATTATCATTATCCACTAAAACTCAAAGAAAGGATAGAAGCAAACCGTTCGCTTTGTACGTTACTGAATAGTTTGTTCAAATTGTCCATATGCCAGCTCAAGATCGTCGCATCACCAAAACTCGGAAAGCTATTTATAATGCTTTTTTACAATTACTCAACCAAAAAGACTATGAAACCATCACGGTTCAAGAAATCATTGATCTCGCAGATGTGGGACGTTCCACCTTTTATAGCCATTATGAAAGTAAAGAAATACTCCTAGACGAGCTCTGCCGTTATCTCTTTCATCATCTTTTTGAACGCGAGAAAAATATATCTACAGAAGCTTATTTGTCCCATATCTTTTCACATTTTAAGAAAAACCAGGACCACGTCACCAGCCTCCTTTTCTCAAAAAATGACTACTTCCTCCGTCAATTACAGAAAGAGCTAGAACATCATGTTTACCCCATGGTAGCAGAGGACTTACAAGTTGCCTATCCTAATATTCCTGCTTCCTACCTCAAGCACTTTGTTGTAACTAACTTTATCGAAACACTAACCTGGTGGCTCAAAAAAGGGAAATCTTATAAGGAAGACCAAGTAGTGAGATTTTACTTAGACGTCATGGAAATGAACTCTAAAAAACTATAGATTCAAATACTAAATGAAAGGAAGAATCCTATGTACACCTTTATCTTTCTTGCACTCATCATTCTTATACTAACTCTGCCCTTCTCCCTCTATCACCTGATAGTGGCAGGTTTAAAAAGTCTCATCACATCATAAGGATTTCACTAGCTGTCTTGTTAACACTTATACTACTTTTAATCTAATAGAAAAACCCTATCTTGTCTTAAACAAGATGGGGTTTTTGTTAGTATAAAGTCTTTTCTACGTTTATTTTTGAAGTATTCCTTCTTGAAGGAGAAAGTCCCGCGCTACTTCTTCAGCCGAATGACCTTCCACACCGACCTGATAGTTCATCTGACTCATCTGGCTCTCGGTGATTTTACCAGCTAGTTTATTGAGGACTGCTTCCAATTCTGGATGTTTTTTCAATAATTCTTCCTTCATCAACGGTGCCCCCTGATAAGGAGGGAAGAGTTGTTTATCATCCTCCAAAACCACTAAATCATAGCGAGCAATTTCAGCATCTGTTGAGTAAGCATCTGTAATTTGAATGTCCCCTGACTGGATGGCTTGGTAGCGAAGAGCTGGCTCCATGGTTGCCACATTGAGATTCAATCCATAAACAGACTGCAAGCCCTTGTTTCCATCCTCACGATCATTAAACTCCAGAGTGAATCCCGCCTTGAGCTGTCCTTCTACTTTTTTCAAGTCTGAAATCGTCTTAAGCCCATATTCTTGCGCAATTTTTTTAGGAACTGCTATAGCATAAGTATTTTGATAAGCCATGGGTTTAAGAAAGGCTAGTTGATCCTGTTTGGCAATACCATCACGAGCCACCTCGTAAACCTTTTCTGGGTCATGCCCAATTTGTGGAGATGATTGGAGGAGACTCTCTGTCACTGTTCCAGAAAATTCTGGATAGATATCAATGTCCCCTTTTTTCAGTGCTTGGTAAAGAAAGTCTGTCTTTCCAAAGTTAGGTTTAACCGTCACCGTCATATCCGTATTTTCCTCGATGAGAAGTTTGTACATATTCATGAGAATTTCAGGTTCAGGCCCCAATTTCCCAGCTATGACTAGATTTTCTTTTTCTTTCTGAGGAATCATGCTTGGAGCGTAACTCGCTCCCAAACCAAGGAGCATCACCGCAAAGGCTGCAACAATCGTACGCAACTTAGCCTTTTCCAACCATTTGAGAATAACATTAAATAGAATGGCCAAAATGGCTGATGAGATTGCGCCGATTAAAATGAGACTAGCATTCCGACGATCAATCCCCAAAAGGATAAAGGAGCCTAGTCCTCCAGCTCCCACAAGAGCAGCTAGAGTTGCTGTCCCAATGATCATAACGGTTGCTGTACGAACCCCCGATACAATGACAGGCATGGCCAGTGGAATTTCAAACTTTTTGAGTCGCTCCCACTTGGTCATTCCAAAAGCAATCCCTGCCTCCTCAAGACTAGGATCAATGCCGTTCAGGGCTGTAATCGTATTTTCTAAAATCGGGAAAATAGCGTAAATAACAAGGGCTGTGAGGGCTGGTAAGGTTCCAATTCCCATGAAAGGAATAAAGAGACCCAACAAAGCCATTGAGGGAATGGTCTGGAAGATACCTGCAACTTGTAGCACCCAGGTCGCTGCTTTTTTGTGACCATTTAGATAAACCGCAAGTGGGATGGTCAGAAAAATAGCGACCAATAAGGTCAAAAGAGATAATTGCAGGTGTTGTCCCAGAGCTGTTACCCATTCACTAAATCGCTCCTGAAAGGTTGAAATGAAATTAGACATGAAGGCCACCTCCAAACAAGTTTGCTACAAAGTCTGTCGCAGGTGCTTGTAGAATTGTTTCAGGGTCAGCGACCTGGCGAATCTCTCCATCCTGTAAAACAGCAATCCGATCGCCTAATTTTAAGGCCTCGTCCGTATCATGAGTCACGAAAATGGTCGTCATACCGAACTCCTTGTGCAAATCTTTGGTGAGAGCTTGCAACTGCTTGCGGGAGATAGCATCGAGAGCAGAGAAGGGCTCATCCATCAGCAAGATTTTTGGTTCCCCAATGATGGCCCGCACAATGCCAATCCGTTGTTGCTCCCCACCCGATAACTCGCTCGGTAAACGATGAGCATAATCTACAGCAGGTAGACCAACCTTATCCAAGAGTTCTTCTGTTTTAGAGGCGATTTGTTCCTTACTCCAGCCCTTCATTTCAGGAATCAATGCTATATTTTCAGCAACAGTTAAGTTAGGAAATAGAGCAATGGCCTGCAAAACATAACCAGTAGAAAGACGTAACTCCCGTTCATCATAGTCCTTGATCCGTTTTCCATCCATGTATATATTGCCATCAGTCGGCTCCAAGAGACGGTTCACCATCTTGATCATGGTGGTCTTTCCAGATCCTGAAGGACCCACTAGCACCATGAATTCTCCATTTTCAATGCGGAGATTGACATCTTTTAAAATGTCCTTATCCGTGTAGCGCAGGACTACATTTTTATATTCAATCATATTCTTCCTCACTATCTCCTTAAAAGCTAAGATCCTTATCTCACTTTTTATAAGAGTGTAATCATTATTATAACATTGTAATACTAGAAATTACATCTGTCAACAATTTTGATTTGAAATCATATATAAAAAAAAAGTTTGGCTAAGGCCAAACTCTCCATTATGATTGATTATTCTTCTTCCACCAAACGTTTAAACTCCGCTTGAATTTCTGTATTTTCTGTTGGTTTTAAGTACATGACTCCGCCATTAGTTGTTGGTGAATGAAAGACGATAGCTTCTCCTGTGTTGGTTATAGCAAAGTAATAGCTATGAACATCTGGAAATTTATCCCAATTACTATAACGCTCTACAATTCGGTACTGGGCATTTCCTAGACCTGTCTCCGTATACTCAGCGTTCATTTTCTCACCTGGTCCATCATCCCTAAGTGTATAGAGGTGGTCAGCCCCCACATCTCCTCCTGCGATTCCCTTTTGGTAATTGGGTTGTCCTAGTCTTTCTCCCCACCCTTTTATGAAGGCTTCTAATTTAGCAGACTTGCTAGCATTCCAAGGCGCCTTTTGTTCTTCACTCGAAATAGTCTTGCTGCTAGTAGAGCTTTCAAATTTCTGCCAATCTAGTTGCTTGAAGTTCATTAATTCGGCTTCTGTCTTACCAAAGACAGAGTGCAAACTTTTATTCCCAGGAACTCGAATATCCTGTTCTTGTAGTTTACTTGCAGCTTGCTGGTTTAAATTCAGATGATAGAGTACGCCTCTACCTTCTCCTGTTCCAGAGGACCAACTTAATTCCAGAATATCACCACCCTTATAGATATTCATAGAATTTCTAGCACCACCATGGCCGGCTACAAAACCTTCTGCTAAAAGTATCGGTTTCTCATTTACAAGATAATAAAGACCCGAAATAAAATAATCACCATTAGATTGCTCGACGCCTATTAATAATTCCTCTACACCATCTTGATTAAGATCCGTATAGGCATAACGCATCTTATCTGATTGAAAAACCGCATTTTCAAGAGACCAACTATTGATAGGGCGTTCAGTGCCTTGTAAACTCTTATAGAGACCAGAGATTGCATTTACATCCTTCGGTGTAGAAAGTATTTTTTGGTAATTATCAAAAACTGGCTTGTAGAATTCTTTAAAATTTTTCTTAGACTCTACGGAAGTTTGTTCATTAGTATTAGATTGACTAACAGTTGTTGATAAACTAAGCCCATGATTAGAATTTTCGGAACTATGATTACTACAGCCAAACATAAAAAGACTCACGAATAGAACTAGTAAGACTCCTAAAATACCCTTTTCTTCCATAACAAACTCCTTTATAGTTATCTAATTATTGTAGTGACTTCACTTACATTATATCAAATATTTAAAAGTTATAAAAAGAATAATATAAGACTAAGACAATAAAAAAAGAGCTATAAAGCTCTTTAATTACGGAGAATAAGGGATTCGAACCCTTGCGCCAGTTACCCGACCTAACGATTTAGCAAACCGTCCTCTTCAGCCTCTTGAGTAATTCTCCTATTAATGGGCACGAGTGGACTCGAACCACCGACCTCACGCTTATCAGGCGTGCGCTCTAACCACCTGAGCTACGCGCCCAAGTAAAAACTTGGTACTTGAACAAAGTTCAAAGCGGGTGACGAGAATCGAACTCGCGACAACAGCTTGGAAGGCTGTAGTTTTACCACTAAACTACACCCGCATAGTATCATATTAAAAAATGGCGCGAGACGGAATCGAACCGCCGACACATGGAGCTTCAATCCATTGCTCTACCAACTGAGCTACCGAGCCAAAATTGCGGGAGC
>NZ_JBKOTS010000004.1:0-128858 GCF_049737935.1 Streptococcus sp. CL9.43 | reverse complement strand
GAGCTTTTTCAACTCTTTCTATTATACCCACTTTTTGAATCTTGTCAACTAGTTTGATTTGTTTTTTTATCTTTTTGGAGAAAAATCTCTTAGCACATGTTTTAGTTCTTTCAACATTGCTTTTCTTCCTTTGAATCGCTCATCAGCTAACAATCGTTCAAATAACTCCAATTTTTCTTTTCCTAATCCTGCTCGATACTCTTTAAGCACTTCTTGCAATGCGTAAGACTCATCTATCAACAGCCCCCCTTCGCCTAATCGATGACTAATCTCGCTCACTTCTTCATAAGCTTGTCGATCCAATCTTCTTTTGTAACTTTCTTGTTTCCTGACTGCATCCAAAATTCGATTTCGAAACTTTGTTTTGAAGTAGGTATAAAATTCCTTATTTTTATTTTCCTTAAAATCAGGGTGATTTTCTAATAATTCATGTAGGCAAATCATTCCCTCTTGATCCCAATCTTCTTTTTCCCATAAATGAAGGTAGTATTCTTTTCTACACTTATGTACAATAGCTTTTACTTCGTGGTAATTCATGTCTAACATAGTCGTTCTCCTTTTCTGCCATTAGTATAGCAAAGGTAGAGACGAATTATGACATTTCTTCTATTTTGTTATTTATCTTGCCTGATTTTATTTTTTTGAATGTTTGATATTTCGTTGGGATATCTTTTTAGACTTTTTAGGATATAAAAAGAGACAAGAGTTATGCTCTTGCCTCTTAAAAAATTTATTGGAACAAGTCTACAATTGTATCCCAGACGGTTTTTGCTTTTTCTTTAATTTTTGCATCTGAAATAGCTTTTTCTGCCTCATCAATAAGGTTCTGGGCTCGACTTTGAATGTCACTTATAGAGTCATTTGACTGCCCTCCACCATTGTTAGCTGACTGATTCGGAACATTTTCAGGAGCAATCCCATTTATTTTATAGGCATTTTCAACTGTAAATGTACTTCCTGGTGTATAAGGAAGAATTGTTTCTGCCATACTTCTAAAAATATGAGCGGCGCCATTTGATGTCGAACCTGCTAGATAATGATTTTCATCGGTTGTCGGGAAACCAAGCCAGTGACTAATGACTACATCTGGCGTATAGCCGATAACCCACTGGTCACTCGTATACACCGGGTTGAAGGCTGCTTCTGTTGTACCTGTTTTCCCGGCCATAACATAACCATCTGGTGATGAACTTATCCCTGTACCGTTTGTGAATGTCCCTAGCATCATGCTAGTCATTTTATCCGCTACGGATTTATCTATTACTCGTTTTTGAGAATTCTTATGAGTAGCAATGACTTGACCACTTGCATTTTCAATACGTGTAATGAAATGTGCTTCAGGCATCAAACCTTCGTTTGCAAATGCTGCATAAGCTTGCGCCATTTGCAGTGGACTAGTTTCCACACCACCACCCAGTGCAACACCCAATACACGATCTACATTGGTTAAGTTAAGCCCGAATCTTTCGCCTGATTCAAAAGCCTTGTCAATACCAAGTTCCTTAACCGTGGCTACTGCAGGAAGGTTTAGGGATTCAGCTAAAGCTTGGTACATTGGAACTTCTGGAGATGTTTTAATTCCTGCGTAGTTATCTACCTTGTAATCACCATACTCCATAGTATGATTGTCCAACTCTTTATTTAGAGGCCAACCAGCTTCGACTGCTGGGGTATAGACAACTAAGGGCTTAATAGTTGAACCTGGGCTTCTTTTTGATTGAGTTGCATAGTTGAAATTTCGGAAACCAGCTTTATCATCTCCTGCTACACGACCAACAACTCCTCGAACTCCTCCTGTTTTTGGCTCTAGAGCAACACTGCCCGACTCAGCATGAGTTCCATCTTCTGCGGTTGGAAAGAGAGCTGTATTTTCATAAATGACCTGCATATTAGCCTGGTAATTCTGATCTAATTCCGTATATATACGATAGCCGTTGTTCACAATTTCTTCTTCAGTTAAATTATACTTTTCAATTGCTTCATTAACAACAGCATCAAAATAGGATGGATATCGGTAGTCTGAAACTTTACCTTCATAAGCATCTTGCAGTTGAGAGGCCATATCAACACCCGAAGCTTCCGCTTCTTTGTCTTTATCAATATAGCCAGCCGCGACCATGTTTTGTAGGACGGTGTCTCTACGATTAGTAGAATCTTCAATAGAATTCAAAGGGTTATACAATTCTGGCCCTTTGAGCATTCCGGCTAAGGTTGCCGCTTCATCGAGCGTCAGCTGAGAAGCTGAAACCCCAAAGTATTTTTTACTTGCATCTTCAACGCCCCAAACTCCATTTCCGAAGTAGGCATTGTTCAAGTACATAGCCAGAATCTCTTTCTTACTATATTTTTTTGTTAGCTCCAAAGCTAAAAAGAATTCTTTCGCCTTTCTCTGTACAGTCTGATCTTGAGAAAGATAGGCATTCTTCGCCAACTGCTGAGTAATTGTAGAACCACCACCTGAGCGTCCAGCCGTCACTATCGCTAGGAAAAAACGAGCATAGTTAATACCATCGTTCTTATAGAAACTTCTATCCTCGGTAGCAATGACGGCATTTTGTAAATCTTCACTGATGTCCGAAAGTTCGACATAGGTGCCTTTTTGACCTGATAAGGCGCCTGCTTCTTTTTCCTCTCTGTCAAAAATCAGAGTGCGAGTTTTTAAAGCGTTTTGTAAGTCAGTAACATTTGTCGATTTTGCTAGAGCAAACAAATAGACCCCAACAAACAAGCTGGCACTGAGCCCGAGAATCAAAAAGATTTTTGTCAAATGGTAGCGACGCCAAAATTTTCGAATAGGACCAACCGTCCCCGCTTTCTTTCGTCCTGCTCTTGAACGTCGTAAGTTGCTCGACACATTTTCTTCTTGTTCGACTTCATTCATTTCAGTTTCTTCAATTTCAGATTCTTCTTTCTTAAATAAGGAAAGAAATTTTTCAAATAAGGTATCTAATTTCATGCGTATATTTTATCATCTTCCCCATAGGAAGACAAGAATTTTGCTAGTTCCCCTGTCCAAATAAATTGATTTTTGTTACAATATCAGTATGAAATTTACCTTTACGATCCCCAACTCTCTACCCGAAATGACTGTCAAACATTTTCTAGAAGAACAGTTGTTAATACCTAGAAAAATTAGGCACTTTTTGAGAATCAAGAAACACATCCTCATTAATCAAGAAGAAGTCCACTGGCATCAAACGGTCAAGGCTGGAGATGAGTGCCAATTGATTTTCGACGAGGAAGATTATCCTACAAAAAAAATTCTATGGGGAAATCCCAAACTTGTCGAAGAAGTCTATCAAGACCAACATTTAATTATCGTCAATAAACCTGAGGGTATGAAGACACATGGAAATCAGCCAGACGAGATAGCTCTTCTCAATCATGTCAGCGCCTATGTCGGCCAAACCTGCTATGTTGTTCATCGCTTGGATATGGAAACAAGCGGTCTCGTACTGTTTGCGAAGAATCCATTCATCCTTCCTATCCTTAATCGCTTATTAGAAAAGAAAGAGATTTCTCGAGAATACTGGGCTCTGGTTGATGGAAGATTAGGGGCTAAGGACTTAATCTACCGAGATAAAATTGGTCGCAATCGCCACGATCGTAGAAAAAGAATTGTGGATCAAAAAAATGGTCAATACGCCGAAACTCATGTAACTCGGTTAAAACAATTTCAAAACAAAACCAGTCTCGTTCGGTGTAGATTAAAAACAGGACGTACTCATCAGATCCGAGTCCACCTATCTCACCACGGACATCCAATCCTCGGGGACCCTCTCTACAACTCACACTCAAAAAACAAGAGACTGATGCTTCACGCATTTAAACTATCCTTTATCCACCCTCTGACTTTAAATAAATTAAGCTTTACCGCACTCTCAGATACATTTGAAAGAGAATTAAAACAAAATGGATGATTTTATCATCCATTTTTATAGATACAAAAAGCAAGACCAATCGGTCTTGCTTTTTCGACTCAGAAATTATTTAGCAATTTTTGCGAAGTATTCAAGAGTACGTACAAGTTGTGCAGTGTAAGACATTTCGTTGTCGTACCATGATACAACTTTAACCAATTGTTTACCGTCAACGTCAAGAACTTTAGTTTGAGTTGCGTCAAACAATGAACCATATGACATACCTACGATATCTGAAGATACGATTGGATCTTCTGTGTAACCGTATGATTCGTTTGAAGCTGCTTTCATAGCTGCGTTCACTTCGTCAACAGTAACGTTCTTTTCAAGAACAGCTACCAATTCAGTAACTGATCCAGTTGGAGTTGGAACGCGTTGTGCAGATCCGTCAAGTTTACCATTCAATTCTGGAATTACAAGACCGATAGCTTTAGCAGCACCAGTTGAGTTAGGAACGATGTTTGCAGCACCAGCGCGAGCACGACGAAGGTCACCACCACGGTGTGGTCCATCAAGGATCATTTGGTCACCAGTGTAAGCGTGGATAGTAGTCATCAATCCTTCTACAACACCGAAGTTATCTTGAAGAGCTTTAGCCATTGGAGCCAAGCAGTTTGTAGTACATGAAGCACCTGAGATAACTGTTTCAGTACCATCAAGAACGTCGTGGTTAGTGTTAAATACAACTGTTTTAACGTCATTTCCACCAGGAGCAGTGATAACAACTTTCTTAGCGCCACCTGCATGCAAGTGTTTTTCAGCAGCTTCTTTCTTAGCAAAGAAACCAGTCGCTTCAAGAACGATTTCTACACCGTCGTTAGCCCAGTCGATTTGTTCTGGATCGCGTTCAGCAGAAACTTTAACGAATTTACCGTTAACTTCGAATCCACCTTCTTTAACTTCCACAGTTCCGTCGAAACGACCTTGAGTTGTGTCATATTTCAACAAGTGTGCAAGCATAACTGGATCTGTAAGGTCGTTGATGCGAGTAACTTCAACACCTTCTACGTTTTGGATACGACGGAAAGCAAGACGACCGATACGACCGAAACCGTTAATACCAACTTTAACTACCATTAGTGATTTCCTCCTTATGAAAATCATGAAAATTTTATTGTGAAAAGAGTAACTTGAATCACTACAAATCACCTTTCAACAAACCTATTATATAACTATTTTAGTTTTATTGCAAGCGCTGACGTTGATTTTCACTTCAGTTTTCTATTTTCTAGATACACAATTTTATATAGATTCCCTTTGTCAAAAGTCTATCAATATACATCTTTATAGTTATTTACAAAACTTTTTGTTAAACTTTTAACCTCTTCTATTTTGAAAAACTATAAAAAGAGGCAGGATTACTCCTGCCTCTGACTGATAATCAATTATTTAAGACGTCCTGGTCTTTCTTTGTAACCATAGTAAGCATCTTCGATTATTTCTTGCATATGATCAACCATTGGAAGACGTGGGTTTGCAGGTGAACATTGATCTTCATAAGCAAGGAAGGCCAATTCGCGTGAATGTTCTTTCCATTCTTTCTCGTCAACACCTTGTGCTTTGAAGTTCATTTCGATACCTACGCGCTCACCGAGTTCGTAAACAGCTTTAGCATAAGATGCAACCCCTTCTTCTGGAGTAGAAGCTGGAAGTCCAAGCATACGAGCGATATCTTGATATTTCTCATCTGCACGGTAGTAGTTGTACTTAGGCCATGTAGCTGTCTTAGCTGGGCGTGTACCATTGTAACGGATAACGTATGGAAGCAAGATTGCATTTGTACGTCCGTGAACTGTGTGGAATTGTGCACCAATCTTGTGAGCCATTGAGTGAGAAATACCTAAGAAGGCATTCGCAAAGGCCATACCAGCAATAGTTGAAGCATTATGCATTTTCTCACGTGAGTGGAAGTCTGCATTCTTAACTGAGCTTTCAAGGTTTTCAAATACGAGTTTGATCGCTTGAAGAGCAAGACCGTCAGTGTAGTCGCTAGCCATTTGTGATACGTAAGCTTCAGTTGCGTGAGTCAATACGTCCATACCAGTATCTGCCGCAACAAATCCAGGAACTGTCAATACCAAAGCAGGATCTACGATTGCCACAGTTGGTGTCAATGAGTAGTCAGCGATTGGGTATTTACGGTTGTTTGCTTTATCAGAGATAACGGCAAATGGAGTTACTTCAGATCCTGTACCAGATGTAGTTGGGATAGCGATGAATTTAGTCTTCTTACCAAGCAATGGGAATTTGAAGGCACGTTTACGGATATCCATGAATTTTTGTACAAGGTCACGGAAGTCCACTTCTGGTTGCTCGTAGAAGAGCCACATTACTTTAGCAGCGTCCATTGGTGATCCACCACCAAGAGCAATGATTGTATCTGGTTTGAAGGAACGCATAATCTCAGTACCACGTTCAACTGTAGTGATATCTGGATCTGGTTCTACATCTGCAAAGATTTGGTAAACAACCTTATTGCGACGAAGGTCAAGCTGCTCGATGATACGATCGAGGAAACCAAGCTCTACCATAGCGTGGTCAGTAACGATCATGACACGCTCAACGTCACGACATTTTTGAAGGTATTGAATTGAATCACGTTCAAAGTATGTTTTTGAAGGAAGTTTCATCCATTGCATGTTATTTCTCCGTCTTCCGACTTTTTTGATATTCAAGAGGTTAATGGCGCTAACGTTATCCCCAACTGAGTTACGTCCGTAAGAACCACATCCGAGTGTCAATGATGGCAAGAAGGCATTATAAACATCCCCGATACCACCGAAAGTAGAAGGTGAGTTACAGATAACACGAATAGCTTTAACAGCTTTACCAAATTCTTTAGTCAATTCTTCATCAGCTGTATGGATAGCTGCTGAGTGCCCAAGACCGTTAAATTCAACCATTTGACGGGCTTTTTCAATACCGTCTTCGCGGCTTTCAGATTTCAAAACTGCGATAACTGGTGATAATTTTTCACGAGTCAACGGCTCTTTTTCGCCAACTTCTTTACATTCTGCAGCAAGAATATTTGTTCCTTCTGGAACTGTAAATCCTGCTTGTTCTGCTATCCAAGTTGCTGGTTTACCAACGATGTCAGCGTTCAATTTTGCACCAGCACAGTTTTTGCTGTTTGCTTTCACACCGAAGCAGAACTCTTCAAGAAGAGCTTTTTCTTTTTTGTTTACAAAGTAAGTGTGGTAAGATTTGAACTCTGCTACAAATTCATCATAAATTTCTTTATCAATAATAACCGCTTGTTCAGATGCACAGACCATACCGTTGTCAAATGATTTAGACATTACGATATCGTGTGCAGCTTGGCGAATATTAGCTGATTTTTCAACATAAGCTGGAACGTTTCCGGCACCTACCCCAAGAGCTGGTTTACCACATGAGTATGCAGCTTTAACCATGGCATTCCCACCTGTTGCAAGGATTGTTGCAACACCTTCGTGGTTCATCAATGCGCTAGTTGCTTCCATAGATGGTTCAGTAATCCACTGTACACAGTTTTCAGGAGCACCTGCTTTAATCGCAGCATCACGCACGATTTGAGCAGCGTGAGCTGATGATTCTTGAGCTGACGGGTGGAATGCAAAGACAATAGGATTACGAGTCTTCAATGAAATCAAAGCCTTAAAGATTGCTGTTGAAGTAGGGTTTGTTGTTGGAGTGATACCACAAACAACACCAACCGGTTCAGCAATAAGAGTCAATCCTGTCACATCGTCTTCTTCAATAACACCAACTGTTTTAGTGTGGCGCATGTTGTTTACTACGTGCTCACAGGCAAATAAGTTCTTAGTCGCTTTATCTTCAAATACTCCACGTCCTGTTTCTTCAAAGGCATGTAGAGCCAATTCTCCGTGGGCATCAAGAGCTGCAACTGAAGCTTTTGCTACAATATAATCGACTTGATCTTGGTCAAGTTTACGCATTTCTTCAAGGGCAACTAAAGCTTTTTGCACCAAACCATCGACATGCTTTTCAGCAGCGAGTTTCTTTTCCTCTGGTGTTACAGTTTTTTTATCAGCCATATTTTCCTCCATAGCTTTCAAGGATTGTAAGTCCTTTGTTAATTTTTTCACAATCTTATTATAACTCTTTTTTCAAGATTTGTAAACAGTTTCATAGAAATTTCACAAACTTTTTTTATTCGCTTGTGAAAATAATTTTGCACAGCCCTACCCATACGCTTTTTAGCTTATACTTTGTGAATAATCCCATAAAACTTTTATTTTTCACAAACTTCATTGTAAAAAGGTATTGAAAGGCGTCTCAACTTCCATGTAAGCGCTTTCTTTGAGTGCAGTATATTACCCCCTCTAAGAGGAGGTTATTGTGCTTGTTGGAAGAGCCCTTGTTTAAAGTCACCTTCATAGACAACTTCTTGCTCTGTAGTCAGTTTTCCTTTTCCTTCAGCTTGGCCATTAACAAAGTCTCCTTCATAAACCCAGCCCTCTTTAGCTTGGTAGGTTCCTTTACCGTTAAATGCTCCATTTTTAAATTCACCAGTATAAGTGTCGCCATTTGAGAAGGTCATTGTGCCTTTGCCATTCATCTTTCCACGTACAATACTTCCATCATATACAAGTGAATCGCCATCCAGTTTTAAAACTCCTTGCTTAGGCATATTTCCTACAAATACAAATATAGCACAAAGAGCTATGACTACTACTGTTACAATTTCCAAACGAGGACGCGTTATATAGACACTGTACTTATCATAGAATTTCTTTAAATTATCCATTTTTTGCCTCATTTTCTAAACGTGTTAGCCAAGCTTGGCAACCAGTTAAAACTCGATTGTAAGTTTCATCAAAATCACCTGTATACCATGGATCAGGAACACCCTCAGAAGCAAATGCCTCTAGCTTGTGTTGTTGGTCTTGAGGACACATTCGAGTCAAATCTAGAAGATTGGACTCGTCCATCCCAATGACATAATCAAAATATTCAAAATCATCCTTAGAAATTTGCTGTGATGTTTTTGATGAATCGTAAGGAATCTCGTGAGCTTTAAAAATTTTCTGAGTTCCTTTGTGAATTGGATTGCCATGTTCCCAAGAAGAAGTTGCTCTACTTTCAATCTCATAATCATCGGTTAAAGATTTCATAACAAATTCTGCCATAGGACTACGGCAAATATTACCAAGACATACAAAAACAACTTTCTTCATTATTGTTCCCCATATTCATAGAAAAAGGGGTATGAGATCCACCCCGTTTTATTCTTCAATCGCGCTTTCACCATCGACAACTGTACCTTCTGATGTAACAGCCTCTTTAAGTGGCAAGACAGATTTGATAGCTCCAAGTTCAAAAGTCAAGTAAACTCCGTCTACATCAAGTACGATCGTTCTGTTTTCGGTATCAACTTCATCAACTGTACCGTATAAACCACCGATAGTAATGACTTCATAGCCTTTTTGAAGCTTGTTCAAGCTTTCCATACGCTTTTGCGCTTGTTTCTTTTGAGAACGTTGCATAAAGAACATCAAGGCGAACATACCTACAAGCATGATCACAAATGTTAAATTTGGACTAATATTTTCCATAGTATTTTCTCCTTTGTATTTTACATAGGACTACTATATCAAATTTCAGCTACTTTTACAAGGTTGTACCTTAGTTTTAGGTCAATAAAAAACCAGAGCAAAGCTCTGATTTTTCTTATTTCAAGTTGTTTACGATTTCCACTAAGTTTTCAACTGTAAATCCATACTCTGCCAACACTTTTGAAGCTGGGGCAGATGCTCCAAAAGTATCAATACCGAGAACTGCTCCATCAAGACCAACGTATTTGTACCAGTTTTGAGTCGCTCCCATTTCAACCGCCACACGGCGACGAACTGCATTTGGTAGGATTTCTTCTTTGTATGCGGCATCTTGTGCATCAAAGACATCCGTAGATGGCATGCTGACTACGCGAACTTTTCCACCTTGACTTGCTAATTCCTTCGCAGCTGCAACAGCCAGATTCACTTCTGAACCTGTTGCAATCAAAATCGTGTCAAAGTCTGCTGCATTTTCATAGACAACATAAGCACCTTTCGCAACCTTATTAAAGTCAGTTCCTTCCTCAACAGTCAAGTTTTGACGAGTCAAGACAAGGGCAGTTGGTGTTTTCTCACTCTTCACTGCAAGGTACCAAGCTGCTTGAGTTTCACGCGCATCTGCTGGACGGAAAACATTAAGGTTTGGAATCGCACGGAGTCCGGCCAAGTGCTCTACTGGTTCGTGAGTTGGTCCATCTTCACCAACTGCGATTGAATCGTGAGTAAAGACATAGGTTACAGGAAGACCTTGTAGAGCTGACAAACGAACTGCTGCTTTAAGGTAGTCTGAGAATACGAAGAAAGTTCCACCGTAAACTCGAAGTCCACCGTGAAGAGCCATTCCGTTTAAAACTGTACCCATTGCAAATTCACGAACACCAAACTGGATATTACGGTTCAAGCGATTTGCATCGTCCTGAAGTCCGTCAGTTTTGATGTAAGTCATATTTGAATGAGCAAGGTCAGCTGATCCACCAAGGAAGGTTGGCAATTTAGCAGCCACTACATTTAAAGCATCCTGGCTTGAGTTACGAGTTGCTTGAGAGAAGCCATTTTCTAAAGCTGGGAAGTCTTCTGGAGTCAATTCAACTGGATCACGTCCTTCGATGATGGCTTCCACTTCTGCAGCAAGCTCTGGGTAAGCTTCTTTATAATCTGTAACTAGTTTTGTCCATGCTTCATATGCTGATACACCTCGGTCCGCAACATTTTCTTTGAAATCAGCATAAACTTCTGCTGGGATTTCAAATGGTTCGTAGTCCCAACCAAGGGCTTGACGAGTTGCAGCAGTTTCGTCTGCACCAAGAGGAGCACCATGTACGGCATTAGTTCCTTGTTTGTTTGGCGAACCATAACCAATAACAGTTTTTACTTCAATCAGAGATGGTTTCCCTGAAACCTTAGCTTCTTCAATAGCTGCTTGAATAGCTTCTAAGTCTGTCCCATCTTCAACCAAGGCTGTATGCCAACCGTAAGCATTGTAACGATCACGAACACTCTCTGTGAATGAATCTTTTGTCTCACCGTCCAAGTTGATATCATTTGAATCATAGAGAACAACCAATTTGTCAAGTTTCTGCAAACCTGCGTAAGAAGCAGCTTCACTTGAGACACCTTCCATCAAGTCACCATCTCCACAGATAACATATGTGTAGTGATCAAAGATGTTATAACCTTCGCGGTTATACTTGGCTGCAAGGAAACGTTCTGCTTGTGCAAAACCTGTCGCAGTTGCAATCCCTTGTCCTAGAGGACCTGTTGTTGCATCAACCCCTGCTGTATGACCAAATTCTGGGTGACCTGGAGTTTTAGAACCCCATTGACGGAAGCTCTTCACTTCATCCATGCTCACATCTTCAAATCCAGAAAGGTGAAGAAGGGCATAGAGAAGCATTGATCCGTGACCCGCTGAAAGAATAAAACGGTCGCGGTTGATCCAGTTTGGTTGAGCTGGATTGATACGAAGTTCTTTAGTGAAAAGGCTGTAAGCCATCGGTGCTGCACCCATTACCACCCCTGGGTGACCTGAGTTCGCTTTATTGATAGCGTCAATACCTAGAAAACGAATCGCATTAACAGATAGATTTGACATAGAATTTCCTTTCTCTTTGAGGTGATAAGTATACCACGCATTCTATTTTACTATTATATGAAAAAATACCTAGAATAGCAATAAAACAATTTACTATAAAATGACTCAGCCGATTATACTAATCTCTAGTCACTTGATAGTAAGGTGATAGTTTTTCAAAACCTCTATCAAGTTTATCTAGAACTTTATCTATAGTATCTTCATCAGCTACTGGAATATCAACTTTTACTAAAACCTTACGAATCTCCTGATTGAATAATTGTTGTCTTAAAAGTTGTCTATTCTCCTCAGTAGCTTGTACTCTATAGCTTTCATCGTTTTTCTGAACCCAATAATAGATTCCATCAACCACTGGGATATCCAATATTTTAGCCTGTTTTGACAAGGTAGCCTCATCTTTCTTTCTCTCTACAAAGCTGACTTCTATAGAGATTCCCCAATTATTCTGATTTCCATACAAACGAAGAGCCATCATGGGCTCTGTTACATGCCCCTCTCTCTGTAAATAAACCCAGAAATGTGGTCGTAATCTCTGCGCTTGATTCATCCATTGACTGGTTGGGTGTAAATTCCAATCGGAATGCCTAGCTTGAAAACATTCCGCTAGGTGAGTAAATGCCTTTCGCGCTTCCTGCCCTTTTTGACGCAGGTCTAGCATTTTATCCTTTTCAGCTCCTGCTTTTTCAGGATTCCGGTACTGTTCCCCCTGATAAGCAAGATAGTCCTTGATTTCTTTCATTTTATTCCTTCTTTAGTTAGAAAAAAATCAGGTTTCCCCTGATTTTCATTTTTTATTCTGTGTCAACTACAACGTAACGATTTGGTTCGTCACCTTCAGAGTAGCTGGTAACACCTTCCATTCGTGAGATGATACGATGGATAATTTTACGCTCGCTGCTTGACATTGGATCTGTAATCTGACTACTGCCTTCTTCCAAGACACGTGTAGCTAATTTTTGAGCGTAACTCTGTAACACTTCTGCACGATGTTCTACATAATCATTGACGTTGATAGTAATGTAGAAAGTTTTTGAATAACGATTGTAGAGGTAATTTTGTGCCAAAAGTTGAAGGGATTTCAAAACCTTACCATGGTAACCAATGATACGGCCTGGCTCATTTGTATCAATTTGCATGTTGATAGAGCGACGGTTAGAGGTGCTAGAAATAGTTCCCTCAACATCCATATCATCGATGATCGCTTGAACATAATTGGTTACTTCTTCAACAACCTTTTCTGTGTCGTATGTTGGCTCAACTTTCAAACCAAGATTTTCTAAGTCGCTACCTTTTTCAGACTCAACTTCATCTTGAGTTTCTTCAGGTTGCAATTCTTTTAAAACTTCAATATGGCCTGTTTCTTCTAAAATCGTGCTGGCTTCTTTATCATTCTTAAGAATTTCAGCCTTGACTTCTTCAGAAATTTCTTGGCCTTCTTCTTCAATTTTCTTGATAGCTGCAACTACATGTCCCAAATCAACGGTCGCTTCGCTGACTGTTTTAACTGGATCATTTTGATCATTAATTTCTTTTGGAACACCTTTGATCGCCTGCTGATTTGCTTTTACAACAGTTGTTTCACTGATTGCTTCGATATCAACTTGAGCTGGTTTTGTACCAAAAAGTCCAAAAAATCCCTTTTTTTCTCTCGAAACAACTTTGATATGAGCTTTCATTCTCGGAATATTTAATTCATTCAATCCCTTTTGGATTGCTTCTTCAACTGTTGAACCTGTAAATAATACCATTATCAGATTTCTCCTTACTTTTTCTTTTTCTGTGCTTTCTTTTGAGCTTTTCTTTTCTTAACTTCTAAATCCTTCTTAGCTTGCACATCTGCTTCACGCTCTGCAATGATTTTGAAGGGGTTGTTCAAAAGGTAAGTTTGCAATACTTGATAAGCATTTGAAACCGCCCAGTAAAGAGCGACACCACTTGGAGCAGATATTGCAAAAAAGAAGATTATAACAGGCATCCCATACATCATACCTGTCATTGCACCATTTTTCTCAGGCAAAGCTTTATTTGAAAGCCAGCTACTGAGGAAGGTGAATAGGGCAGCTAAAATAGGTAGTACGAAAGTGGTATCAGCTCCACCTAGATTGAACCATAAAAAGTGGCCTGTCTTCAAAAAATCTACGTTTGATAAAGCTTGGAAAAGAGCCAATAGAATTGGCATTTGAATCAAAAGTGGCCAGAAGGATGCGGATTGCTTAATGCCTAATTCTTTAAATAATTTACGTGTTTCCTGATCTAGCTTAGTACGACTTTCCATGTCGCGACCTGGATAACGTTCGCGCAATTCTTTGATAAGAGGTTGCGCCTCTTGCATTTTTCTGGAAGCCACCATTTGTGTTTGAAAGACTGGTAACAGTATTGTTCTAATCAAGACTGTGAACAGAATAATCCCTAAACCAATGCTGACATCAAATGACAAAAATCGAATAATTTCAGCAAAAAAATAAACAAGTTTACTCCAAAAGTCTGCAGAATCTGCAGACACTTCACTAGTTGCACAAGCAGTCATTACCAACAAGGACAAACCTAACAAACTAGTCAATTGTAATTTCTTCTTCACTCTTATTTCCTTCCTGGTAAATCTTCGCTAATCTCAAAACATGAAGTAAGTTTTTTTCAATTTCTGCATATTCTAATAGTTCAACGCCTTTTCGAGCAATCACAACAAAATCAACATTATCAACAAGTTGATTACTATTTTGAATGAGAACATGCCGGATTCTTCTCTTGATTTGGTTTCTTGTCACAGCATTTCCTAATTTTTTACTGACTGATAAACCTACTCGAAAATGTGTTTCATTGTTTTCTAATCGATAAATAACAAATTTTCGATTAGCTACACTTGCTCCCTTTTTAAATATGGCGTCGAAATCTTTCTCTTTTTTTACACGAAAGCTTTTTCTCAAAAATTCTACTCCATCTAATAAAACTACTACTATTATACCATAATTTTTCAAAAAGCCAATCATGGCAAGGTTTTAGACTGGTTTGACTTCGAAAAAAGTCGCCATTCTTAAAAAATTTGACCAGAATCAATGAAATTTTACTAGTTTTTTAAAGAATACAAAACAAAAGCCACTCTTACGAGCGACTTTTGTAGGAGATTATTATGAAAAAGTTTAGGATTTCTATTAAATAAAGTTAGGAGGTCTTTATTTAATGATTAGAGTATACATACCTATCCTTAAATTGAACTTAAATCATTTTATTTTTTTATTAATTTTTAAAACTATGAATTGGAGCTGGAATCTGTCCTCCACGAGCGATGAAATCAGCCGAAGAAGCTCCATTGACTTTCATAACTGGGGCAGTTCCTAACAAGCCACCAAACTCAATCATATCGCCTTCTTTACCCTTTGGAATGATACGGACAGCTGTGGTTTTCATATTAATAACACCAATTGCTGCCTCATCCGCAATCATAGCCGCAATCGTTTCTGCCGGGGTATCAGCTGGAATGGCAATCATATCCAATCCAACTGAACAGATAGCAGTCATGGCTTCTAATTTCTCAAGATTTAGGGAACCATTTTGCACTGCTGCTATCATACCCTCATCTTCTGAAACTGGGATGAAAGCACCTGACAGACCACCGACTTGGTTGCAAGCCATTACTCCGCCTTTTTTTACTTGGTCATTTAAAAGAGCTAAAGCTGCAGTCGTCCCATGAGTCCCAACTGTTTCCAGTCCCATTTCTTCCAGGACCCGAGCTACTGAATCCCCCACTGCAGGAGTAGGTGCTAAACTCAAATCAACAATCCCAAAATCAACACCTAGTCTTTCACTAGCCATCTGGCCAACTAATTGACCAATCCGAGTAATCTTGAAGGCTGTCTTTTTAACAGTTTCAGCAACTACATCAAAGCTTTGACCGCGAACTTTTTCTAAAGCACGTTTGACAACACCGGGCCCCGAAACACCTACATTGATAATAACATCAGCTTCACCAACACCATGAAAGGCTCCGGCCATAAAAGGATTGTCTTCAACTGCATTGGCAAAAACGACAAGTTTTGCAGCACCCATATCTGAAAGCTCAGCTGTCTCCTTGATAATTCGACCCATATCAGCTACAGCAGTCATGTTGATTCCTGACTTTGTTGAACCAATATTTACTGAAGAGCAAACTTTATCAGTTTCAGCTAAAGCACGTGGAATCGAATTGATGAGTATTTCATCTCCTTTTTGATAGCCTTTCTGTACCAAAGCAGAAAAACCACCAATAAAATCTACGCCAATTTCTTTTGCTGCTCTATCTAAAGCTTTGGCTAATGGTACATAGTCCCTTGCATTTGTAGCCGCACCAATTAGAGAAATCGGTGTTACTGATACACGTTTATTGACAATAGGTATACCTAACTCAGCAGCAATTTCATCACCGACTGCCACTAAATTCGCCGCCTTAGTCGTAACTTTTTCATATATTTTATCTGCAGCCTTATCAATATCTGGATCAATACAATCAAGAAGAGAAATTCCCATGGTAATGGTACGAATATCAAAATTCTGCTCTTCAATCATTGCAATAGTTTCGGTAACTTGTCTAATATCCATAAGCACCTCCTAGATATTGTACATAGCATCGAAAATAGCTGCGCTCTGAATATTGATTTTGACATTCAATGTCTGGCCAAAGGCTTCAAACTCATTTCTTAGTTGAGTAAAATCATGTTTTTCATCACTGGATACTACAGCCATCATGGTAAAAAACTCATCCAAGACAGTTTGTGAAATATCATCAATATTTAATCCTAATTCAGCAATCTTAGTCGCAACACCTGCAACAATACCACCCTTATCTTTTCCAACAACAGTTATAATAGCTTTCATATTGGTCCTCCATCTTTGAAATCATAGAAAATAACCATATCTATATTTTTCTTTTTTCTCAGTATAGCACATTTACTTCAAAAAAACTAAAAAACGCCTGCTTACGAAATTGTTCTTAAAAGAAAAACAATTTCGTAAACAAGCGTCTACCCTACCATCTTATGATGAGTGTTCCCGCTAGGACAAAAGTCCTAGCGGTAGACCAGAGCTAGACTAAGAGCACAGGGCTCCATCATCATAACACTCAACAAAATTGATGATTTTATACTAATTCGATGATCGCCATTGGCGCTGCATCACCACGACGTGGTTCAGTTTTAAGGATACGAGTGTATCCACCGTTACGTTCTGCGTAACGAGGTGCGATTTCTGAGAACAATTTTTGAAGTGCTGTAGTAGAAGTGTACTTATCAGTTGCTTCATCATAGTTTTCAGATGCGATTTCATTACGTACGAAAGCAGCAGCTTGACGACGTGCATGCAAATCACCACGTTTACCTAGAGTAATCATTTTTTCAACAGTTTTACGGATTTCTTTAGCACGAGCTTCAGTTGTCACGATTGATTCGTTGATCAAAAGGTCAGTTGTCAAATCGCGAAGCATTGCTTTACGTTGTGAGCTAGTGCGTCCTAGTTTACGGTAAGCCATGTATTCCTCCTTTATTTATCTTTTAATCCAAGACCCAAATCAATGAGTTTGAGTTTCACTTCTTCCAAACTCTTGCGTCCAAGATTTCTTACTTTCATCATCTCTGCTTCAGATTTTTCTGTCAAATCATGCACAGTATTGATACCAGCACGTTTCAAACAGTTATATGAGCGTACAGACAAGTCAAGTTCCTCAATCGTACGTTCCAAAATACGGTCGTCCGATTCAGTATCAGCTTCTTTCATCACTTCTGCAGATTTAGCAATCTCTGTAAGATTTGTAAACAAATCAAGATGTTCTGTCAAAATACGTGCTGAAAGCCCTAAAGCATCTTCTGGAATAATCGTTCCATTTGTCAAGATTTCAAGGGTTAATTTGTCGAAACCATCATTGCTTCCTACACGAGCAGGTTCAACTTGATAGTTAACTTTTGTAACTGGTGTATAAATAGAATCTACAGCAAGTGTTCCAACTGGGGCATTATCTTTTTTATTTTCATCTGCAGGTACATAACCACGACCAGTGTTTACAGTCATAGTTGCTTTAAATGAAGCACCTTCTCCGATTGTAAAAAGATAATGATCTGGATTTACGATTTCAATATCACTATCAGTTAAAATATCTCCGGCTGTCACTTCAGCAGGACCTTCAACATCAAGTTCAATAGTCTTTTCGTCTTTTACATATGATTTAACTGCAATACCTTTAATGTTCAGAATGATTTGCATCACGTCTTCGCGAACACCAGGAATTGTATCAAATTCATGTAATACTCCATCGATATCGATAGATGTAACAGCTGCTCCTGGAAGAGAAGCAAGAAGTACACGACGAAGAGAGTTACCAAGTGTTGTACCGTATCCACGTTCTAGTGGTTCGATTACAAACTTGCCATAATCTTTATTTTCATCAATTTTTGTTATATTTGGTTTTTCAAACTCGATCATTTAGTTACTCCCTCTTAAACGAAAAGCAGTGTAAAGGTAATGATTATACACGGCGACGTTTTGGAGGACGAGCACCATTGTGTGGCACTGGAGTCACATCACGAATTGCTGTTACTTCAAGACCAGCGGCAGCAAGAGCACGAATAGCTGACTCACGACCAGAACCTGGACCTTTTACAGTAACTTCAACTGATTTAAGACCGTGTTCTTGTGCAGATTTAGCAGCAGCTTCTGAAGCCATTTGAGCAGCAAATGGTGTAGATTTACGAGAACCTTTGAAACCAAGAGCACCAGCTGATGACCAAGCGATTGCATTACCATGCACATCAGTAATCATAACAATAGTGTTATTAAATGTAGCGTGAATATGAGCAATACCAGATTCGATATTCTTTTTCACACGACGTTTACGTGTTGGTTTAGCCAAGACTTTTACCTCCTATATTATTTTTTCTTACCAGCAATCGCAACAGCTTTACCTTTACGAGTGCGAGCGTTGTTTTTAGTATTTTGTCCACGGACAGGAAGTCCACGACGGTGACGGATACCACGGTATGAACCGATTTCCATCAAACGTTTGATGTTCAAGTTCACTTCACGACGAAGGTCACCTTCAACTTTAATTGCATCCACTTCACGACGGATAGCATCTTCTTGATCTGATGTAAGGTCACGAACACGAATATCTTCTGAAACTCCAGCAGCTGCCAAAATCTTTTGAGATGTTGCAAGTCCGATACCATAGACATAAGTCAATGAGATAACTACGCGTTTGTCATTTGGAATATCAACTCCAGCAATACGAGCCATGTTTTCTCCTTTCTATCTTATCCTTGACGTTGTTTGTGTTTTGGATTTGCTGGGCAAATTACCATAACACGACCATTACGACGAATTACTTTACAGTATTCGCAAATTGGTTTGACCGATGGTCTTACTTTCATTTCTTATCCCTCCAAGTTTTTCGATTATTTAAAGCGGTAAGTGATACGTCCACGTGTCAAGTCATATGGACTCATTTCAACAGTAACACGATCTCCCGCTAAAATACGAATATAGTTTTTACGAATTTTACCAGAAACTGTTGCTAAAATCTGATGTCCATTTTCAAGTTCAACCGTAAACATTGCATTCGGCATCGTATCGACTACTTTGCCTTCAACTTCAATCACATCGTCTTTTGCCACGCAAAAGTACCTCCCTAAATTTCGATTTGATGCCTCTAGACACAGAGACAACAATTATAAGTCAGACTAACTCAGTATAACATTTGTCAAGACATTTTGCAAGCCTGAAAAACGCTTTTATTTCAAATTTGTCAATACCTTTTCGATATCTTTAAAGACATCATTGATATCTTGGTTGCCTTCGATATCATGTACTAGACCTTTAGCACGATAGTGAGCAATGATTGGTTCACCTTGAGCGATATTGACATCCAAACGACGTTTTACTGTCTCAGGTTTATCATCCTCACGTTGGTAGTAATCTTCCTCTTTGTAATCAACTGGTGGGTTGAATACTTTATGGAAAGTTTCGCCAGTTTCACGGTGAATGATACGACCACTCAAACGTTCAAGTAGGCAAGATGGATCTACTTCGATGTTGATAACACCTTCAAGTTTAATTCCAAGTTCAGCCAATGTTTTATCTAAGGCATGAGCTTGCTCAATTGTACGTGGGTATCCATCCAACAAGAAACCAGTTTCTTTAATATCATCTTGAGAAAGACGTTCTTTAACAATTCCATTTGTAACTTCATCTGGAACCAATTCGCCTTTATCGATATAAGACTTAGCTAATACACCCATTTCAGTTTGGTTAGCCATTGCTGCACGGAACATGTCACCTGTTGAGATGTGGGCAACGTGAAACTGTTCAACAATTTTCGCTGCTTGTGTCCCTTTACCTGCACCAGGTAAACCCATAATCAAAAGATTCATGATTCAAACTCCTTTTTTGTATTTAAATAGAAGCAAAAATTCATTTCAACTCCTATTTAAAAACAAAATAGAAGAGAGGAGATAAAAATCTGACAATGTCTTTGATTTTTACACTCCACTCTCTGAGCAATAGTGAATTTTATTTTCTATTACAATTATTCTGTTGTATCTAAGAAACCAACATACTTACGTTTCAATAGATAACCTTCCAATTGTTTAATTCCTTCGATACCTGTAGAGATAATGATTAGCAAACTTGTTCCCCCAAAAGCGACAACTTCTGAAAGACCAAATAAATCTTTAGCTACAATAGGTAAGATAGAAATCACACCTAGGAAGATTGATCCGACTGTTGCGAGACGACGAAGAAGTTTTGACATATATTCTTCTGTCCCTTTACCAGGACGGACACCATGGATATAAGCTCCACTCTTTTGTAAATTTTCTGCTGCTTTCTCTGGATTGATCTGTACAAATGTATAGAAGAATGTAAAGAGAATAATCAACAGAGCATACAAAGCAACACCTGTTGGGGTTGAAGTAGATACCAACTCTTGAGCTGTTTTTACCCATTCCCAATTAAGGCCAGACGCACTTACGAATTGTAAAATTGCTGCCGGTGCTGCTGTAATAGAGCTAGCAAAGATAACCGGGATAACCCCAGCAGGGTTAATCTTCAATGGAAGATAGGAGCTTGACGGCGCACCTTGAGCTACCTTTGTATACTGAATTGGAATCTTGTATTTAGCTTGTTCAACGTAAGTTGTAAAGTATACAATTAACAAAACAGCAATGATTAAGATGGCAACGAAAATGAGAGACGATGTCAATCGACTACTTGGTACATTGACAAAGTAGTCCACGTAGATGCCCTTAACCATGTCAGGAATTGAAGCAACAATCCCTGCAAAGATAATCATTGAAACACCATTACCATATCCCTTATCTGTGATTTGCTCTCCCAGCCAGGTTACAATCATGCTACCTGCTGTTAAGATCCCTCCAATCACAAGGAAAACTTGTGGTGTAAGTGGTACAGTCAAAAGTTTAGCTCCAGACAGAGCGTTAAATCCAGCAGTAATACCGACTGATTGAACAAATGCAAGCACTAGTGCAATGTATCGAGTCGCTTGGTTTAACTTTCTACGGCCAACTTCCCCTTGTTTGCCCCACTCCACAAACTTTGGTAATAAATCCATTTGCAAAAGTTGGACGACGATTGAGGCTGTAATGTAAGGGCTAACTCCAA
Source organism: Streptococcus sp. CL9.43 (assembly GCF_049737935.1). NCBI lineage: Bacteria > Bacillati > Bacillota > Bacilli > Lactobacillales > Streptococcaceae > Streptococcus > Streptococcus sp. CL9.43. Next base: position 107,652 of record NZ_JBKOTS010000004.1, on the reverse strand, counting down.
GAGCAAAAACTGAAAAGTTTTTCATGGCATTCCCTGACACCAAGCTCAACATATTCAAGAAGGATAGTCCACTCAAAGCGTTCAAGCTATTTGCATTTACCCACGGTACAGTAATACTAGTACCGATACGAAAAACAAATACGATAAAAATTGTAAATAAAATCTTTGATCGAACTTGCTTAACTTTGAGTGCTTCTCTCAATAATTTAAAAAACATAGGTCACCTCACTTAGATGACTTCAACTGAACCACCTTTAGCAGTGATAGCTTCTTCAGCTGATTTAGAGAATTTAGCAGCTTTAACAGTCAACTTCTTAGTCAACTCACCGTTACCAAGAATCTTGATACCTGATTTTTCAGCTTTAACAATTCCTGATTCTACAAGTACCACTGGAGTTACTTCAGCACCATCATCAAAGGCGTTCAATTGGTCAAGGTTAACAATCGCATATTCTTTAGCGTTGATGTTAGTAAATCCACGTTTTGGAAGACGACGGAACAATGGAGTTTGTCCACCTTCGAAACCAAGGCGTACTCCGCCACCGCTACGAGCTTTTTGACCTTTTTGACCACGACCAGATGTTTTGCCGTTACCTGATGAAGTACCACGACCAACACGGTTACGAGTTTTACGAGAACCTTCTGCAGGTTTCAATTCATGAAGTTTCATTATATATTTTCTCCTCTTTTGTAAAATGCTAGCGCCGATAAGAGAGAAAAGGTTGTCTCTCCTATCAACTCGCCTATACTGAGTCATCTAAGATGACTATATCTAGTTTTAGGGGATGGTCTTATGCACATCCCCTAAAATTTTATTAGTTTACTTCTTCAACTGTTACCAAGTGAGATACTGCAGTGATCATACCACGGATAGCAGCATTATCTTCTTTAATAACAGAGCTGTTCAATTTGCCAAGTCCAAGTGCTACAACAGTTTTACGTTGTGATGGAATGCGTCCGATTGGAGACTTAGTCAAAGTAATTTTAATTTGAGCCATTTTATCCCCTTTCTTATGCCAAATCAGAAACTGAAATACCACGAAGGGCAGCAACTTCTTCAGCGCGTTTCAATTGTTTCAAACCTTCAACAGTTGCGCGAACAATGTTGATTGGAGTGTTAGAGCCAAGTGATTTAGATGTAATATCTGCCACACCTGCCAATTCCACAACGGCACGAACTGCACCACCTGCGGCAACTCCAGAACCTTCTACAGCTGGTTTCAACAATACTTTAGCTCCACCAAATTCTGAAAGAACTTCATGTGGGATTGTTGTTCCAACCATAGGAACTTCGATCAAGTTTTTCTTAGCATCTTCTACTGCTTTGCGGATTGCTTCTGGAACTTCTTGAGCTTTACCAGTACCAAATCCTACACGACCATTGCGGTCACCAACAACTACAAGAGCTGCGAAACGAAGACGACGTCCACCCTTAACAACTTTTGTAACACGGTTAACAGCAACTACGCGTTCTTCAAGTTCTACTGCATTGTCTTTAAATGCCATTTTCTAGTGTCCTCCTATTAGAATTTCAATCCGTTTTCACGAGCTGCATCAGCCAAAGCTTTCACACGTCCGTGATATAGATATCCACCGCGGTCGAACACCACTTCTGAAATACCTTTAGCACTTGCACGTTCTGCAACGAGTTTACCGACAGCAACGGCTTGTTCAGTTTTAGTTCCTTTTGAAACTTCTTTGTCAAGAGTTGAAGCACTTGCGAGCGTTACACCCGCTACGTCATCAATCACTTGAGCGTAGATGCCTGTATTAGAACGGAATACGTTCAAACGTGGGCGATCAGCAGTTCCAGAGAGTTTTCCGCGAACGCGACGGTGGCGTTTTTGGCGGAGTTTGTTTTTATCTGGTTTAGAAATCACAGTTTTCACCTCTTTAATTTTAAATCGTGTGCTATGCACAAAGTTGGTAATGAGGTTGGTGGTTGAAAATCAACCACTCAACATTATTTACCAGTTTTACCTTCTTTAAGACGAACATATTCGCCAACGTAACGGATACCTTTACCTTTGTATGGTTCTGGTGAACGAAGGCTACGTACGTAAGCAGCTGTTTGACCAACTTTTTCTTTTGAAATTCCGCTGATAACGATAGTCGTTGGGTTTGGAAGTTCGAAAGTAATTCCTGCTGGAGCTTCAACTTCATCTGGATGTGATTTACCAACAGCCAAAACAAGTTTGTTTCCTTGAAGTTGAGCACGGTAACCAACCCCACGCATTTCAAGTTCTTTCTTGAATCCTTCTGAAACACCAATAACCATGTTGTTCAAAAGTGCACGAGTAGTTCCGTGGATAGTTTTCATTTCTTTTGAATCGTTTGGACGGTGAAGAGTTACTTCAGTACCTTCCACACGGATTTCAATATCTTTTGAGAACTCACGAGTAAGTTCTCCTTTAGGTCCTTTTACAGTTACAACGTTGTCATTGTTAGTGAGTTCAACACCAGCAGGCAACACGATAACTTTATTACCAATACGTGACATGTTTTTATTCTCCTGTTAAATTGTCAGGCCATAAAGGCCAGTTTTCACGGGGTTTAAGATACTTGTTTAGTTCAAGAGCTGAACTGAACACGCTCTAAGAACTGTGTATCTTGATTTGAGTTCGAGCTAAGAATTTGGTGAAAAAGATAAGTTTGTCTTGGAGCATCGCTCCTGCTACAAACTTCCTATTTTCACTGCATTCTTTTAACGCTCTCACATCATCAATTACCAAACGTAAGCGATAACTTCCCCACCAACATTCTTTTGGCGAGCTTCTTTATCAGTAAGCAAACCTTCTGAAGTTGAAAGGATAGCAATTCCAAGGCCGTTAAGTACTTTTGGAAGATCTTCACGTTTTTTGTAGACACGAAGTCCTGGTTTAGAAACGCGTTTCAAGTTAGTGATAACTCGTTCACCGTTTGCTCCGTATTTAAGGAATACACGGATGATGCCTTGTTTGTCATCTTCGATGATTTCTACGTTCTTAACAAAACCTTCGCGTTTAAGGATTTCAGCAATCCCTTTTTTGATGTTTGATGCAGGCACTTCAAGTACTTCGTGTTTTGCTTGGTTAGCGTTACGAATACGAGTTAGGAAGTCTGCGATTGGGTCAGTCATAACCATTTTATTTTTCTCCTCTTACTAGTAGTTTGCAAGTTGCACTTGCTAGTTAATACATGATACAGAGAGCGTAACAGCTAGAGCAAAAATAGGCAATTTGATGCAGGAGCGATGCTCCAAAGAAAATTGGTCTTTTTTGCCAAAGCTGTAGCTCGTGTTCAAATTGGCGGGCCCAACTGAACCCGGGCTAAACTCTGCGCGAAAAAGATAAACTTTCCTAGAAACTAAAGTTTCTTCGTCAAATTTCCTATTTTCACTTAGAGTTTTGACGCCCTTGATATCTTAAATTACCAAGATGCTTTTGTTACACCAGGGATTTGACCTTTATATGCCAATTCACGGAAGCAAACACGGCAAAGTTTAAACTTGCGGTAAACTGAGTGTGGACGTCCACAACGTTCACAGCGAGTGTATGCTTGAGTAGAGAACTTCGCTGGGCGTTTGTTCTTAGCAATCATAGATTTTTTAGCCATTAGTTATACCTCCTATATTATTTTGCAAAAGGCATTCCAAGGCCTGTAAGCAATGCACGTGACTCTTCGTCAGTGTTAGCAGTAGTAACGATAACGATGTCAAGACCACGAGTTTTGTCAACGTCATCAAAGTTGATTTCTGGGAAAATCAATTGCTCTTTCACACCAAGTGTGTAGTTTCCGCGTCCGTCAAATGATTTTGTTGGAACACCGTGGAAGTCACGTACACGTGGAAGTGATACTGAAACCAATTTATCCAAGAATTCGTACATACGTTCACCACGAAGGGTAACTTTTGCACCGATCGCAACACCTTCACGAAGACGGAAGCCGGCGATAGATTTTTTAGCTTTAGTGATAAGTGGTTTTTGACCTGAGATAAGCGCCAATTCTTCAGCAGCTTTTTCAAGACTTTTAGCGTTTGATACTGCTTCACCAACACCCATGTTCAAAACGATCTTATCCACTTTAGGAACAGCCATCACTGATGAGTAGTTAAATTGTTCTGTCAAAGCAGGAACTACTTCATTAAGATATTTTTCTTTTAAACGATTTGCCATTATACTTCTCCTTTCCTTCGTGATTAATCAAGCACTTCGCCTGATTTTTTGTTGTAGCGAACTTTTTTACCGTCTACAAATTTGTAACCAACACGACCAGCTACACCATTTTTGTCCAAAACTTGAACGTTTGATACGTGGATAGCTGCTTCCTTCTCGATGATACCACCTTGAGGAAGTTCGTTAGTTGGACGTTGGTGTTTCTTAACGATGTTAACACCTTCAACGATAACTTTGTTTACTTTTGGAAGGGCAGTAAGGACAACAGCTTCTGTTCCCTTATCTTTACCAGCGATTACGCGAACTTTGTCGCCTTTTTTTACAAACATTTTTTTCTCCTTTTATTCTTACGCCCAATGGGCACCCTGGCTAAGCCAGGGGACTGTGTTTGTTTTTATTGATTAAAGTACTTCTGGAGCAAGTGACACGATCTTCATGAAGCCACCTTCACGCAATTCACGTGCAACTGGGCCAAAGATACGTGTTCCGCGAGGAGTTTTGTCGTCACGGATGATAACTGCTGCGTTTTCGTCAAATTTGATGTATGAACCATCAACACGACGAGCACCTGATTTAGTACGAACGATAACTGCTTTAACAACGTCACCTTTTTTAACCGCACCACCAGGAGTAGCTTGTTTTACAGATGCCACAATAACATCACCGATGTTTGCAAATTTACGTCCTGAACCACCAAGAACTTTGATAGTCAAGATTTCGCGAGCACCGCTGTTGTCTGCGACTTTCAAACGAGTTTCTGTTTGAATCATTTCAGTTTTCTCCTTTCAGGTTTGATTAGATGATTACCGCTTCTTCAACAACTTCTACAAGACGGAAACGTTTTGTAGCTGAAAGCGGGCGAGTTTCCATGATACGTACGATATCGCCTTCTTTGGCAACATTGTTTTCATCATGTGCTTTGTATTTTTTAGAGTAGTTAATACGTTTACCATAGACTGGGTGGTTACGTTTTGTTTCAACTACAACTGTGATTGTCTTGTCCATTTTGTCAGATACAACACGTCCAACAAGAACTTTACGATTATTGCGTTCCATTGAAATTTCTCCTTCCCTAGTCTATTATTTCGCTTCAGATTGAACTGTTTTGATACGAGCGATTTGTTTTTTAACTTCTTTCAAGCGAGCTGTTTGTTCTAATTGACCAGTAGCAGCTTGGAAACGAAGTTCGAACAATTCTTTTTTCAATTCGTTTTCGCGCTTCGCGAGTTCTTCTTGAGAAAGACCACGAAGTTCTTTAACAAATTCTTTTACTTCATTAAGTTTCATGCCTTCTCCTTATTCTGCTTCACGTTTTACGAATTTACATTTAACTGGCAATTTGTGGCTTGCAAGACGAAGCGCTTCGCGAGCAACTTCTTCAGATACACCAGCAACTTCAAACATTACTTTACCACGTTTAACTGGTGCTACCCAACCTTCAGGTGCCCCTTTACCAGATCCCATACGAACCCCGATAGCTTTAGCTGTGTAAGATTTGTGTGGGAAGATTTTAATCCAAACTTTACCACCACGTTTCATGTAACGAGTCATGGCGATACGAGCAGCTTCGATTTGGCGGTTAGTGATCCAGTGGCTAGTTGTAGCTTGAAGACCGTATTCACCGAATGCTACTTCTTTCCCACCTTTAGCTTCACCGCGCATTTTACCACGGAATTCACGACGGTGTTTAACACGTTTAGGTACTAACATTGGTTATTTACCTCCTTTAGTGTTTTTACGAGCTGGAAGAACTTCACCACGGTAGATCCATACTTTAACACCAAGTTTACCGTATGTAGTATCTGCTTCTTCCCAAGCGTAATCGATATCTGCGCGAAGTGTGTGAAGTGGAACTGTTCCTTCAGAGTATCCTTCAGCACGGGCAATATCTGCACCGTTCAAACGACCTGATACTTGAGTTTTAATTCCTTTAGCTCCAGCACGCATAGCACGTTGGATTGCTTGTTTTTGTGCACGACGGAAAGCAACACGTTGCTCCAATTGACGAGCAATTCCTTCACCAACAAGGTGAGCATCCAAATCAGGTTGTTTGATTTCGATGATGTTGATGTGTACTTGTTTTCCAGTCAATTTGTTAAGTTTTGCACGGAGTGCATCAACGTTAGCACCACCTTTACCGATAACCATACCTGGTTTAGCAGTGTGAAGTGAAACGTTAACTTTGTTTACTGCGCGTTCGATTTCAATAGTTGAAACTGCTGCGTCAGCAAGTTCTTTTTGAACGAATTTACGGATTGCAAGATCTTCATGAAGGTAATCCGCGTATTCTTTTTCAGCATACCATTTGGCATCCCAATCACGGATGATGCCGACACGCATACCAATTGGATGTACTTTTTGACCCACGATTTTACCTCCTTATTTTTCTGCAACAGCTACAGTGATGTGAGCTGTACGTTTGTTGATTGGTGAAGCTGAACCCTTCGCACGTGGACGGAAACGTTTCATAGTTGGTCCTTCGTTTGCGAATGCTTCAGATACTACCAAGTTAGCTTTATCCAAACCAAAGTTGTTTTCAGCGTTAGCTACAGCTGAGTTCAAAACTTTCAAGATGATTTCAGCAGCTTTGTTTGGAGTGAATGTCAAAATTGCGATTGCATCGGCTACACTTTTACCACGGATGTTGTCAAGAACAAGACGTGATTTACGAGGTGAAACACGTACTGTGCGAGCCATTGCTTTAGCTGAAGTAATTTCTGCCATTTATGTTCTCCTTATTTTCTACGTGTCTTCTTGTCGTCTGCGGCGTGACCTTTGTAAGTACGAGTTGGTGCAAATTCACCAAGCTTGTGACCTACCATGTCTTCTTGGATGTAAACAGGTACGTGTTTACGTCCATCATAAACTGCGATAGTGTAACCAATGAAACTTGGGAAGATCGTTGAACGACGTGACCAAGTTTTGATAACTTTTTTCTTTTCGTCGTTAGCTTGAGCTTCAACTTTTTTCATCAAATGCTCATCGACGAAAGGTCCTTTTTTAAGACTGCGTCCCATTTTTATATTTTCTCCTTTAAATATAGTACCACAGCGGCTTGCGCTCTCAACGAGCGCTACCGAGCTGGCGGATTATCTAGCGCTTAAGCGACTAATTTTAAATTATTTCTCGTTGCGACGACGAACGATAAGTTTGTCAGATTTCGCTTTCTTGTTACGAGTTTTAAGACCAAGAGCAGGTTTGCCCCATGGAGTTGATGGTGCTTTACGACCAACTGGTGCTTTACCTTCACCACCACCGTGTGGGTGATCGTTAGGGTTCATTACAGAACCACGAACTGTTGGGCGGATACCTTTCCAACGGCTACGTCCTGCTTTACCAAGGTTTACAAGTCCATGTTGTTCGTTTCCGACAACACCAACTGTTGCACGACAAGTTCCAAGAATCATACGAACTTCACCTGATTGAAGACGAACAAGAACGTACTTACCTTCTTGACCCAATACTTGAGCAGAAGCTCCAGCAGCACGTACCAATTCTCCACCACGACCTGGTTTCAATTCGATGTTGTGGATCAAAGTACCAACTGGGATGTTAGCAAGTGGAAGAGCGTTTCCGACTTTGATATCTGCTTCTGGACCTGAAACGATACGTTGACCTACTTCAAGACCTTTTGGAGCGATGATGTATGCTTTCACACCGTCAGTGTAGTGTACAAGAGCGATGTTTGCAGAACGGTTTGGATCGTACTCGATAGTTTTAACAACTGCTTCAACGTTGTCTTTGTTACGTTTAAAGTCAACCAAACGGTAGAAACGTTTGTGTCCACCACCTTGGTGACGAACTGTGATACGACCGTTGTTGTTACGACCAGCCTTGCTCTTCAATGCAACAAGCAATGATTTTTCAGGAGTGCTTGTTGTGATTTCAGCGAAATCCAAAGAAGTCATATTACGGCGACCGTTTGTTGTTGGTTTATAAACACGAATTCCCACGATATTTCCTCCTTAGATTATTCAGTATCAGCTGCAAACAACTCGATTGCTTTTGAATCAGCTGTAAGAGTGATGATAGCTTTTTTAGTTTTGTTAGTAAAACCAGTGTAACGTCCAACACGTTTAGCTTTAGGTTTTACGTTGATTGTGTTAACATTTGCAACTTTAACACCTTCGAAAGCAGCTTCAACAGCTTGCTTGATCAAAAGTTTGTGTGCACGAGTGTCAACTTCAAATACATATTTCCCTGCTTCAAGTTGAGCCATTGAGCTTTCAGTGATAACAGGTTTTTTGATAACATCATACAAATTCATTATGCAAGAACCTCCTCGATTTTAGAGATAGCTGCTTGAGTAACAAGAAGTTTGTCACTATTTGCGATGTCAAGAACACTTGCAGTTGTAGCAGTCGCAACTTTCACGTTTGGAAGGTTACGAGCTGAGAGAGCTGCGAATTCGTTTCCTTCTTCAAGAATAACAAGGACTTTAGAATCGATGCTCAAAGCTGCAAGAACTTTTGCAAATTCAGCAGTTTTTGGAGCTGTAAATTCAAGAGAATCAACGGCTACAAATTTGTTTTCAGCAACTTTCTCTGAGTAAACAGATTTAAGCGCAAGGCGACGAACTTTTTGAGGAAGTTTGTACGCATAGCTACGTGGAGTTGGTCCGAAGACGATTCCACCACCACGCCATTGTGGAGAGCGGATAGAACCTTGACGAGCACGTCCAGTTCCTTTTTGACGCCATGGTTTGCGTCCGCCACCTGAAACAGCTGAGCGGTTTTTAACTGCGTGAGTTCCTTGACGAAGGCTAGCACGTTGGCTGATGATCACATCAAACACAACAGATTGGTTTGGTTCGATACCAAAGATTGCATCGTTAAGAACAACTTCGCCCGCTTGTTTACCAGTTTGGTCGAATAATGTTACATTTGCCATTTTGACTGTATTCCCCTTTCCTTATTATTTACCAGCTTTAACTGCTGACTTGATAGTGATAAGAGATTTCTTAGCACCTGGTACGTTACCTTTGATAAGGATAACGTTCTTTTCTGGAACAACTTGTACAACTTCAAGGTTTTGAATTGTTACGCGGTCGCCACCCATACGTCCTGCAAGGTTTTTACCTTTGAATACGCGGTTAGGTGCAACAGGTCCCATAGAACCTGGACGACGGTGGTAACGAGAACCGTGAGCCATAGGTCCACGTGATTGTCCGTGGCGTTTGATAACACCTTGGAAACCTTTACCTTTAGATGTACCAGTTACATCAACAATGTCTCCAGCTGCGAAAGTTTCAACTGTGATTTCAGCACCAACTTCCAAGCCTTCAACGTTTTTGAATTCACGAATGAAGCGCTTAGGAGCCGTGTTAGCTTTTGCTACATGTCCTTTAGCAGGTTTGTTGCTCAATACTTCGCGTTTGTCATCGAAACCAACTTGGATAGCGTTGTAACCATCTGTTTCAACAGTTTTAACTTGAAGAACAACGTTTGGAGTTGCTTCGATAACTGTTACAGGGATCAATTCGCCAGCTTCAGTGAAGATTTGAGTCATTCCCACTTTTTTCCCTAAGATTCCTTTTGTCATGAGAAAATAGTTCCTTTTCTATATTTTTTATTCAAAAAGTTTTTAACGAGCGTTTTTTATGCTCAAGGTTTCAAACTTTAGATTAAAGTTTGATTTCTACGTTTACACCACTTGGAAGATCCAATTTCATCAAAGCGTCAACTGTTTTTTGAGTTGGGTTGATGATATCGATCAAACGTTTGTGTGTACGCATTTCGAATTGTTCGCGAGAGTCTTTATATTTGTGAGTCGCACGAATAATTGTGTAGAGGCTACGTTCAGTTGGAAGTGGGATTGGACCTGCAACTTCTGCACCTGTGCGAGTAGCTGATTCTACGATTTTAGCAGCCGCTGTGTCAAGCGTACGGTGTTCGTAAGCTTTCAAACGGATACGGATTTTTTTGTTTGCCATCTTTTTCTCCTTTTCGTCTATTTAAGATAATAGGCTAGCTCCACAAGAAAACCGACGCGCGTTGCGTGGCAATGCAACCGAGCGTGTCGCAACCTCTTGCATCAAAGCTAAGGCTGTAATTTACAGCACCATAATAGAATAACACAAAGCCCCTGCGATTGCAAGGGATTTGACAGGATTTTTTTAATTTTTCGAATGAAACTGTTTTCTTATCGCTCCTTATCTCAAATAAGCATAAATGAAGAGCGAATTTTTATTTTTTCTTCTATATAATATTCGTTTTGATCTGAAATTTATCATTTGATTGATTTATCAAGATATCCGCTTTTGACTCGGTTTCTTTATAGTATTGCAGATACTGTTCTCGTCTCATTTGCTGACTAGCCAATATAAAGGACGCATCGCGATTTCTCACAGTCGTATCTCGAGCTAGACGCCTCTTTAATTCTGTCTCTTCATTCGTGTAGAAACAGACAGTTTTGTCAAAGAGTTCCTTGGGTAGAAAACCCACAGACATCCCTTCGACTATCAGAATTGGTTTAGAACCAGACAAGATTTCACTAGCTTTCCAAGGTTCTTCGATTGTCAAGACATCCATACCCGCCTGCAGGGCGAGAATATCTCTCTGCAAACTTGCCAGTTCATGCGCCACTGGCAGACAGGCTGTCACCTTTTGATCAGGTGCTTGCTTTGGTACTACCAGGTGACGTTCTGAGGTGATATAGGGATCTGTTTCTAGCAAATTTACTGTAGTAGAATCTAGGGCTTGATACAATTCCTGAGCGAAGGTTGATTTCCCTGAAGCCCCATGACCGTAAATACCCAGCGTTTTTACTTTTCCGGACTCTATTTCTGATACTAGTCTTTCTATTAAGTCTTTTTTCTTCATTCTCTCTTCACCTGTTCATAGCTTTGCTTCCCATCATTAAGCTTGTCCCAAATAACTACTTTTCCACTTTGCATAGATTTTTGTACATCGATAATTCGTTGATTGGAAGAGCCACGGAATTGAAGCATGAGATTACGCTTGCTTTTATCATACCGTCCATCAACCAAGATATCAATCATTGACAAGAGCTCCAGTTTATCAGGTGTCTCCAACATCATCTCTTCCCATGTGTATCCCGTCCAAGACCAGATATCTTTTTCTGGCAATTCTTTCCGGATACGTTTCACGAGCGGCAAGAGGATTCCTGTATTTAGGAAGGGTTCTCCTCCTAATAAAGTCAAGCCTTGAACATAGGGTTGGGCTAGGTCTACTATGATTTGCTCTTCCAACTCTGGGGTATAAGGTATGCCTGCATTAAAGGACCAGGTCGCAACATTATAACAGCCCTCACAGTGAAACATGCAACCTGCTACATAGAGAGAATTGCGCACCCCCTCTCCATCGACAAAGTTAAAAGCCTTATAGTCAATGATGCGCCCCTGACTGAGTTCTTCACTTTTCCACTCGCCTGGTTTTGGTGTATTCCATGTCATGCTTTCTACTCCAAGTCTATCCAATAGCGCTCCGTTCCATTTCGAACATCCTCCAACTCCCCACCATTAGCTAAGATAACAGCTCGGCTTGCTGGATTTTCTGTGCTACAAGTCACTAAAGCTCGTTTAATATTTTTTCCCTTAGCAACTTGTAGACCTTGTCGGAGGGATTCTTTCGCATAATCCTTACCTCTTTCAGATGGACGAATAGAGTAGCCAATGTGGCCAGCATAATTCAGCAAGCCCTCATTCAGTCTTAATCGCAGATTCAAAAACCCTAAAGCACAACCTACATCATCAAATGATACAAATTGAATAGAAGGAACCCAGTTTTCAGGAATATTGAGTCCCGCTTCCGCTTGAAGATTTTCTTCTAACCACTCTTCATAAACAAAATTCTCAGCATCCCAAAATCCGCCATCGTGGGCTGATTGAGTCTGTTCAAACTCTGCCATCATCTCTAAAACTGTTTCTTTATCTGCCAATCTTGGTCTGCGTAGTTCCATATTCCCCTCCCCGCTATAAGAAAAGCGAGAGGCAACTCTCACTTTTTCTTGTTCTTGTTTAAAAATTGTTCTCTAAGGCTAGCTACTCGGTCTTTTTTATTGACTCCACCCTTTGAATGTTTTTCGTGGAATCGTTGAACCAAGGCCTTGCCTTTATCATCTAATTGATATTTTCCCATGCTATCTCTTTCTAATTTCTTACTTCATGTCCTGCTGTTTTGATAGTAGAACCGTTCATGTGTTTGACACGCGCAGCAATTTCCTTGTGGCGTCCATTAACCATCGGACGCGCTTGTGGGTTCCCAAGATAGCCACAGGTCCGTTTAACCACATCTACTGTTTTAGGATCGTTATTTCCACAGTTAGGACAAGCAAATCCTCTCTCAGTAGGTTCAAAATCTCCTTCAAAATCACACTTGTAGCAACGGTCAATCGGAGTATTGGTTCCTAGATAACCTACACGGTCATAAGCATAGTCCCACACAGCTTCCAAGGCCTTTGGGTTTTGTTGGAGAACAGGATACTCGCAGTAGTGGATAAAGCCACCTGATGCACCTGCTTCTGGATAAACCTTTTCAAAATCTAGTTTTTCAAAAGGAGTTGGATTTTTACGCACATCATAATGGAAGGAATTTGTGTAGTATTCTTTATCAGTAATGTCTGGAATAGAGCCAAATTTCTCTGTATCCAAGCGGCAGAAGCGGTCTGTCAGACTTTCAGATGGTGTTGAATAAATAGAGAAATGATACCCATATTGGTCTGACCACTCTTCCACTCGATGTTTCATATCTCGAATGATATTAAGGGTGAATTCTTTAGCTTCTGGATTAGTTTCCCAATTGTTGCCAAAGAATACTGTCGCTACTTCATAAAGTCCAATGTAGCCAAGCGAAACAGTCGCACGACGGTTCTTAAAGAGCTCGTCAACTCTTTCTTCTTTACCAAGACGACGTCCGAAGGCACCATATTGATAAAGAATTGGTGCATTAGCTGGAGTGGCTTCCTTGGTTCTTTCCACACGGTAAACCAAGGCATCTTCCGCGATATTCATACGCTCATTGAAGATTTCCCAGAACTTGTTCAGGTCGCCTTCGGATTCAAGTGCGATACGAGGAAGATTAACCGTCACGACCCCTAGATTCATACGGCCCGAATTGACTTCTACTCCATTTTCATCCTTCCATCCTTGAAGGAATGAACGACATCCCATCGGAACCTTGAAAGAACCTGTCAACTCGACAATCTTATCATAAGACAAGACATCTGGGTACATGCGCTTGGTTGCACACTCAAGAGCCAACTGTTTGATGTCGTAGTTAGGAGAGCCTTCCTCTAAGTTGAGTCCTCTTTTTAGCGTAAAGATGAGTTTAGGGAAGATGGCTGTTCGATGTTCCGAACCAAGCCCCTTGATACGAATGTTCAGGATTGCCTTTTGAATTTCACGTTCAAAACGACTGGTTCCTAGACCGAAACCAAGAGAGGTAAATGGCGTTTGCCCATTTGATGTAAAGAGGGTATTAATCTCGTACTCTAGAGATTGCATGGCATCGTAGATGTCTTTTTGGGTTTTCTTCCAGGCATATTCTTGGCGCTTATCAGGCAGAACCCATTCCTCCGCATCTTTGAGGTGCTTTTGGTAATTTTTCTCTGCATAAGGAGCCAATACTTCATCGATACGGTCAGCTGAACAGCCCCCATACTGGCTAGAAGCAACGTTTGCGATGATTTGTGAAATCTGCGCTGTCGCAGTCTGGATAGATTTGGGACTCTCTACCTCAGCATTCCCAATCTTAAAACCATTTTCCAACATGCCCTTGAAATCAATCAAACAGCAGTTGGTCATAGGGGTATAGGGACTGTAGTCCAAATCATGATAGTGGATATCTCCTTTTTGATGGGCATTAGCCACATGTTTAGGAAGCATTTGAAGTCCGATGGATTTCCCAACAATCCCTGCCGTCAAATCACGCTGGGTATTAAAAACATCACTATCCTTATTGGCATTTTCATTGACAACTGCCTGATCTTTATTGAGAAGTTTATGAATACTAAAGTTGATATCTGTCGCTTTTGAGCGCTCAAAATCCCTTTGAGTCCGATAGGTGATATACTCCTCGGCCAAGGCGTATTCTTTAGCTTCCAATAACTCATGTTCTACGATGTTTTGGATTTCATAGATTTTTACACCTTGAGGAAAGCGACTATGAATCTCTTCGACGATACGTTCAACTAGGGTACTAAGTCGCTTTTCAACCAAAGGGGTTACATCCATAACCTTTTCAGCTGCCTTATGAAGCGCTTTGTCAATCTTGTCTACATCAAAAATTACACGTCTGCCGTCACGTTTTTCGACGAATAAAGTCGGATCAGGGACAGCCTTCTCTTCCAATACAATCATATCCATACCCTTTTCTTAAATATAATATTGATTCTAAAAAGTATTATATCACTAAAAAAATAAAAATCAATATCTTGTGTTAAAAAATAAAAATTTTTTAAAATTACACAAGATATTGATAGTTTTTATTTTAATTTATAGAGTTTAAAATCTTTGAATTCACTTTGAACCGCTTGATAATTTTCAGCTAAGAGCTGCTCAACTTCTGTCCATAGACTTGTTTTTGTATTCACTACAATCATCTTTGGTTGATTATCTCTCAGATCATTAACAAGTTTGGTACGATTTTCACCAAGTCCTGTATGCAACCTAGGCGAAAGCAACTGACTCGCAGCTAAACGTTCACTAGCCTTATAACTACTTGTCAGATTATCCCAAACATAGATACGATCTGTAGCTTGAGTTTCCCCTTTGACCTTAGCTTCAATGCTTGTGCGCTCTTGATATTGTTCCGCATGAAGTAAATATCGTGATACTAGAGGGGCTGAAAATAGATAAACGAGAGCCAAAATTGGTAGATAGGCATTTCCTTTTACAAAAACTTCCCATACCGAAGTTTCTTCTCTAGATCTTCTACGACGATTCGCTCCTTCTGGCTTCTCTGTAGGAATTCGTGTCAGAAAAAGAAGCGACAAGAAAGGAAGTAACTCAACCATACGACTACCATTGATAAGATCTGTAGAGAAAATTTCTAAAACTAATACCAAAACAACAGCTATTGCAGCAGTGATTGATAAGACTGATTGCTTCAATGGTTTATATTTGAAGAGACCTGTCAATGCAAACGTCAATGCTCCAAGAGCAATTGCTAACAATCCATAAAAGAGGATATTGTCGAGTAATCCCGAGTTAGACGTAAAGTTTAAACTATCTAATGGATAAAGGATTTGACTAATCGCATTTCCAAAGCTACCTTTATAAGCCGTATAATATCCGATTGGATAAAAGAGAATTGAAAAACCAAGGCCCGCTGCAAAAAATTGGTAGACACCATGAGCCAAATTTTTGCGACCAATATTAAAAGCTGTTACAGCAAAAAACAAGACAAAGGCGTACAAAGTTGTAACCAAAGGTGCAAAGAAAAATGCTAGAGCTAAGCTAGCTCCAATACGGATAAATCCTTTGTCAAGGCTTGGTTCTGCCAAATAAGCTGTTACTAAACTCAAGGAATAGAACAAGAATGGGAGTGCAAGAATAGTTGCATAGCCCCCACCAAAACTAAGAGCACTAGCCAGGACATAAAAGACTGTCAACACTTGTTGCGATTGCTTATTTTGTTCCGTCAGATTGTAAGCCGAACGGAAAAGAAAGAATCCGGCACCTACTAAAGCCAACCAATTAAAGACGGCAAATAAAATACTGCCCTTTGTTAAATACTGTAAAAAGTAATAAAGGAGACCACTAGTTCCAAAATAATCTGTGTAGATATCTCCGCTCTGATGCATAGCCCATCCAATATAAAAATCCTGAGATTGCTCCGGACTTATTAACCCTAAGAAGAAGGGTAAAATTACGGACACAAGGACCACTAGAGTACTCAAAATGAGGATATTCAAAAATGGTAAGCGGGCAGGCTGACGAGTTTCAACCTCGAGTTGCTCCTCATTTTCTACTGGAGCATCCTGACTTCCCATCCAAGTTGGAGTTGGTTCGTCTTCTAATCTGCCATATACGTTCATTCGCTCTCTCCTATATTTTAATTTGTTCTAGTATATCAAAAAGTCTAGTTCTTGTCAGCCTTTGGCGGACGTTCGCTCAACTTTTCAGACAAGGTAACAAAGCGTTCAATCTCATAAAAACGATGATATGAAACTCTTTTATAGCGGTCTAAAAAATTTTTTTCTTCTACTGTCAGCATAGTCATTTCTCCTTTTCTCTTAATTCGAAAAATGAAGAAAAAACTAAAAAAACTGAATTCTCAAAATGAGAATTCAGCTTTTTATTTTTAGTCAGCTTTCTTTTCTAAGTTTTTAGAAATGCTTCGATTTTTACCTTCTAAATACACCATAAGAATGGAAATATCTGCTGGGTTTACACCTGAAATACGGCTAGCTTGCCCGATAGTTTCTGGATTGATGAGCTTGAACTTCTGACGAGCTTCAGTCGCGATAGAGTCAATATCATCCCAGTCAATATTCGCTGGAATCCGTTTTTCTTCCATGCGTTTCATCTTGGCAACCTGATCCATGGCTTTTGAAATGTAGCCTTCGTACTTGATTTCTGTTTCAATCAATTCGATAATCTTGTCATCTAACTCTTCAGAAGCAGGTCCGATGAAGGCTACCACATCTTGGTAAGAAACTTCTGGACGGCGAAGGAATTCCTTGGCTGTCACTGCATCGGTCAACGGCTTGAAGCCCATCTCCTCAACCTTGGCATTGGTTTCCTTGACTGGCTTGAGTTTGATGCTGTCTAGGCGCTTCATCTCATTTTCAAATTGATTTTTCTTGATTTCAAAACGAGCCCAACGTTCATCGTCAACAAGCCCAATCTCGCGCCCCATCTCAGTCAAACGCATATCGGCATTGTCATGACGGAGAATGAGACGGTATTCTGCACGACTGGTCAAGAGACGGTAAGGTTCAATGGTTCCCTTGGTCACCAAGTCATCAATCATAACCCCGATATAACCGTCGCTTCGTTTTAGAATTAACTCAGGCTTACCTTGGATTTTCAGCGCTGCGTTGATACCCGCGATAATCCCTTGACCAGCAGCTTCTTCATATCCAGACGTTCCATTTGTCTGACCCCCAGTGAAAAGTCCTGAGATTTTCTTGGTTTCAAGCGTTGCACGCAATTGATGAGGCAAGACCATGTCGTACTCGATAGCATAACCAGTTCGCATCATCTCTGCATTTTCCAAACCTTTGATGGAATGAACCAAGTCACGTTGGACATCCTCAGGAAGACTGGTTGAAAGTCCTTGGACATAAACTTCTTCTGTGTTTCGTCCTTCTGGCTCAAGGAAAAGCTGGTGGCGTTCCTTGTCCGCAAAACGCACAATCTTGTCCTCAATCGACGGACAGTAACGAGGTCCCACTCCCTTAACCACACCTGTAAACATAGGCGCACGATGGAGGTTGTTTTGGATAATCTCATGACTGGTACCATTGGTATAGGTCAACCAGCACGGCACTTGGTCTTTAACATAATCTTCATCGCGTGAAGTGTAAGAGAAGTGATTTGGTGTTTCATCTCCTGGCTGAATCTCTGTCACATCATAGTTGATAGAGGAAGCCTTGACACGTGGAGGCGTTCCTGTCTTGAAACGACCGATTTCAAGTCCAAGTTCCTTGAGATTGTCAGCTAGGTTAATAGAAGCTAGGCTGTGGTTTGGCCCTGATGAGTACTTGAGATCTCCGATGATGATTTCCCCACGGAGGGCTGTCCCTGTGGTCACGATAACAGCCTTGGCAGCATATTCCTGATGGGTAGCTGTACGAACACCGACAACCTTGCCTTCTTCCACCAAGATCTCATCAATCATAGTTTGACGAAGGGTTAGATTTTCTTGATTTTCAACCGTCTTGCGCATTTCCTTAGAGTAAAGTTCCTTATCAGCCTGCGCACGAAGGGCACGGACAGCTGGTCCCTTCCCAGTGTTGAGCATCTTCATCTGGATGTAACTCTTGTCAATGGTCTTAGCCATTTCGCCACCAAGGGCATCTACCTCACGCACGACAATCCCCTTGGCAGAACCACCAATAGACGGATTACAAGGCATGAAAGCCAACATTTCAATGTTGATAGTCGCAAGCAAGACCTTGCAACCCATACGGCTCGCAGCTAGGGAAGCTTCGACCCCAGCATGTCCCGCACCGATTACAATAATATCGTATTCTTCCGTAAAATTATAAGTCATTTTCTCTCCTATTCTTCAAGGTGAATGTGTCTTAGTTGGCCGTCCCAATCTGGCAGGGCTGTTTTTAAAAAGGCTGGAACTAGTTGGAAATCCTCAAGCTTTTCCAAGTCAATCCACTCACAGGGTTGCCTTTTCTCATCTTCCTGCATGGTCAATGGGGCGTCCTCAAGTAAGTCTACCAGATAATGAAACTCGATGTTGTGATAGGAAACACCGTCCTGTTCAAAACGATTTTCAACCACGAAAGCTAGTGGCCCAGCTTGAGCTTTAACACCCAGTTCTTCCCTCACTTCGCGGACTACCGCGTCTTCCGTGCTTTCATTTACTTGGATCGCACCGCCAATAGTGTAATACTTGCCCTTATCTTTGGTGACTAGGAGCTTGCGGTTTTGAAGAATCAAAGCTGTCGCCCGAACGCCAAAAACCGTATCCCCCACTTTTGTCCGAAAGTCTTGTTGAGTCATGTTGTCCTTTCCTTTAAACGACACAAAAACAGTCAAAACTCGTAAGAAGTGCAGGACAAAAAAGCCTGCAACATCCATGAGCTTTGACCATCATTTCTATTGCTTTTATTATTGTAGCAAATTGAGAACATTTGTCAATCTAAATGTACTGACAAACCTTGCCATCACGGTAAGCATTATCAATCAAACCGCCACCGAGACACTCTTCACCGTCGTAAAAGACAACTGCTTGTCCTGGTGTAATGGCGCGTTGTGGCTCCGCAAAGATGACCTCTGCCTTATCTCCTTTGACATGTACAGTCACTTTAGAGTCAGGCTGACGATAGCGGAATTTAGCCGTGCATTCTAGCGTAAATTCCTCTGGCATATCACGAGTAAAGTGAACCTGACTGGCTTCTAAGCTAGTTGACATAAGCGAATCATGGTAGAAACCTTGGCCTACATAGAGGATATTCTTGCTCAGGTCTTTTCCAACAACGAACCAAGGAGCATTGTCACCGCCGTGTTGTCCACCGATACCGAGTCCGCCACGCTGACCGATCGTATAGTACATCAGACCAGCATGCTCACCCATATCGCGACCATCTACAGTCATCATTCGACCAGGTTGAGCTGGCAAGTAGTTGCTGAGAAATTCTTTAAAGTTCTTTTCTCCAATAAAGCAAATCCCTGTTGAATCTTTCTTCTTAGCAGTCGCAAGGCCTGCTTCTTCTGCTAGTCTGCGAACTTCAGGCTTTTCCAAATGTCCCAATGGGAACATAGTCTTTTGTAATTGTTCTTGTGAAAGTTGACTGAGGAAATAGGTCTGGTCTTTGCCATTGTCCACGCCACGAAGCATGTGAACGATACCATCCTCATCACGCGCCACTCGGGCATAGTGCCCAGTCGCTACATAGTCTGCTCCCAAGGTCATGGCATAGTCCAAAAAGGCCTTAAACTTGATTTCCTTGTTACACATAACGTCTGGATTTGGCGTGCGTCCTGCACGGTATTCCGCTAGGAAATACTCAAAAACGCGGTCCCAGTACTCTTTTTCAAAATTTACAGAGTAGTAAGGAATGCCAAGTTGATCTGCTACCGCAGCCACATCCTTGTAATCTTCGGTCGCCGTACAGACGCCGTTTTCATCTGTGTCGTCCCAGTTCTTCATGAAGATACCGATCACATCGTAGCCCTGTTCTTTGAGCAAGAGAGCCGTCACCGACGAATCAACACCACCACTCATCCCCACGACAACACGTGTCTTAGAGTTATCACTCATGGTATGTCTCCCATCTATTCGTTTATTCACGATTGAAGGTCGTGTTTGCTATCACGATTGAAGGTCGTTTGAGCAGTTTTCATTATAACATGCTTGATTAGAGAAGACAAGGAAGATGCTGACAAACCTAGCCACCTCATTTATAAATACATGAAGATAGGATACAAAAAAGTCAATCCATTCCTAAATCTCTATTCTCTTTAAAAACTTATTTTTAAAATCAACTAAAAATGATATACTTTAATAAGGAGGAATGCGCACATGATTCCATATATACACCATCATCCGTGTGCGTAGAACAAATGTGAACAATTACAAAGATATTCTAAAATCAAAAAATACTATTTTTATTATTACACTTATTGCAGGTATTGGACTTTTGACAGGCTTAGTCCTCCATCAAGAAAAAATCCAAGCAGAGAGAGGGAATGTTGCTCTCATCAAACAACAAAAAAATCAACAAGATGTCGAACAAGTAAAAAACGCCATTAAAGACTTCAATATTGATTCTGAAACCATTATAGAAGATTGGAAAAAAATTCAAGAATTAAAACCAACTACTGATGAAGGCAAAAAGACATTAGCAGACTTTCTCGCTTCTACTGCCGATAAAGTCACAAATCATTATAGTGAAAAAGCTTTGAAATTAGATATAAAGGATTCTGATAGCCATTTTCAAGATAAACAAACACTTGAGACAGCCATCACTTCCTTGCAAAAAATAATAGACATCATTAAAAACATTAATTCTGCCAGCGACCAAGTTGCTCTTGAAGAAAAGACAAAACCAATTCAAGAACTAATCTCTAAATTCCAAAAACAAGTTGAAACCTTGACCAAAAAAGAAGAACAAAAGTCTAACCATACTGAAACGACTAGTAACGTTCAGGGAGTAGAAAACTACAATTCAGAAGATAGCAACTACACTCCAACCTACACTGAATCATATGGAAGCATAAATAATTCTCAAGCACCTGCAACTGAGCAATACTCGTCTGATAGTGCTGGCAGTGAAGGAAATCATAGTGTTGACACACAAGGTCAACCTTCTAATTCTTCCAGTTCTCAAGTAGAGTCTAATAACCACAGTGATTAGACTGAATTTCACGAAACAAACCGTTCATCTTACTAATTCGAGTGAAAAATTCTGTAAACATCATCAGCATTAATGAATCTACCATCACTAATCTCTAAAAAATTGTCTTTCATCAAAAGGCATACAAAAAGAGCCTTTCAAGGCTCTTATTTTTATTTCTTAGTACCAACCGTTGTTAAGCCAGAAGTTCTTAGCAGCTGTCCATGAACCGTAACGTCCTGAAACGTAAGCATCTGCTACACGTTCTTGGTTTTCTGCTGAATAGTCACCGTTCAAGTATGAATCTGTCAATTGGTAACGTCCGATGTAGCGTCCGTTTGTAGCTGTGTAGCTACCACCTGATTCTTTTTGAGCAATCCATTCTTTCGCTTCTGCTTCAGATCCGCTTACAGTCGCAGCTGGTGTTGTGCTCTCTTCTGCTACTGGGGCTGGTGTTGCAGCTGCTGGGGCAGAAGTTTCTTCTACTGCTGGAGTTTCTTCTGCAGTCGCTGGGGCTGGTGTTGAAACCGGAGCTTCAGTATTTGCAGATGGTGCAGGAGTTGTCGTTGCAGGAGTCGCCGCTACTACTGGAGCTTCTCCTTCAATAACTAAAACTTGGTCAACATAGATGAGGTCAACGTTTTTAATGTTGTTCAATTTAGCCAATTTTTCAACTGTTGTGTTGTAAGTCTCAGCAATTTCTGATAGAGTATCTCCAGGTTTAACTGTATAAGTTTTTGATTCTTGTGCAAAAGTAAGTGATGGTGCAAGGAAAGCAAGTACAACTGCAAATCCTGCAAGTTTAGTCTTAATGTTTAATTTCATTTAAAAAAGTTCTCCTTTTTTCTTATACTACCATGATACCTTTCTAATGTTACTATTTGTTAACGAATTTGTGTAGAAATGTTACAAAACTGTGATTTATTTACTTAAAAAAGCCCTTTTTTGTTACAAAACCCTTGTTATTAAAGCTTTTTAATCTTTTTATATATTTCAGAAAGTAATTAAGCACTTACATCTAATCTTTGCTATAATAGAAGTAAGAATCTTTTTAAGGGGAAACAGATGCAATCACTTCGTTTTCAATCTGTCTTTGATATCATTGGACCAGTAATGATTGGGCCATCTAGTAGTCACACTGCAGGAGCTGTTCGTATCGGTAAAATCGTTTCATCTATCTTTGATGATACTCCAACTGAGGTTGAATTCCAGCTTTTTAACTCTTTTGCAAAAACCTATCGTGGACACGGGACAGACCTTGCCCTTGTAGCTGGTATTTTGGGAATGGATACGGATGATCCTGAAATTCCAAATAGTTTAGAAATTGCCCATAAGCGTGGCATTAAAATCGTGTGGACCATCCAAAAGGACAGTAATGCTCCCCACCCAAATACTACGAAAATCACTGTTAAGAACGATCGTAAGACTATCAGCGTAACAGGAATTTCAATCGGCGGTGGAAATATCCAGGTGACAGAATTAAATGGTTTTGCCGTATCTCTCAACATGAACACCCCTACCATCATCATCGTTCATCAGGATGTTCCAGGTATGATTGCTCATGTGACTGAGGCTCTTTCTCGCTTTGGTATCAATATCGCTCAGATGAATGTAACTCGAGAAAAAGCTGGCGAGAAAGCAATCATGATTATTGAAGTTGATAGTCGCAACTGTGAAGAATCTATCGAAGAAATTCGGAAAATTCCTCATTTGCACAATGTCAATTTCTTTCAATAGGAGAAAATATGTTTTACTCTATCAAAGAATTAGTCGAACAAGCCGAACTTGATTTCCAAGGAAATGTTGCTGAGCTCATGATTACTACTGAGTATGAGCTAACTGGTCGTGAGCGAGAAGAAGTTCTCCTCCTCATGGAACGTAACCTCGAAGTCATGAAAGCTTCCGTCGAGCTTGGTCTCAGCGAAAAGAAATCTCGTAGCGGTTTGACTGGTGGTGATGCAGCTAAGCTCGACCACTACATCAAAAAAGGAAAGACCTTATCAGACTTCACTGTCTTGTCTGCCGCCCGTAACGCCATTGCCGTTAATGAGCACAATGCCAAGATGGGCCTTGTGTGTGCGACACCAACTGCAGGTAGCGCAGGTTGTCTTCCTGCAGTTCTCACATCTGCTATTCAAAAGTTAGATTTAACGCATGAACAACAACTAGATTTTCTCTTTGCTGCCGGTGCTTTTGGGCTCGTCATTGCTAATAACGCTTCTATCTCGGGAGCCGAAGGAGGCTGTCAAGCCGAAGTTGGATCTGCCTCTGCCATGAGCGCTGCTGCCCTAACTCTAGCTGCAGGTGGAACTCCTTATCAAGCGAGTCAGGCTATCGCCTTCGTTATCAAAAACATGCTCGGTCTTATCTGCGATCCCGTTGCAGGTTTGGTTGAAGTCCCTTGTGTTAAGCGTAATGCTATGGGGGCAAGTTTCGCCTTCATCGCAGCTGATATGGCTCTAGCCGGTATCGAATCAAAAATCCCGGTTGACGAAGTCATTGATGCCATGTACCAAGTAGGCTCTAGCCTCCCAACTGCCTTTCGTGAAACTGCCGAAGGTGGTCTCGCAGCCACACCGACAGGCCGTCGCCTTCAAAAAGAAATCTTCGGCGAATAATTTCAAGATTACTAGGAGAATCAATGTCATCTCTATCAGCCATCTTTTTCGACTTAGATGGAACCCTTGTGGACAGCTCTATCGGTATTCACAATGGCTTCACCTATACTTTTGAACAACTGGGAATTCCTAGTCCAGATGCAAAAACCATCCGTGGTTTTATGGGACCTCCTTTGGAAACTAGTTTCGCTAGTTGCTTACCAACTGAGCAGATTGAGTCAGCTATCCAGCTTTATCGCTCCTATTATAAGGAAAAAGGAGTCTACGAAGCTCAGCTCTTTCCACAAATCAAGGAACTACTCACTGAACTAGCTCAACAATATCCTCTCTATATCACGACAACAAAAAATACTCCGACAGCAGTCCATATGACAGCTAATTTTGAAATCGATCATTTCTTTGACGGCATCTATGGTTCAAGTCCGCAAGCAGTGCATAAGGCAGATGTCATTCGTCAAGCTTTGGCAACTCATAAATTGGATCCAGAAAAAGTGGTCCTTATCGGAGATACTAAATTTGATATGATTGGCGCCCAAGAAACTGGCATTAAAAAACTAGCGGTTACTTGGGGATTTGGTGACGAGAAGGACCTCATGACCTATCAACCTGACTGGGTTGCACATCAACCGGCAGACATTTTACATCAACTACAATAGAAGATTTAAACAAAAGCACTCCAATTAAATTGGAGTGCTTTTTTAACTTGTTGATAATAAAATACAAGAAGTCCAAAACAGATTCAACCGTAAAACAAGAATCTCTTAGTTCTTATCTGATTCTTCGAACGGTGTATCTTCGATGGCTTCTTCATTTTTGACTGCTTGAGATTCACTATAGTTTACCACTTCAGTTTCTTTTGTCGGCATAGCGAAAAGAATCAAAAGAGCTATCCCTCCCATTGGGGCAAAGCGAAGGAAGATAAAGGCCCAGTGGAATCCGGCATCACGCAAACGGCGAACTGATAAAGCCAAAGTCGGTACTAAGATTGCTAGGTAGAAAACTGCATAAATAATAGCAACTAAACCAAAAACCATGAAAATAGCCTCGCTGGCTGAATCGCTCACTGAATCCATCACAGTACTAAGATATACAATGTAGAAATAGATAATCCAGAAAGGAATAGAAAGGATGAGGTTTCCTAGCCAAACCCACCAGAAATCTGGACGCGTCGAACGACCGGTGAACTCTGCATAATTCTTAAAAAAATTCTTATACGCGTTAATCATATGATACTCCCATTTTTTATTTTATCAGTAGATACTAAACTGTACAGTTATAGAACACTCCCAAATCTAGTAAAAGGCCTGGGAGTGTTAGCCAATTATTCGACAAGACTGAAAATTCTTCGTCCTTGTAGCATTCTTCAGATAGTTGAACTTATATTTAATCCTTTGTCGGCATAGCTAGGAGTATCATAAGAGCGATACCTCCAACAAATGGAACAAATGCTACGAAAATGAGTGCCCAATGGAAACCAGCATCACGCAGACGACGAACTGTCAATGCAAGTTGAGGCAAGAAAAGTGCCAGACCAAAAATGAAATAAATAAATATGAAAAGACCCAAAGTCGTAACAGCAGCTTCGCTATCTGGATTTGCTATTGCACTACCGTAGACTATGTCAAAAGGAATAGAAAGGATAATGTTTGCCAACCCAATCCACCAGTAATCAGGACGTGTTGAACGTCCAGAGAAATCTACATAACCTTTAAAGAAATTTTTAATTGCGTTAATCATATGATACTCCCAACTTTTATTTTATCAGTAGATACTGTACAGTTATAGAACACTCCCAAATCTAGTAAAAGACCTGGGAGTGTTAGCAAATTATTCGACAAGATTGAAACTTCTTCGTTCTTGTAGCATTTTTTCAGTTAGCTGAACTTAGTGTTAGTCCTTTGTTGGCATAGCTAGGAGCACCAAAAGTGCGATACCTCCAACCATTGGAATAAAAGCAACGAAGATGAGCGCCCAATGGAAACCAGCATCACGTAGACGACGAACTGTCAGTGCTAGTCCAGGCAATAAAACTGCTAGTCCAAAAATGAGATAGACAAATCCGATTAAGCCCAAAGTCATAATAGCAGCTTCGCTATCTGGATTTGCCATTGCAGCACCGTATGCCATGTAGAAAGGAATAGAAAGGATAATGTTTGCCAACCAAATCCACCAGTAATCTGCGCGAGTTGAACGTCCTGAAAAATCTACATAACCTTTAAAGAAATTTTTAATTGCGTTAATCATAAGTTACTCCCTAATTTTTTATTTACTATAGTTTACCATATCTGTTCAATAATAACAAGTTTGTTCAAAAAACTCTGAAAGTCTCTCGAAATCTAGAAAAAAGATACTATCCGCTCTTTCTCATAAACAGAAGTTGCAGATAGTATCTTATCTATTTTTAGTCAGCATGTGTTGTTTCATTAGCAAAAGCTATGATTGCTCTCTTCAATTCAGAACCTTGCAAGGTACGGAACTCTTCAATCTTCTGATTGATCATCTCAAGAGGCATTACATTTACTTTACCAACAAAGATTTTGTCCATTACTTGATTGTCAACTAGTTCAGTTGATACAAGCAACTCTTCGTATAGTTTTTCACCTGGGCGAATACCTACTTCTACGATTGGAATTTCATTTTCAGTATGGCCACTGAGTAGAACCATTTTCTTAGCCAAATCGTAAATGCGTACTGGTTTACCCATATCAAGGATAAAGACTTCTCCATCCTTTGCATAAGCGCCCGCATGAATCACCAAGCGACTAGCTTCTGGAATGGTCATAAAGTAACGAGTCATTCGGAAGTCTGTCACCGTTACAGGCCCACCTTCAGCGATCTGACGTTCAAAAACAGGAATCACACTACCACGGCTACCGAGTACGTTACCGAAACGAACCGCACAATAGGTTGATTGGCTACGTTGATTAAATCCAGTGACAATCAACTCAGCCACACGTTTAGTTGCTCCCATTACGTTTGGTGGATTAACGGCCTTATCTGTCGAAATCATGACCATTTTTGGAACTCGTGCGGCGTCAACTGCCTTAGCAACATTATAAGTCCCAAGGATATTATTCTTAAAGGCTTCTTTTGGATTGCGTTCCATCATCGGAACATGTTTATGAGCTGCAGCATGGTAAACAATCGCTGGTTCGTACTGTTCAAAAACTTGAAGCAAACGATCGTAATCTTGAATATCGGCAATGACAGGAACAAAGTCAATTCCCTGGAATTTACGAATCAATTCATGGTAAATCAGATAAATAGAGTTTTCGCCATGACCGAGCAAAATGACACGTTCAGGATTGAATCGACTAACTTGACGGCAGATTTCTGAACCAATCGAACCTCCGGCACCAGTTACCAAAATCGTTTTATTAGTGATTTCAGAACCCAGGCGTGATTCATCGAGCTGAATCTCTTTACGTCCCAACAGGTCCGTGATATCAATTTTCTGGAAACCAC
Source organism: Streptococcus sp. CL9.43 (assembly GCF_049737935.1). NCBI lineage: Bacteria > Bacillati > Bacillota > Bacilli > Lactobacillales > Streptococcaceae > Streptococcus > Streptococcus sp. CL9.43. Next base: position 80,435 of record NZ_JBKOTS010000004.1, on the reverse strand, counting down.
CTACTTGAGGCTGGATACCTTGCACAACTGACTCAATCATCGGCATTTTAAAGCATTTTACACCGATACGGTTACACATTTGCAGGATTCGTTCATATTCAGATGGATCTAGAGACGGAATCGCAACGATAACTTTTTCAACTCTGTAGCGTTTAGCCAATTCTGGTAGATCATCATAAGAACCCAAGACTGGGATTTTCCCAAGCTTTTGTCCTTTTTTCTTTTCATCATTATCCAAAATCCCAACTAGTTCAAGGTCACTAGTAGGATGTTGATAGCTGTTCATAAAGAGCGCGCCACCATCACCAGCACCAATCAAGAAGGTACGACGGTGTTCTCCATCTCCGTTTCCCTTTTTTCGTCTTGAGTAAATCAACTGCCAAGTGATACGAGGAAGTAGAATCAAGAAGGTAGTTAATAGGATAAAGAGTACGATAAAGCGGATAGAAAAGAGTGGCAAGAAAGCATAGCAGATCACATAAGATAAGATACTACTGATAGTTACTCCGAAGAAAATCTTCATGAAATCTGTTATTTTGCTATATCGACTAATACTAGCATTCAACCCCCAGAATCCAATTATCAGTTGGTAGAAAAGGAAGGTTAGACCTGTGTAAATGACATAGTCTACCGGGGCTGGATTAATCAAGCCATAAAATAGAATATAGGAAACAATAATTGATAAGACCATACTGGCAATATCAAAAAATCCCCAAAATATTTGTTTCTGTTGTTTATTTAATACTTCAACCAGATCAATTACGTAATCTGTTATTTTTTTATTCATGTGAATGGTATCCTCCTACACAGAATCACATTTTCTAGCAGTGATAAGATATAGTTTTTAAATCCTATCAGCTAGACATTACTTGCTTTTTCTTAGAAGTTTCAAAAATATAAACTGTCGCACAAATCCTGGACATAGGGCAACGATAACTTGGATTAAAACACTTTTCAGATATTCGCCATAAGAAATCTGTCCACGATCGTACATTCTCTTTCGTGCTTGGCGATAGAGTTTGAGATAGCGAAGGCCACCACGACGTTCAAACATCCCAGCTCCCACGCGCACCTTACATAGAATTTGATCCACATTTCCAGTTCGAGCTCCTGCACTAATCATATTGAGCCAGAGAAGATCATCTTCCATATAAAGGCCATCCTCGTAGTTACCAGCTTTGAGCACCATTTCTTTTTTGAACATAACCGTCATATGATTAAAGGCACTTCTCATACGTTGGTAGGCAATAATATCCTCATGCTTAGTCGGTACACGACGGTAAGACACGATCTCGTCAGGTTGGTCGATAAACTCTGCGATATGACCACCTAGCAGGTCCAAGTTTTCTTTTTCCATCAATTCGAACTGTTGTTCGAAACGGTCTTCAACAGCAATATCATCTGTATCCATACGAGCAATGACGTCATATTGGCACTGTAAGACACCGTACTGAAGCGCTAAACCTAAGCCACGATTTTGCTCAAGTGGGCAACGTTTGATTGGAATACTTGACTGTGCTTCCAATTTCTCCAAAACTTGATACAGTTCAGGTGTCAGCGGACCATCTTCGACGATTACCACTTCGCTAGGTTTGAGCGTTTGATGTATGATACTCTCTACCGCCTCTTCTAGAAAGACTGGATTTTCTTTAACATAGACTGACATCAGGACGCTAAATTTACGATTTTCAGACACAGTAGTTCTCCAATGTATAGATTTTCTTTCACTATTTTATCACAATTTTTCAGACTTTCCTATTTTTATTTGAATCCCAGAAAAAAACTAGTAAATATATTGTCCTTATTTTCTATGATTTCTATCGGCTACGTAGCGAATCACGTCAGGTCAACTTGACATCTTTAGGAAAAAAAATTAAAATAAGCTGTTATCAAAATCAGCTTATTGAGGTCCACATGAAAAAACGATCACTCTTTTTTATTCTAGGAATTATCTTAATTGGAGCGGTCTTAAGAGCTCCTTTCACAGCTTTGCCAACTGTTTTGGGAGATATTGCCCAAGGTTTAGGAGTTGAGGTCAGTTCACTTGGTGTTTTGACGAGTCTTCCTCTCTTGATGTTCGCCCTTTTCTCCTCTTTTGCGACCCGTTTGGCTCAAAAAATTGGACTTGAGCACCTTTTCACCTATAGTCTTATCGTCTTGACCGTCGGTTCAGTGATTCGTATCTTCAATCTCCCTCTGCTCTATCTGGGAACCTTACTTATCGGAGCAAGTATCGCTATTTTCAACGTGCTTCTTCCTAGTGTCATTCAGGCAAACTACCCGCAAAAAATCAGTTTTCTGACAACACTTTATGTGACTTCTATGGGGATTGCAACTGCCCTCTCCTCTTACATCTCTGTCCCTATCACTCAAGCTACTTCTTGGAAAGGTTTAATCCTTTGTCTAAGCCTTCTCTGCTTGCTAACCTTCTTCATTTGGTTACCCAACCATGGGTACAACCATTTTCTGGAAGGGCATGAGAAAAAACAAAAGAAAGAGAATATCTTAAAAAACAAGCAGGTTTGGGCTATCATGATCTTTTGCGGTCTCCAATCCTTACTCTTTTACACTAGTATGACCTGGTTACCTACCATGGCAATCAGTGCTGGTTTATCTCACACAGATGCCGGTCTTTTAGCTTCTATCTTTTCTCTGACTAGTATCCCCTTCTCCATGACCATTCCAAGTCTAACGACTCGTTTGTCCAATCGTCACCGTCAAATCATGTTAACAATCGTCTCTCTGGCTGGAATGCTTGGAATTGCTATGCTTTTATACCCGAGCAACAGTTTCCTCTACTGGTTGGTGGCCCATCTCTTAATTGGTACTGCCTGTAGCGCACTTTTCCCCTATCTCATGGTTTGCTTCTCTATCAAAACAAGCTCACCTGAAAAGACGGCTCAATTGTCTGGACTTGCCCAGACCGGTGGCTACATTTTGGCAGCCATCGGCCCAGCCCTCTTTGGTTACAGTTTTAACTTTTTCCAATCTTGGGTCCCAGCCGTACTGGCTCTTCTAATTATTGATATCATTATCATTATTTCAGTCTTTATAGTGGACCGAGCGGATAAAATCCTTTAAAAGGTTGAAATTCAACTCAACGAGAAATACTTTTCAAGTCAGACGGATGTCTGGCTTTTTCTTTTAAAAATGTTTGATAAGACTCTTCACAAGACTTCCCTGAATCCTAAACATGCTATAATATACCTATGATGGAAACAACTATACAATTTATCTCTCAATTGAAGGGGACTGTTTTGCCCCTAAAAACATCCATGTAGATTCCTCTATCTTTTTAAATGATATACCATAGTTACGCTATTTCAACTTTTTTACTGGTATCCTAAAAAGTAAGGACCCAACTTCAATCATTAATCTGATAAAGCTAGAATATCTAACAATCAAACCTTCCAAGGAGGTTAACCTTTTGCATCATAAAATCCTTCAATTCCCAAAATTGAAGGATGGTTCAGTCATTGAGGAACCAGAAATCTATCTAAAATAAAATCTTAAAGAACTTTACTTGTTTTAACTCAATTACAAACAAGTATTTGTTTAAAAGTCTAAAAAGACTATTGAAAATGTAGTAACATTTAAGGAGAAATTTATATGCTATCAAAAGCAGGGGACGTCTATTGTGTTTACAATACCCATCTAAAAAAATACATAGCTTGCCAGATAACCAAGATCGAAGAGGGGGAGAAAAAGCCTCAGGCTGTCCTGCTGTCATTAGACTGGTCAGGAGAAGAACCTCTTAGAGAAGAAGAACTATCTTTCTTAAAGCCACTGTACATTGATTTTATGTACTGGGATAGAGGCTTGCATCTGAGTAATGTTGATATTCATGTGCCGTCAAATTATATTTTTATTGGGAATACAACACCATTAACAACCGAAAGCACAAACACATATGCTATGTTTTGGGGGAATGGTTACGATATTTATAGGCAACTGAAATGGCAAGAAATCCCAAAAGAAAAAAGAGATTTATTTAAGAAAGCAGATAAAAGCAAGGAAAAGGTTTCATTTGCAGGAAATGAGTATCGTATTTCTAAACACAATATCAATGACGAGTGGACGCCTTTTGAAGACGCATTAGAATTAAAAGTCTTTCCTTGCTTATCTAAGTTGGCATTAACTAAATGGCACAAAAATATATATGAGTATTTGCAGTCGACTCCTTTTATTACAGAACTAGTTCTTGAAAAGCATGGACAAACAAAACTGGATTTTTCTAAGACATCCATACATCGACTTTCCATTGATTTGACAGGTGTAGAGGAACTTATATTGAATGATGATCTGGAGGAGCTACTCTTATTAGGAGACATGAGCGACAATTGTCAGATACTTGTAAAGGATCATGGAGCCAGCTTACGATTACAACTTGATAGTTCTCTGCCTAAGGTACTGGGATTAAAGGATTTGGGAGCCATCCATTGTTCTAACATCCTTGAAATAGACTTTGCACAAATCTTGAATAACTATCCAAATCTTAGGGAATTAAGATTGTGGGGGAAACCTGGTCATATTCTTAATTTCCATAAATTATCAGAGTTCAAAGAGTTAGTCAATTTTTCAACTGTTGATTTGTTTGGCTTTACTGCAGAGGATATTCCCAAACCAGAAGATTTACCTCGATTAAGCATGTTTTGGATGAGCAGCTTACCAGAAGAGGCCGCTAAAGTGGCCAAAAAATATTATAAAAAACAGCAGGACAAGGGACTGAATCTTTGGATAACAAAACCGAGAAAAGCTGAATGGCTAGCCCAAAACCTAGACAATCCATTTCGCTCATGGGATGGTCAAGAGAATATTTCAACCGCAAACGCAAAAAAAGCAGCCTCTCTATATAGAAAGACTAGAGCAAGCCTTATAAAGCTTCTAGAAAACCCCAACGAGGACACTATGGAACACATAGAAGCCCTCATAAGAGAATATACTCAAGGTTTCAATAAAATGGACAAGCGTAACTGTTTTATTGAAACAATCGAGAGAGAGGATATCTATAGTGCCCTAGTTGAGATCTTAGATTTACTACCTGAAGATTTAGGGATGGACAAAGAAAAATTTATAGAAATCTTTGATGAGCTAAAAGATTTTTAAATGAGAAGCCTTTCTAGTTCATTCTTGAAACGGAGATTATCATGACTAACTTTATACAAACTATCACAGTCGAAAATCGGCAGGTCGACAAAGAAAATTACTTTACAATTGGCTACTCTCCTGAGATAGAAAAATCTTTACTGTGTGTTTATATTTCTTGGATTGCTGGTTATGAACGCTATTACCAGTTAGATGATGGAGATTTGGCTCTCTTTGAAAGCAAACGAGAAGCATTTCTCAAAAAATATGAAAAAGAAATCAAGGCTTATCGGACTGAAAGATTGATTGGTTCTGGGGCTCTGAGGGATTACAATTTTAGTTCTTTGCCTGAGAATATCCTAAAAAACTTGGATAGCTATCCTCCATTTAACGGATATGTCTATCAAAACGGCATCCTCTGTGCCAAAATCAAGATTGAAGACAAGTATTTTTATCTTCCGCCCATTTATGATGAGGATTACAGATAAGCATTGCCTCAAAGTAATGCAAAACAGCCTCCAATCTTCTAGTTTTTACTAGGAGATTTTTATATATAAAAATTTTACACATATTACTTGACAGGGCTTTCATTTAGATGTATGATGTATGTGTAGAATAATTATATATAAAATTTTTACATACTAAAAAGGAGGTGCCCCATGTATTTTCCAACATCATCGGCCCTGATAGAATTTCTCATCTTGGCCATTCTAGAACAAGGGGATTCCTATGGTTATGAAATTAGCCAAACCATTAAACTCATCGCCAAAATTAAGGAATCTACCCTCTACCCCATCTTGAAAAAACTGGAGACCAACCGCTATCTGACTACATACTCTCGTGAATACCAAGGTCGGATGCGCAAGTACTACTCCTTGACAGAAATTGGAGAGGAGCAACTATTTGTCCTTCGAGAAGAATGGACACTCTACACTGACACTATCAATGGCATCATAGAAGGGAGCATTCGCCATGACAAGAACTGAATATTTGAATCAGCTTGAAGCCTATCTGATGAAGCTTCCTCAAGCTGATCGCATCGAAGCCATGGATTACTTCAAAGAACTCTTTGATGATGCTGGTCCTGAAGGCGAGGAAGACCTAATAGCTAGCCTGGGAAGTCCAAAAGAAGCTGCCCATGATGTCCTGACTACACTTCTTGATAAAAAAATCAACGAAGAAAATTCCAATAAGAACAACCGTCAGGTTTTACAAATCGCTATCCTAGCACTTCTTGCGGCTCCTATCGGAATTCCTGTTGCAATTGGAATTCTCATGACTATCATCGGAATTTTTATCGCAGCAATCAGTGTACTGTTGGCCTTCTTTGCTGTATCAGTGGCTGGACTAATCCTAGGAGGCGTTCTCCTATTTGAAAGCTTCTACGTTCTGGCTGAATCGACATCTGCTTTTGTGCTGATTTTTGGAGGAGGTTTATTAGCGATTGGGGCTTCGTCTCTAGTCTTACTAGCAACTTCTTATGTGACCCGTTTCTTTGGATTACTAGTCCTTCGACTTATCCAATGGATTCTTAATAGAGGAAAGAGAGGTGAAAGACATGCGTAAATGGACAAAAGGATTTCTTATCTTTGGTGTTGTTACTAGTATCATTGGTTTTTCCATGATGATCATCGGGATCCAAACAGATGGTGTCAGAAGCCTCCTTGCAATGTCTCAAAATCCAGTATTTGAAAGTCGAATGGAAGAACTCGTTTTTGATCAAGATATTGAAAATCTAAACATGTCACTGACAGAACATTCGTTAGTCATTAGAGAATCTAGCGATGACAAGATTCACCTTCAGTATCATCCAACCATCTCTGAAAAAGAAAATCTTCAACACTCTATCAAAGAGAAAAGTCTTGAAATAACTGACACCAAGTCAACTACACGTCGCTCTATAGGTTCTAGTATCGAGGGTATTCTCTATATCGCAAGCGGAATTTCTAGTCGCAATGATGAAGTTGTTCTCTCATTACCAAGAGGAAAAGACTTAAATAATCTAACTGCCCAGGTAAACCATCGTATCCTTTCAATTTCCAATGCAAAAATCAACAATGCCAAGATTCTGTCAAATGGCTTTCTTCTTCGTATCACTGATAGCGAGATTAAAAATAGCCAACTGACTACAACTGGAATTGTCAATGTATTTGAAACCAGTCTAACAGATAGCCGCATCCAAGCAGATCATGAACATATCGAGGCAGACGATATCCAAGTGCATGGTCGAGTGGAATTCGAGGCAAGAAAAGATATCTCATTCGAGTTATCTCAAAAGGAACTTGATCGAATCAATGTTGAGTTTTCTGCTGAACATGGTGATATCTATCGTTGGCATCGAGACAGACGTGACATACCTACGGGAGGTAGTAAAGGTGAAGCATTAGCTAACCCTTACAAAACAGAAAAAAAAGATACGCAAGATCTCCTCGTCGCAAAATCGAATCAAAGTATCTATTTCCCATAATAAGGTCGCATGCTTTCTTATAGAAATCATGAATAAAGACAACTAGTAGTTACTACTCAAAAATTAATCAAAAAAGGGAGGTCTATTATGACTCAAGAATGGTTTGAAAGTGCTGATTTCGAAAAAACAGCCAACAATGATAAAAAAGATAGCCCATCCGACTCAGTTCTCCTTGAAGAAGATTCAGAGGCAAGAGAAGAGGCGCCAGTAGTTGAGGAAAATCCTCAAGCCAATCCTGAAAATCAGGAAACTGACCTAGAAAAAGTAGAGGCTGAAGAAGAAGAAACTGAAGAAGCTGAAGAAGAACTGGTAACAAAGACAGACAAGTCAGAAGAACCTGTTGAAGAAGTTTCTCAGACAAGCAAACCTTTAACCAGCAAATCTTTGGAAAGCCCATTTTTACCAGACCCTACATCTACAAAAACTGCAATCTTCAAAGAAGAATTGGCTGATTTTTGGATTTGGTTACAAGGTGCCCTTAAAGAACCGACAGCAAGTTTCGATACAGATAAAAAACACAGTTACACTGCTTTTGCGCTCCTAACTATCTTTTCTGCCACGAGTTTCCTCTTTACAGTTTATCACGCCAAGCAAGGCTACTACGGCCGCATGGCAGCCATCGACTCTAAAGCTCTCCAGCATCTCCCTTCACTAAATCTCTTTTCTATCTTCTCCATCCTGGTAGCGACAAGTTTGTTCTTCTTCTCTATCCTCATGGGTGGATTTGTAGTCAAACGTTTTGTCGATCAGGACAGTGATTGGACATTGGAAAGAGCCTTTCAAGTACATAGCAGACTCTTGGCTATCCCAATTCTCTTGACAGGTATTGCTAGCTTCTTTGCCTTCTTTAACGGTCTACGCTTTGCGGCTCTTCTCTGCCTCATTAGTATGGGCATGGTTCTACTTGGTAACCTCTATATCATTTCAAGACCTAGCAAGGACAGTCAAGTTGACTCCTTCTATCGTCTCCTCTTGGCATTCCTAGTCAACGGTGGCATTCTATTTCTATTCTTCCTAGCAGAAATGGCTCTTGTTTTTGACTATCTTCGAATCCTTGCTTTTATGTAAGATAAAATCCTGTCACTCTTGACAGGATTTTATCTTACATAAAAAGCAGACCAAAAATCTGCCTTTTCACATTATTTAAAACCAATATCTTTCATTTATGCCTCTAGTTACCTTTTACTAAGTTCTCAAAATCTTTCCCTAAAACAGGGCCTACTTCTACTTGGTTAGCATCTAAGTCCTGATAAAGTTCTTTTGGCAAAGCTTCTAAAAACGCTTGATAATCCAGTCTAGCTACTGCTTCATAGTCTTCTGGTTTTGAACCATCTCCAGAGATTTTCACCAGGTCAATCTCCCATACAAGCTCCTTGCCTACTAACTGTTCAACGTAAGGTGCTGGAATCACAGGTTCTTTTGGTAAGATAGTTTTTACTCCCTGAGCTAGGTGGTAGATACCATGAACCTTACCTTCTCCATCTGGATAAAATTTTGCGCTGGCAGGGTAAGCATCTGAACCTTGAACCTTCTTGACTAACTCTTCAAAACGTGTCAATCCATCTTCTTCTAGGAAACTCTCTAAATCCTTCTTATCAAAGTAAACAGGTGAAAGAATTCCTTGGCAGAAGGCCATACGAGCAGCCTTATCCGCTAGATAGCTCTTGACAGTTTCTTGGAAATAGTTTTCCAAGTCAAAGTCTGCCAAGCCTTCAACTGCTTCACCAACCTTGCTAGACAAAGCCCGCAAGAGCCCTTCTACAATCTCCCAATCAGCTCTTGTAATCAAGTCAGGAATGATGACTTGATAGCCTTTTTGAGCATCTAGATATCGAACTTTAAAGAGAAATTGAGACTTACCTACGATTCCACACTCGATATACTCAAGGCGATTGAGAGGTTGACGGAGGTAGACAGCATCATAACTATGCGACTCTAGGCCTTCTACTAAGCCTAAAATTGATTTGGCCGTAAGAATCTCCTGTTGTCCTAAAATACTTTGTTTATTTGGAATAAAAAATGTCTTCACCATAATGGTCTCCTTTGAAATCGTTTACATATAGTATACACCATTTTCCTGAAAGATGCAGAAACAAATTTAAGATTTTTTGGTCAAAAGCATAGAAAAACAGCCCCTAAGGACTGTCTGACTTTTATACAACTTCAGAATGATCCAAGTTCTCACCAATCGCTGCTAAACGCTCGATGACTTGGTCTTGCGTCAATTCATGTTCTAAAACATAGCGATTACGTGGGTGAACACGGCACTCGTGCGAGCAGCCACGGAGATATTTATCTTCGTTGTCTTCTGATGCCAAGATACGGCGGTTACAGAAAGGATTACCACAGTTTACATAGCGTTCGCACGGTGTGCCATCAAACCAATCTTTCCCTACAATGGTTGGATTAACATGGTTAACATCGACTGCAATACGTTCATCAAAGACATACATTTTCCCATCCCAAAGTTCCCCTTGAACTTCTGGATCTTTCCCATAAGTCGCAATTCCTCCATGCAATTGACCGACATCTTTGTAGCCTTCACGGACCATCCAACCTGAGAATTTCTCACAGCGGACGCCACCTGTACAGTATACTACGACACGTTTATCCATGAATTTTTCCTTGTTATCACGAACCCATTGTGGCAATTCACGGAAGTTGCGGATGTCTGGACGGATAGCCCCACGGAAGTGTCCAAGGTCGTACTCATAGTCATTACGAGTATCAAGGACCACTGTATCTTCATCTAAGAGGGCTTCTTTAAATTCTTTTGGTGACAAGTAAGCACCTGTTGTTTCAAGAGGATTGATGTCGTTATCAAAGTTATCATCCTCTAAACCAAGGTGAACAATTTCCTTTTTGTAGCGAACAAACATCTTCTTGAAGGCTTGCTCACTTTCTTCGTCAATCTTGAACCAGAGGTCTTCCATACCTGGGAGGCTGTGAACGTAGTCCATGTATTTTTGCGTTGTTTCGTAGTCACCAGAAACAGTTCCGTTGATCCCTTCGTCAGCCACTAGGATACGGCCTTTGAGGCCGATTGATTTACAGAAAGCCAAGTGGTCAGCCGCAAATTGTTCTGCGTTTTCGATGGGAACATATTTATAGTAAAGTAAAACTCGAATATCTTTTGACATTTGCTTCTCTTTTCTAAGATTAAATTATCAGAATTTTTCATTCAACTATACCAGTATACTCTCCCAAGAAAACGAATGCAATTTATTTGACCGAAAAATAAAAAACAAGACTCATTTTCAGATCTTATTTTAATTAAATATTCGATGAAGAAAACTTAACAAAAAGATATCCATGGCCTGTCTTGAATAAAATACCTATCATGATCCAAAAAAGAATCACCACCCCGTCTGGAAAACTCCAGACAAGGCAGTGATTGCATCTTTTAGGAATGAATACACGAAATCAATCTATCTTAAGATTTTTTGTTTTTCAAGAATTCGTCGTATTGTTTTTGCATTTCATCCAATACTTTTTGGTAAGCACCTTCAGATTTAAGTTTTTCCATCAATTCTGGAATAGCTTTTTCTGGGTCTACAGTACCAGTGTTGATAGCTGTATCGAATTGTTGCATAGTGTTAGTAATAGCTGAGATTTCAGATTTCACGTTGTCAGTGTTGAAGATGAATCCAAGCGCTGGAGATTCTTTTGCAGTTTCCAAGTCTTTCTTAGATTGTGCAATTTGTTCATCTGTAACATTTTCGTTGATGTAAAGGATCCAGTTGTTACCAGTGTTCCATCCTGACATGTGAGTGTTTCCTTTGTATCCGTCAAGGACTTTAACACGGTTTTCTTTACCTGCAACTTTTTCCCAGTTCTTGCCTTCTGGTCCATAAACAAGCCCGTTCAAGAGTTCTGGGTTAGTGTTCAAGAGGTTCAACACTTCCATTGCTTTTTCTTTGTTCTTAGAGTTGTTTGAGATTACAAAGTTTGCCACTTGAGTTGTTTGGTTTTTCTTGATGAAGTTAGTAAATGGTTTGATTTGGATGTCTCTGTTAGCAACACGAGAAAGCAAGCTGCTACCGTAGTCAGCTGGTCCTACTGTTTCTTCACGAACAAACCAAGTATCTTGAGTAAGGTCATATGAAGTTTCGCTAGTTGCTACGTCTTTTGGAATGTATCCTTCTTCATAGAATTTGTGAAGAGTCTTCAAGTGTTCTACGAAACGAGGAACTTCGTAACGGTTTACGATCTTAGTAGTGTCACCTTCGAGATCGATGACGAATGGAAGACCATTTGCAACTGGGTAGTCAAAGTTTTCTGATGGGATAAAGTTTTTACCAACAGCGAATGGCATTACGTCTGGAGCTTTTTCTTTGATTTGTTTCAATACTGGTTCAAGTGTTTCGTATGAAGTTACACCTGAGATATCGATTCCATATTTTTCAAGAAGCGGGCCGTTGAAAGCAAAGTTTTGTGAAGATGCAACGTTAGCTGCAACTGGAACAGAATAAATCTTACCGTTTATAGTGTTACCTTTGATGTAAGCTGGGTCAAGCGCTTTGTAAAGCTCAGCACCTTCTTTCTTGTACAATTCTGTCAAGTCAGCATAAGCACCTTTTTGAGCGTTTACAACGTAGTTATCTGCAAATGCGATATCATAGTTTTCACCTGATGATGTGATAACTGACATTTTCTTACCGTAGTCACCCCAACCAAGATATTGGATGTCTAATTTAGCACCAACTTTTTCTCCGATGATTTTGTTTGCATTTTCTAGCAACTCATCCAAGTTATCTGGTTTGTCACCGATTTGGTACATTTTGATAACAGTTTTGTCACCTGAAGCTGAGTCAGCAGCTTTTTGGTTGTTACCTTTAAGGTTTCCACAAGCAGCGAGGCTAGCAGCTAAAGCTACAAGGCTAGCAGATGCAAAAGCATATTTTTTCCAGTTTTTCATGATAAAAACTCCTTTTTTTATTTTTAAATTTAAAACAATTTTAGTGATCTACTTTTCAACATAGAAAAGTTAGATAGGGTAGAGAAAGCTTGTTTCTCAGTGTCTCTTATTCTTTAACACCACCGATAGTTAAACCTTTTACAAAGTAGCGTTGGAAGAATGGATAGAGAATCGCAATTGGAACAGTCGCAACTACGACCATGGCCATACGACCTGTTTCTTTTGGTAGGGCAACTGCAAGTTGTCCTGACATCCCAACTGACTTAGCAATGTAATCCATGTTGTTTTGAATTTGCATGAGCAAATATTGCAATGGATACAAGTTGTCACTCTTGATGTAAAGAAGGGCATTGAACCAGTCGTTCCAGAATCCAAGTGCTGTCAACAGTGTGATAGTTGCAATCCCTGGAAGAGAGAGTGGTAAACAGATTTGGAAGAAGATCCGCGCCTCGCTAGCACCATCGATACGAGCTGATTCGAGGATTGCTTCTGGAATGGTTTTCTTGAAGAAAGACCGCATCAACATGATGTTGAATGGCGATAGAAGCATCGGAACAATCAAGGCCCAAATAGTATCACCCAAGTGAAGTAACTGAGTTACCACAATATAGCCTGGTACCAAACCAGCATTGAACAACATACTAAGAAGAGCAAAGATTGTAAAAAATTTGCGATACTTAAATGTTGAACGTGAGATGGCATAAGCGTATGTTGTTGTGATGAAGACGTTTGTCAAAGTTCCAACAACTGTTACAAAAGCTGAGATAAAAAGCGCTTGTAAGATTTTGTCTTTAAACTGAGCCAAAAACTCAAAACCATCTACACCAAACTTGGAAGGGAAGAAACTATATCCATATTGAACAATACTTTTTTCGTCTGTAACTGAAATAATGATTACGAAGATGAAAGGCAAGATACAAGAGAAGGCCAGCAAACCAGATATGATACTAAAGAAGATATCTGCCTTTTTGCTGAAGGAGTGTATGCCAACATTATCAATTTTTTCTTTTTGAATTTTTTTTGCCATATGCTCCTCCTTTCTAGAATAGTGCTGAGTTAGGATCAACACGTCTTGCAAGCAAGTTTGATAGGATAACCAGAATCAAACCAACGACTGACTGATAGAGACCGGCTGCCGAAGCCATACCGATATCTGCTGTTTGAGTCAATCCGTTAAAGACATAGACGTCCAATACATTTGTTACACTATAGAGCTGACCAGCATTGTGAGGGATTTGGTAGAAGAGACCGAAGTCTGCACGGAAGATATTTCCGACTGCAAGGATGGTCAATACTGTCACAAGCGGTGTCAACTGAGGGATGGTTACGTTACGGATACGTTGCCATTTGCTAGCACCGTCCACTGTCGCTGCTTCGTAGTAAGTTGGGTCAATACCCATGATGGTTGCGTAGTACATCACACTACTGTATCCAAAGCCTTTCCAAATACCTAGGAAGAGGAGAAGATAAGGCCAGATACTGATGTCAGCGTAGAAGTTAATTCCCTTCATGCCAAGAGCTTCCAAGGTGTGGTTAATAAGCCCTTTATCGATATTTAGGAAAGCATCTGTAAAGAAACTGATGATAACCCAAGATAGGAAGTAAGGAAACAACATAGAGGTTTGGTAGATTTTAACCATTCTCTTAGAGCGAAGTTCACTAAGGATAATGGCGATACCAACTGACACAATCAAACCGATAAAGATAAATCCAAGGTTGTAAAGGACAGTATTTCGAGTGATGACAAAGGCATCTTTCGAACTAAACAAGAATTTAAAGTTATCTAGTCCGACCCATTTACTATTTATAATACTGTGGACGAATCCTTCACCAGTCATATGGTAGTCTTTGAAGGCAACCACATTCCCAAAAACTGGAATGTAGAAGAATAAAATCAACCAAATTGTTCCTGGTAAAACCATTAAGAGAAAAATCCAATTATCTCTTAAAGTTTTTGAAAACTTATTCATAATTTCCTCCCTTTTTATTTTTCTAAAGCTTCATAATCTCACATTTTTAGATTTGATAACGTTTACAAAAATAGTATACTCTTATTTTTAGGACAGTTTAAACTACAAATTATAGAAAAAACTCCACAAATTATTTTATGTGGAGAACTTTTTTATATAAGAATAGGTTTCACGGGAAACACTCTGCCTGAATAGAGTTTTTCTAGGTCGTATAAATAGTCGATGCTGTCGCAATAGTATGCCACTGATTAGCCGTTGTAGCTGCGAAGTCCTTGTCTGCGTAAAAGTCAGTAAATGGAAGAATTTCGACTTCTAATTCTTCGATGCGGTCAATTTGACCAGCCAAATAAGCCTCGATACGGCTTTCTGCTCGCTTGATTCGTTGCAAGAGCCCACCCATACGGATATCTACTGTATCCAAACCAAAGACCTTGTTTTCTTTCAACCATTGCTGGCTAAAGAGCTTGTGGAAAGTTTCAATCTGGCTTCTGAGTTTTGGCAATTCTTCCCTAGCAATTTGTTGCAAGCTCTCTTTATCACCTGTTTGATAGGCTTGACGAATGCGTCGTCCCACATCAACCTTGCCACTTAAAATAGCATTCAACTGGGCCTGAGTTTCGAAAAGATAAGCGTAGACTCCAGCTTTTTCTGTAATGTCAGAAAGAGTCTCAGCTGCCTGAGCAAAGTGAGGCTTATCCTGTTCAGGAGTCATGTGCTTATCAAGAATTGGGCAAAGAACATCCTGATAAAAGACATAGCGGTTAGGGTTGATACCATGTATATTACCTGGCAGGTCTGGTAAGAGGTTGGCAAGGTCAAGCTGCATAAAGTCCTCAACGGATAGACCTGTATTGGTTTTGAAATGTGCAGACAAACGGTCTAGGTCATTGCGGTAGCAGAGTTCTGCCCAAATTTGCAAGCTCGGTAAGATAGAGAATTGGGCTGTTTCACCACCATTATCTGCCCATCCCGTCACGATGACTTCCTTGATCTGATTGGCACGGCAGGCTTTATTGGCTTCAATAGCTACTAAGCGGCTAAATTGGTTGTGGGGCGTAAAACCAATCCATTTCCAAGCACCACCTGCAAAGGCAATATCCTGGCTAATCTTGTGGTGGTTACCGAAGTTTCGGTTGTATTTTTCTTCGCTATCCTGATAATAATCCCAGTAAACCAAGGTCACACGGTCTTTTAGACGGTCAAGATAAACACGAGTTTCTTCTGGAATTTCGACATCACGGTCGTACTGGCCATCTGCTGACATGAGTTTGAAGAACATATCGCTCCACATCTGGCAGTGGAAACCATACTTGTCTGCAATATCCAACACACGCTCCAAGTGTTGGCACATGAGGAGGCTACGATCAACTACACCGTTTAGGATAAGGTAACGTCCCAAACCAACCAAGTGGGCTTCGTCCATGCCGATATTGACCTTGCGTGTTTGTAGTTTAGACAAAGTAGCAAACATACCGTCAATCAGATCGTAGACTTTTTCTTCACCGATGAGGAGAATATCCTCTACATCGCGGAGTTGCTGGACTTCTTTAACACCCCATTTGACAAAGGCAGATAAGTGAGCCAAGGTCTGGATGCATGGGACAAAGGTCATGTCAAACTGCTGGGCGTATGCTTCAATTTCCTGTAACTCTTCAGCTGAATACGCTCCACGGAAATAACCAAAGTAAGGTTGCCCCTCAATCTGATAGGTGTCTTCCATATAGAGCTCAAAGGTTGAATAACCCATGAGAGCCAAGACTTCAATCATCTGTTTGGCAGATGCGACATTTATCACGGCATTTCGCGAACAGTCCGCCATATAGGCTAAATCTTCATAGGCCGCCTGCTCTTCAATCTCTACCTTGTCCCCTTCTGCTAAAGCTGTTGCTAGCACAGATAAAGCACGGTAGAGTTGATGAGGTTTACGGTAGGTCAGTTGATACTGCCCCTTATCACCCTTGATAGAGATAGAAGCTTGGTCAGATTGAGCGACTGCCACCTCTACATCTGATAGAGAAATGTGACTTTTTAATACTTCGATAGCTTGCGCTTGTTTGGAACTAAGTCCTGTAAAACTTACCATTGGTTTTCCTCCTGTAACCAGTTGACAAGGGCACCGTAGAGATTGGCATCTGCCTGATAGGTGCAAGCTTGGATCACTGGCGCAATTGTATATTCTTCATATCTTTCCACAAAGGTGTCTACTGCTTTTTGCACCCCTTTGATAAAATCTGGGTTCTGACTGATAGAGCCACCTAGGCTAATCACATCTGGATCAATCAGGTACTGGATATTGAGCAGTCCTTGAGCTAGATTACGATTCATCCGCTCAATAGCTTCCTGGCAAAGAGTATTGCCGGCTGCCGCCTCTTGGTAAACCTTTCGGCCATCCCAGTCTGACTGACCTGATTTTTCAATTACGTAGCGAACCATGTTTCCTGTAGAAGCTAGTTGTGACCAGTTATTGAGTTTTTCTGCTGGTTCGATAGTAGTCATGTAACCAAACTCTCCACCCAAGCCATGGCGACCACGGTGAATTTTGCCATTGATAATCATGGCCCCGCCAATCCCTGTGCCAATGACAACACAAGCTGCATTTTCAATCTCAGGATGAGCCAGCAGTTCACTAAGTCCAACACAGTTGGCATCATTTTCTAGATGGACAGGGAGTTGGTGATGAGCAAGGGTCTCATACCATGAAAAACCATGGATATAAGGAATGGCACTAATTCCCTCAATCACACCTGTTTCTTGATTGACCGCTCCTGGAACACTCATAGCAATCCCACGATAGTCCTGTTCTGATAAGCATTGGTCCAACCAAGCCAACAAATCTTCTAGAGTTTCTGGAGTTGGGGTGCTGGTCTTATCTAAAATCTTTCCATCAGGAGTTAGACTAGCAAACTTAATGCCAGTCCCTCCGATATCAATCGTTGCAATGGTCATTGCTTTCACCTGCAAAAAGGAGCGAATCAGCAGTTGTTTCTTACTTTTTCGCTCCTCCTTTCTGTTTATGTTTACTTTTTGAAATTAAATTTCTTCTTTTTGAATGAGTTCTGTACGAATTTCCTGTGGTGCCAATAGTCCTGAATGGACTGGGTATGGGCGTTCCAACAAGTCAAGAATGGTTTGTTGTTTTTCAGACACACGGATATTTTCTTGACTCATATTGTAGTAACGAAGGACATAACCTTCTTCATTCTCAGCCACCTTAAAGGCTGTTGGGCAGACTTGTGGCAAGTTCAGTGCCGGATGGTTAAAGAGGCTACCCGTTGCTGCAACGCTACCCTCTTGTTTTGCAACTTGAAGAGCTGTAAATGGCACCTGGAAGGCTTTGGCACGACGGAAAGCTGAGAAGCGTTCCCCTGCTTGGTGACATTCTACTGCAAATTCAACTTCGATATCACGCAAGCACTGAGCTTCCGGTGTTGGGAAGTAGCCCCAGTCACCTAGCTCACCTGAAGCACGCAGAAGGGTTACTGCGATTGTGTCGTCTCCAAGGATTTCGTATTCGTGCAATCCTTTATTGGATACGGTCACTCCTTTTACATCATCATACAAGCTGACAAAGGCTTGTTGGTGTTGTGGATTTTCAGGATTTTCCCAAGAAGCTGCTGGTTTATTTGGCCGTGTCACAACTTCATAGATGCTTTCCGAGTCATTGCTTGGACGAGTGTTATGAGTCTTCACCAAGAGACGAATACGGTGATCCTTAGCAGTATTGGTAAAGCTCGTCTTGAAGCGAATTTGCGGGTCATCCACAAAGACGGTCATCACTGTTTCAAGAGGGATGGTTGTCACCTCTTCTGAACGACCTGCGTCTCGGTTCATAAACTCAATAATGCCTCTTTGCTCCGCATCCAATTTTTCATCTGCACTGACTGGAATGGTTAAGTCATGCTTGAGCAAGATTTTGGCATAACGAGCATTGTTTTCCAAGATTTCATGGCTTTTCAGCTCCGCATAGATTGGCTCGGTTCCTTTTGGTTGGAAGTAAATATACTCATTTCCAATATCCCCACGATCCTCGAATTGGATGAAGTCTTCGTAAGCTTCGTTAGTCGTCTTATCGTAAAGGGTCAAGCCATCATCAATACTGAGAGTTACGAATGGTGTATCGAGAACCCCATTTTGGTAAATCCCATCATGATGGGAAGCTTTTCCTTCCAGAAGCTGGAAGGTGGTCCAAGAAAGAGGTGATAGGTGAACTGGAACCGTCACGCGCACTTGACGCGCAATATAGGGTTGGCGAAATTTATCCTTAGGTAAGGTATAGCCAAAGCTTGCCCCCAAGTCTTCAATCTCAGCTTCTACAAGATGCCCATCTAAATCCTCTACATGATAGTCTGGCAAGGTCAAAGCGGCCATTTTCTTGAAGCCTTCTGTCGGGTGCAATTCCTTAAATGGACAAACCGCTACATCGACAATCGTACTGACGGTATCCACCTTGCCATGCAAGCCAGTGTTCATAACCGTAAAGAGATGCTCACTCTGGGCTTTCTGAGTCGCGAGTTTCTCTTTCCATTCGTTCAAAAGGTTGGTTTTGACGAAGTTTCCGACTTGATTGACCTTGGCAAAACGAACTTCCATTTCACGGTGAACTTCGTCAATACTACAACCACAGATACTATCGTGCGGTGCATTCTGCAGAAGTACTTTCCAAGCGTAGGTCAATTGATCCTTGTGGTTGTGTCCACCAGTGATAATGGTTAATGGTTCCACTACTTGCTCCAGCAAGTTGCTATTTTCTTGGAAGGCTTGTTTGAGATAAACACGTGAAGAAGAGGTATTGGCAAGGGTGTACCAGCCATCCGTTTCCTGGCTAGTCAACTCACCTGTGACCGTTGATAATTGTTCAGGAAGGGCACTTTCCACTGCTTGGACATATTCGTCAAATGAGCTATGAATAAAGGTCACGTCAGGGAAGAGTTCGTTGGCCACGCGAATGGCTTCACTCAGATTTCTCTGAACAGGCTGGTGGTCACAGCCGTTCATCATCAACCATTGGTTGGTCGATGCATAGTCACGAACGTCTGCTAATTTTTGCTTCCAGAAAGCCAAGGCTTCGTCTTTATCCACTGGAATTTCATTCCCGTTACTGTACCAGTTAGCAAAGAGAATACCGAGGACACGGCTACCATCAGCCCCTTGCCAGTACATCTCAGAAAATTGAGAGGTAAACTGTTCATCTTCAAGGACTTGGTTATCAAATCCGATTGGCTTGACACCGCGACCAAAGGCTGCTACGTGAATACCTGATTTTTGAAGGATTTGAGGAGCCTGCCCCATATTTCCAAAGGTGTCTGGGAAGTAACCAATTTGAGTAGATTTGCCCCATTTAGCACATTCCGCTTGTCCAATCAAGGTATTGCGGACGTTAGCTTCACTGGAAATCAAGTAATCATCCTGCAAGATATAGAATGGTCCAATCTTCAATTTGCCTTCGTCGATATAACGCTGCACCTTGTCACGGTTTTCAGGGCGAATTTCTAAATAGTCATCGAGGACAATGGTTTGTCCATCTAGGTGGAAGCTCTTGAACTCAGGATCATTTTCAAACAGATCAAACAGATTGTCAAAAAGTTCCACCAATTGCATACGGTGACTTTCAAAAGGTAGATACCACTCACGATCCCAGTGACTGTGAGAGATGATATGTACAACAACATTTTCCATGAGTAAAACCTCATTCTAACTTAAATTTAAAAATATATTTGTGATTCTTTCCTAGAATCAGTTGAGCGAAAACGTGCTCCTTATACTCAATGAAAATCAAAGAGCAAACTAGGAAGCTAGCCGCAGGTTGCTCAAAGCACTGCTTTGAGGTTGTAGATAGAACTGACGAAGTCAGTAACATATATACGGCAAGGTGAAGCTGACGTGGTTTGAATTTGATTTTCGAAGAGTATTAGCGAATATCTAGGTAATCCAAGACCAATTCGCAGAACATCATGTTGGCCCAAGAGAACCATTCACGAGAGTAGAGAGTCGGATCATCTACGTGGAAGCTTTCGTGCATAACCCCTGTTCCGCCATCACAGGCAACTAGTTGGTCTAGCAAGTATTTTTTCTCAGCTTTATCTGTAGCTGTTAAGCCTTGGATAGATAGGGCAATCGGCCAGATATAACGATAGAAGGTATGAGAGCTTCCGAGACCGCTAGCGTATTCTCCTTGGTAGAAGTAGGGATTTTCAGGGCTGAGAATGGTGCGACGAGTTGCTTGATACACTTCGTCATTGACATCACAGTAACCAAGATATGGAGCAGCTAACAAACTTGGTACGTTAGGGTCGTCCATGATGCTGGCATTTCCTAAACCGTCTACTTCAAAGGCATAGATCTTCTCGCCCTTGCTGTTAGTCGTGTAGGCGTAATTTTCGATCCCTTCTTGTATTTCAGCTTGCAGGCGTTTTGCATCTGCAATGATACTCTCACTATCAGCTAGATTCAATGTAGCAAAAATTTCCTGGACATATCCCAAAACAACCACCGCAAACATATTTGATGGAATCAAGTAGCTATACTGACAGCAGTCATCACTCGGACGAAAGGCTGACCAGGTCATCCCTGTCACGGCAAAATTAGGACCAAAACCATCATTTACCAAGGTATCTTCCTTACGATCAGTATCACGAACGAAACGGTATGGTGAGTTATTGTGATCTTGCTCCACCGTCCAGAGATGGAGAATCTCCTTAGTCGCCGTAACAAAAGTTTCATCAAACTGGCTAGTCTCACCAGTTTCCTTCCAAAGAAGGTAAGCCAATTGCAAGGGATAGCAAAGCGAATCTACTTCATACTTGCGTTCCCAAATCCAGCCATTGAGGTCTGTATGGTCTGTCTCGTGATGACCCTTCCAGTTCTCCTCAATATTGAAAGAGTTGGCATAGGGATCCTTGAGAATCAAAGTCATCTGGCGTTTAACCAAACCAGCAATGGTCTGGCGCAAACGAGGGTCTCTTTTTGCCACATGAAGGTATGGTCTAAGCTGAGCAGTCGAGTCCCGAAGCCACATAGCTGGGATATCCCCAGTTAGTACAAAGGTCGAGCCGTCTTCTAAGATTTCAACTGTATTGTCTAAAGTGTCTGTGTAGCAACGTTCAAAGACATCCACCCATTCAGGATGTTCCTTGGCTCTCTCCGCTACCTCATCTAGCCACTCTCTGACGATTTCTTTAGAATAAACCATAAACTATTTTGCCTCTTTCAAACAGATTTTCATTTTCAGTATATAGCTTTTAGCCCAGAAAATATATACACAAATGTTAGTCATTATTCTACAAAATTGTTATATTTTGAAGTCATTTTCTAAAAGTATCCTTTTTCTGATATAATGTAGAAAACTACAGAAGGAAATCGCTATGAAACCTATACTTGAAACCATAGATACCCGATTTGGCACCGCGAGCAAGCATGTCTTTTCTCGGGGAAATACCCTACCATACACTGGAGTGCCTTTTGGGATGAATTACTTTGTTCCACAAACGAGTGACCAGGAAGGGTCTTGGTTTTTTGATCCCCATCTTCCCATATTTCAGGGTGTTCGACTAACCCATCAGCCTAGCCCTTGGATTGGTGATTATTCTTGGTTACTACTGACGCCTGTTACAGGAGAAATCAGTGGCGACACCCTCTTCCATCGTCAGTCTTCTTATAACCTTGATCGTGCTATTTTCAATCCCCATTATCTCAGAATTTTTTCTGAGCGTTATCAGATTGAAACCCAACTCACACCTACTTGCTATGGGGCTTCTATTCAACTAAGACAGATACAAGGCAAGAAGCTCTCACTCTATCTGCATGCAACTGATGATTTATCATTAGAGCAAGTAAATGAGCGTACTGTCAGCCTTGGTCAAAGCGGATTAACCGAAACCAACAAAAGTCCCCTCGTCATGTTTACTGCTCTCGCATTCTCTACGGATATTCTATCTATCAATCAAGTGGGGCAAGACTGGCGTATTGACTTGGCTGGAGCAGAAGCTCTAGTTCAACTAGCTACTTCTTTTATTTCTAAAGAACAGGCCCTCTTTAATCTGCCTAGAAAAGACTTTGAAGAAACGAAGTCAGAGGCTAAAGCAAGTTGGGAAGACCTTCTAGGCCGTTTTGATGTCGTGGAAACTGGCTCTGTAGACCGAACATTTTTTGATCACTGTCTTTATAGACTCTTGCTTTTCCCACAAACCTTCTATGAGGTAAATGAGCAAGGCGAGAATATTCATATAGACCTTGCTTCAGGGACTATCAAACCAGGGCTATTCTTTACCAACAATGGTTTTTGGGATACCTTCCGCACTTCATTCCCACTCTTTGCCTTGATTATTCCAGAGCACTATCGTCAGTTTCTTGAAGGCTTCCTCAATAGCTATAGAGATACCGGGTATCTCCCTAAGTGGCTGGCTCCTGACGAAAGAGGAATGATGCCTGGGACTTTGATTGATGGCCTTCTTGCAGATAGTGCTTGCAAAGATATGACACCTGAGTTTGAAGAAGAATTTCTCAAAGCCATGATTGAAACTGCGACCAAGGCAGATCCAAAAGCTATCAACGGGCGGCACGGTCTAAGCCAATACCAAGAACTGGGCTATTTATCCACAGACTACCACGAAAGTGTCAGTCATACGCTAGATTATGCTTACAGCGATTTTTGTATCTCTACTTGTGCAGAAAAATTAGGTCAAGAAAAGCTGGCTCAAACCTATGCTCAATATTCTAAAAACTATCAGAATCTATTTGACTCTGAGACGGGTTACATGAGGGCGCGTGATGTAGATGGCAACTTCCGTCCTGACTTTTCTCCCTATAGTTGGGGTCGTGACTACGCTGAGTGCTCAGCTATTCAAGCCAGTCTGGGTGTCTTACATGACATTTCTGGACTTAGCCAACTAATGGGTGGAAAAGAAGCCTTTAGCAACTATCTTTTGAAAGCTTGTCAAAGTCTCCCACTTTTTGAAACGACGGGCTATGGATATGAAATTCATGAGATGAGCGAGATGGCAACAGCGCCATTTGGTCAACTAGCCATTTCAAACCAACCAAGCTTCCACATCCCTTATCTTTTCCGCTACAGTAGTTATCCCCAATATACCAGTCTCTTAATCAAGACCCTCCGTCAAAAAGCCTTCCGAGCTAGCTGGGATGCTTATCCGGGCGATGAGGATAATGGTAGTCTTTCAGCTTGGTATGTATGGTCTGCTCTCGGACTTTACCCAACCTGCCCAGGAAAAGCAAGCTATGATCTTGGAATTCCACTCTTTGACCACCTTCGTGTCTATCTGGCAGAAACAAATCAGTGGTTGGATGTTCATACTCAACAAAATTATGAACACTTCCACTTTGTCCAAGACTGTCAACTGGACGGAAAAGAAAAACAAAGTATCAGCCATCAGGAACTGCTCAATGCTAAGACTCTTGACTTTACCCTCAGCTGGTTACCGAAGCACTAATAGATCAAATCCCTTTGTCATGCACAAAGGGGTTTTCTTATCCATATAAAGTTATCCACAAACTGTGAAAAACTCTCCAACTGTTCTTTGGAAAAAATTTTCAAGTTTTTCCAAAATATCTTTCCAACCTAAGTATCTATGATCTGCAATAGAAATGCTGTTAGAATCCTTGTCTAATTAGGCTTTATACCAGATCCTCCTCTCTTATAATTCCTAAATTTCTTGTCCCCTTTACAAACGATAACTATAAAAATATTTTTGATAGGATGGTGTCAAGTTATCCACAGTTTGTGGATAATCCTTTTCTAAACCAACAAGCCCTATTCCCTATCTGTTAGCTAGCTTTTACTTTTTTATAGTAAATTTCAAATTTTGTTAGGCGCTTTCAAAAAATCATGATATACTGAAATTATCAGAAAAGGAGACATTATGAAAAAAGATCAACACCAACTTAATTGGCTGATGGTTTCTCTAATTGCTTTCAACATGGTTTGGGGGCTAGGAAACGTCGTCAACAACTATTCTCAACAGGGAATTTCAGTAGTCGTATCTTGGGTTTTAATCCTCGCACTCTACTTTATCCCATATTCACTCATCGTCGGACAACTAGGTTCTACCTTCAAGGAAAGCGGAAGCGGTGTTAGCGACTGGGTTGAAAAAACATCAACCAAACGCCTCGCCTACTTTGCCGCTTGGACCTACTGGGTTGTGCACATCCCTTATCTCGCACAAAAACCTCAAGGAATCCTGATTCCGCTTGGATGGGCCTTGCAGGGTAACGGACAATTTCTAAAACAAATCGATATCCACTGGATTGTTATTCTCTGCTTGCTAATCTTTGGACTTTTCCTCTATCTTTCTACAAAAGGATTGACAACACTGAAAGTCATCGGTAGCTTGGCAGGAAGTGCCATGTTGATTATGTCTATACTCTTTGTGCTTTTGGCTGTCGGTCTGCCTTTCATTAAGCCAGACATCCAGTTTGCGACACCACATATGGATCAACTGAGTACCTACATTCCAAACTTTGATTTTTCTTATTTTACAACCATCTCACTACTGGTCTTTGCCGTTGGTGGTTGTGAAAAAATTTCCCCTTATGTGAATCAAACTCGCAATCCTGCAAAAGAATTTCCAAAAGGTATGATTGTCATGGCCATCATGGTAGGACTCTCTGCTATCCTTGGTTCAGTTGCCATGGGAATGCTATTTGATGGTAATAACATCCCTGAAGACCTCATGCGTAATGGTGCTTATCAAGCCTTCCAAATGTTAGGAAATTCTTGGGGAGTTGGAAATCTTTTCGTTGT
Source organism: Streptococcus sp. CL9.43 (assembly GCF_049737935.1). Lineage (NCBI taxonomy): Bacteria > Bacillati > Bacillota > Bacilli > Lactobacillales > Streptococcaceae > Streptococcus > Streptococcus sp. CL9.43. Next base: position 55,239 of record NZ_JBKOTS010000004.1, on the reverse strand, counting down.
GATTTACGCTCTTACAAATATGGTCGGACAAATTGCTGCGCTTGCCTTTTCTATTGACGCACCATTACAAATCCTACTCAATAATGCTGACGAAAACTACATCCCAAGCTGGCTTCGTAAACGTACTGAAAAAGGTGTCCTCATTAACGGTTACCTCCTTACAGGTGTCCTCGTTAGCCTTATCATCATCCTTCCAATTTTTGGTATCCAAGAAATTGATGGACTTGTAAAATGGATGACCAACCTCAATTCTATCGTAATGCCAATGCGTTATCTCTGGGTATTCCTTGCCTACATGATGCTTAATCGCGCTTGGAAAACATACAAAAATGCCGAATACAAGTTTGTGAACAATCCTAAGCTTGGCTTTGTAATCGGTACTTGGTGCTTCCTCTTCACTGCCTTTGCTTGTATCCTGGGTATGGTTCCAAAAATTAGCTATGCTGAGAATCCAACTGCTTGGCAATTCTCTCTTCTTACAAACATCTTGACCCCAATTATTCTGATTGGTTTAGGTGTTATTCTACCAATCCTTGCAAAAAAAGAACAAAAGAAACAAATCAAATAAATCCTACTATTAGCTAGATAGTATCACTTTTGTCTTTTCCTGAAAGAAAAATCCCCTTTGAACCATAATGTTCAAGGGGATTTCTTTTTTGTCTGATAGGCTATCTCTACTTAGCCTCATACCAAGTCACGCCTTCATTTTCATCAGCAATCAGGGGCACACTGAGTTGAATGGCTTCTTCCATGGTTTGTTTGACAAGTTTTTTAATAGATGCCAATTCTGACTTAGGCACTTCAAGAACAATTTCATCGTGTACTTGTAACAGCATCTTAGTTTGATAACGACCTGCTACCAAGGCTTTATCTAGCTGAATCATGGCAATTTTGAGAATATCTGCAGCCGATCCTTGAATAGGTGAGTTGATAGCTGTACGCTCTGCAAAACCACGAATGTTAAAGTTACGCGAATTGATATCTGGTAACTCACGACGACGTTTGAAGAGAGTCTCCACATAACCCTTATCACGCGCCTCACGAACCACTTCATCCATGTAGTTTTTAATACCTGGGAAGCGTTCAAAGTAAGTGTCGATGTATGCCTTAGCCTCTTTACGGCTGATACCTAGGTTATTGGATAAACCAAAGTCTGAAATTCCGTAAACCACTCCAAAGTTGACAGCCTTGGCATTGCGACGGTCGTTTGGAGTCACATCCTCAGGACGTTCAATTCCAAAGACACGCATGGCTGTCGAGGTATGGATATCAGCTCCTTCTTGGAAGGCCTTGATTAAGTGCTCATCTTTAGAGATATGTGCCAAAACTCGCAACTCAATCTGTGAATAGTCCGAGCTGAGAAGGACACTATCCTCCCACTCTGGCACGAAAGCCTTACGAATGAGGCGGCCTTGTTCCAAGCGAACAGGAATATTTTGCAAGTTTGGATCCACACTAGACAGACGCCCTGTCTGAGTCAAATCCTGCACATAGCGCGTGTGAATCTTGCCATCCGCTAAAATCCAATCCTGTAAACCAATCACATAAGTCGATTGAATCTTAGCAATTTGACGATAATCTAAAATTTTCTTGACGATTGGGGCAATAGGAGCTAGGCGCTCTAACACATCCACTGCTGTTGAATAACCTGTCTTGGTTTTCTTGGTGTATTCTATAGGGAGACCTAGCTTTTCAAAAAGTAGTTCGCCCAACTGCTTAGGCGAGTTGATGTTAAACTCCTCACCAGCCAATTCATAAATCTCTTGAGTTAGCTTTTCAATGACAAGCTCATTTTCAGCTTGCATCTCAAGCAAGGTTTCTTTTTTGACCTTGATTCCAGCGATTTCCATCTTAGCAAGGACAAAAGCCAGAGGTTGCTCCATATCATAGAGGAGGTCCAATTGTCCGTTTTCACTTAATTTTTCAAGTAAAACAGGCTCTGTCTCAACTAATACAGCAACCTTACGAGCCAAGTGCTCCAAGAAGGTTTCTCTCTCAGGGATAGCTTTCTTGACACCCTTACCATAGAAGGTTTCATCATCGACTAGGTAAGTTTGACCATAAAGACTAGCAATGGTTGAAATTTCATTATTCTCTACAGTAGAGAGAAGGTATTTGGCCAAGCGACTGTCAAAAGCAGGAGCCTGCAAGTCCAAACCAAAGCGATTTAAGAGAACTTTAGCTTTCTTACAGTCATATACTTTCAGAGGTGTTTTTTCTAGAAATTCCTTAAGAATCGAATCCTGCAGAAGTTCCAGCTTATCTGTAGCATAGAGTTTGTCTCCGCATGACCAAGCAAAACCAATCAATTCATCTGTATGGTAGTTTTCACCAAAAAGTTCAAAGTGGAAGATAGAGTCGGCACTCAGCATATCTTCAGTCACTTTGTCCACCATGGTGAAATTCAAAGTCTCAGCTTGATTCGCCTGAGAAGCATTCAAGGCTTGTTTGAGCTGCTTAAAGCCCATCTCATCGTAGAACTTCCCAAGGTTTTCCACATTTGGTCCACTATAGACCAAATCATCTAGACCTATCTCAATTGGCGCTTTCGTGTCGATGGTCGCTAGTGTTTTAGACAGAAAGGCTTGTTCCTTGTCATTGACAAGATTTTCCTTCATCTTGGAAGCCTTCATGCCATCGATATTTTCATAAATACCTTCCAGCGAGCCATATTCTAACAAGAGCTTGATCCCAGTCTTTTCACCAATCTTGGTCACCCCAGGGATATTATCAGACTTATCCCCCATCAGGGCCTTGAGGTCTATAAACTGAGCTGGTGTGAGTCCCATCTTTTCCATGAGGTATTCTGGTGTAAAGGCCTCAAACTCAGCCACACCTTTCTTGGAAATCTCGACCACCGTACGTTCATCCGTCAGCTGAATCAAGTCCTTGTCCCCGCTAACGATTGTTACATCAAAAGATTCCTTTTCAGCCAAGCGACCAAGAGTTCCAATGATATCATCCGCCTCATACTGAGTCAACTCATAATGGCGAATCCCAAGATGGTCTAGCAACTCACGAATGAAGGGAAATTGCTCACGAAACTCATCTGGAGTCTTCGCACGACCACCCTTATAATCTGCATACATCTCTGTACGGAAAGTCGTTTTCCCCGCATCAAAAGCAACCAAAATATGACTCGGTTGGACACGCTCCAGTAGGTGATTTAGCATCAGATGAAATCCGTAGATTGCATTGGTATGTAGTCCATTGTCATTTTTAAAACGATCCAGTTGCTGGTAAAGTGCAAAAAATGCCCGGAAAGCAACTGAAGATCCATCAATCAATAATAATTTTTTCTTGTCCATACACCCATTATAAAGGAAAGCAGGGAAAAATACCATTGCTAAGAGTTAGATTATCGGTCAAGGCTTATTGGGATTTTTTTCAACTCGCGCACCATTGCTATCAACTTGGAAACCATCGATAGTCGTATCTACTGCCAATTCTCCAGATGCGTTCACGTAATAATATTTCCCTGAAACCTGGAACCACTGACTAGCTTTCATAGCACCCGAGCTTTCGAGATAATACCAAATGCCCTTATCCTTCAACCATCCTGTCTGCATTTCTCCAGATGATTTCAAGTAGTACCACTTGGAACCGTCTTTTAGCCAACCTGTTCTCATTGAACCATTAGTTTGGAAATAGTACCAACTGCCGTTTATCTTTTTCCATCCAAGTGCGACTTTGCCATTTTCATAGTAGTACCAGACTGTTCCCTGTTTTTCCCATCCATTCTTCGAGGTTACCGTTTTAATTAAGGGGATATAACGTCTGTTCCCACTTCTTGAAATATAACTAATCCATCTATAGCCATCCTTTTCAAGAGTTTGATCATAATGAACACTCATTCCAGGTTCGTAGTAATCAATAATAGTAGATGTCAATGATGGCTGATTCATAATAGCTACTTTTTCTGTAAAGTAATGAGTTCCACTAGAAGATAGTACAGATTGATGATCCCCTACACTAGCATTCCCCACATCTTTAAAATGAATGAAACCAGTCATAGAACTTGCTTTTACTATCCTACGATAATACGTTTCTGTATAATCGTAATTGTACTCCTCGATTTCAACCATGTCTCCAATCACGTTAGAAACCCAAGCTACGTGGCCATGTGTTCCCCTCGTACTCCAAGCAATAGCTCCAATCGCTGGTCTCTGATCTACACGATATCCTTCTTTTTGAGCACGGTATCCCCATTCCTTCGCATGCCCATAAGCAGCTGGTAGTTCAAATCCATTAACACTACTTAAACGAAAGGCAGCGAAAGAGGTACACTGTCTGGAGTATAGACGCCATTTATCGATTTCTTGACTTCCATTTTTATAATAATAAGGATAATCATCTCCACGTGCCAGTGAGCCATTGTTTGCCTGATTGGCATGAACAGCTCCTCCACCAAACAAAAAAGTACCTGCTAACAGTAGGGAAGCTGTACCCACTGTCGTTCTCTTAAGAAAAGTTCCCTTTTTACTATATGTCATTCATTCTCCTTCGAATAGATAAATTTTTGAGGTTGACCTCATTTATATCATTCGAAAGAAAAAGAAAAAAGTGAGAAAACTCCCACTTTCAACCTTAATCCAAATAGTGAATCAAATTCTTTTCCGTTAAAATATCAGAATAGGTGAAGGATTCAACGTAGACGTTGGCCTGTTTGTCTCCTTCTACATCCCCAAATTCAACGATAAAGAGCGATGGATAAACTTCAATAAGTCTTCCCAAGCGATTCTTTTGGCGTTTACGACCGTTTTCTAAAGTCATTTCCACGACTTGTCCTTCATGCGCCTTGATTTCTTCTTTGATTTTTTTCATCTTGGCTACATCTGTAAATGCATCTGTCATCTTTGTTCCTCTCTCTTCGAAATACTTGAAAACTTGTTATACTCTTTTTGAAAAATCAATTCTACTGTTCCACGCGCACCGCTACGGTTCTTCTCAATAATAACTTCTACCTTGTTATTCGGAAGACCTTCCTCTTCTTCGCCACCACGTTCATAATAGTCATCTCGATAGAGAAAGGCTACGATATCCGCATCCTGCTCGATAGATCCAGACTCACGAATATCTGATAGCACCGGTCTTTTATCTTGACGTTGTTCAACACTACGTGACAGCTGACTTAGCGCGATAACAGGCACCTTCAGTTCCTTAGCCAGAATTTTCAACTGACGTGAAATCTCTGAAACCTCTTGTTGACGGTTCTCACGACCAGTCCCTGTAATTAACTGCAGGTAGTCAATCAAGATCAATCCAAGATTGCCTGTTTCCTGAGACAATTTTCTGGCGCGTGAACGAATCTCCGTAATTCGAATTCCAGGGGTATCGTCAATATAGATACTTGCTTTTGCAAGATTACCTTGAGCAATCGTATATTTGCGCCACTCTTCCTCAGTCAATTGCCCTGTACGGATAGAGTGAGACTCTACTAGTCCTTCGGCTGCCAACATACGGTCGACCAGACTCTCTGCACCCATCTCGAGAGAGAAAATTGCAACGGTCTTGTCTAGCTTGGTTCCAATATTTTGAGCAATATTCAAGGCAAAAGCAGTCTTACCAACCGCAGGACGAGCAGCAAGAATGATTAACTCCTCCTCGTGCAACCCAGTTGTCATATGATCCAAATCTTGATAACCAGTAGCAATCCCTGTAATATCAGAAGTTTGTTGTGAACGAACTTCTAAATTTCCAAAGTTAAGATTTAGGATGTCTCGAATATTTCTAAAACCACTACGATTTGCATTCTCACTGACATCGATCAAACCTTTTTCTGCTCGTGCAATGATTTCATCTACAGGACTAGAAGCCTCATATGCTTGATTGACAGACTCTGTCAACTTAGCAATCAAACGACGAAGCGTGGCTTTCTCTGCTACAATTTTTGCATAGTATTCAGCGTTTGCAGAGGTTGGTACAGAGTTGATAATCTCAACAAGGTAGGACAAGCCACCAATATTTTGCAAATCACCTTGATCATCTAATATCGTACGAACAGTCGTTGCATCAATGGCTTCGCCTCGATCTGACAAATCAACCATGGCCTGAAAAATCAAACGGTGAGCATACTTAAAGAAGTCTCGAGAGTCAATATATTCTCGAACAAATACGAGTTTACTCTCATCGATAAATATAGCTCCCAATACCGATTGTTCTGCCAAAATATCCTGGGGCTGAACTCGTAGTTCCTCTACTTCTGCCATCAGACTTTCCTTCCTTTTACAAAATCATTACTCAAATCTAGCTTAGCCTTCTTTTACACGAAGATTGATGACGCTAGTTACATCCTGATAAATTTTTACAGGTACATCAATCAAACCAACTGCTCGAATTGGAGATTGAACTTGAATATGACGTTTATCAATTTTAATTCCAAATTGTTTTTGGAGCTCTTCCGCAATTTTCTTGCTAGTAATTGAACCAAAAGTTCTTCCATCTGGACCAACTTTTTCAACAAACTCAACAATTGTTTCTTCTGCTTCAAGTTTCGCCTTAATTTCTTGTGCTTCTGCAAGAAGTTGAGCATGTGCTTTTTCTTCAGATTTTTGCTTCCCGCGCAACTCACCAATTGCTTGTGAAGTCGCTTCTTTAGCAAGGTTTTTCTTAATCAAAAAGTTTTGTGCATAACCTGTTGGCACTTCCTTGATTTCGCCTTTTTTTCCTTTGCCTTTTACATCTGCTAAAAAGATTACTTTCATTCTTCTGTCTCCTTTTCTCTAATTTCATTAGAAATAACGGTTTTTAGTTTATCACCTGCTTCTTGCAGAGTCATATCTGTCAGTCGGGCAGCTGCCAGGTTGAAGTGGCCTCCACCTCCCAACTCTTCCATAATCCGTTGCACATTGATCTTACTTCGACTTCGTGCAGAAATGGAAATATCCCCTTGGCTGTTTTTAGCAATGACAAAGCTAGTTTCAATACCTGACATAGCTAACATAGTATCAGCCGCTTTACTAATCACTACAATATCATACTCCTTATCATCCTTGGCCTGAGCTACAAGAATAGAAGGTTGTACGGCCTGTCCTTGCAAGATTAGCTCATTAACCAATCGATACTCTTCAAAGTCAGTCGCCGCAAGTTCTTGAATTACAATACTATCACTACCACGTGTTCTTAGATAACTTGCCACGTCAAAGGTTCGGCTAGTTACACGAGAAGTGAAATTCTTAGTATCCAGCATCATACCGCCCATAAGAACACTAGCTTGGATACGACTTAAGCGTGCTTTCTTAGAGTTTTGGAATTGAATTAACTCTGTTACAAGCTCGCTCGCGCTACTTGCTCCACTCTCAATATAGGTGATAACAGCATTTTCCGGGAAATCCTGATCTCGTCTATGGTGGTCAATAATGATGGTTTGTGTAAACAAATCATAAAACTCTTTTGACAAGGTTAAAGCTGTCTTAGAGTGGTCCACCATCACTAGCAAGGAACGATTAGTGACCATTCCCATAGCTTGAGTTAGAGGGATGAGTTTTGTTACTCCCTCATTCTCTAAAAATTGAATGGCACGATGAATGTCCGGAGACATTTGTTCTGCATCATAGACCACATAACTTTCATCCAAGACGTTACTCGAGAACAATTGCATACCAACAGCAGAGCCTAAAGCATCCATGTCTAAGTTTTTATGACCAACTACGAAGACACGGTCAACACTTCTCAACTTTTCAGAGATTGCCGTCATCATTGCTCTTGTACGTGTTCTTGTTCGCTTAATAGAAGCTGCAGAGCCACCACCAAAATAAATTGGATTTTTCGTCTCATCATTTTCTTTTACAACGACCTGGTCTCCACCTCGAACTTCTGCAAGGTTGAGATTTGATAAAGCAACTTTACCAATACCCTCATGATCGCCATCACCATATGACAAGCCCATACTCATGGTTAAGGCTAAATCTCGCTGCTTAGCTTCTTCACGGAAGGTATCAATTACAGAAAATTTATCCTGCATCAATTGCTCTAATACCGTATAGTCGGTAAATAAGTAAAAACGATCCATGGTCACTCTACGAGAAAACATCTGATACTTTCCAGTAAATTCTGATACAAAATTTGCGACAAAACTATTAATATGACTGATGTCTGATTCAGATGTTTCGTTCTCTAAATCATCATAATTATCTACCGAAATAATACCAATAACAGGGCGACTTGTAACCAATTCTACTGTGGCTTCGTACTCTCCAGAAACGTCAAAAAAGTAGAGCACGCCAGAATTTCTATCTAGATGCACCGCATAACGTTTTTCCCCCACATTTGCATAAATTCCAGGCGAAGATATGGATGTTTTTATAATTTCTTGAAGTTGAGGAAGGTCAATTTCTCCATCTTCCGTTGTCAACATTAACTCTGCGTAGGGATTGAACCACTCAATCTCACTGCTTTCCATGTTTAGCTTGACAACTCCAACAGGCATCTGTTCTAAGAGTGAACTTAAACTATCTTCCGCCTGATGGTTTACGTACTGGATTTGTTCAATTTCTGTTTTTTGATAAGATTTCTTCTGAAAATAAAATAGCAGAAGAAATGCCACCATTAAGAAAAATAAGCATGCTATTGTGACTAGGTTATTTTGAAGAAAAATAACCAATACAGTCATGATTATAAAGGAAATCCCAACAAATAAGTATATAAAAAAGGGATTCATTTCATTTTTTTTCATTACAAACCTCTTGCGCAATATTATACCATATTTGCACTGAAAAAGCGACCTTTAAAGAAGGAATAGCACTTGTGCTCAAATGTAGCATGTAGGAACACAAAAGGTGGTTTACACTAGTGTAAACCACCTTTTTAGTCTAAGCATATTAAGTATTATGATTCTTTCACTTCAAGAAGACCAATATCTCCATCTTCGCGTCGATAAATAACATTTGTAGTTTCATCTTCAACATCGATGTAAATGAAGAAATCATGACCCAATAAGTCCATCTGAAGAAGTGCTTCTTCAAGATCCATTGGTTTTAAATCAATTTGTTTTGAACGAACAACTTTAGGTTGAGCAGCATCTGTCTCTTCTACCAAGGTATCTGTAAATAGTTGGCTAGTAGAAACTTTATTTCTGTTTTTACGTTCAATTTTAGTTTTATTTTTACGGATTTGGCGTTCAATCTTATCTGTCACCAAATCAATAGATCCATACATATCTTGAGAAACGTCTTCTGCACGAAGAGTAATAGATCCAAGTGGAATTGTTACTTCTACCTTAGCAGTCTTTTCACGATACACTTTCAAATTTACACGCGCATCTAATTCTTGATCTGCTTGGAAGTATTTTTCGATCTTTTCGAGTTTAGAAACTACATAATCACGAATTGCTTCAGTTACTTCTAGGTTTTCACCACGGATACTATATTTAATCATATAAGTACCTTCTTTCTAAACATATTTGTTTTTCTATATTTATTATAACGCTTTCATAATCTTTTTGCAATCTTTTTCCTCATCTTACGAGGGAAAATGTTTTAACCTCTTCTGCTCCTGCATTCTCTAGCATACTCTTGACACGGTTAACAGTCGCTCCTGTCGTATAAATATCATCAATCAATAGAATCTTCTTTGGAATCCTACTGTCTTCTTTAATAAAAAACGGAAGTTCCGTGGCCAACCGCTCTGAACGATTTTTAGAAGAACTTGCTTTTTCTTCTCTTTTCCCTAATACATCCAGATGGGAAAATCCTGCCGCTTCTATTAGGCCTGCAACCTGATTAAAACCTCTTTTTGCATACCTCTCAGGGCTTAACGGTATTAAAATAAAATGATAATCCTTGTATTTTTTTAAATTCTCATTTAAAATCATAGCAAAAACTTTTCGGAGAATATAATCGCCATCAAATTTGTAACGATTAAAGAAGTCTTTCATGGCTTGATTATAACTAAAAATCGCTTCATGACTTACTTCAACCCCTTCTTTACACCAAAGTTGACAATCTTGACACGAACTTGACACTCCTTTTTTATGACAATTTGTGCAATGTTCTTCCCCAATCATTTCAAAACTTGAGTAACAAGCTAAACAAAGTGAGCCCTCCTCCTTTTTCAAAAAAAGAAGCTCTCCAAAGGTTAGATTTTTCTTCAAATGTTGGGCACATAGTAAACAAATCATAGGCCTGCCTCCTTGTTCATCAGTTTAATTTCCTTTATAGCATTCTTAATCGAACGATCTAATCCATTATGAAAGAAAATTAGATCTCCTGTAGGTCTATCCATGCTACGACCTACACGTCCTCCAATTTGAATGAGGCTTGATTTTGTAAAAATACGATGGTTTGCTTCTACGACACAGACATCAACACAAGGGAAGGTAACTCCGCGCTCCAATATTGTTGTGCTTATCAATATGGTCAATTCCCTATCCCTAAAAGCTTGAACTTGCTCTAATCTATCTTCAGTAACTGAGGATACGAAACCAATTTTCTCATTTGGAAATTTCTCTTGTAAGATTTCCTTCAACTTCTCTCCCTTTGTAATTTCTGATGCAAATATTAGTAAGGGGTAGCCAGTTCTTCTCTGGTTTTCAACATATCTTTTTAGCTTTGGTGGTAGGCGAAACTTATCCAAACATTTATCCAGATCAGATAGCCAAACCGGTTTGGGAATAATTAAAGGATTTCCATGGAACCGCCTTGGCAGGCTTAGTCGTTTTAGCTCCCCTAAGCGAACCTTCTTATCCAACTCATCTGTAGAAGTTGCAGTGAGAAAAATTCTTAGTCCGTTTTCCTTTACACAATTCTTTACAGCTTTGTAAAGCATCTTGTTGTCAACATAGGGGAATGCATCTACTTCATCTACTATTAGTAAATCAAAAGCGTGATAAAACTTTAATAATTGATGAGTTGTTGCAACAACTAGTGGTGTCCGAAAGTATGGTTCAGACTCACCATGCAGTAAAGCTATTTCACAAGCAAAGTCATTCTGCAATCGCTTATACAATTCCAAACAAACATCTATCCGTGGACTTGCTAGACAAACTGCGCCACCATCATTAATAACTTTCGCAACAACTTTATAAATCATCTCTGTCTTCCCAGCACCAGTCACTGCATGAACTAAAGTCGGTTGCTGGTTCTCTACTGCCTGAAGTAATCCTTCTGATACTTTCTCTTGAAATGGAGTCAATTGTCCCTTCCATTTAAGAACATCTTGTTTAGGAAAATCTTCTTGAGGGAAATAATATAAGGCCTGATCACTCCTAACTCGCTTCATCAACAAACATTCTCGGCAGTAATGAGCATTAATAGGTAGAGACCATTCATCTTGAATCATACTATCACATCGTTGACAGAAGAGTTTCCCCTTCTCTTTTCTCATACTTGGCAGCTTCTCCGCCAGTTGTCGTTCTTCAGGGCTTAATTCTTGTTCTGTAAAAAGTCGGCCTAGATAGTTTGGATTTATTTTCATACTTCTTTATTCGTAAAATCTAGAACTTTAGACTATTTTTTAGTACAATAAAAATATGGAATTTAGAACGATAAAAGAGGACGGACAAGTCCAAGAAGAAATCAAAAAATCACGATTTATTTGTCATGTAAAACGTGTCTGTAGTGAAGAAGAAGCTCGTGCCTTTATCACTGCTATCAAAAAAGAACACTATAAGGCTACCCACAACTGCTCTGCTTTTATTATCGGTGAGCGCAGTGAAATCAAGCGAACCAGTGATGATGGGGAGCCAAGTGGAACTGCTGGTGTACCTATGCTAGGAGTTCTAGAAAATCACAATTTGACCAATGTTTGTGTAGTTGTTACCAGATATTTTGGTGGTATCAAATTGGGAGCAGGAGGTCTTATTCGCGCTTATGCAGGTAGTGTTGCCTTTGCTGTCAAAGAAATTGGAATTGTTGAAATTAAAGAACAAACAGGGATTCAAATTCAAATGAGCTATGCTCAATATCAAGAGTATGGGAATTTTCTTAAAGAACATAATCTTATGGAACTCGAAACCAACTTCACAGATCAAGTTGACACAATTATCTTTGTCGATAAAGAAGATAAAGAGGATACCAGAGCTGCCCTTATAGAATTTTTTAATGGGAAAGTTATCCTAACAGATCAGGGCTTACGAGAAGTTGAAGTCCCTGTAAACCTTGTGTAAAGCACTTTTAAATATCTTCCCTCAATTTTTAGATTTACACTGACTATTTTTCAGATTGTTATAAAAAAATCCTATCGCTTCGATAGGATTTCTATATTTTACAAAAGTTTAAGATAGCGTTATACTAGAAACATCTTATATAAAGAGGTGCTAACATGGCTATTTATAACAATATCACAGAACTTATCGGAAAAACACCGATTGTTAAATTGAATAACATTGTACCAGAAGGTGCAGCAGACGTTTACGTAAAACTAGAAGCTTTTAACCCAGGTTCATCCGTTAAAGACCGCATTGCTCTTAGTATGATTGAAAAAGCAGAACAAGAGGGTAAACTGAAACCAGGCTCTACAATTGTAGAAGCAACAAGTGGGAACACTGGTATCGGTCTTTCATGGGTTGGTGCTGCTAAAGGTTATAAAGTTGTCATTGTTATGCCTGAAACAATGAGTGTTGAACGCCGCAAGATCATCCAAGCTTATGGTGCTGAACTAGTCCTCACTCCCGGTAGCGAAGGAATGAAAGGTGCGATTGCAAAAGCGCAAGAAATTGCTGCTGAACGCGATGGTTTCCTACCATTACAGTTTAATAACCAAGCTAACCCAGAAGTTCACGAAAGAACAACAGGAGCTGAAATTCTAGCTGATTTCGGAGCTGATGGTTTAGATGCCTTTGTTGCTGGTGTTGGTACTGGAGGAACTATTTCTGGTGTCTCTCACGCTCTTAAATCGGCTAATTCAGGCATTCAAGTATTTGCAGTTGAGGCAGACGAGTCAGCAATCTTATCAGGTGAAAAACCAGGACCTCACAAAATTCAAGGTATCTCTGCAGGATTCATCCCAGAAACACTTGATACAGAAGCTTATGATGGTATCGTTCGCGTGACATCAGACAATGCTCTTGCACTTGGTCGCGAAATTGGTGGAAAAGAAGGCTTCTTGGTAGGTATTTCTTCTGCCGCAGCTATCTATGCAGCAATCGAAGTTGCTAAAAAACTAGGGGCAGGTAAAAAAGTCCTTGCGCTTGCACCAGATAACGGAGAACGTTACCTATCTACAGCGCTCTATGAGTTCGAAGTCTAGTCTCCTAAATACACAAAGCCCTTTAACAAGGGCTTTGTAATTTTTTCTATAAGAAAGAGGAAGCAAATCTGCTTCCTCTTTTTATTATTAGTTATTCAAGGCTGCTGCCATTGTAGCTGCAACTTCTGCTTCAAAGTCGTTTGCAGCTTTTTCGATACCTTCACCAACTTCAAAGCGAGCGAACTCAACTACTGAAGCGTTAACTGATTCAAGGTAAGCTTCAACTGTCTTGCTGTCATCCATGATGTAAACTTGTGCAAGAAGTGTGTAAGCTTGGTCAACTTTAGTGTTGTCAAGCATGAAGCGATCCATTTTACCTGGGATGATTTTATCCCAGATTTTTTCTGGTTTACCTTCTGCAGCCAATTCAGCTTTGATAGCTTCTTCAGCTTGAGCGATTACTTCATCAGTCAATTGAGCTTTAGATCCGTATGCCAAGTGTGGAAGAGCTGGTTTACCAACCATAGCACGGCTTTCATTATCTTGGTCGATAACGTGGTTCAATTGTGCCAACTCATCTTTAACAAATTGCTCATCCAATTCTTTGTATGAAAGAACTGTTGGTTTCATAGCAGCGATGTGCATTGAGATTTGTTTAGCAAGTGCTTCATCTCCACCTTCGATTACAGAGATAACACCGATACGTCCACCGTTGTGTTGGTAAGCTCCAAAGTGTTGTGCATCTGTTTTTTCAATCAAAGCAAAGCGACGGAATGAGATTTTTTCTCCGATAGTCGCTGTTGCAGACACATAAGCTGCTTCCAGAGTTTCACCTGAAGGCATTGTCAAAGCAAGAGCTTCTTCGTTGTTAGCTGGTTTTCCTTCAGCGATTGCTTTAGCTGTTGCGTTTACCAACTCAACAAATTGAGCGTTTTTCGCAACGAAGTCAGTTTCAGCATTTACTTCAACAACTGCTGCAACGTTACCGTTCACATAAACACCAGTCAAACCTTCAGCAGCAACACGGTCAGCTTTTTTAGCTGCCTTAGCCATACCTTTTTCGCGAAGCAATTCAATCGCTTTTTCGATATCACCTTCAACTTCGACCAATGCTTTCTTAGCGTCCATGACACCAGCACCAGATTTTTCACGCAACTCTTTAACAAGTTTAGCTGTAATTTCTGCCATTTTGATTCTCCTATATTTTTAAAAAATAGGAGAGCCGGGCTAAGCCCCGCCCTCCTAGGTAATGATTACTTATTTGAATTAAGCGTTGTCGCCTTCTACAACTTCAACGATTTCTTCGATTGAGTCTGCTTGAGCTTCTGAAGCTGCAAATTCTGCTTCAACTGCTGCTACAGCATCTTCACCTTGGCGACCTTCGATGATAGCGTCTGCCAATTTAGCTGTAATCAACTTAACCGCGCGGATAGCGTCATCGTTAGCTGGGATGATTACATCGATATCATCTGGGTCAGTGTTTGTGTCAACCATCGCTACAACTGGGATACCCAATTTTTTAGCTTCTTTAACAGCGATTTGCTCTTTATGTGGGTCAACTACGTACATTACATCTGGGATGCGAGGCATGTCTTCGATACCACCCAAGAATTTTTCAAGACGAGCGCGTTGTTTGTTAAGAAGTGCAACTTCTTTCTTAGGAAGAACGTCGAAGATTCCTTCTTCTTCCATGCGTTTGATTTCTTTCAAACGAGCGATACGTTTTTGGATTGTTCCCCAGTTAGTAAGGGTACCACCCAACCAACGGTGGTTGATGTAGTATTGACCTGAACGTTCTGCTTCTTCTTTAACAGCGTCAGCAGCTTGTTTCTTAGTACCAACAAACAATACAACTGCATCGTTAGCTGCTGCATCACGCATAAAGTCGTATGCTTGGTCAGCGTATTTTACAGTTTGTTGCAAGTCGATAACGTGGATTCCGTTACGCTCAGTGAAGATGTACTTAGCCATCTTAGGGTTCCAGCGACGAGTTTGGTGACCAAAGTGTACACCAGCCTCAAGAAGTTGTTTCATTGAAATTACTGCCATGAGTATTTCTCCTTTTTTGTTTTTTCCTCTTCTTGATTTCAACTTGCAAAACAACCAAAAGGCAACAGTTTCACAATTCATCAAGAATGAGTATTATCGTTCACACGACAAGTTTTATTTTATCATAATTGGAGCTTTATTTCAAGTGATTTTGTTATTTTCTCCTTATTAAATTACCATTTAAAAGCTCTAAATTTAAAACATCTCAACATATACTGCTGAGATGTTCTAATAGCTAATTTTTTAAAATTTAATGTAGGGGTGTTTATGCTATCTACTTCGAAGTTTCTTACGAATCTTATAAGCTAGATTAAACAAGAAATATAATGAACTAGTTGGATAGTTAAACTCACCAGCAAACTCCTCAATAGTGGGATTAAACTTAGATTTAAAATTAAATAACCCGCCTTCTAAGTTGTTTTCAATTCCACCCATATTATGAGTCTCTGCCCCACGTTCAAATGAATGTTGAGCTGTCTCAAACCATGTAGGAATAGCAGGTTGATAATGTCTAAATTCCTCATTCATTCCAGCATATAAGTTTTCAGAAGTTTTCCCAAATTCGATGGTTAAAGTTCCAGACAATGGAACGACACTGTACCCTCTATCAATATGGCTCTTAAGAAAAGAAATTTCTTCCTCTAATCGTTTTCTCTCTTGCTGATTCTCTTTTATTTTGCCTTCTTTCGTTTTATCAGTAAATTTCTGCGCTATTTTAAGATTCTTTTCGAGTTGCTGCTCAACTTCTTTCAGTCTATTAGGTAAATCTAAGTAGCTCAGTGTGATAAAAGAGTGATTAGGATAAGTAGTCAGTAACTTTTGATAATAATCTTTGCCTCGTAAACTGATATTCTTACGAGACTCTGTTTTCTTCATTAAAAATGAAAATTCATCTAATAAATCAATTCCACCGAATTTCACTTCCAATCCTTTATTCCTTGCAGTTCGGATTGCCTGTCTAGTGGACTTGGATAGTTGATCCAACGAGAAGTTCTCTTTATGAATATTAGCTTGAAAACGTGGTTGTATATTTTCTGCCATATCCTTTGTTAAGCCTGTCCAATAAACTTTATTTTTTTTCAGTTCTTCAATAATTTCTAAAGTCCTAGAATTTTGGACAGTTTCTTGCCCAATAAGACCTCTACTGATAAATAAACTTGGATCAAATTTAACCATTATTGCATTGCTTTTTTTAGCAATTTTTTTCAATGTTAAAATCACAAATTTCAGAAGTTCTTTATCTTCATAATTAATAACTGGGCCTCTTGGAATATAGAACATGGAAAATCCTAATGGAAGAGGCTGAATTAAGATGTTCGCTACTCCAACCAATTGATTCTCTTTATAAAATCCAACTCTCTCATTCCCCCAAGTATCCTTAATCTTGGCCCAATCACTACTCTGCAACAAATTTCCTTGAGGATGATTTTCTAAAAACAAATCCCACTCTTTGACATCAACATTTATTTTATACGTAAACATAACTCCAACACCGACTCCCTTAGAAACCATTTTTTTATCAACATGCTACACTCGTACTAAATCCCTAAGTTTCATTTTACTTTAACTAAAAAATTATAAAAATAGAGAATAAGTTCAAGTAATTATATAATGAAATTTATTTTTCAGCACTATACAAAGGGTGAGATTAATAAAATCTCACCCTAATTTTAGTAATAATCAGTATATTAGTTTGGATAAATGTATCTTACAGTACCTCTTGATGCTGTCGGATTAAACCATCCACGATAATTTCCGATTGGTTGAGTTCCACTACCATCATAGTTACATTCAGAAACTTGAATACGAGTTGATGATTCAACTGCTGTAACAACTGCTACGTGTCCGTATCCTCCATCATCCCATGAAGCAATTGCTCCAACTTGTGGTGTAGAACCTGTACGGAAACCTGCTGCTGCTGCACTAGTAGCCCACTGACCACCATTACCCCAATAATCACCAGCCCATGGAGCCAAAGTCTTAGCACCCCATGTACATTGACCTACAGGGTAACTTGAAGCATTTGAACTATAAGTTGGTCGTTGACTTACAGTAGTTGCTGCAGGTGTGTAGCTTGATTCATCATCTGATGATGAAGAACTTGAAGTTGCTTGTACTTGTGCAGCAAAGGTTGTGTTAGCCGAAGCTGCAAGTGATTGTTGTTGACTTGTTTGTTTCGCTTTGTATGCTGCTTCTGCTTCTGCTGCTGCCTTAGCTTCTGCTTCAGCTGCTGCTTTTTGCTCTAACAAAGTAGCTTTTTCACTTTCTGCGGTAGCTTTTTCTGCTGCAAGATTCAACTCAGCGGCTTTCAATTCTGCCTGTTTTGTTGTCAAGGCTTGAGCGTCATCAGCAAGTGTTTGCTGATTGGCAATAACTGTGTTGATTGCATTATTGTTTGCAACTTGTTTTTCAGAGATAGCTTTTTTATCTTCTTTTTGTTGTTGCAACATTTTATTGTTTGCTGAGACAATTTCACTCATAGCTGCTACACGAGAAATAGCTTCTGTAATTGAGTTAGAGTTAATAATTGTATTAATGTAGCTTGTAGCAGTTCCGTTAGTTTGTGCACTTCGAGCTTGGTTTTCAAGCGATTCATTACGAGCTACGATGTTTTTTGAAAGCTCTATGATTTCACCTTCAAGTTTTTTAGACTCTTCTTGAAGTTTTTCATTCTCAGCTTGCAACTTTTCTTGTTCTGTTTGAATAGCTGTTACTTTAGTTTGAATCTCATCAACTTGTTTTTGAGCTTCCTTTTGTTGTGTTGTCAATTCACTAATTTTGCTATCTTGAGCAGCAATTTTTTCATTTGTTGTATTGGCTTGGACACTTGAAAGCACAGTTCCTTGTGAAACCAATACTGTACTTAATAAGAGTGATGCTAGAATTTTTTTCTTCATAGTGTAAATACTCCTTCTTTAAAAAGACAATACTAGTATATCAAAAAAAGGCCTAATAAATATTACGCCTTTATTACAGTTTTGTTTCTTTCTTATAGATATATTTTTTCAAAAATATATTGGAAAACTAACATCCATATAAAATTCAATATCATAGTAGGACCCAGACTATAAACTATAAAAACAGGTAGATTTTCTGCAGTCAATCCTACCACATGTGCTAGGATAAAGCTACCAAATTCAAATATAAAAGTCATCATTAAAACTGCTAGCAATCGAGTCCATCTATTCGACAAAATAACCGAGTTGCTTTTATATACGATTGCTCCAATAATCACAAAAAGAAGACTGGCTATCCCTATCAGATGGAAGAAATAGATATCGTATATAAGTCCTAGAACCAAGCAATAGGCCAAAAACAGATATTCTGATACTTCTATTGTCTCGAATAATAAGAAGATGAAGATAAAGTGGCTTACAATTTGAAGATGTGGAAAAAAGCTATTTACAAATTGTCCTAAGTGGCTATCTATTAAAATGATTACGGGTAAGAGCAAAAACATCCCTATTTGCTTAAAAAGTCTCATGATGGATTCCCCACTAACTCTACGACTTTAAGATTCATTGGATCAGCATGCATTTTAACCATAACTTCTCTTGTCAGATAATCATTGGTAGGGGTCACAGATACGACTTCTCCTACAGGAATGTCTGTGACATTGAAGTTCCCCAAACCTCCAGTTACCACTTTATCACCTTTACTAATATCTCCACTATTATTTAGCTGACTAATTTTCAGTAGTTCTTTTTCCTTATCATAGCCAACGATAATACCATAAATACTACTAGATCCATGCTGAATTTTAACAGAAATTTTCTCTGTATTTTCAGCATTTGTTAATAAATTGACCACAGTTGAGTTGTCTTCTACGTTTTCAACGCTTCCAACCAATCCTCCACCAGAAACAACAAGCATACTAGTTGATACACCTTGTTGCGAACCAACATTAACTGTTAACTCTTGTTTCCAAGTCGCCGGAGTTCTCATGATAACATCCGCAGCAATTAGCTTAGTCGCATTTGATTTTGACTTCATATCTAGTAATTGACGCAGTTGTTCATTTTCTTCTTTTAAGCGATCTGCTTCATTCTTTTCCTTTTCCATTTGATAGAATTCTTTTTTGAGAGTTTCATTCTCATTGTAAGCTCTCGTCAAATTTCCTAAATCTGACTTTGTAGATTCTAACCATTGAAATGGTTTTTGCACAATTCTGTCTATCAGAGAAATGCCATCTCCAGCTTTTGTCACAACTGTACTGGATCTTGTCGTTACTAAAAAAATAGAAACTACTAGTATAACGACAAATAGAACAATAATATATTTTGATTTTTTAAAACGGTTCATACCTCTACCTTATAGTATTCTATACTTCACTTTAGGATTTCAACAAAAATAGAATGCCACCCAACACACATACAAGGAGCAAAGCCACACTATCTTTATTCATCCAATTCAACTGCCGGTACTGACTGCGTCCGTTCCCACCTTGATACCCTCTAGCCTCCATGGCTGTAGCAAGAGAATCTGCTCGTTTCAAACTCGTAGCGAATAATGGAATCAAAATAGGAATCATAGCCTTAACTTTTTGGATTATATTTCCTTCTCCAAAATCAACACCACGCGCCTTTTGAGCGTTCATAATTCGAATCGTATCATCCATTAAGGTTGGTACAAAACGTAAACTCATAGACAACATGAGCCCGATTTCATGAACAGGAACCTTAAATCTTTTCAAGGGTCCAAGCAAGGACTCAACTGCTGTAGCCAAGCTTAATGGCATGGTTGTCAAGGTAAGCAAAGTTGAGAAAAAGATAATCAACACAAAGCGGCAAAAAATAATTCCCGCCTGCTCAATGCCATGACTCGTGATTTTAATAAACCCCATCTCGAACAAGACATCTCCACCAGAGATAAAGAAAAGTTGAAAAAGAGTTGTAAAAGCAATCAGAAAAAACATAGACCGCAAACCTTTTATGAAAAAGGATAAGGGAACCTCAGATAAGGCTACAAATATACCTGTTACAACGAAAAGGATCACATTTGTTATTGGATTATTGGCCCAAAAAACGATCATAATCAATAAAATCATTGCCACTAACTTACTACGAGGATCCAAACGATGAACAATCGAATTTCCTGGTATGTAACGACCTAAAATCATGTTATCCATTGATGAACTCCTTAAACTCCTCTATCGTTATCGGCAATTGTTTAAAAGAAACCCCTCGTTCAGCTAGCCTTTGAGCAAATCTTGTGATTTTTGGAACACCTAATTGGATTTTTTCCATGAATTCGACATTTTGAAAAACAAGACTTGGCTTCCCACTCTTGACCAACTTTCCTTTTTCCATCACATAAACTTGGTCAGCAAATTCGGCCACGTCATCCATCAGATGGGTCACTAAAACAATCGTGATACCATCCTGATGAAGTTTTTTAAACAAGGCCATTAACTCTTTTCGACCAATTGGATCTAAACCAGCGGTTGGTTCATCTAAGACCAAGATGCTAGGCTCCATCGCCAAAATACCAGCAATCGCAACCCTTCTCATTTGTCCGCCTGAAAGCTCAAAGGGACTACGTCCAAAGAGTGACTCATCAATTCCTACTAAAGCTAGTTTTTCACGCGCAATAGCTTCTGCCTCTTCTACAGAGACTCCAAAATTTTGAGGTCCAAAAGCCACATCTTTTAAGACAGTCTCCTCAAAGATTTGATTTTCTGCAAACTGAAAGACTAAGCCCACTTGTTTGCGAATTTGACGAATTTGCTTATTGACGGATGTTGATGTAATTAATGTATCAAAGACACGAACACTTCCCTTTGTGGGAACCAACAAACCATTCAAAAGTTGAAGAATTGTAGATTTCCCGCTTCCTGTATGCCCAATAATTGCTGTATAAGATCCATCCTCTATTGACAAATTAACGTCGGACAAGGCAGATGAGGCAAAGGGTGTTCCTTCCTGATACGTATAACTCACATTGTCTAGAATAATTCCCATAAAGCCTCCTCGAGCTCCCCTTCGGTCAGGTAGTGCTCTGGTAATTTCAAGCCACTAGTACGTAGAGATTCTTTTAATTGGTTGACAAAGGGTTGATCTAAACCAATTTGATCTAAATCTGACCTAGAAAATAGTTCTCTAGGAGTACTAGTTGATTCGATTTCTCCTTTTTTCATCACCAAAATACGGTCACTCATGGCCACCTCATCTAAGTCATGCGTAATAGAGATCACTGTCATTTGGTGATCTTGGCGAATCTTTTGGACAATCTTAATCAACTCTAGACGCCCCTCTGGATCCAACATGCTTGTAGCCTCATCCAAAATTAAAATGTCTGGTCGCAAGGCGACAACGCCTGCGATAGCCACTCTCTGTTTTTGGCCACCTGACAAGCGAGCTGGTTCCTTTTTAGAAAATTCAGCCATCCCAACTAATGACAGAGCTTCAGAAACTCGCTTCTTCATCTCTTCAAGTGGAATCCCTTGGTTTTCTAGTCCAAAAGCAACGTCATCTTCTACGGTTGCCCCCACGAATTGGTTATCAGGATTTTGAAATACCATACCAATCTTACGTCTTTTTTTCCAGACGTTTTCCGGAGTTAGGCAATCACCGTCTATCCAAATTTCTCCAGATTCCGCTTCTAGCAAACCGTCAATCAAGCGAACAGTTGTTGATTTTCCACTACCATTATGACCAACGATAGACAACCATTCTCCACGTTTCACGTGAAACGAAATGTTATGAACATCATAGTGTTCTTGATCTGCCTGGTATCGAAATGACAGATTCTTAATTTCAATAATAGATTCCATATCTAGCGAAAGGTTCCTTTAAACAAATACGCGCTTCCCTTGAAGTAATCATAACCAGAATAAACTGTAAAGAACAAAGCGATATAAAGAGTTATCTGACCAAGTAAATTCCAATGAAATAACAAGAAGATAATCGCAAACATCTGGCTAAATGTTTTGATTTTTCCTGGCATTGCTGCAGCTAAAACAGTTCCACCAGTTTCAACTAAGAGTAGTCGCAACCCAGTAACTGCAAGTTCTCGGCAAATGATTACAGCTACTACCCAAGCAGGAGCCATATTTAGACCTACTAGCATGATAAAGGCCGACATAACCAACAACTTATCAGCCATCGGATCCGCAAATTTCCCAAAATTGCTAACTACTTGCCATTTTCTAGCTAAATAGCCATCCAGATAATCTGTGATACTGGCAATGGCAAAAATAATTGCTGCTATTTTATGTAACACAGGAGACTGTCCAAATGATAGAAGGAGAACAAAAATCGGAATAAATAAAATTCTACCAAGCGTAAGTATGTTAGGAATATTCTCTTTTTTCATGTTATCCTTCCTTAATTTGAACTTAATTTCAATGTAATCCAGCCAGTTTGACCAGTTAATTTCGAAGTATCAATTTCCTGATTATCGATTTTGATTTTCACGCCTTTGACAACGCCTAATGTGATAGTTACTGGAGAGCCTTTAGAAACTGTTGTTTTGGCCATCTTATTATTAGGCTCAAGAGTTGTTCCTCCAGCCAATTCAGTATCTGAAACACTAATCCAGCTTGTTGCATCCGTCACAGATAGTTGAAGTTCGGCAGTATCTTTAGCAGTTTTATATTCTACCGATATAACATCTCCCTGACCAGAAACCGTCACAGTTGATGCGTCGCTCGAACTTGATGGGCTAGTGGTTTGATTGCTAGTTGTTGTTTCACTACTTGTTGCACTTGTTGTCGTAGTCACAACATTATAGTTGGCTGAAGTTGTTGCTGTCGGTTGTGTTTGAATGTAATTCCAAACATAATAAGAAACAAAAATTATAATAGATAAGGAGAAGAGAATAAAGTAAAACAGAGGGAGCAAGGAACGTTTCTTGCGATTAGAACGTCTACGACCTGATAGTTCTATCTCATCAACATCAACTTCCTCATAGGTAATCATACTCCCTGAATCATAAGCATCTAAAACAAGATTTTCATCCAATTCAACTGCCCAAGCATACTTCCTCAAAAAAGAACGTGTATAAAAAGGGCTTGGCAATTGGTCGAAATCATCTGATTCTAAAGCCTCAAGCAGATTCAGTTGAATGTCTGTCTTGCGCTGCAATTCCTCTAAACTCAAACCTTGGTTGATTCTTGCTAAACGTAACACTTCACCAATTGTTTTTTTTCTCATACTTACCATGCCTTCTTTCTAGTTTATTTTATATTTCGATAGCTATAGTGGAAAAATTGTAAATTCAACTATTTCACTATTATCGATAAAATGATGTCCTACCTCAAGAACATCATCCAAGGTCATTTCCTGTATAATCTTTGGTAAATCAAACAGGGTTGTTTCGTCAGAATGTGACTGATATTGGGTCGCAATAAATTCTAAAGAGTTCATACTATGGATAAATTCTCCATAAATTTCACTTTTGATTAAATCAAGATGTTCTTCCGAAATATCTGCATCAGTAACAAAGTTCTGAATCGTCTTTCGGAATTGATGCGAAATTGACACAGGCTCCTTAGTGTCCATTGTCAGCATCAAAAAGTTAAAACGTCGATTGATCTCAACTTCTAAAGATAATGAAGAATCTAATTTCCCAGTTTCATACAAACTCTGAAATCTTTTAGAGGTCCAACCAAACATCATCGTAAATAACGCTCTTAATAGAACGCTATATCGATAGCAATCCTGATGACCCATATCAGAATTCGTTCGGACTCCTATTGCTAATTTAGGTGATGCAACATCCATACGAATGCTCTCAACCTTCTTTACAGGGTTTAAAGCGATTGGTTCTTTTGGATTTTGAACTATACAACCTCCAACATCCTTTTGCGAAAAATAATTCTGCATCAACTCTAAATCAAAATTTCCAACGAGGAAAATTTGGCTATTGACAGGAGTGTAAAATTCATCAAAATTGTCCCGTAGATTCTCTAAACTAATATCTTCTATCGAATCTTCAGTCCCAACAATATCTGAAGCTAGTGGAGTTTCCGGATATAGATTTGCCAGTGTTTTAAAGAACAAGCAAGAATCAGGATCATCCTGATACATTTCGCGTTCTTGTTGAATAATATCCTTTTCTCGTTCAACAGATTCTTCAGTAATGTTAAAGCTAGTAACAAGCTCGTCAAGCAAGTCCAAACACTCAGCGACATTCTCAGAGGTTGAAAAAAGATAACTTGTATTTGTAAAGCTTGTAAAGGCGTTACTATCTGCACCTAATTTGGTAAATGCAGCCATGATATCTTCAGAATTTTCTCTTTCAAAAAGTTTATGTTCTAAAAAATGAGCGATTCCCTTAGGATATGTTTTCTTTTTTCTATCTCTAGCTGTAAACTCAGTGTCAACTGAACCAACATAGACAGTTACTACACCATAAACTTCGTTAAAATCATTTTTAGGAAGCAAAGAAACTGTCAATCCATTTTCTAATTTTGCTTGATAAAGAGTTTCCTTTACAGCAGGATAATATTTCTCTTGAAAAGTAACTCTAGTCATTCTGCTCCTTCCATAAAATAGATAGCCTGCAATTTCAAACTAGATGCCGCCCTACAGATTTCATCCTTGTCAACTTGCTCTAGTCTCTCTATCAAAGTATCCATGTCTAAAACCGATTTACCAAAAAAGAGGCTTAAGTATTCTCTATCTATAATCGAATCTTGATTATCCTGACTCAACAACATCGTCCTACGAATCATTTCCTTAGTTTGATTAACTTCAGCATCTGTAAATCTACCATTTTTGATAGCTAACAATTGATCATTCATCAATTTTCTTACCTTGTTTCGGTTTTGACGATTTATCCCAGCAAACAATCTTAAAAATCCACTAAAGAGATCTAAGTGACCAGAAACAGTGTAGGCCAACCCTTCCTTTTCCCTAACTTGGGTAAACAATTTAGAGTGTGGGAAAGCTCCAAGCAAACCATTCACGAGAAGCAAGGCCATCTTTTGATCATCTCCATAACCAATTGTGCTATGATAACCCATCTCTAGAATAGACTGACCCAGGTTTTTCCTAGCAATTCCTTCTCTAAGAACATTTGAAGTACCTTGCTGATATTGAATGTTTGCAGTTTCTTTACGACCTGTCAAGTTAAATTTCTGCAGACTTTCTAGAACTTCAATTTCATTAAAATCACCTAAAAAGAATAAATCAATCCTATCTTCTTTCAGCATTTTTTGAAAACTTAAATAGCAAGATTTAGAAGTCTCTTCAGAAATTCTGGCAATTAAATCTCTAGGAACTAACTGCATTGATTCTTCTTGGAAAAACAACTGATCCAATTCTTTATGGGCAAAGAAGAAAGGATCCTCTAATTCTGATTCTAATCTCGCCAACAATTGTTTTTTTTCAATTTCAAAGGCATTGTTCTCAAATTCATCTTCATTTGACAATGGATTAAATATGACTTGATACAATAATTCTAAAATCTGAGCAGTTAAGACGTTTTTCTTACTTAAAAATTCATCTCGAACATAAGTCAAACTCACGTCTACTAAGTGACTTTGCCCCCTTCTATAAGCATGAGTTGATAAATCTGCTCCATACAATGCTGCCAGATGTTTTCTAAGAACCTGAGCAGTTGGATAGCCTTTATTAGCAGTTTCAAGCATACTGGCACTTAGCATGCGACCAGAAATTAAATCCAGAGATAATGGAGCTGTGAAACGCATGGTTATTTTATTTGTCTTAAACTTTTTAGATTGGATAAAATGCACTGCAATTCCAGGGAATAACTCCATCTTTTACCTCCTTTTACATAGAGTTCTATTATACCATGAAAACGAAAATTTTTCCTGTTCTCTTTGACTCTTTTGAAATTAAAATCGTTTTCATATCAGTAGTTTCTTCTCAACTATTTTGTGCAAAATATGGTATAATACCAAAGATTGAGGTGAACTATGGAATACAAATTATTTGAAGAATTTATTACTCTCCAAGCTCTTTTGAAAGACCTTGGTGTTATACAAAGTGGTGGCGCTATTAAATCTTTTTTAGCGGACCATCTTGTATATTTTAATGGAAAATTAGAAAATCGTCGAGGCAAGAAAATTAGAATCGGGGATTCTATTGAAATCCCTGATTTAAAAACTCAAATTATTCTAGTTAAACCAACATCAGAAGAAATAGAGGAGTTTCGTATAGAAAAACTTGAGAAAGAACGTGTAGCTAAGCTTGTCAAGGAAATGAATAAAAAGGTACAAAAAAAGCCAGCAAAAAAGAACCAGTCAACAAAAGCAAAACCTGCACCACGTTTCCCAGGTAGATAAATATGTGGCTTAAAAATCTATCCATTAAACAATTTCGTAACTATCGAGATGTTGAAGTAAATTTTAATCCAAAATTAAATGTATTTGTTGGCCGAAACGCTCAAGGAAAAACAAATCTTCTCGAAAGTATTTACTTTTTAGCCTTAACGAGAAGTCATCGAACAAAGACTGATAAAAATTTAATTCAATTTGAAGAAGAACAACTGCAAGTTTCTGGAATCTTACAAAAGAAAACAGCAAGCATTCCACTTGAAATTGACCTAACACAAAAAGGGCGAATTACTAAAGTGAATTACTTAAAACAAGCTCGCCTATCAGACTATATTGGTCATATGAATGTTGTCTTATTCGCTCCAGAAGATTTACAACTTGTCAAAGGCGCTCCGGCCATTCGTCGTAAATTCATTGACATAGAATTAGGGCAAATTAAACCGATTTACTTGTCAGACCTGTCAAGTTATAACCACATCCTTAAACAGAGAAATACCTATCTCAAATCTACACAAAACATAGATGAGACTTTCCTATCTGTTCTTGATGACCAACTGATAGAGTATGGCTGTCGTGTAATGAATCATCGAGCTGACTTTATCCAGAAAATGGAACTCTTTGGCAAGAAAAAACATTTTGACATCTCAGATCAGTTAGAAAATCTGTCAATCCGTTATCAACCTTCTGTAAACTTTGTTGACAAGAAACATTTGGCTGAATCTTTCTATATAGCACTTCAAAAAAGTAGATCCAGAGATTTATTTAAGAAGAATACTGGAGTTGGTCCTCATCGGGACGATATGATTTTCATGATTAATGGAATGGAAGCAAGTTTCGGAAGTCAAGGGCAACATCGTAGCTTGGTGCTTTCTATAAAACTTGCTGAAATCGAATTGATGGAGAGCATTACCAAAGAATCTCCCATTCTTTTACTTGACGATGTCATGAGTGAACTTGACAATACTCGTCAACTTAAATTATTGGAAACTATTTCTCATAACATTCAAACTTTTATTACAACTACTAGTTTAGACCATCTTCAAAACTTACCTGATAACTTGAGCGTCTTTACAGTAGATAATGGTCAATTAACTGTAAATTAAACTTTACATCTTTGTAAAACAAAAAAATCTCCCGTTTAACAGGAGATTTTTTTATTACATTGAATAGTTTGGTGCTTCATTAGTGATTTGCACATCGTGTGGATGGCTTTCTTTTAGACCCGCACCTGACATTTCGATAAACTGAGCATTGTCATGTAATTCTTTTAAGTTAGCAGCACCACAGTAACCCATACCAGAACGAATACCACCAATCATTTGGAAAACAATATCAGCTGCTGCACCTTTATAAGCAACACGACCTTCGATTCCTTCTGGAACCAGTTTGTTTGCTTCATTGACAGAACCTTGGAAGTAACGGTCGCTTGAACCCTTCCTCATAGCAGCGATTGAACCCATACCTCGGTATGTCTTGAACTTACGTCCTTGAAAGATCTCAGTTTCACCTGGAGCTTCATCTGTTCCTGCAAACATTGATCCGAGCATCACTGCGTTTCCTCCAGCAGCAAGGGCTTTTACAATATCTCCAGAATATTTGATTCCACCATCAGCGATAATTGTTTTACCATATTCACGAGCAACTGCTGCTGCATCGTAAATTGCTGTTACCTGGGGAACTCCTACACCAGCAATAACGCGAGTTGTACAGATTGACCCTGGGCCAATACCGACTTTAACAACGTCAACACCTGCATCATAAAGAGCACGCGCACCTTCAGCAGTAGCGATGTTCCCAGCAATCAAAGTACGGTCTGGGAAATGCGCACGGATTTCAGCTATTTTACGAAGTACACCCGCTGAGTGACCATGGGCTGTATCGATAACAATAGCATCTGCACCTGCTTCGAAAAGTGCTTCCGCACGTTCAAATGTATCAGAAGTAACTCCTACCGCACCAGCAACTAGAAGACGACCGAATTCATCTTTTGCCGCATTTGGGAACTCAATCACTTTCTCGATATCTTTAATGGTGATTAAACCAGAAAGACGACCCTCTTCGTCAACTAGAGGTAGTTTTTCAATACGGTGTTCTTGAAGAATACTCTCAGCAGTTTTTAAATCTGTACCAACCGGAGCAGTAACTAGGTTTTCACTAGTCATGTGTTTTGAAATTGGTTGGTTGTAATCAGAAATGAAACGCAGATCTCGGTTGGTCAAAATACCAACTAACTTACGATTTTCAAGTGTTTCAACTACTGGAATACCACTAATACGGTAACGACCCATAAGTTCATCCGCTTCAGCAATTGTATGTTCTGGAGTCAAGAAGAATGGATCAATGATAACACCATTTTCAGAACGTTTTACCTTACGAACCTCATCTGCCTGTTGCTCAATAGACATATTTTTATGGATAACTCCAAGTCCACCTGCACGCGCAATAGCAATCGCCATTTGACTTTCTGTTACAGTGTCCATTGCAGCTGTAATAATTGGGATATTTAAAGTCAGATTATCTGCCAATTTTGTAGTCAAATCCGCATCATTAGGCAACACATGACTCTCTGCTGGAATAAGCAATACATCATCAAAGGTAAAACCTTTTTTCAAAAATTTAGTGTCCCAATTAGACATTGAAGTTTCCTCTTTTCTTTATTTTTGAGCTTAACGCTTTTTGTATTGTATCTATCATACCATTCTATGAAAATTTGTCAATTAAATTTATAAGAGAACAAATAAAAAACTATCCCTCTTATTTTAAAGAAGAAATAGTTTTATAGTTCATATTTTATCCATTAGTGAAAGTAATTTAGACCCATTGCAGCTTTTACTTCTGATAGTGTTTGCCCAGCAACTTCTCGAGCTTTTTCACTACCTTTTTGGAGCATATTATAAACCTCACCCATATCTTTAGCATATTCTAGGCGACGTTCACGGATTGGACCAAGTTCACGTTCTAGAATTTCAAGTAGGTAACGTTTGGTCTTAACATCACCAAGGCCTCCACGTTGATAATGTTCCTTCATTTCAGCAATTTCTTGAGCATCCTCAGGTCGACCGAATACGTCCAAGTAATGGAAAACCATATTTCCTTCAATCTTACCTGGATCCTCAACACGAATATGGTCTGGATCTGTATACATACTCATTACTTTTTTACGCAAAGTATCTGCATCATCAGCTAGGTAAATTCCATTATTAAGTGATTTCGACATTTTGGCATTACCATCAAGACCTGGTAAACGTCCCGCACCTTCGTGCTCAGGGTAAATTCCTTCTGGTTCTACTAAAACATCACAGTTATAGGCATGGTTGAAAGAACGCACAATTTCACGTGTTTGTTCAATCATCGGCTTTTGATCATTCCCTACTGGAACCAAGTTAGCCTTAAATGCTGTAATATCTGCTGCTTGCGCAACTGGATAAACTAAAAATCCAGTTGGAATACTTTCACCAAAGCCTTTTTGAGCAATTTCAGTCTTTACGGTTGGATTTCGTTCCAAGCGAGCTAATGAAACTAGGTTCATATAATACATAGAGAGCTCTGCCAATTCTGGAATCTGGCTTTGAATGAAAATCGTTGCTTTATTAGGATCTAATCCCACTGCAAGATAGTCCAAAGCAACATTCCCAATAGACTCTACAATAGTTTGTGGATCTTTTGCATGGTCTGTTAGTGCTTGCTGGTCAGCTAAAAAAACAAACATGTCATATTTATTTTCTTCTTGTAGTAAGACACGATTTTTCAAACTACCAACGTAGTGCCCAATATGTAATTTCCCCGTTGGACGATCTCCTGTTAAAATAATGGGTTTACTCATCTTATTCTCCTTTGATATGGTCCTTTCAATTATAGCATTTTTTTAATAAAAAGACAGATAATTTTTTTATTGAAACAATAGAGATGTTACCCCTTTCAATCGTAAAGGGGTTGTCAACTTTGTTTACAAAAAATTGACAAATAAAAATTTGAATAATTGATGATTTTCTAGTAGAATTAGAGTATTACATATAATAGGAGAAAAACTTTGCTAACAGTATCTGATGTTTCACTACGTTTTAGTGATCGTAAACTTTTTGATGATGTAAACATCAAATTTACAGAAGGAAATACCTATGGTTTGATTGGTGCCAACGGTGCTGGAAAATCAACCTTTTTAAAAATCTTAGCTGGAGATATTGAACCGACAACTGGGCATATCTCTCTTGGACCAGACGAACGTCTTTCAGTACTTCGTCAAAATCACTTTGACTACGAAGATGAGCGTGTTATTGATGTTGTTATCATGGGTAATGAAAAACTATACAACATCATGAAAGAAAAAGACGCCATTTATATGAAAGAAGATTTTTCAGATGAAGATGGTGTTCGCGCAGCTGAACTTGAAGGAGAATTCGCTGAACTAGGTGGTTGGGAAGCAGAAAGTGAAGCTTCACAACTCTTACAAAATTTGAATATTCCAGAAGAACTTCATTACCAAAATATGAGTGAACTAGCAAATGGCGACAAAGTAAAGGTTCTCCTTGCTAAAGCCCTCTTCGGTAAACCAGATGTCCTTCTTTTGGACGAGCCAACCAATGGTCTGGATAT
This sequence comes from Streptococcus sp. CL9.43, assembly GCF_049737935.1. Classification (NCBI taxonomy): domain Bacteria; kingdom Bacillati; phylum Bacillota; class Bacilli; order Lactobacillales; family Streptococcaceae; genus Streptococcus; species Streptococcus sp. CL9.43. Next base: position 24,230 of record NZ_JBKOTS010000004.1, on the reverse strand, counting down.
TCAATCCATCACTTGGCTAGAGGATTTCCTAATCGACTTTGATAATACTGTCATTGTCGTATCCCACGACCGTCACTTCTTAAATAAAGTTTGTACTCACATGGCTGACCTTGACTTTGGAAAAATCAAACTCTATGTCGGAAACTACGACTTCTGGAAGGAATCTTCTGAGCTTGCTGCTAAATTACTAGCAGACCGTAATGCTAAAGCAGAAGAAAAAATCAAACAACTTCAAGAATTCGTTGCTCGTTTCTCTGCTAATGCTTCTAAATCAAGACAAGCAACTTCACGTAAAAAAATGCTTGATAAGATTGAGCTAGAGGAAATTGTTCCTTCTAGTCGTAAATATCCATTCATCAGCTTTAAAGCTGAACGTGAAATTGGGAACGACCTCTTAACAGTAGAAAATCTATCTGTAAAGATTGACGGTGAAACTATTCTTGACAACATCAGCTTCATCTTGCGTCCAGGTGACAAGACAGCTCTTATCGGACAAAACGACATCCAAACAACTGCCTTGATTCGTGCCATTATGGGTGAAATTGACTATGAAGGGACTGTCAAGTGGGGAGTTACAACTAGTCGCTCTTACTTGCCAAAAGACAATTCAGCTGATTTTGCTGGCAGTGAATCTATCCTTGACTGGCTCCGTCAATTCGCAAGTAAAGAAGAAGATGACAACACCTTCCTACGTGGTTTCTTAGGCCGTATGCTTTTCTCTGGAGACGAGGTTAACAAACCTGTAAACGTCTTGTCAGGGGGAGAAAAAGTGCGCGTGATGCTCTCAAAACTCATGCTTTTAAAATCAAACGTTCTTGTACTTGACGATCCTACAAATCACTTAGACTTGGAATCTATCTCAAGCTTGAACGATGGATTGAAAAACTTTAAAGAGTCCATCATCTTTGCCAGTCACGACCATGAGTTTATTCAAACTTTGACTAACCACATTATTGTCCTATCTAAAAACGGCGTCATCGATCGTATTGATGAAACATATGATGAATTCTTAGAAAATGCTGAAGTTCAAGCAAAAGTCAAAGAACTTTGGAAAGATTAGGTAGAACTTAAAAAACTCAGTTGAATTAACCAACTGAGTTTTTTTATTAATTACTTGTAAATCATTCATTGTTTCACGTGAAACTTTTTTAATCTTCATCCATTTTTTTAGGTTGATAAGCAAGCATACCTAATCCTATGAATAGAATTAAAGTTACGAGAAGGAAAATTACCTGATAATGAACATTCCCTGTCATAGAAATTGTTTGTCTCAATCCTGAAACTGAATAACTCATTGGTAACCAAGGATTGACAGCCTTAAAGAAATCATTAGTCAAAGCAAGTGGATAAGTTCCTGCACTTGATGCTAATTGTAATAATAGTAAAATAAGAGAGAAGAAAGCACCTAAGCGACTATTCCATGTCGTTAACGCGGTTACCATAGACATAAAGGTCAAACTTGCGATGATGATTAAGAACAAGGTTCTCATTTCATGATTTGCCGTTAGACCGATAAGATGAACTCCTCCATAGACTAAGACAGCTGCTAAAACAGCTATAACTCCATTTATTTCGAAACGAGATTTAACCCAAGCCCAACGACTTTCAGGATGACGACCTGAAGGTAACTTAGCAAAAATCATATTTGTTGATAACGCAGCAACAAAGAGGGCCACAGATATCATATAAGGAGCCATAGCAATCCCATTTACAGGAACCTGATCATTGTCTGTTTTTGAAAGACTCAAGGGCTCAGATAATACTTCTGCATTACTAGACTCTGTTGATGCTATTTTTAGTTGATTGCTAGCAGCGTTCAATCCATGTTCTAGTCCAGTAGCTCCTACTTGTAAACTTTCAATACCAGCAGTTAAAGTTGTTCCACCATCTGCTAGTTTTCCAGCGCCATCAGCAATTTTCACTGCTCCACTTCCTAACTGAGAGCTAGCTGAAAGCAATTGATTTGATTTGTCTGTTAATTGACTAGAACCTAGCTGTATTTTATCAAGTCCTGCAATTAAGTCTGAACTCTTACTATTTAATTGGCTAGAACCAGATGAGAGTTTTTCGATACCTGTTACTAGTTCTGGAGTTTTCCCAGCTAGCGAATCCAAACCAGTTGTCAAGGTTGAAGAGTTTTCTGTCAACTTACTTGATCCAGAAACCAATTGATCCAAACTTGTTGTTAAAGTTTTATTCTTTTCACTTAGTTGGTTTACACCTAAAGAAATAGTATCCAACCCTTTAGTATAATCATTAACTCCATTTTCAATCGATTGACTTCCAGGAACTAACTGATTATCTAAAGCATTTTGCAACTGTGTAAATCCACTTGACATAGATGTCAAGGAACTAGACGCCACAGTTAATACTTGATTTGCTTTAGTCTGTAAAGTAGAAAGATTAGAGACTGGTTGGTTTACACTTCCCAAATTTTCTTTTAGATCTCCTACCGTCGTTAAAATTGCTTTTGCTGACTCTATCGTAGAGTTAGAATTATTTGAAACAGCTGCAGTCAGTTCTTGTTTCTGAGTATCAGTAAGAGATTGATAAGTTGCTGTTGCTTGAAGATTGGTAAGAGTTTTCTCTTGCTCTGTTTGACTATTAGTCACAATAGTTTGAGCAAGAGTAGATATATTCGCTAAATCATTAGATATTGTACTTTTAAGTTCAGTATTATCTGAAATAGTTACAGCTTGAAGTGCTTTATTCAATTCATCTAAACTAGTTGCTAATTGAGTGATTTCCTCTTTTTGTTGAGATGAAATATTCAATTGAGTCGAAATTTCTTTAATTCCTTTATTTAATTGGGTAATACCGTCTCTCAATGTGTCTGATTGACTAGATAATTGATTTGCCCCAATAGATAGCTTGTCAACACCGCTTGTGTAAGCATTGACACCAACTGAAAATTGATTGAGACCTGTATTCAGTTGCGAAACTCCTCCTGCATATGACTTCATTCCAGTATTTAGCTGATTGACACCTGCTACTAATTCTGGAGTCTTGGAAGATAATTGATTGAGTCCAGTGTCAACCTGTGAAACTGCACTTGTATAGTTCTGTAAACCATCATTAAATGTACCTAAGCCACTATTCAGTTGCTTTACTCCTGTTACATACGTTGTCAACCCTTTTGTAAATTGATTTGTGCCATCAGAAAAGGTTAAACTTGAACTAGCTAAAGTGTCAAGATTAGAAGACAATGTCTGACTTCCTACAGCTAACTGACTAGCCCCATTGGCCAATTGTTCACTTCCATCAGCTGCCTTCGTTAAACCAGATTTTAAATCTCCCATCTTTTGAAATAAAGCTTTCGTATAGGTTTCGGTTACATTAGCAGAAACATTTTGTTTTAACTGTGTCATGGCAGAATCACTCATCTTACTTGCAATGAAACTATGCCCGCTAGAAGTTTGATAGTTAATATTCATTTGTTCTGGGTGATCTGATAGAATAGAAGCAGCCTTTTCAGATAAGTCACTTGGTAAAGTTACTACCATATAGTAATCACCGTCTTCTAGACCCTTCTTACCTTCTTCTTCACTGACAAAATGAAAATCTAATGATTTATTTTGCTCTAAATTGGACACCATGTCTTTTCCAATAGTCATTGTGTTTCCATTATAAGATGCTTCTTTATCATTATTAACGACCGCTACAGGCAACTCAGATAATTGGCCATATGGATCCCACATAGATGATAAAAATATGATGTTGTATAAAGCAGGAATAAGAGAAATCCCTATCATTACAATGATAAAGGTTGGTTTTTTAAAAATTGCTTTCCATTCTTTAAACATATTGTCTCCTTTTTTACACATATTGTCTAAAATTTTGATATAATAGATTATACATTAAAAATTCTTATTTACAAGTCAAAATTATCATTTTTAGACACTAAGTCTATTTTTGTTCACAAGGAGGAACTATGAAAGAGAGCAACAAACGCTTAAAAACCAAACGTACTATTGAGAACGCCATGGTTCAATTATTAACGGAACAACCATTTGATCAAATTAGCACTATTAAGCTGGCAGAAAAAGCCGGAATTAGTCGTTCTAGTTTTTATACTCATTACAAAGATAAGTATGATATGATTGAACATTACCAAAGTAAGCTTTTTCATACCTTTGAGTATATTTTCCAAAAACACGCAAATCATAAAAGAGATGCTATTCTAGAAGTGTTTGAATACTTAGAGTCTGAACCTTTACTAGCTGCTCTTCTATCTGAAAATGGTACAAAAGAGATACAAAACTTCCTGAGAAATAAACTTCACATTATGCTTAGCACTGACCTCCAAAAACGCTTTATGCAATTAAATTTAAACAATATTGAGTTAGAGTATAGCAGTATTTATCTAACAAACGCACTATTTGGTGTATGCCAAACCTGGATTGCTCATGGAAAAAAAGAAAGTCCACAAGAAATGACAAACTTTCTTATGAAAATGTTGGGAGATGCAAATTAGAGACAAAAAAAGAACACCAATGGTGTTCTTTTTGTTTAACTCCGCCAGTAGGACTCGAACCTACGACATCATGATTAACAGTCATGCGCTACTACCAACTGAGCTATGGCGGATAATATAGTCCGTACGGGATTCGAACCCGTGTTACCGCCGTGAAAAGGCGGTGTCTTAACCCCTTGACCAACGGACCATCTATCTGTAGCAGATATAACCATTATATCAATTTCTTACTAATTGTCAATCACTTTTTAGATTTTTTCTCCAGAATATCTCTTAATTTCCGTACCTTTAGACGGGTAATTGGACAACGATGATCCTCATAAAAAACCACTTCTAAATTTTTTCGATCAATTTCCCTAATATTTCCTACATTGACAAGAAATGATTTATGAGCAGAATAAAATCTTTGAGTATCTTTATCTTTTTCTTGAATATCCGCCATAGTACCATAAAATTCTTTGGCAAAATTCTTACCAATAATCCTTAATTTATGAGATACTCCTGTTGTTTCAATATATAAAATATCATGGTAGGGAATTTTTAAATCATTTCCCTTGTAATTATAGTCAAAATAATCCACAACATCTTTATTTTCAAGCAGCATACTTTTGGTATATAAGATACTCTGTTCGATACGTTTTTTAAATAATTCATCATTGATATCTTTATCAACAAAATCCAAGGCTGATACTTGATATTTGTAAGTTAAGGTAGCAAATTCTGATCTACTAGTAATAAATACGATAATTGCATAGGGATTGTGGCGACGAATAAACTGTGCTACCTCAAATCCTTTTTTCTCAACACCATGAATATCAATATCTAGAAAATAAAGCTGGTTTACTTCATCATTTTCGATATATTCCTTAAATTCTCGTTCTTTACCTGTTGTTTTATAAGAAATAGGAATATTTAATTCCTTTGAAATTTCATCCAAGGTTCTTTCTAATCTGACTTGATGTTGAATAACATCTTCTAAAATTAATACTTTCATTCAAACTCTCTCTTAAATCTAATAATCTGTCTAAACTTACTATCTTCCATCTCTGTCTCTAAAATGATATTTTCATACTTATCCAAAATATCTTTGACATTATTAAGACCAATTCCTCTATTTCTACCTTTAGTAGAAAAACCTAGTTCAAACAAGTCTTCTGAAGGCGTCATAGTATATTTACACGAATTTTGAATCACGATAACTGTTTCTAAATCCATCTTAATCACTGCAACCTCCATTTGTTTCAAGTAACTTTCTGCAGCACCTTCGACAGCATTGTTCAATAAAACGCTCATAATACGCACAAGATCAAGTAAATCAATTGACAACCTTGTGATAATATCCTTTACTTCTAGTGTAAACTCTACGTCCTTATTTCTTGCATATACAATAGATTGAGCAATTAAACTTCGTAAAGCTGAATCTTCTATATTGTTTAAATCAAAGTATGTATACTTATCTGAACGTAATTTTTGATTAGCTTTGACTAGAACTTGATTGTAAATTCTGTCAATTTCCTGTAAATCTTTACTGTCAATTGCCATTTGCATACTGACAAGCATCCCTGCATAATCATGACGAAAACCACGGATTTCATTATACAAAGCCACAATTTCATCTGTGTAAGTCTGTAAATGTTCTTGTTCAAATTTTTTCTGATTTAGAGCAATTTCTCTTTCAACTTGGACCTTCTTGGCATTCATTGCAAAGAAGATTAGTAATAAACAAATAAAGACAATTGTTGCTAAAATACTACCAAAACTATTAAAATGCACATAATTACTTACTATATCTGAAATGAATAATAGGATTTGTAAAGCAAAGAAAGCAAAGATGACCTTTTTAAAAAATGAATAGAGGTAATCTTTATCAAAATAATTGAGCTCCAAGTGAAAATAAAAAATAATTTTTTTTATTACAAAATAAGTCAGCAATAAAACTACTACAAAAAACAAATCTTCATATTTGGTTACAAAAGAATCACCTGTAACAGAGGATATGGTTACGGATAAAAAAGTATGAGTGCTATGATATAATAAAGACAATAGCAGACTGATAAAAATAGCTTTGTATTTATCAAACTTTTTTAACCCTATTAAATAAAAAAATATAATACAGGTAAATGAAATTTTTTCCATTCCAAATCCATCTAGATAAATAAAATAGAATAAAACTTCAACTATAAACTGTAATATAAATACCCAAGAAATAAACAGATATCTTTCTTTTTTTGTTGCCTTACAAATGAGTTCATAGCTATTTGTTAGAATAAGAATATGAAGAATAACTATGAGTATTTTCAATAAATCCATTATATCTCCCTATAATGTTTTCTCTTTTTTCTTATAAATGAACTTACCAATCTATTATACAAAATGTGATTTATATTATAAGTGATCATTCTCAACTGGACATTTTTGTACCTGAACTGTCAATTTTTACAAAAAACGCTGGGTTTCCCCAGCGTTAAATCTAGTATATGATCCCAGCAGGATTCGAACCTGCGACCGTTCGCTTAGAAGGCGAATGCTCTATCCAGCTGAGCTATGAGACCTAACTAGTTTATCTTATCAAAATAATCGAAAATAGTCAATCCTATTTATGATAGGGAGAACCTTGTTGGATGGTAAAGGCTCGATATATCTGTTCTACAAGAACTAGATGCATTAATTGGTGAGGAAGAGTTAAACGACCAAAACTAAGGGATAGATTCGCACGCTTTTTTACTTGAGGAGAGAGTCCTAAACTCCCACCGATAACAAAGGTTAAGGTTGAAAAACCATTAATAGATGCTTGTTCTAACTGTTTACTGAATTCTTCAGAAGACAAGGTTTTCCCTTCAATAGCTAAAACGACAACAAATTCTCTATCCCCAATTTTGGAAAGGATTCGATTTCCCTCTAAATCCAAGATTTTTTCATTTTCAGAATCACTAGCACGATCGGGAGTCTTTTCATCAGCTAATTCGATCATTTCTACGGCAGCAAATCGTGATATTCTTTTAGAATATTCTGCAATTCCATCTTTGAGATACTTTTCTTTTAGTTTTCCAACTGTTACAAGTTTAATTTTCATGCTTCTATTTTACCATAATCGTGTTCTATTCACATCTTATTCACAAATGAAAAAGGTGAAAAACACAATAAATTCACAAATTTTCAACAATTATCCACAGATTGTTGAAAACTTAAGTTTTTTAAGTTAGAATTAAGTTAATAATCTTATACTTTCACTAATTAATCAAATATGGAGGATTCTATGAAAAACTTAAACAAGTTTTCAAAAACAATTGGACAACTTTTACTAGTTATTCTTATTAGCTTTTTTAGTGGTCTATTAGGAAGTTTGGCTGTTCTTCAGTTCAACCAAAAGCAAGGAGGTGGAGAACAAAATAGTGCAGCAGTCACTCAGACTGCTTCGAAAAATGAAAATTCTACCACACAGGCTGTAGATAAAGTTAAAGATGCAGTTGTATCGATTATCACTTATTCAGAAAACTCTCAAGGTGGTTTTGTTGGAACTGATGATACTGATACAGATTCAAACACTGAACAAATTAACAGTGAAGGTTCTGGTGTTATTTATAAAAAAGAAGGTGAATCTGCCTATTTAGTTACTAATACTCACGTTATTAATGGCGCTAAAAAAGTTGACGTTCGTTTGACTGATGGAACAAAAGTCCCAGGTGAAATTGTTGGTTCTGATACCTATTCTGATATTGCAGTAGTAAAAATATCTTCAGAAAAAGTTTCTACAGTTGCTGAGTTTGGTGATTCAAGTCAATTAGCTGTTGGAGAAACGGCTATCGCAATCGGTAGTCCTTTAGGTTCAGAATATGCAAATACAGTTACTCAAGGGATTGTATCAAGCTTGAACAGACATGTTTCTTTGAAAGCTGAAGATGGTCAAGCCATTTCAACAAATGCCATCCAAACAGACACAGCTATTAACCCTGGTAACTCTGGAGGTCCTTTGATTAACATTCAGGGAGAAGTTATCGGTATTACATCAAGTAAAATTGCCTCAAATGGTGGAACATCTGTAGAAGGCCTTGGTTTTGCTATTCCTGCAAATGATGTTATTAATATTATTAAACAATTAGAAAAAGATGGAAAAGTAACTCGACCAGCGCTTGGTATCCACATGGTTAACTTAACAAACCTCAGCACAGCTGACCTTCAAAAATTAAAACTTCCTGACAACGTTACTTCTGGTGTAGCTGTTCGTTCTGTTCAAAAGAACATGCCTGCAAATGGACATTTACAACAATATGATGTTATCACAAAAATAGATGATACTAAAATTTCTTCTACTACTGAATTACAAAATGCACTTTACAGTCACTCTATTGGTGATGAAATGACTGTAACTTATTACCGTAATGGTAAAGAAGAAAAAACTACAATCAAACTAGATAAGAGTACAAGTGATTTAAATTAATAGTTTACATATTTGTAAACCTACTTTACAGAATATTAAAGATATGATACTGTAGAAATATGGAAGAACTCAAACTAATTCGTATCAGTGATATTCAAAAAAATCCCTATCAACCTCGTAAAGAATTCTCAAAAGAAAAAATTCAAGAACTTGCCCAATCTATTAAAGAAAATGGTTTAATTCAACCCATTATTGTCCGTCAATCTCCAGTTATCGGATATGAAATCCTAGCTGGAGAAAGACGGTATCGGGCATCGATAGCAGCTGGGCTATCAGAAATTCCTGTAATCATCAAAAAATTATCTGATCAGGATATGATGGTTCACTCAATCATTGAAAATTTACAACGAGAAGACTTAAATCCGATTGAAGAAGCAAAAGCTTATCAATCTTTAATTGATAAAGGATATACTCATGCAGACATTGCTGAAAAAATGGGGAAATCACGCCCTTATATCACTAATCTTGTTCGATTGCTAACGCTCCCTGATTTTATTTTAAAAGAAGTAGAAACTGGAAAATTGTCTCAAGCACATGCTAGACTTCTAATCCAACTACCTTTGAAAGAACAAAAAAATTTACTCAATCGCATTCAGAAAGAGGATTTATCAGTTCGGCAGGTGGAACATCTACTTAAAGAAGAAAAAAATAAGAAGAAAACCAAAGAAAAAGATCACTTTATCAAAGAAGAAGAAGAAAATTTGAAAAAATTGTTGGGATTAGATGTCCAAATCGTCCTTCAAAAAAAAGAGGCAGGAAAAATAACTATCTCTTTTCATAATCAAGAAGAATACCAACGTTTTATTAACAGCCTGAAATAAGGCTGTTATTTTATTTTTCTAAACTCACATACTTATCCACTGGATTAGTATAGAAAAAGTCTATTAAATCAAAATCTAAACCTTTTATCCACAAGTTGTGGATAAATCTTTTAAACATTGTGGATTGTTTTTCACAAGTTGTGGAAAAATTGCTTTCTATGTGATAAAATAGTGTTTAAGATTACACCATTTAGAAAAGGAGGAGTTTGTTGTTGAAAGAAAAACAATTTTGGAATCAGATTTTAGAATTAGCTAAAGAGAGATTGACTCGATCAATGTTTGATTTCTACGCAACACCTGCTGAATTAATAAAGGTTGAGGGAAATGTAGCTACCATATTTTTGCCCAGATCTGAAATGGAAATGGTTTGGAGTACAAAACTCAATGATATTATTGTAGCTGTCGGTTTTCAAATCTATGATACTGAAATAAAAGCTCAATATGTATTGACTAAAGAAGATTCTAATACCTCCGATATAGCAAGCAATGTTGAAAACAGTAATCATCAACAGGAAGAAATTAAAAAATCTATACCCTATTCAGAAACAGGATTAAGAGACATCTATACTTTTGATAATTTTATCCAAGGTGATGGAAATATTTGGGCTAAGTCTGCTGCTTTAGCTGTCTCTGAAGATCCTGGATTAACTTATAATCCTCTGTTTATATATGGTGGACCCGGTTTAGGAAAAACTCACTTGCTCAATGCTTTGGGGAACGAAATTCTCAAAAAAAATCCTAATACGCGTGTAAAATATATTCCTGCTGAAAGCTTTATTAATGAATTTTTAGATCATCTAAGACTCAATGATATGGATAATTTTAAAAAAACCTATCGAAGTATAGATCTCCTTCTTATTGATGATATTCAATCTCTCAGTGGAAATAAAGTGCAAACTCAGGAAGAGTTTTTCAACACATTTAATAACCTTCATAGTAATAATAAACAGATCGTTTTAACGAGTGACCGTAGGCCAGAACAACTAGAAAATCTACCTGAACGACTTGTCACGCGCTTCTCATGGGGATTAACAACGGATATTACTCCACCTGATTTTGAAACTCGTATCGCTATCCTAAATAGTAAAACAGAGGATTTAGATTATCATTTTCAACCTGACACAATCGAATATTTGGCTGGCCAGTTTGATTCAAATGTACGTGAATTAGAAGGTGCGCTCAAAGATATTAGTCTCATGGCTAAAGTTAAACAAATCAACACTATAACTGTGGATATTGCATCTGAGGCTATACGTGCTAGAAAACAAAGCGTCAGCACCATGATCGTCATTCCGATTGAAAAAATCCAAGAGGAAGTCGGAAAATTTTATGATGTGAGCGTTAAGGAGATGAAGGGAACTAGACGTGTTCAGAGTATTGTTCTAGCTCGCCAAGTTGCTATGTACCTAGCTAGAGAATTAACTGATAACAGTCTTCCAAAAATCGGAAAAGAATTTGGTGGTAAAGATCATACAACCGTCATTCATGCTCATGCAAAAATCAAATCTATGATTGAAACTGATGATAAATTACGTATAGAAATCGAAACCATCAAAAAGAAAATTAAATAACTTGTGGATAAGTCTTTAAAATTTTACTGATTTATTAACAAATTTTAAACAAGTATAACTTCTTGATTTTTCTAAACTAAACTTGGTTTTCCACAGATTTCACACAGCCTACTATTACTATTAACCTTCTAATAATAAAAATAAATAAAGGAGATTCCATGATTCATTTTTCTATTAATAAAAATTTATTCCTGCAATCATTAAATATTACAAAACGTGCTATTAATTCAAAAAATGCTATTCCTGTTTTATCAACTATTAAAATTGATGTGACTAACGAAGGAATTACATTAATTGGATCAAATGGTCAAATTTCAATTGAGAATTTCATTTCTCAAAAAGATGAAAATGCAGGTCTTTTGATTAACTCTTTAGGATCAATTCTTTTAGAAGCTTCTTTCTTTATCAATGTTGTTTCTAGTCTTCCAGATGTGACTCTTGATTTTAAAGAAATTGAACAACATCAAATTGTACTAACAAGTGGAAAATCAGAAATTACTCTGAAAGGAAAAGACAGCGAACAGTATCCACGTATTCAGGAAATTGCAGCAAGTAATCCTCTAGTTCTTGAAACAAAACTTCTTAAGAAAATTATCAATGAAACTGCTTTTGCTGCTAGTGTACAAGAAAGCCGTCCAATCTTGACTGGTGTACACTTTGTCCTAAGTAATCATCAAGAATTAAAAACAGTAGCAACAGACTCACATCGTCTCAGCCAGAAAAAATTAACTCTTGAAAAAAATAGTGATAATTTTGATGTTGTTATCCCAAGTCGCTCTCTACGCGAATTTTCAGCTGTTTTTACGGACGATATCGAAACAGTAGAGATTTTCTTCGCAAACAACCAAATTCTCTTTAGAAGCGAAAATATTAGCTTCTATACACGTCTCTTAGAAGGTAATTATCCTGATACAGATCGTCTGATTCCAACAGATTTTAATACGACAGTAACTTTTGATGTTGTGAATCTACGTCAATCTATGGAACGTGCACGTCTTTTATCAAGTGCTACTCAAAATGGAACTGTAAAATTAGAAATCAAACAAGGAGTAGTTACAGCTCATGTAAATTCTCCAGAAGTTGGTAAAGTAAACGAAGAAATCGATACAATTGCTGTATCTGGTGAAGATTTAACTATTAGCTTTAACCCAACTTACTTGATTGAAGCACTAAAAGCCTTGAATAGTGAAAAGGTAACAATCAGTTTCATTTCAGCAGTTCGTCCATTTACCTTGGTACCAGCTGATACAGATGAAGATTTCATGCAGCTGATTACACCAGTTCGTACAAATTAAGTTAAAGAGGTTGAGCCTAGCTCACCTCTTTTATGATATAATCAGAAATATGAAAAGGAGAGTAGTATGTATCAAGTTGGAAATTTTGTTGAAATGAAAAAACCACACGCTTGTACAATCAAGTCTACAGGTAAAAAAGCCAATCGTTGGGAAATTACACGTTTAGGTGCAGATATCAAAATAAAATGCAGTAATTGTGATCATGTTGTCATGATGAGTCGCTATGATTTTGAAAGAAAAATGAGTAAAATTATCGACTAAATGCAAGTAGTTAGAGGGTTAGCAAGTTTTCCCTTTTTGTGTTATAATATTGAAGATTGAAATGTGAACGGAGAATGAGAAATTATGGCTTTAACAGCAGGTATCGTGGGTTTGCCAAACGTTGGTAAATCAACCCTATTTAATGCAATTACAAAAGCAGGAGCAGAGGCTGCAAACTATCCATTTGCAACTATTGACCCAAACGTTGGGATGGTAGAAGTTCCAGATGAACGTCTACAAAAATTGACTGAAATGATTACTCCTAAGAAGACAGTTCCAACAACCTTTGAATTTACAGATATTGCAGGGATTGTAAAAGGTGCATCAAAAGGAGAAGGTCTTGGAAATAAATTCTTGGCCAATATACGTGAAGTTGATGCCATTGTCCATGTAGTTCGTGCCTTTGATGATGAGAATGTCATGCGTGAGCAAGGTCGTGAAGATGCTTTTGTAGATCCATTAGCAGATATTGATACCATTAACCTAGAATTGATTCTTGCTGACTTAGAATCTGTTAATAAACGCTATACGCGTGTGGAAAAGATGGCACGTACGCAAAAAGATAAGGAATCAGTTGCAGAATTTAACGTTCTCCAAAAGATTAAACCTGTCCTTGAAGACGGTAAGTCAGCACGTACCATTGAATTTACAGATGAAGAGCAAAAGGTTGTTAAAGGTCTTTTCCTCTTAACTACGAAACCAGTTCTTTATGTAGCAAATGTGGATGAGGATGTTGTTGGAGACCCAGACTCTATTGATTATGTGAAGAAAATTCGTGAATTCGCAGCAACAGAAAATGCAGAGGTAGTAGTCATTTCAGCGCGTGCTGAAGAAGAAATTTCTGAGTTAGACGATGAAGATAAAAAAGAGTTTCTTGAAGCCATTGGTTTGACAGAATCAGGTGTGGACAAGTTGACTCGTGCAGCTTACCATCTATTAGGACTTGGAACTTACTTCACAGCTGGTGAAAAAGAAGTTCGTGCTTGGACCTTTAAACGTGGCATGAAAGCTCCTCAAGCTGCTGGAATTATCCACTCTGACTTCGAAAAAGGCTTTATTCGTGCAGTGACTATGTCTTATGATGATTTGATTAAATACGGCTCTGAAAAGGCGGTAAAAGAAGCTGGACGCTTGCGTGAAGAAGGAAAAGAATATGTCGTTCAAGATGGCGATATTATGGAATTCCGCTTTAACGTATAATCAACATTTTTAATAGTGTCAATTAGGTTGGAAAAAAATTCCAACCCTTTTAGCTTTTGAAAGGAAATTTAAATGACAAAATTACTTGTAGGATTGGGAAATCCAGGGGATAAATATTTTGAGACAAAGCATAATGTTGGTTTTATGTTGATTGACCAACTAGCAAAAAAACAGAATGTATCTTTTACACACGATAAAATATTCCAAGCTGAATTAGCTTCATTTTTCCTTAATGGTGAAAAAATTTATCTGGTAAAACCCACTACTTTTATGAATGAAAGTGGGAAAGCAGTTCATGCTTTATTAACCTACTATGGTTTAGATATCGAAGATTTACTGATTATTTACGATGATCTTGACATGGAAGTAGGAAAAATTCGACTTCGCGCTAAAGGATCAGCTGGCGGTCATAATGGTATCAAGTCAATTATCCAACATATTGGTACACAGGTTTTCAATCGTGTAAAGATTGGTATCGGTAGACCTAAAAAAGGAATGTCTGTTGTTCACCACGTTTTGAGTAAATTTGACAAGGATGACTATATAGGTATTTTACAGTCTATTGACAAGGTTGACGATGCTGTAAATTGTTATTTACAAGAGAAAAACTTTGAAAAAATAATGCAGAAATACAATGGGTAAGGGAATGTCATTAATCGAATTCTTTTTAGAGAACAAGCAGATACAATTATGGAGTGAACATTTATCTCTCAAGCAGAGGGAATTACTACTAGGTCTCTCTGGTTCAGCAAAGTCTTTAGCTATTGCAAGTAGTGTTAAAAATCAGAACAAGATTATAGTAATGACATCTACTTATGGAGAAGCTGATCGTCTAGTAAATGATTTAATTTCTATCCTGGGTACTGATATGGTTTATCCATTTTTAGTAGATGATTCACCAATGGTAGAATTTTTAGTATCGTCTCAAGAAAAGATTTTTTCAAGAGTTGAAGCCTTGCGTTTTCTAAGAGATAAATCTCAAAAAGGAATACTAGTTTGTAACATGGCAGCTAGCCGTTTATTCTTACCAGATCCTCAAGTCTTTGATAACAGTGTGTTAAAACTTGAAGTTGGCGAAGAGTGTGAACAAAGAGAATTAAAAAGTCAATTGATTTCACTTGGTTATAAAAAAGTTACTCAAGTTCAAAGTCAAGGTGAATTTAGTCTTCGAGGGGATATTTTAGATATCTTTGAAACTTCACAACTATCTCCTTACCGAATAGAATTTTTTGGTGATGAAATAGATGGGATTAGAGAATTCGACGCAGATACACAATTATCAAAAGATAGTCAATCTCAAGTCTCAATCTACCCAGCTAGTGATATTTTACTAGCTACTGAAGATTATCATCGTGGTCAACAATTCTTAGAACATGAGATGGATAAAACTATTTCACCTACATTAAAGTCGTACTTAGAAGAAGTTTTTAGTTGTGCGAAAGAGCAAGTTCTTCATGCTGATATTCGTAAATTTTTGTCTGTTTTTTATAAAAAACAGTGGACCTTGATTGACTACTTGAACCAAGTGCCTATTATCTTTGATGATTTTCAAAAAATTATGAATCAGTATGATATTTTTGATAAGGAAACAGCTAGCTACTTTACAGAGGATTTACACAACAGTAAAGCTGTATCAAGTTTACAATATTTTGCTGACGTAGAAAGTCAGTTTAAAAAATATTTACCAGCTAGCTTCTTTTCTAATTTTCAAAAGGGACTTGGAAATCTAAAATTTGATCATCTTTATCAATTTAATCAATATCCAATGCAAGAATTCTTCAATCAGTTTTCTTTTCTGAAAGAAGAAATTGAACGCTATAAAAAATTAAAATATACGATTGTTCTTCAATCAAGTAGCCAAACAGAACTAAAAAAACTGTCAACGATTCTTGATGAATATAGCATTAAAGTTGACAATAGTAATCAAAGTGAAATCTGTAAAGGAACTGTCAATCTTGTTGAAGGAAACCTTCGTCATGGTTTTCATTTTGTGGATGAGAATCTTGTATTCATCACTGAATATGAAATTTTCAAAAAGAAAATTAAACGCAAATACAGAAGACAAAATATCAGTAATGCTGAAAGATTAAAGGATTATAGTGAACTCCAAAAAGGAGATTATGTTGTTCATCAAATTCATGGGATTGGTCAATATTTAGGAATAGAAACGATTGAACTCAAAGGGATTCACCGAGATTATGTAAGTATCCAATATCAAAATGGAGATCGAATTTCTATCCCTGTAGAACAAATCCAAACCTTATCTAAGTATGTTTCAAGTGACGGTAAGGCTCCAAAGTTAAACAAATTAAACGATGGACGTTTTAAAAAAGCTAAGCAAAAAGTTAAAAATCAAGTTGAAGACATTGCAGATGACTTAATTAAGTTATATGCAGAGAGGAGTCAACTTGAAGGTTTTGCATTTTCAAAAGATGATGAAGATCAAGTTGCTTTTGATGAGGCTTTTCCTTATGTTGAAACTGAAGATCAACTTCGAAGTATCGAAGAAATTAAGAAAGATATGCAGGCTTCTCAACCAATGGATAGACTTTTAGTTGGAGATGTTGGTTTTGGTAAGACTGAGGTGGCCATGCGAGCTGCTTTTAAGGCTGTCAACAATCATAAACAGGTTGTTGTTTTAGTACCTACTACAGTTTTGGCTCAGCAACATTATAGTAATTTTAAGGAAAGATTTGAGCAATTTGCTGTCAATGTAGATGTTTTGAGTCGTTTTAGAAGTAAAAAAGAGCAGACTGAAACACTTGAAAAATTGAAAAAAGGCCAAGTTGATATCCTGATAGGAACCCATCGAGTTTTGTCTAAAGATGTTGAATTTGCTGATTTAGGATTAATCATCATCGATGAAGAACAACGTTTTGGTGTCAAACATAAGGAAGCTTTGAAGGAATTAAAAAAGAAGGTTGATGTCTTAACTTTGACAGCTACACCAATTCCTCGAACTCTACATATGTCTATGCTAGGTATTCGAGATTTATCTGTCATCGAAACTCCCCCAACCAATCGATATCCTGTACAAACCTATGTCCTTGAACAGAATGATCGTGTCATTCGAGATGCTGTATTGAGAGAAATTGATCGTGGTGGTCAGGTTTACTATCTTTACAATAAAGTTGACACGATTGAAAAGAAGGTTTCAGAGTTACAAGAACTGATTCCAGAAGCTTCTATTGGTTTTGTTCATGGTCAAATGAGTGAAATTCGTTTGGAGAATACACTACTTGACTTTATTGAAGGTGAATATGATATTTTAGTAACAACAACAATCATTGAAACAGGGGTAGACATTCCAAATGCCAATACCTTGTTTATCGAAAATGCGGATCATATGGGATTGTCAACCTTGTATCAATTAAGAGGTCGGGTTGGTCGTAGTAATCGTATTGCTTATGCCTATCTTATGTATAGACCAGATAAATCATTGACAGAAGTTTCTGAGAAGAGATTGGAGGCAATTAAAGGTTTCACTGAATTGGGTTCTGGTTTCAAAATTGCCATGCGTGATTTATCCATTCGTGGAGCGGGTAATCTTTTAGGAAGTTCGCAGTCAGGTTTTATCGATTCTGTTGGTTTTGAACTCTATTCTCAATTACTGGAAGAAGCAATTGCTAAGAAGAATGGAACTGATAAGAAACGTGAAAAAGGAAATGCTGAGTTAATTCTACAAATTGATGCCTATCTTCCAGATGAGTATATTTCGGATGAACGACATAAAATTGAGATTTACAAGAGAATTCGTCAAATTGACAACCGTGTCAATTACGAAGAATTACAAGATGAGTTGATAGACCGATTTGGAGAGTATCCAGATGTAGTTGCTTACCTCTTAGAAATTGGATTAGCTAAAGCTTATCTTGATAAAGTTTTTGTCAATCGTGTTGAAAGAAGAAATAATAAGCTTGTCATTCAATTTGAAAAGATATCCCAACAACTATTTTTAACACAAGATTATTTCCAGGCTCTTTCTCAGACAAATTTGAAGGCTAATATTTCTGAAAATCAAGGTTTAATCGAAGTTGTTTTTGATATTCGAAATAAAAAAGACTATGAGATTTTAGAAGGACTCTTAACCTTTGGAGAATCGTTAGCGAAGATAAAAGACTTAAAAGAGTCACATTAGGGCTTACCTTTTTTCTTCTATAAAAGGGATAAAAATGGTACAATAATAATTTGAGGTATTATAAGATGAGATTAGATAAATATTTAAAAGTATCACGAATTATTAAACGCCGTACGGTAGCTAAGGAAGTTGCAGATAAAGGGCGAATCAAGGTTAATGGTATCCTTGCTAAAAGTTCAACTGATTTAAAAATCAATGATCAGGTTGAAATTCGTTTTGGAAATAAATTGTTGCTTGTAAAGGTGCTCGAAATGAAAGATAGCACAAAAAAAGAAGATGCAGCTGGAATGTATGAAATTATCAGTGAAACAAGGGTAGAAGACGATGTATAAAAAAATAGTCCAAATGAATAATTCATTTATTCAAAATGAACACCAACGACGTAAATACATGATGGAAGAACGTCAAAAACGTAATCGTTTTATGGGTTGGGTTTTGATTTTGATTATGTTGCTATTCATCTTACCAACTTACAATTTAGCACAAAGTTACCAACAATTACTAACACGTCGCCAGCAACTAGCTGATTTGAAAAAACAATATCAGGACTTGAGCGATGAAAAGGATAAAGAAGCTAGTTTAGCAACTAAGCTAAAAGATGAATCCTATGCGGCTAAATATTCCCGTGCAAAATATTATTATTCAAAAACATGGGAGGAAGTTTATACAATTCCGGACTTACTTCCTAGGTAATGCGAAATGGAAAATTTATTAGATATTATCGAAAAATTTTTAAGTCAGTCAGATGAAAAATTAGATGAGTTAGCTCAAAAGAATCATCTGTTACGGCTACAAGAAGAAGAGGGGAAAAAGAATGCGTAAATTTTTAGTGATATTACTACTTCCTATTTTCCTAAAAAGCGTTCAAGTAGTAAGCACTGAGAATCCAGTTATCATTCCAAAACAAGAAGTTTATTCTTTAACTCATACTCCGTATCATTTTTATTATCAAGATACTATAGAATCTCCAAAATTTTATGGTGAGACGCCAGTTTATTCTACAGAAGACCTGATTAATGAATCGGGTAAAGTAAATGCAGAAACAAAATTATCTGTTTTAGAATGGCGATTAAATAAACAAGGACAACCTGTCTTTAAATTGTCAAATAATCAATTTGTAATGGCTGATAAACGACTTTTATACGATAGTTCCATCGTAAACGATTTTTCTAAACGAGTATGGCTAGAACCGGGATTTGTCGTTTATAATAGTCCTTATGATCAACAAGAATTAAAGTCTACTTTAGCGCCTTATCAAGAAGTTGAAGCAGATATGTCTATTTTTGCTGAAGGTCGTGAATTCATACATATCAAGCAAACGGGCTGGATTTCGACGGATTATATTTCCGATGATGATAATCGTATTCAGAAAGTACAAGAGTTGCTATCTGCAAATTATCAAAATGAACAGTTCTCTATTTATATTAAACAATTGAGTACAGGTAAGGAAGCTGGCATTAATGAAAATCAGAAAATGTATGCTGCTAGTGTTATGAAATTACCTTATCTTTATTCTGTTCAGGAAAAAATCAATCAAGGTGATTACCAACTTGACACGAAATTGAAGTATGTTTCCGAAGTTAATGATTTCCCTGGTTCTTATAAACCGGAAGGAAGCGGAAGTCTCCCTAAAACAGCGGACAATAAAGAATACACAATCAAAGATTTAATCACAAAAACTGCAAAAGAATCTGACAATGTAGCTCATAATATTCTCGCTTATTATATTACGAATAAATCAGATGAAGCCTTTAAAAAAGAAATGGCTACTATCGCAGGTGAAGAATGGGATGTGACAGATAAGATGGCTTCAGCTAAAATGGCTGGTCAAGTTATGGAATCTATTTATAATCAGAATGGTTTTGTTTTAGAATCTCTTTCACAAACATCTTTTGATAATCAGCGGATTGCTAAGAATATTTCTGCTAAGGTAGCCCATAAAATTGGGGATGCAGATGAATTTAAACACGATGTGGGAATAGTCTATACAGATTCTCCTTTCGTTGTTTCAATCTTTACCAAAAATTCTGATTACGATACTATTTCTAAAATTGCTAAGGATGTCTACGAGGTCCTAAAATGAGAGACCGCGATTTTTTAAATCATTTTCTAGAAAAAGGTTACTTTGAAGGACATTCAAGAGTTGTGCTGGCCTTGTCTGGTGGATTGGATTCGATGTTTCTTTTTCAACTTCTTTTGACCTATCAAAAAGAACTTGGTATTGAATTGTTTTTAGCTCATGTAAATCATAAACAACGACCAGAGTCAGATAATGAAGAAAATGAATTAAGAAAATTAGCTGAACAAGCTGGAGTTCCAATTTATGTAGCTTGTTTTACTGGAGATTTTTCAGAAGCGAATGCTCGTCAATTTCGCTATGAATTCTTTAGAGAAGTGATGGAGAAAACTTCATCTACAGCTCTTGTAACAGCTCATCATGCAGATGATCAAGTTGAGACGATCTTTATGCGATTGATTAGAGGTGTTAGACTACACCATTTATCAGCTATTAAAGAAAGACAAATGTTTGATAAGGGAGAGTTGATTCGTCCTTTGTTGTCTTTTTATAAGAAGGATTTTCCTGAAATTGAGCATTTTGAAGATTCAACGAATAAAGAAAATCACTATCTTCGCAATCGTATTCGCAACCTCTATCTGCCACAGTTAGAAAAAGAAAATGTTCAGGTAAAAAAAGCAATTTTAGAGTTTGGAAAAGAAGTTTCTGACTATCAAATTGCTCTGGCTGAATTATCTCAAGCAGTTGATGTAGAAGATTTAACTCAGTTTTTATCTTTTAGTGAAGCAACGCAAGGAGTTTTACTACAACAATACCTTAGTCGTTTTGCTGATTTAAATGTAACAAGAGAACAATTTCAAGAAATTCATCATATTTTAAAAACTAAGAGTCAATATCGCCATAATATAAAAAATGGTTATGAACTTATAAAAGAATACCAGCACTTTCAAATTGGTAAAATCAGACCAAAGTCTGATGAAAAAAGTAGTGAGTGTGTGTTAAACTATCAAAATCAAGTTTATTATGAAGGTTTTCTATTTTCATTTGGAATTCCTCTAAAAGGTGAAAATGTTCAACAAATAAATGTTTCCCGTGAAACATCATTGATTTTGCGGCATCGACAGCCAGGTGATTATTTGATAATAAATGGTCATCAAAAAAAAGTAAGGCGACTTTTTATTGATTTAAAAATTCCTGCAGAAAAACGAAAAAATGCGATTATTGTTGAGCAATTCGGAAAGATTTGTTCAATTTTAGGAATTGAACTCAGTGATTTGAGTATAAAAACGAAAAATGATATAATGAACACTGTACTTTATATAGAAAAAATAGATAGGTAAAATCATGTTAGAACAAGACATCAAGAAAATTATGATTTCGCAAGATGAAATTACAGAAGCAGCTAAGAAGTTAGGTGCTCAATTGACAAAAGATTATGAAGGGAAAAATCCGATTTTAGTTGGAATTTTAAAAGGATCTATTCCTTTTATGGCAGAATTAGTCAAATATATCGACACTCACCTTGAAATGGATTTTATGATGGTTTCTAGTTATCATGGTGGAACTGTAAGTAGTGGTGTCATTAATATCAAACAAGATGTCACTCAAGATGTTAAAGGTAGACACATTGTCTTTGTAGAAGATATTATTGATACTGGACAAACATTAAAAAGTTTGAGAGATATGTTTACTGCTAGAGAAGCAGCGTCTGTTAAGATTGTTACTATGATGGATAAACCAGAAGGACGTACTGTAGAAATTGAAGCAGATTATACATGTTTTACAATTCCAAATGAATTCGTTGTAGGCTATGGTTTAGACTATAATGAAAATTATCGTAACCTTCCTTATGTAGGTGTATTGAAAGAGGAAGTTTACTCAAAATAGAAGGGTAAGTTGTTGAATGCAAAAACAAAATAATGGTTTTATAAAAAATCCATTTCTTTATTTGTTGATGATTTTCTTGCTAGTAACGGGATTCCAGTACTTTTTCGCTGGGAGAGTTGCCGGGCACAGTCAACAAATTAAATACTCAGAATTGGTGCAGGAAATCACTAATGACAATGTAAAAGAAATAACCTATCAACCAAGTGGTAGTATTATTGAAGTGTCTGGTGTCTATAAAACTGCTAAAACAGAAAAACCGGAAACAGGTATTCAGTTTTTCACACCTTCTGCAACAAAAGTAGAAAAATTTACAAGTATTATTCTTCCATCGGATACTACTGTAGCAGATTTGCAAAAACTAGCTGGTGAACACCAAACACAAGTTGAAGTCAAGCACGAAAGCTCAAGTGGTATGTGGATTAACATCCTAGTTTCGGTAGTGCCATTTGCTATTTTATTCTTCTTCCTATTTTCTATGATGGGAAATATGGGAGGAAACAGCGGACGCAATCCGATGAGTTTTGGACGCAGTAAAGCTAAGGCTGCTAATAAGGAAGATATCAAAGTACGCTTTTCAGATGTAGCAGGAGCTGAAGAAGAAAAACAAGAACTTGTTGAAGTTGTTGAATTCTTGAAAGATCCAAAACGCTTTACAAAATTAGGTGCTCGTATCCCAGCTGGTGTTCTCTTAGAGGGACCTCCGGGAACTGGTAAAACATTACTTGCTAAAGCAGTAGCAGGAGAAGCTGGAGTACCGTTCTTTAGTATTTCAGGTTCTGACTTCGTAGAAATGTTCGTTGGTGTCGGTGCCAGCCGTGTACGTTCACTCTTTGAGGACGCTAAAAAAGCAGCGCCAGCTATTATCTTCATCGATGAAATTGATGCCGTTGGTCGCCAACGTGGTGTCGGTCTTGGTGGAGGTAATGATGAACGTGAACAAACCTTGAACCAACTCTTGATTGAAATGGATGGTTTTGAAGGAAATGAAGGGATAATTGTCATTGCGGCAACGAACCGTTCAGATGTTCTAGATCCAGCCCTTCTTCGTCCAGGTCGTTTTGACAGAAAAGTATTGGTTGGTCGTCCAGATGTTAAAGGACGCGAAGCAATTCTGAAAGTCCATGCTAGAAATAAACCTCTAGCAGAAGATGTGGATTTGAAGTTAGTAGCACAACAAACTCCAGGTTTTGTTGGTGCTGATTTAGAAAATGTATTGAACGAAGCGGCATTAGTTGCTGCCCGTCGTAACAAATCAGTCATTGATGCTTCTGATATTGATGAGGCAGAAGACCGCGTTATTGCAGGGCCTTCTAAGAAAGATAAAACTGTTTCTCAAAAAGAACGTGAAATGGTTGCTTATCACGAAGCCGGGCACACTATCGTAGGGTTAGTCTTATCAAATGCGCGTGTCGTTCATAAGGTAACAATTGTTCCACGTGGTCGTGCAGGTGGTTACATGATTGCTCTTCCAAAAGAAGATCAAATGTTGCTATCTAAAGAAGATATGAAAGAACAATTAGCTGGTTTGATGGGTGGACGTGTTGCTGAAGAAATCATCTTTAATGTCCAAACAACAGGTGCATCAAACGACTTTGAGCAAGCTACACAAATGGCGCGTGCAATGGTTACAGAGTATGGTATGAGTGAAAAACTCGGACCTGTTCAATACGAAGGTAATCATGCTATGTTTGGTGCTCAAACTCCACAAAAATCTATTTCAGAACGTACTGCATATGAAATTGATGAAGAAGTTCGAGCATTGTTGAATGAAGCACGTAATAAAGCAGCTGAAATTATTCAATCAAATCGTGAAACGCATAAATTAATTGCAGAAGCCTTATTGAAATATGAAACATTGGATAGTACACAAATCAAATCTCTTTACGAAACAGGGAAAATGCCTGAATCAGTAGAAGAGGAATCACGTGCCCTATCATATGATGAAGTCAAATCAAAAATGGCTGAAGAAAACTAAAATATTAGTAGACAAGATACAAGAGAGGATACTATTATATCCTCTCTTTCTTATTTATAAAAACTAATCTATGAAAACCAGTAAAAAAATTTCAGAAAAAACAAATCAAACTAGTTGACAAGAATCTAAAAGTAGGTATAATAGAAAGAGTTG
>NZ_JBKOTS010000003.1:0-327087 GCF_049737935.1 Streptococcus sp. CL9.43 | reverse complement strand
TTTATCCGCCATAGCTCAGTTGGTAGTAGCGCATGACTGTTAATCATGATGTCGTAGGTTCGAGTCCTACTGGCGGAGTAGTTAAACGTTCTAAGGAACGTTTTTTTGTTTCCTTGGGTTTATTTACGAGAATTTTTCAGTATTTTTTTCATCTATTTTTACTTCTTTTCTTTGTTTTAAGTTTGTTCAGCTTAAAATTTTTACTTTATAGAAATATTTATCTATTTATTTAGCCTTTCTGATAAACTTGTTTTATCAATAAGAAAGGTTTTTTATATGCTTCAAAAATATTACGATCGATCTTTGGTTTTTCTAAAGCAAATCGAAAATGAATATTCAATTTTATTTCAAAGTACTGATGAATGGGAATTACTTCATCTTAAATTTTTACTTTATTATTTAATTCGTTTTAAGATAAAGAATGAGAAGGATTTTCTCCTCTGTCATTTTCGAGCAGCGTACCGGATCTATCTTAATTATCTATTAGGGCAAAATTTAAATTATTCATTTTAATAAAATTTCATTTCATCTATTACGAACAATAATAATTAATTTTAAAAAAATATTTAGATTATGCTAATTTTTTGTATTTTTTTAAATCAAAAGTAAAAGAATTCCCTAATCTTTTCTAGTGTTAATTCTTGATAAAATAGGCTTTTTTTCTTATAATAAATTGTAAGATATTATTGTGGGTGAGACTCCCACCATGTATATGAGAAAGGACGAGCCTTTTGGCTCAGACGAAAATTTATTATGACTTCAGTTGTTGTTGTAGGTACCCAATGGGGTGATGAAGGTAAAGGGAAAATTACAGATTTTCTTTCAGCTAATGCGGAAGTGATTGCTCGTTACCAAGGCGGAGATAATGCAGGTCACACAATTGTTATTGATGGAAAGAAATTTAAATTGCACTTGATTCCTTCAGGTATTTTCTTCCCAGAAAAAATCTCTGTTATTGGTAATGGGATGGTTGTCAACCCTAAATCTCTTGTGAAAGAATTGTCTTATTTGCATGAAGAAGGTGTTACAACAGATAATCTTAGAATTTCTGATCGTGCGCATGTTATTTTGCCTTATCACATTGAGTTAGACCGTCTTCAAGAAGAAGCTAAGGGTGATAACAAGATTGGGACGACAATTAAAGGAATTGGTCCAGCCTATATGGACAAGGCAGCTCGTGTTGGAATTCGTATTGCGGATCTTTTGGATAAAGAAATCTTCCGTGAACGTTTAGAACGTAATCTTGCTGAGAAAAATCGTCAATTTGTAAAATTGTATGATAGTGAACCTATTTCAATTGATGATATTTTTGAAGAATACTATGAGTATGGCCAACAAATCAAGCAATATGTGACTGATACTTCTGTTATCTTGAACGACGCGCTTGATAATGGTAAACGGGTTCTCTTTGAGGGTGCACAAGGTGTCATGTTGGATATTGACCAAGGTACTTATCCATTTGTTACTTCATCAAACCCAGTGGCTGGTGGTGTGACAATTGGTTCTGGAGTAGGTCCAAGCAAGATTGACAAAGTTGTCGGTGTATGTAAGGCTTATACAAGTCGTGTAGGTGATGGTCCTTTCCCAACCGAGCTATTTGATGAAGTTGGTGATCGTATTCGTGAAGTGGGGCATGAGTATGGGACAACTACTGGGCGTCCTCGCCGTGTAGGTTGGTTCGACTCAGTTGTTATGCGTCATAGCCGTCGTGTTTCTGGTATCACAAATCTCTCTTTGAACTCTATTGATGTTTTGAGTGGCTTGGATACAGTAAAAATCTGTGTGGCCTATGATCTTGACGGTCAACGTATTGATTACTACCCAGCTAGTCTCGAACAATTGAAACGTTGTAAACCAATCTACGAAGAATTGCCTGGTTGGTCTGAAGATATCACTGGAGTACGTAATTTGGAAGACCTTCCTGAAAATGCACGCAACTATGTTCGCCGTGTTAGCGAATTGGTGGGTGTTCGTATTTCAACATTCTCAGTAGGTCCTGGTCGTGAACAGACAAATATTTTAGAAAGTGTTTGGTCATAGCAGATTTTTAAGATTTGTTTAAGACAGGTTGGATATACTATAGACAGTTACAAGAAGACCTCCTAACTTGTTGTAACAAATTTCCTAAACTTTTCTTTTTCATAATAATCTCCCTATAAAGTCACCGCATTCGGTGGCTTTTTTTGTGTTGAGAAACATGGTATAATGATAGAATTGATAGCTAGGAAGAGAGAAGAGATGAATTACACGCTTGAAGAAAAAGAAGCTTTTATGAGAGAGGCCTTAAAAGAGGCAGAGATTGCTTTAGAGCATGATGAAATCCCGATTGGTTGTGTAATTGTCAAGGATGGAAAAGTCATTGGGAGAGGACACAATGCTCGAGAGGAGTTGCAACGGGCAGTCATGCATGCGGAAATTATGGCCATAGAGAATGCTAATTTGAGCGAAGAGAGTTGGCGTTTGCTCGATTGTACGCTTTTTGTGACCATAGAGCCGTGTGTCATGTGTAGTGGGGCAATTGGTCTCGCACGGATTCCAAACGTGGTCTACGGGGCTAAAAATCAGAAATTTGGCGCCGCTGGGAGCTTGTACGATATTCTAACAGATGAGAGGCTCAATCACCGTGTGGACGTTGAAACAGGTGTTTTAGAGAATGAGTGCGCAGAGATTATGCAAGACTTTTTCCGAAATCGACGTAAAAAATAATTTCTCTTTAAAAATAGAGGGGAATGTGGTATAATAACTAGTGGAGCAACAGTTCTGCGTGAAGCGGGTCAGGGGAGGAATCCAGCAGCCCTAAGCGAGTGTGAATTGTGTGCTCTTTTTTCGTGCTTTTTTCGAATAAATAAGATAAAATAGCCTAGAATAAAAGATTAAAAAGAGGAATAATATGAAAATTCGTGGTTTTGAATTAGTTTCTAGCTTTACAGATGAAACTTTGTTACCTAAACGAGAGACAGCACACGCAGCTGGCTACGACTTAAAGGTGGCAGAGCGCACAGTGATTGGACCAGGAGAAATCGTCCTCGTCCCAACAGGTGTTAAGGCTTATATGCAGCCGACTGAAGTGCTCTATCTTTATGACCGTTCATCAAATCCTCGTAAAAAAGGTTTGGTCTTGATTAACTCTGTGGGTGTCATTGACGGAGATTATTATGGCAATCCAGGGAATGAGGGACATATCTTTGCACAGATGAAGAATATCACAGATCAAGAAGTTGTTCTTGAAGTTGGAGAACGTGTAGTTCAGGCTGTCTTTGCACCATTTTTAATTGCAGATGGAGATGAGGCAGACGGAGTTCGTACTGGTGGGTTTGGATCAACTGGGCACTAAGATGAAGATTATCTTTGTACGTCATGGAGAGCCAGATTACCGTGAGTTAGAGGAGCGTTCTTATACGGGATTTGGGATAGACTTGGCCCCTTTATCGGTAAAAGGAAGACAACAAGCTCAGGAACTTTGCAAAAATCTTTTGTTTGGCTCAGCTGATATACTGGTGTCTTCTGCAGTGACGCGAGCATTAGAAACGGCTTCTTATGTATCTTGTGCTACTGGGCTTCCTTTGAGAGTGGAGCCATTATTGCATGAATGGCAGGTCTATGAAAGTGGCATAGATAGATTTGAAGAAGCTAGAAGACTATTTTTAGAAAATAATGGGGAGTTGCTCCTAAATTCTCCTGTTCAATATGAGACAGCTGTAGAGATGAAGACTCGTTTTCTAGAATGCATGGCTAAGTATCGGGAACATCAAACTGTGGTAGTTGTAGCCCATCGAATGCTGATACGGCAGTTTGTACCAAATGAGAAGATTGATTTTTGCCAAGTGATTGAATGTGAGATAGAGATATAGAAAGAGGTTTATTATCGCAAAGAAAAAGGCGACATTTGTGTGTCAAAATTGTGAATATAATTCACCAAAGTATTTAGGACGCTGTCCAAACTGTGGAGCTTGGTCTTCTTTTGTTGAGGAGGTTGAGGTTGCAGAAGTCAAGAATGCGCGTGTGTCCTTGACAGGTGAGAAAACCAAGCCCATGAAATTGGCAGAAGTAACTTCTATTAATGTCAATCGAACCAAGACTGAGATGGAGGAATTCAACCGTGTACTCGGTGGAGGTGTGGTGCCAGGGAGTCTCGTCCTAATTGGTGGAGATCCAGGTATTGGAAAATCAACCCTTCTCTTACAAGTATCAACTCAGTTGTCTCAAGTAGGAACAGTTCTCTATGTCAGTGGGGAGGAGTCTGCTCAACAGATCAAACTCCGTGCAGAGCGCTTGGGGGATATTGATAGCGAGTTTTATCTCTATGCTGAGACCAATATGCAGAGCGTGAGAGCTGAGGTGGAGCGAATCCAACCAGACTTTCTTATCATCGATTCGATCCAGACCATTATGTCACCTGAGATTTCAGGGGTGCAAGGCTCTGTTTCCCAAGTACGCGAGGTGACTGCTGAACTCATGCAGCTAGCCAAGACCAATAACATTGCCATCTTTATCGTAGGGCATGTGACCAAGGAAGGAACTTTGGCTGGTCCTCGTATGTTGGAGCATATGGTGGATACGGTGCTTTACTTTGAAGGGGAACGCCACCATACCTTCCGGATTCTGAGAGCAGTCAAAAATCGTTTTGGCTCGACCAACGAGATTGGAATCTTTGAGATGCAATCAGGTGGATTGGTTGAAGTTCTTAATCCTAGTGAAGTATTTCTGGAAGAACGCTTGGATGGAGCGACTGGTTCGTCCATCGTTGTGACAATGGAAGGAACACGTCCAATTCTTGCTGAAGTGCAGGCCTTGGTGACGCCGACCATGTTTGGGAATGCTAAGCGTACGACGACAGGGCTTGATTTCAATCGCGCTAGTCTGATTATGGCTGTCTTGGAGAAACGGGCAGGCTTACTCCTTCAAAATCAGGATGCCTATCTCAAATCAGCTGGTGGTGTCAAATTGGATGAACCTGCTATTGACCTGGCTGTTGCAGTTGCTATTGCTTCGAGCTACAAGGACAAACCAACCAATCCTCAGGAATGTTTTGTAGGAGAGTTGGGCTTGACGGGAGAGATTCGGCGCATAAATCGTATCGAACAACGGATCAATGAAGCTGCTAAGCTTGGATTTACAAAAATCTATGTGCCAAAAAATTCCCTAACAGGTATAAAGCCACCTAAGGAAATTCAGGTGATTGGGGTGACGACTATTCAGGAAGTCTTGAAAAAGGTATTCTCCTAATCGTTATGGTCAGTTTTAGATGACTAATTATTTTATTGCTAACATTTATTAAAAATAAGGAGGAATTTCTGATGAAATTTTCTATGGATAGTCACATGCAGTTTCCTTTGGTAGAGTTGTCGCTCAATCAGGGAGAAACGGTCTTTATTCAGCGTGGTAGCATGGTCTACCACACACCCAATGTAAGTCTCAATACCCAGCTCAATGCAAGCGGTTCTGGTTTGGGACGTTTTGTCAAAGCTGTAGGGCGTTCAATGGTTTCTGGTGAAAGTACCTTTATCACTCAAGCTGTTGCAGAGTCTGACAACGGCAACCTTGCTTTAGCACCAGATACTCCTGGTCAAGTGATTGCTCTTGAGCTAGGCGAAGAGCAATATCGATTGAATGATGGAGCCTTTTTAGCTCTTGATGGTACAGCTTTCTATACAATGGAGCGCCAGTCTATTGGGAAAGCTCTGTTCGGAGGGCAAGGCGGTCTCTTTGTGATGACTACCCAAGGTCAGGGAACTCTTTTGGCCAATGCCTTTGGCTCTATTAAGAAAATTGAGCTACAAAACCAAGAAATAACCATCGACAATGCCCATGTGGTGGCTTGGAGTCAATCTCTGGACTATGATATCCACTTAGAAAATGGCTTCTGGCAGTCTATTGGTACAGGCGAAGGAGTGGTGAATACCTTCCGAGGTACCGGTGAGGTCTATGTACAGAGTCTCAATCTTCAGAGCTTTGCAGGCTCTCTTAACAAGTATATCCAAAAAGGCTCATAATATTAAAAAAACTAGGACAGAAACCCAAGCTAGTTGCTGGATGTCTCTGTCCCAGTTTTTTTATATGAAAGTTGACAGCTGACAAGACAAAGAAAAGATGGTAAGATAGGAGATAAATAATTTGGTGTTCAAATTATCTGGCAGACTAGAAAGTGAGTTGTCATGTCCTATTTTGAAAATTTTTTAAAAGCCAATCAAGCTTATGTAGAACTACATGGAGATTTGCATTTATCCATTAAACCCAAGACCAAGGTAGCAATCGTAACTTGTATGGATTCGCGTCTACACGTTGCGCCAGCTCTGGGGTTAGCTCTGGGAGATGCCCATATTTTACGGAATGCGGGAGGTCGAGTGACTGAGGATATGATTCGCTCACTTGTAATTTCCCAACAACAAATGGGGACAAGAGAAATTGTGGTTCTTCATCATACAGACTGCGGGGCTCAAACCTTCAATAACGAGGATTTTCAAGAGCACCTAAAATGTGAATTGGGAGTCGATGTATCTGGGCAGGACTTTTTACCGTTTCAAGACATCGATGAGAGTGTTCGAGAGGATATGAAATTGCTACGAGAATGCCCCTTAATTCCAGATGATGTTATTATTTCAGGAGCAGTTTACGATGTGGATACAGGTAGTATGAGGGAGATATACTAACTTTCTAATTAAAAGCTTCTGGAGTAGCATGAAGTAGGATGAGAAGGTTGACAAGTTTTACCTTTGATATCACTAATATAAGATAGTATAAGATAAGAGTATAAAAGTCTACTCTTGTCTTATTTTTTATTGAAAAATCGAGAAAAAAGCGCTACAATGGTAGATGGAAAAATGTTGTGAAAAACACAAGTGATACATAAATACCGGAGGAAATCATGTCTTTTTCTGATTTAAAGCTGTTTGCTCTTTCTTCGAATAGAGAATTGGCAGAGCGTGTGGCGCAAGAGATTGGGATAGAGTTGGGAAAATCGACTGTTCGTCAATTTTCAGACGGAGAAATTCAAGTTAATATCGAAGAATCGATCCGTGGAAAACACGTCTTTATTCTACAATCAACTAGCTCACCAGTAAATGATAATCTACTTGAGATTTTGATTATGGTAGACGCTTTGAAGCGCGCCAGTGCAGAATCTGTCAACGTTGTTATGCCTTACTATGGTTATGCACGTCAGGATAGAAAGGCAAGAGCGCGTGAGCCAATCACTTCAAAACTCGTTGCAAATATGCTTGAAGTAGCTGGAGTTGATCGTTTGTTGACAATCGACTTGCACGCAGCACAGATTCAAGGGTTCTTTGATATTCCGGTGGATCACTTGATGGGTGCTCCATTGATTGCGGATTACTTTGAGCGTCGTGGCATGGTTGGTTCTGACTATGTCGTTGTCAGCCCGGACCACGGTGGGGTGACTCGTGCTCGTAAATTAGCAGAATTTTTGAAAACTCCAATTGCCATTATCGACAAGCGTCGTAGTGTAGACAAGATGAATACTAGTGAAGTTATGAATATCATTGGTAAGGTAGAAGGTAAGACTTGTATCTTGATTGACGATATGATTGATACAGCTGGAACCATTTGTCATGCGGCTGATGCTCTAGCAGAAGCAGGAGCTGTTGAAGTTTACGCAAGTTGTACACACCCAGTTCTTTCAGGGCCAGCAATGGAGAATATCCAGAAATCAGCCATTAAAAAATTGGTTGTTTTGGATACTATCTATCTTCCAGAAGAACGTTTGATTGATAAGATTGAACAAATTTCTATCGCTCATCTTTTAGGCGATGCAATCATCCGTATCCACGAAAAACGTCCTCTTTCTCCATTGTTTAGTATCGAGAAGACTATTTAAAATTACAGCTGAAAAAATAAAATATACTCTTAGAAATACAGAACCTAACACTCGCAAAACTCTGCATTGTTCGGATTTCAAACATTTTTATATCAATTATTTCAAGAATTTTATTTGATTTTTGTAATTCGAATGAATTTTACTTGTTTTTACCAGAAAATATAAATTTATTTTTAAAAAAGCTTGACAACTCTAATATATGTGATATAATTTGAGTTAGTAAGGATTATCCTTATAATTAAATTTTAAAATTAAAGAGGAGATAAAACAATGAAGAAAGTTTTATTATCATCAGTAGCAGCTCTTGCAGTATTTTCTGCAGCAGCTCCAGCATTTGCATCTGACAATTCATATAGCTCAAATGCATTGATTCAAAAACACTACGTTTCAGAACGTGATATCGCTGACGAAGCAAACACACAAGTAGCAGCACACGAAGCTGAAATTAACGCTGAAGCTGAAAACGATGCAGCAGTTGTAGCAGCAAAACAAGCTCTTGAAGCATACGGATCAGGTCACCTTTACGGTGATTACGTTGCTAAACTTGAAGCAGCTCGTACTGAAGCACGTAATGTTGTACGCAACAAATATGTAGCTCGCCTTCAAGATGCATACCGTGACACTGCTTATGCTGAAGGTAAATACTGGAACGATGTAACTGGCGTTCAAGACAACAAAACAAAAGACATGCGTGATCAAGAAGATAAAGCTCTTAACCATGGTGTAGCACCTGAGCAAGTATCTCCTGATCAAGCAGCAGCTGACCAAGCAGCAACTCAACCAGAAGGTGGTAAACCAGGTGCTGTAGACCAAGCTAAAAAAGCAGATGCAGCAGCTAAAAAAGCAGGAGCTTCTGCAAAAGCAGGTCAAAAAGCCCTTCCAAAAACACACGCTGTTAAATAATTTATTTATTTGGTGAAGTATACTATCACTGAAACTTTGTTTCAGTGATTTTTTTAGTAAATAACGAGGTAGAAAAATGAGTGGACACTCTAGAACAAAGAAAACACCAATTACTAAAATAATTGCTTCTATCGCAGCAGTAGCTATCGTTGCTTTGGGAGGCTTGTTTATATATAATAACAGCTTCTCAGCATCAAGT
This sequence comes from Streptococcus sp. CL9.43, assembly GCF_049737935.1. NCBI lineage: Bacteria > Bacillati > Bacillota > Bacilli > Lactobacillales > Streptococcaceae > Streptococcus > Streptococcus sp. CL9.43. Next base: position 318,151 of record NZ_JBKOTS010000003.1, on the reverse strand, counting down.
GAGAATAAGACGACTGAAACTACCGTTACCCAGGAAGCGTCAAAGCAAGCTTATACTGCTAGCGAGGAAGAAAAGGAATATCTCTCTAATAAATTTAAAGGTTTACTTGCAACAAACTCTGAAACTGTGGGGTATGTATATATTCCGGGTACACAGTTAGATGAACCAGTCGTTCAAACAACGGATAATGCGACTTATTTAGATAAGCGCTTTGATGGAGTTAACGAGCCTTTAATGGGGACAGTCTTTATGGACGCTGATAACAAGAAGGATTTTAGCGATCGATTAACTTGGTTATTTGGTCACGCTCGTGGTAGTAAAGTTCCTGATCACCGTATGTTTAAAGATGTGAACTATTTCAGTCGCCAAGAATATTTTGATGCACACCCTTATGTTGTCATTGAAACTCCAGAGAGAAAGTACTATTATGAAGCTGTTGCCATGATTATTGTTCCAGAAGAAACAGCTTTTTACCGTACTTCTTTTGATGATGATGCAGATTTTGAGAAACAGCTAACTACTATTTATGATACTGCAGAGGTTAAGAAACCAAATGTCAAGGTATCAGCTAAGGATAAATATCTTGTGCTTTCTACTTGTCGTGAAGAAGATGATACGATTCGTGCCAATCTCTACCTTCGACAAATTCCTGATTCAGAGTTGAGTGACTTTGTCAAACAACACGGAGAAAGCCTTCAGTATAAACCAACAAGAGAATAATCTTTAAATAAAATCTTTATGATCCTCTTAAAATTAAATGAATAGTTTAATTTTAAGAGGATTTTTTATTTTCATAGCAAATTTCTACAAACCCTTTCAAAATATGCTATACTGATGAAAAAGGAGGGTTTCTATGACTCAAGAATTTATCAATCCAAGTGATGGAGTGATCCGTCGGTATCTAGCAAGCAGTAAAACTCTAGCTGTAGTAGGCTTATCCGATCGTGAGGAAACAACTAGCAATCGAGTGACTAAAGAAATGCAGGCTCGTGGTTATAAAATTATTCCAGTTAACCCTAAAGCTGCAGGTGGCGAGATTTTGGGAGAAAAGGCTTATGCCAGTCTAGCTGAAATTCCTTTCCCTGTAGATATCGTCAATGTCTATCGTCGCAGTGAATTTTTACCTGATGTAGCACGAGACTTTCTCAAGGCGGATGCCAAGATTTTCTGGGCACAATTAGAACTTGAAAGTTTGGAAGCAGCAGAAATCTTGCGTGCTGGGGGATGCGATGACATCGTGATGAACCGTTGTATTAAGAGAGAACATACACGTTTAATTCTTGAACAATAAAAAGGTAGCCTAAAGGCTACCTTTTTTATTAGAAAATACCGATGAGTATTTGCATGCCAAGACTAGTCAGGATGATAGCAATCCAGCAAAGGGCTCCAAGAAGAATGGATTTTCCACTGGATTTGATCATAGCAACGAGGTTGGTTTTGAGACCGATAGCACTCATGGCCATGATAATAAGGAATTTAGAGAGTTGTTTGAGAGGTGCAAAGAAGCTATTGCTAACACCAAAAGAAGTAAGGACGGTAGTTAGCAGAGAAGCTAGGATAAAGTAGAGAATGAAAACGGGGAAGATTTTTTTGAGTTTTACTCCTTGGTTATCACCTTGTTGGCGACTTTGCCAGTATGAGAGAAAGAGAGTAATAGGGATAATAGCTAAGGTACGAGTCAGTTTGACAATAGTAGCAGATTCGAGAGTATTGCTTTGGTAGAGGCTATCCCAGGCGCTAGCTGTGGCTGTTACAGAGGACGTATCGTTGACCGCAGTACCCGCAAAGAGAGCAAAACCTTCGTTGGAAAGATGGAGCCAAGAACCTAGAGTTGGAAAGATAAGAGCTGCCAAGACATTGAAGAAAAAGATAACAGAAATGGCTTGGGCTACTTCTTTTTCCTTGGCGTGAATAACAGGAGCAGTCGCTGCAATGGCAGAACCGCCACAGATAGAAGATCCAACTCCAATCAAGGTAGCTAGCTTTGTATCAAGGTTAAAAAATCGTTGGAAAAAGAAAGCTATAATCAAAGCGATAGAAATAGTCGAAAGGATAACAGGGAGGGAAGATTTTCCAACTGCGAAAACTTGTGAGATATTGAGTCCAAACCCAAGCAAGATAACAGCATATTGAAGCAGTTTTTTGGAGCTATAAGTCAAGCCGGCATCCAGTTGTTTATAAGAAGTGAGAAAGGGATGGAGAATCATTCCGATAAAAATGGCGAAAACAGGTGCTCCCACAACAGGCAGAAAGCCTCCTAAAACCCAAGAGATGATAGAAATGATTAGACAGACTAGCAGTCCTGCCCAATTTTTTGATAGAAATGACATAAAAACCTCCGAAAATAAATACTACTTATTATAATCTTATCTGTCAGAAAAGTAAAATAGAAAGTAGGAATAAGGTTGTAAATTAACGGAATTTTGCGGTCAGAGAGCTTTTGTAGTATAATAGATATATGTTCTTTGATCAAGGAGGATATATATGGACTTAACCAAACGCTTTAATAAACAATTAGATAAGATACAAGTTTCCTTGATTCGTCAATTTGACCAGGCTATTTCAGAGATTCCTGGTGTCCTGCGATTGACCTTGGGAGAACCAGATTTTACAACGCCAGATCATGTCAAGGAAGCTGCAAAGCGAGCCATTGATCAAGATCAATCCTACTATACAGGTATGAGTGGTTTGTTGACATTGCGTCAGGCGGCGAGTGATTTTGTAAAAGAGAAATATCAGCTGGACTACAATCCAGAGAATGAAATCTTGGTCACAATTGGTGCGACAGAGGCTCTATCAGCCACTCTGACAGCTATTTTGGAGGAAGGAGACAAGGTTCTCTTGCCAGCTCCTGCCTATCCTGGCTATGAGCCAATAGTTAATCTAGTTGGTGCAGAGATTGTCGAGATTGATACGACTGAGAATGGTTTTGTCTTAACTCCAGAAATGCTAGAAAAAGCGATTTTAGAGCAAGGTGACAAGCTCAAGGCAGTTATTCTCAACTATCCAGCCAACCCTACAGGAATTACTTATAGTCGCGAGCAATTAGAAGCCTTGGCAGCTGTTTTACGCAAGTATGAGATTTTCGTAGTCTGTGATGAAGTCTACTCAGAATTGACCTATACAGGGGAAAATCATGTATCTTTGGGAACTATGTTGAGAGATCAGGCAATTATCATTAACGGTCTTTCTAAATCCCATGCCATGACAGGTTGGCGTTTAGGTTTTATCTTTGCACCAGCAAACTTCACAGCTCAACTCATCAAGAGTCATCAGTATTTGGTAACTGCTGCAAACACCATGGCACAACATGCTGCGGTGGAAGCATTGACAGCTGGTAAAGATGATGCAGAACCCATGAAGAAGGAATATATCCAGCGTCGGGACTACATTATCGACAAGATGACTGACCTCGGCTTTGAGATTATCAAACCAGATGGGGCTTTTTATATCTTTGCTAAGATTCCGGCAGGCTATAATCAAGATTCCTTTGCTTTTCTGAAGGATTTTGCCCAGAAGAAGGCTGTTGCTTTTATTCCTGGTGCTGCCTTTGGTCAGTATGGAGAGGGCTATGTTCGCCTATCTTATGCAGCTAGCATGGGAACCATCAGAGAAGCTATGAAACGACTTGAGGAGTACATGAGAGAAGCATGATTCAATCGATTACGAGTCAGGGTTTAGTACTTTACAATCGAAATTTTCGAGAGGATGATAAGCTTGTTAAAATCTTTACAGAACAGGCAGGGAAGCGCATGTTTTTTGTCAAACACGCCGGCCAATCCAAACTAGCTCCTGTCATTCAACCTTTAGTCTTAGCCCATTTTCTCCTAAAAGTCAATGACGATGGACTTAGTTATATAGAAGATTATCATGAGGTGAAGACTTTTCCGAAAATCAATAGTGACCTCTTTGTTATGGCTTATGCGACTTACGTTGCAGCCTTGGCAGATGCGAGTTTGCAGGATAACCAAGAAGACGCTCCCTTATTTGCTTTTTTGCAAAAGACTTTAGAGCTGATGGAAGAGGGTCTGGATTATCAAGTTTTGACCAATATTTTTGAAATTCAAATATTGACACGTTTTGGAATCAGTCTCAACTTTAATGAGTGTACCTTTTGTCATCGTGTGGGGCAAGCCTTTGACTTTTCATTCAAATACGGGGCTTGTCTTTGTCCCGATCATTACCATGAAGATGAGAAACGATGTCATCTAAATCCCAATATTCCTTATCTGCTCAATCAATTTCAAGCCATTGATTTTGAGACCTTGGAGACTATCTCACTTAAGGCCGAAATCAAGCAAGACTTGCGCAAGTTTATGGACCAAATCTACGAGGAATATGTCGGCATTCATCTAAAATCAAAGAAATTTATTGATTCCCTAGCCGACTGGGGACAACTACTGAAAGAGGAAGACAAATGAAAAAAATCGCAGTTGATGCAATGGGTGGCGATTACGCACCACAAGCTATTGTAGAGGGAGTTAATCAAGCCCTTGCTGACTTTTCAGATATTGAAGTCCAACTTTATGGAGATGAAAGCAAAATCAAGCAATATCTAACAGCTACAGAGCGCGTCAGCATTATCCATACGGATGAAAAAATCGACTCAGATGATGAGCCTACAAAAGCCATCCGCAAGAAGAAAAATTCCAGCATGGTATTGGCAGCTAAGGCTGTCAAAGATGGAGAGGCAGACGCAGTTCTTTCTGCAGGAAATACAGGTGCCTTGTTAGCAGCAGGATTCTTCATCGTTGGTCGTATCAAAAATATCGATCGACCAGGTCTTATGTCAACCTTGCCAACTATTGATGGAAAAGGTTTTGATATGCTTGACCTTGGTGCTAATGCAGAAAATACAGCTCATCACCTGCATCAATACGCTATCTTGGGTTCCTTCTATGCTAGAAATGTTCGTGGTATTGAAAAACCTCGTGTAGGTTTGCTTAATAACGGGACAGAGAGCAGCAAGGGAGATCCACTTCGCAAGGAAGCCTATGACCTATTAGTGGCTGACGAGAGTTTGAATTTCGTCGGGAACGTGGAAGCGCGTGATTTAATGGATGGTGTTGCCGATGTAGTCGTAACAGATGGTTTCACGGGAAACGCTGTGCTCAAAGCTATTGAAGGGACTGCTATGGGTATCATGGGCTTGCTTAAAAATGCTATTGTAGGTGGCGGTCTTAGAGCTAAGCTAGGAGCTTTCCTTCTTAAGGATAACCTCAGAGGTTTGAAAAAACAGCTCAACTATTCAGATGTTGGAGGCGCGGTTCTGTTTGGTGTTAAAGCACCAGTAGTTAAGACTCATGGTTCAAGTGATGCCAAGGCTGTCTATAGCACAATACGCCAGATTCGTACCATGCTTGAGACAGATGTAGTTGCTCAAACTGCGCGTGAATTTTCAGAGGAATAAGGAGAACAATATGACAGAACAACAAATTTTTGACCGTATCGTAACCATCATTCAAGAGCGTCAAGGAGAGGACTTTGTAGTTACTGAAAACTTGAGTTTAAAGGATGATTTAGATGCTGATTCAGTAGATTTGATGGAATTTATTCTAACAGTTGAGGATGAATTTGGAATCGAGATCAGTGATGAAGAAATTGACAACCTCCAAAGTGTTGCAGACGTATTAGCAATCATCAAAAATAGAATATAAGAAAAAGCAACATGCTGGTCATGTTGCTTTTTTGATTGTGTGAAGTTTGAATGATTGTGGTCTGGTTATCTAAATAGTCTGATTTGATTTTTTTCTAAATGTTTTAGAGTGAAGAATACGTTTACGTTCGTAAAACATTTGATTTATGCTTATTTTTGTGTTAGAATGAGGCAAAGTAATACGAAAGGCGAATAATAAAATGTCCAGCAAACTTATTTATACGGGAAAAGCTAAAGATATCTATACTACAGAAGACGAACATGTGATTAGGTCCGTTTATAAGGACCAAGCTACCATGCTTAATGGTGCTCGTAAAGAGACCATCGAAGGCAAAGGTGTGCTCAATAATCAGATTTCGTCTCTTATTTTTGAAAAATTGAATGCTGCAGGTGTGGCTACTCACTTTATCGAACGTATCTCTGATACAGAACAACTTAACAAGAAGGTTTCAATCATTCCTTTGGAGGTTGTGCTTCGTAACGTGACTGCGGGTTCTTTCTCAAAACGTTTCGGTGTGGAAGAAGGTTTGGACTTGAAAACTCCTATCGTTGAATTTTACTACAAAAACGATGAGTTGGATGATCCATTTATTAATGATGAGCATGTGAAGTTCTTGGATATTGCCAACGATGAGCAAATTGCTTATATCAAGGAAGAAACGCGTCGTATCAATGAATTGCTGAAAGATTGGTTTGCACAAATTGGTCTTCGTTTGATTGACTTCAAATTGGAATTCGGTTTTGATAAGGATGGCAAAATTATCTTGGCAGACGAATTCTCACCAGATAACTGCCGCCTTTGGGATGCTGAAGGGCACCATATGGACAAGGATGTTTTCCGTAGAGATTTGGGCAGTCTAACGGATGTTTATAAGGTTGTGTTAGAGAAATTGCAGGGATTGAAGTAGAGTTTTACTTGGTCGTCACTACAATCTTTAAGTAGAAATAGATAAAGGAACTAAAATGGATAAACGTATTTTCGTTGAGAAAAAAGCTGATTTTCGTGTCAAATCTGATTCTTTAGTAAAAGAATTACAGCATAATCTTCAGTTGAAAACTTTAAATGATCTTCGGATTGTTCAGGTTTATGATGTTTTTAATTTGGCAGAGGACTTGTTTGCGCGTGCGGAAAAACATATCTTCTCTGAGCAGGTGACCGATACTGTTTTGGATGAAGCTGAGGTTAAGGCTGATCTTGAGAAGTATGCTTTCTTTGCTATCGAAAGTTTGCCTGGTCAATTTGACCAACGTGCGGCATCTTCACAGGAAGCTTTGCTGTTGCTTGGTAGCTCAAGTGATGTAATGGTAAATACAGCACAACTTTACTTGGTCAATAAGGATATTGATGCGAATGAATTGGAAGCTGTTAAAAACTATCTCTTGAACCCAGTGGATTCTCGTTTCAAAGACATCACTCTTGGTATTGCCAAACAGGATTTCTCTGAGTCTGACAAGACCATTCCAAACTTGGATTTCTTTGAAACTTATACAGCAGAAGATTTTGCACAGTACAAGGCTGAGCAAGGATTGGCCATGGAAGTGGATGACCTTCTTTTCATTCAAGATTACTTCAAGTCTATTGGACGTGTGCCAACTGAGACTGAGTTGAAGGTTTTGGATACTTACTGGTCTGACCACTGCCGTCACACGACTTTCGAGACTGAGTTGAAAAACATTGACTTCTCAGCTTCTAAATTTGAAAAACAATTGCAAGCGACTTATGACAAGTATATCGCCATGCGTGATGAGTTGGGACGTACAGAAAAACCTCAAACCTTGATGGATATGGCGACTATTTTTGGGCGTTATGAGCGCGCAAATGGTCGTTTGGACGACATGGAAGTGTCTGATGAGATCAATGCCTGCTCAGTTGAAATTGAGGTGGATGTCAATGGTGTCAAAGAACCATGGCTTCTCATGTTCAAGAACGAAACCCATAACCACCCAACGGAAATCGAACCTTTTGGTGGAGCGGCTACTTGTATCGGTGGTGCCATTCGTGACCCATTGTCAGGTCGTTCCTACGTTTACCAAGCCATGCGTATTTCAGGTGCGGGCGATATTACAGCTCCAATTTCAGAAACTCGCGCTGGTAAATTGCCACAACAAGTGATTTCTAAAACAGCGGCTCACGGTTATTCTTCATATGGTAACCAAATTGGTCTTGCAACAACTTATGTTCGTGAATACTTCCACCCAGGTTTCGTTGCTAAGCGTATGGAGCTAGGTGCCGTTGTCGGTGCGGCTCCTAAGGAAAATGTTGTCCGTGAAAAACCTGAAGCAGGTGATGTGATTATCTTGCTCGGTGGTAAGACTGGACGTGATGGTGTCGGTGGTGCGACAGGTTCATCTAAAGTTCAAACGGTTGAATCTGTTGAAACAGCTGGTGCTGAGGTTCAAAAAGGGAATGCCATCGAAGAACGTAAGATCCAACGTCTTTTCCGTAATGGAGAAGTGACACGTCTGATCAAGAAATCAAATGACTTTGGTGCTGGTGGCGTCTGCGTAGCGATCGGTGAATTGGCTGATGGACTTGAAATTGATCTAGACAAAGTACCATTGAAATATCAAGGCTTGAACGGTACCGAAATTGCCATCTCTGAATCTCAAGAGCGTATGGCTGTGGTAGTTCGTCCAGAAGATGTAGATGCCTTCATTGCAGCATGTAACAAAGAAAATATTGATGCAGTTGTCGTTGCAACAGTGACTGAAAAACCAAATCTTGTTATGCACTGGAATGGCGAAACCATCGTTGATTTGGAACGTCGTTTCCTTGATACAAACGGTGTACGTGTAGTTGTGGATGCTAAGGTAGTTGACAAGGATGTCAAGCTTCCAGAAGAACGTCAAACATCTGCCGAAACCCTTGAAGCTGATACTCTTGAAGTCTTGGCTGATCTTAACCATGCCAGTCAAAAAGGGTTGCAAACTATCTTTGATAGCTCAGTTGGTCGTTCAACAGTCAATCACCCACTTGGTGGTCGCTACCAAATTACACCAACTGAAGCTTCTGTACAGAAATTGCCAGTCCAACATGGTGTGACAACGACTGCTTCTGTTATGGCGCAAGGGTTCAACCCTTATGTAGCAGAATGGTCTCCATATCATGGTGCTGCTTATGCGGTCATCGAAGCAACTGCTCGTTTGGTTGCTGCTGGTGCAAACTGGTCTAAGGCTCGTTTCTCTTATCAAGAATACTTCGAGCGTATGGATAAACAAGCAGAGCGTTTTGGTCAACCAGTAGCTGCTCTTCTTGGATCCATTGAAACTCAGATTCAACTTGGTTTGCCATCTATCGGTGGTAAAGACTCTATGTCTGGTACCTTTGAAGAATTGACCGTACCACCAACCTTGGTTGCTTTTGGTGTGACAACTGCAGATAGCCGTAAGGTTCTTTCTCCAGAATTCAAAGCTGCTGGTGAAAATATTTACTACATCCCAGGTCAAGCTTTGGCACAAGAAATTGACTTCGATCTTATCAAGTCTAACTTTGCTCAGTTTGAAGCCATCCAAGCTGACCACAATGTGACAGCTGCATCAGCTGTTAAATATGGTGGTGTCCTTGAAGCTCTTGCCCTTGCAACATTTGGTAACCATATCGGTGCCACTGTAACCCTTGAAAATATTGAGACTGTTTTGACAGCTCAATTAGGTGGATTCATCTTCACATCGCCTGAAGAAATTACGGGAGTTAACAAGATTGGACAAACAACTGCTGACTTTACACTTACTGTCAATGGTGTAACGCTTGATGGACACAAACTTGACAGTGCTTTCCAAGGTAAATTGGAAGAGGTTTACCCAACGGAATTTGCACAGGCAACTGAGTTGGAAGAAGTACCTGCTGTGGCATCAGATGCTGTTGTCAAAGCTAAAGAAACAGTTGAGACACCAGTAGTTTACATCCCAGTGTTCCCAGGTACTAACTCTGAGTACGATTCAGCTAAGGCCTTTGAAAAAGAAGGTGCAAAAGTCAACTTAGTACCATTTGTCACATTGAATGAAGAGGCAATTGTCAAGTCTGTTGACACAATGGTTGACAATATCGAAAAAGCGAACATTATCTTCTTTGCAGGTGGCTTCTCAGCCGCTGACGAACCCGATGGATCAGCTAAATTTATCGTGAACATCTTGCTCAATGAAAAAGTGCGTGCAGCCATTGATAGCTTCATCGAAGGTGGTGGTTTGATTATCGGTATCTGTAATGGATTCCAAGCTCTTGTCAAATCAGGTCTCCTTCCATATGGTAACTTTGAAGATGCAAACAGTACTAGTCCAACCCTCTTCTACAATGATGCCAACCAACACGTGGCTAAGATGGTTGAAACACGTATTGCCAATACGAACTCACCATGGCTTGCTGGCGTGAAAGTTGGTGACATCCATGCCATCCCAGTATCACACGGTGAAGGTAAGTTTGTCGTGACAGCTGAGGAATTTGCAGAACTTCGTGACAATGGTCAAATCTTTAGCCAATACGTTGACTTCGAAGGCAAACCAAGCATGAATTCTAAATACAATCCTAACGGTTCTGTCAATGCGATTGAAGGTATCACAAGTAAGAATGGTCAAATCATCGGTAAGATGGGACACTCAGAACGTTTCGAAGACGGTCTTTTCCAAAATATTCCAGGAAATAAAGACCAACACCTCTTTGCGTCAGCGGTTAAATACTTTACTGGAAAATAGGCTTTGCAGATTTTCTAATAGATAACCATTAGTCAATGTAAAATCAAGTAGATGTAACTTGCGAGAATTGCAAATGATTTGTTGTTGCGAGTGAAACGAACTTCTGCCGTATCATTCCGTTCTAGTATCGTTAAGGAATGATACACAAATAAAAATTAGGTATATAAAATGACATACGAAGTAAAATCTCTTAATGAAGAATGTGGTGTTTTTGGTATCTGGGGTCACCCAGACGCTGCCAAATTGACCTATTTTGGACTCCATAGTCTTCAGCACCGTGGTCAGGAGGGGGCAGGAATCCTCTCCAATGACCAAGGGAAATTGAAGCGTCATCGTGATATGGGGCTTTTATCAGAAGTCTTCAAAAATCCTGCGAATTTGGATAAATTGACAGGAACTGGAGCTATTGGACACGTGCGTTATGCGACTGCGGGAGAAGCTTCTGTAGACAATATCCAACCTTTCCTTTTCCGCTTTCACGATATGCAGTTTGGTTTGGCTCATAATGGGAATCTGACCAATGCAGAATCGCTCAAGCAAGAATTGGAACAAAGAGGAGCGATTTTCAGCTCAACCTCTGACTCTGAAATCTTGGCTCACCTTATTCGCCGTAGCCACAATCCAAACCTGATGGGTAAAATTAAGGAAGCGCTCAGTCTTGTCAAAGGTGGTTTTGCTTATCTCTTGATGTTTGAAGATAAGTTAATTGCAGCGCTTGACCCAAATGGCTTCCGTCCTCTATCAATCGGGAAAATGGCGAATGGAGCAGTAGTGGTTTCATCTGAAACCTGTGCCTTTGAAGTAATCGGTGCTGAGTGGATTCGAGACGTAAAACCAGGCGAGATTGTCATTATTGATGACAATGGCATCCAGTATGACAGCTATACAAACGATACTCAGTTGGCTATCTGTTCCATGGAGTATATCTACTTCGCACGTCCTGACTCCAATATCCACGGAGTCAATGTCCATACAGCTCGTAAGAGAATGGGAGCTCAATTAGCACGTGAGTTCAAGCATGAAGCCGATATCGTAGTCGGGGTGCCAAACTCCTCTCTTAGCGCAGCGATGGGCTTTGCGGAAGAATCAGGTCTGCCAAATGAAATGGGTCTCATCAAGAACCAATATACGCAACGGACCTTTATCCAGCCGACTCAAGAATTACGCGAGCAAGGGGTTCGGATGAAGTTATCTGCTGTTTCTGGTGTCGTTAAAGGCAAACGCGTTGTCATGATTGATGACTCGATTGTACGAGGCACGACATCTCGTCGCATTGTCCAACTTTTGAAAGAAGCGGGGGCATCAGAAGTACACGTTGCCATTGGTAGTCCTGCTCTTGCCTATCCATGTTTTTACGGGATTGATATCCAGACACGTCAGGAGTTGATTGCGGCTAATCATACTGTTGAGGAAACTTGCCAAATCATTGGTGCGGATAGCCTGACTTATCTTTCTATTGATGGGTTGATTGACTCTATTGGGATTGAAACAGATGCGCCAAATGGCGGTCTCTGTGTTGCTTACTTTGATGGGAAATATCCAACTCCTCTCTATGATTATGAAGAAGAATATCGTAGAAGTTTAGAAGAAAAAACGAGTTTTTACAAATAAAATTCCCCATTGAAGGAAAGGAAAAGGAATAAACAAATGACAAATAAAAATGCATACGCTCCACGTCTCACTACTGACTAAAAGCTAAAGCATTTGTCAGTAGACGCTTTCTCCTATGGGACCAAAGTTAGAGACCTGACTAGTATTTTTAGATAAAATAATTGTTTATCTAAAAATACGTCGCAGTCTTTCTCAAAAAAAGAAAAGGAATGAATAAAATGACGAATAAAAATGCTTATGCGCAGTCTGGTGTGGATGTTGAAGCGGGTTATGAAGTTGTTGAACGGATCAAAAAACACGTGGCACGTACAGAACGTGCGGGTGTTATGGGAGCTCTTGGTGGTTTCGGTGGCATGTTTGACCTTTCAAAAACAGGTGTTAAAGAGCCAGTTTTGATTTCAGGGACGGATGGTGTCGGAACTAAGCTCATGTTAGCTATAAAGTATGACAAACACGATACCATTGGTCAAGACTGTGTGGCCATGTGTGTCAACGATATCATCGCTGCAGGTGCAGAGCCCCTCTACTTCTTGGACTATGTCGCAACTGGTAAAAATGAACCAGCTAAACTAGAACAAGTCGTTGCTGGTGTAGCCGAAGGGTGTGTGCAGGCTGGTGCAGCCCTTATCGGTGGGGAAACGGCTGAAATGCCTGGTATGTACGGTGAAGACGACTATGACTTGGCTGGGTTTGCTGTTGGTGTTGCAGAAAAATCTCAAATCATCGACGGTTCAAAAGTAGCTGCAGGTGATGTGATTCTTGGACTTGCCTCAAGCGGTATCCACTCAAATGGTTACTCACTCGTGCGTCGTGTTTTTGCGGATTACACAGGTGAAGAAGTCCTCCCAGAATTGGAAGGCAAGAAACTTAAAGACGTTCTTTTGGAACCAACTCGTATCTACGTCAAAGCAGCTTTGCCACTCATCAAAGAAGAATTGGTCAACGGGATTGCCCATATCACAGGTGGTGGTTTTATCGAAAATGTACCACGTATGTTCGCTGATGACTTGGCTGCTGAAATTGACGAAAGCAAAGTCCCAGTTCTTCCAGTTTTCAAAGCTCTTGAAAAATATGGCCAAATCAAACATGAAGAAATGTTTGAAATCTTCAACATGGGTATTGGTCTCATGCTTGCGGTTAAACCAGAGAATGTGGAACGTGTCAAAGAACTTCTTGACGAACCTGTTTATGAAATTGGTCGTATTGTGAAGAAAGATGGCGCAAGTGTGGTGATTAAATAATGACTAAAAGGATTGCTGTTTTTGCCTCTGGTAACGGCTCAAACTTTCAGGTGATTGCGGAACAATTTCCAGTAGAATTTGTCTTTTCAGATCATCGGGATGCCTATGTACTTGAGCGTGCCAAAAAACTTGGGGTTTTAACCTATGCCTTTGAACTTAAAGAGTTTGAGAACAAGGCAGACTATGAAGGAGCCATCGTCGAACTTTTGGATGAACATCAGATTGACTTGGTTTGCTTGGCGGGTTATATGAAAATTGTTGGCCCAACCTTGCTAGCAGCTTATGAAGGCCGTATCATCAATATTCATCCGGCTTATCTTCCTGAATTTCCAGGTGCTCATGGCATTGAGGATGCTTGGAGTGCAGGTGTGGACCAGTCTGGCGTGACTATTCACTGGGTGGACTCTGGTGTTGATACCGGTAAGGTCATCAAACAGGTTCGTGTACCACACCTTGAAGGAGACACCCTTGATATTTTCGAGACTCGCATCCACGAAACAGAGTACAAACTCTATCCAGAAGTCTTGGAACATTTGGGAGTTGCACGCAAATAAGGAAGTGCTAGAGCTGAAAGAATAATTTCGACTGTAGCAAAGAAAGAACTTTTTTAAAAAGGAAAAGAAAGAACATGACTAAACGAGCACTTATTTCAGTCTCAGATAAAGCGGGCATTGTTGAATTTGCCCAAGAACTTAAAAAACTTGGTTGGGACATCATCTCAACAGGTGGTACCAAAGTTGTCCTAGACAATGCTGGGGTTGATACCATTGCTATCGATGATGTGACTGGTTTCCCGGAAATGATGGACGGTCGTGTCAAGACCCTCCACCCCAATATCCATGGCGGTCTCCTCGCTCGTCGCGACCTGGATAGTCACTTAGAAGCAGCCAAGGATAACAAAATCGAATTGATTGACCTTGTTGTGGTCAATCTTTACCCATTCAAGGAAACCATTCTTAAACCAGACGTGACTTATGCGGATGCCGTTGAAAACATCGATATCGGTGGTCCATCAATGCTTCGTTCAGCAGCAAAAAACCACGCTAGCGTAACAGTTGTGGTAGACCCAGCTGACTACGCTGTTGTGCTTGACGAATTGGCAGCCAACGGCGAAACAAGTTACGAAACTCGCCAACGCTTGGCAGCTAAGGTTTTCCGTCACACAGCTTCATACGATGCCTTGATTGCAGAATACTTCACAGCTCAAGTGGGTGAAAGTAAACCTGAAAAACTCACCTTGACTTATGACCTTAAACAAGCTATGCGTTATGGTGAAAACCCTCAACAAGACGCAGACTTCTACCAAAAAGCCTTGCCAACGGACTACTCAATTGCTTCAGCGAAACAGCTCAACGGTAAGGAATTGTCCTTCAACAATATCCGTGACGCTGATGCTGCCATCCGTATCATTCGCGATTTCAAAGAACGCCCAACGGTTGTGGCTTTGAAACACATGAACCCATGTGGGATTGGTCAAGCTGATGACATCGAGAATGCTTGGGACTACGCTTATGAGTCTGACCCAGTTTCTATCTTTGGTGGAATTGTCGTTCTCAACCGTGAGGTAGATGCTGCGACAGCTGAGAAGATGCACGGTGTTTTCCTCGAAATCATCATTGCACCAAGCTATACGGATGAAGCGCTAGCCATTTTGACCAACAAAAAGAAAAATTTGCGCATTCTTGCCTTGCCATTTGACGCACAAGATGCTAGTGAAGTGGAAGCAGAATATACAGGTGTTGTCGGTGGACTCCTCGTTCAAAATCAAGACGTGGTCAAAGAAAGCCCAGCTGACTGGCAAGTGGTAACCAAACGCCAACCAACTGAGACAGAAGCGACTGCCCTTGAGTTTGCTTGGAAAGCTATCAAGTATGTCAAATCAAATGGAATCATCGTGACTAATGACCACATGACACTGGGTGTTGGCCCAGGTCAAACCAACCGTGTGGCCTCTGTTCGTATTGCCATCAATCAAGCCAAAGACCGCCTTGACGGCGCTGTTCTTGCTTCAGATGCCTTCTTCCCATTTGCGGATAACGTGGAAGAAATCGCTAAAGCAGGTATTAAGGCTATCATCCAGCCTGGTGGATCCGTCCGTGACCAAGAATCCATCGAAGCTGCTGATAAATACGGCTTAACCATGGTCTTCACAGGCGTGAGACATTTTAGACATTAAGAAAATAAAAGGGAAGAAAACAGTTTCTTTCCTTTTTTTTGCTTTAAAAGCGAAACGAAACAAGATTAAAACGAACGTTTATGGTATAATATTAGTAAATAATTCGCAAAAGAGGTTGAAAGATGAAGCTGTTAGTTGTCGGCTCGGGTGGTCGTGAACATGCCATTGCTAAGAAGTTGCTTGAGTCAAAAGATGTTGAAAAAGTCTTTGTAGCTCCTGGGAACGACGGGATGACTCTGGATGATCTGGAATTGGTAAATATCTCTATTTCCGAACATTCTAAATTGATTGAGTTTGCAAAAGCCAACGATATTGCTTGGTCCTTCATTGGTCCAGATGACGCCCTTGCGGCTGGGATTGTGGATGAGTTCAATGCAGCTGGCCTCAAAGCCTTTGGTCCGACAAGATTGGCAGCGGAGTTGGAGTGGTCCAAGGATTTTGCTAAGGAAATCATGGTCAAATACGATGTTCCGACAGCAGCCTATGGGACCTTCTCAGATTTCGAGGAAGCCAAGGCCTATATCGAAGAAAAAGGCGCTCCAATCGTAGTCAAGGCAGACGGTTTGGCCCTTGGGAAAGGTGTCGTCGTTGCTGAGACAGTCGAGCAAGCAGTAGAAGCCGCTCACGAGATGCTTTTGGACAATAAATTCGGGGACTCAGGTGCGCGTGTGGTTATCGAGGAGTTTCTTGCAGGAGAGGAATTTTCACTTTTTGCCTTTGTAAATGGTGACAAGTTCTACATCATGCCAACAGCTCAGGACCACAAACGTGCCTATGATGGCGACAAGGGGCCTAACACGGGTGGTATGGGTGCCTATGCGCCAGTTCCACACTTGCCAGAGAGCGTGGTTGCTACAGCGGTTGACACCATTGTCAAGCCAGTCCTCGAAGGGATGATTAAAGAAGGGCGCCCCTATCTTGGTGTCCTTTACGCAGGTCTTATCTTGACAGCTGATGGGCCCAAAGTCATCGAGTTTAACGCTCGTTTCGGAGATCCAGAAACGCAAATTATCTTACCTCGTTTGACATCTGACTTCGCGAATAACATTACTGACATTTTGGAAGGCAAAGAGCCAGCCATCACTTGGATGGACAAGGGTGTGACACTAGGCGTTGTTGTAGCCTCAAACGGATACCCACTCGCTTATGAGAAAGGTGTCAAGCTTCCTACCAAGACAGAAGGCGACATCATCACTTACTATGCCGGAGCTAAATTTGCTGAAAATGGGGAAGACCTCCTCTCAAACGGTGGACGTGTCTATATGTTAGTCACCACAGCAGATACTGTCAAAGACGGCCAAAACATTATCTACAACCAACTCAACAAACAAAATACAGAAGGCCTCTTTTACCGAACAGATATCGGAAGCAAGGCAATTAGATAAAGATATAAGAAAAAGCGACGCAGTCGCCAAACCCGATAATGGTCGTTTAATTTGCGAGCATTAGCGAGCTGATATAGAGCAATCACCGCCGTTGTGAAAGAACGATTGGATTATAAGCCAATCGTTCAGGGAAATCGGAAGACCTTGGGCTTCCGATTTAGGCATGAGACACCTTTGGTGGCTGCTGCCGTCCCTCACAACCTAAGGTGATTGTCAAAAAAGGAAGAAAAAGGATTAAAAATGAAACCAGTAATTTCCATCATCATGGGCTCAAAATCCGACTGGGCAACCATGCAAAAAACCGCTGAAGTCCTAGACCGCTTCGGTGTAGTCTACGAAA
Source organism: Streptococcus sp. CL9.43 (assembly GCF_049737935.1). Classification (NCBI taxonomy): domain Bacteria; kingdom Bacillati; phylum Bacillota; class Bacilli; order Lactobacillales; family Streptococcaceae; genus Streptococcus; species Streptococcus sp. CL9.43. The sequence goes on along the minus strand of NZ_JBKOTS010000003.1, from coordinate 301,053 downwards.
AGAAAGTTGTTTCCGCTCACCGTACACCAGACCTCATGTTTAGACATGCGGAGGAAGCCCGTAGCCGTGGCATCAAGGTTATCATCGCAGGTGCGGGTGGCGCAGCCCATTTGCCAGGTATGGTAGCTGCCAAAACAACCCTCCCTGTCATCGGTGTACCAGTCAAATCACGAGCGCTTAGTGGCGTGGATTCTCTTTACTCGATTGTTCAGATGCCGGGTGGTGTGCCTGTTGCGACAATGGCTATTGGTGAAGCAGGTGCGACCAATGCGGCCCTCTTTGCCCTCCGTCTCCTTTCAGTAGAGGATCAGGCTATTGCAACAGCATTGGCAGATTTCGCAGAAGAACAAGGAAAAATCGCAGAGGAGTCGACGAATGAGCTCATCTAAAACAATCGGAATTATCGGTGGTGGTCAGCTGGGTCAGATGATGGCCATTTCTGCTATCTACATGGGACACAAGGTTATCGCGCTGGATCCTGCGGCGGATTGCCCAGCCTCTCGTGTGGCGGAAATCATCGTGGCGCCTTATAATGATGTGGACGCCCTCCGTCAGTTGGCGGAGCGTTGCGATGTCCTGACCTATGAGTTTGAGAATGTCGATGCCGATGGTTTGGATGCTGTCATCAAGGATGGTCAACTCCCTCAAGGGACAGATTTGCTCCGCATTTCCCAAAATCGCATCTTTGAAAAGGACTTTCTCTTAAATAAGGCTCAAGTCACCGTGGCACCCTACAAGGTTGTGACTTCAAACCAGGATTTGGCAGATATCGACCTTTCTAAAAACTATGTCCTCAAGACTGCGACTGGTGGCTACGATGGCCATGGACAAAAGGTCATTCGTTCAGCGGAAGATTTAGAAGAAGCTTATGCGCTAGCAGATTCAGCAGATTGCGTTTTAGAAGAATTCGTCAATTTCGACCTTGAAATTTCTGTCATTGTGTCAGGAAATGGCAAGGACGTGACAGTTTTCCCGGTTCAGGAAAATATCCACCGTAACAATATCCTGTCTAAGACCATCGTGCCAGCTCGCATTTCAGAAAGTCTGGCTGAAAAAGCCAAAGCCATGGCAGTGCGAATCGCTGAACAGCTGAACTTGTCTGGAACTCTTTGTGTGGAAATGTTTGCGACAGCTGATGACATTATTGTCAACGAAATCGCGCCACGCCCACATAACTCTGGACACTACTCAATCGAAGCCTGTGATTTTTCACAATTTGACACACATATCTTGGGCGTTCTCGGAGCGCCACTTCCAACAATCCACCTCCATGCTCCAGCAGTCATGCTCAACGTCCTCGGCCAACACGTCGAAGCAGCTGAAACATATGTGACAGAAAATCCAAGCGCCCACCTCCACCTATATGGTAAAATAGAAGCGAAGCACAACCGCAAAATGGGACATGTGACTTTGTTTAGTGATGTGCCAGATGAGGTTGAAGAATTTGGGAAAGGGATTGATTTTTAGGACATGCCTATGATTCAACTCATTGTCAACGCATTTGTTGAAAAAGAAAAGACGGGAGCAGTCGTCGAAGTCTTGTATGCTAGTAGCAATCACGAAAAAGTGAAAGCTAAGTATGAAGAGCTGACTGCTCAATATCCTGAAAACTATTTAGCTATCTATGATGTCCCGCTGGATACAGATGTGAATACATTAGATCACTACCCATCTATGTGGATTGGGAAAGAAGAATTTGAGTAAAGTGACTGTTGCTTGCCAACTGATGAGAAACATCAAAAGAAAGGAAAATTAAACATGATCGAACGTTACTCTCGCCCTGAAATGGCGAACATTTGGACTGAAGAAAATAAATACCGTGCTTGGCTTGAGGTGGAAATCTTGGCTGATGAAGCATGGGCTGAGTTGGGAGAAATCCCTAAGGAAGATGTGGCTTTGATTCGCGAGAAGGCGGATTTTGACATTGACCGTATTTTGGAAATCGAGCAGCAAACTCGTCACGATGTAGTGGCTTTCACACGTGCGGTTTCTGAGACGCTTGGTGAAGAACGCAAGTGGGTTCACTATGGTTTGACTTCTACTGACGTGGTAGATACGGCCTATGGTTACCTCTACAAACAAGCCAACGATATCATCCGCAAGGATCTTGAAAACTTCCTCAACATCATTGCTGACAAAGCCAAAGAATACAAGTTCACCATCATGATGGGGCGTACCCACGGTGTGCACGCTGAGCCTACAACTTTTGGTCTGAAATTGGCGACTTGGTACAGCGAAATGAAACGGAACATCGAGCGTTTCGAGCATGCGGCTGCTGGTGTGGAAGCTGGTAAGATTTCTGGTGCGGTTGGTAACTTTGCCAACATTCCACCATTCGTTGAAAAATACGTCTGCGATAAATTGGGTATCCGTGCTCAAGAAATCTCTACACAGGTGCTTCCTCGTGACCTTCACGCTGAGTACTTTGCAGTTCTTGCGAGCATCGCAACTTCGATTGAGCGGATGGCAACTGAAATCCGTGGTCTTCAAAAATCTGAACAACGGGAAGTGGAAGAGTTCTTTGCCAAAGGTCAAAAAGGGTCTTCAGCAATGCCTCACAAACGGAACCCAATCGGTTCTGAAAACATGACAGGTCTTGCGCGTGTGATCCGTGGTCACATGGTCACAGCTTATGAAAATGTGTCACTCTGGCACGAACGTGATATCTCTCACTCATCAGCTGAGCGTATCATCGCACCAGACACAACCATCTTGATTGACTACATGCTCAACCGTTTCGGAAACATCGTCAAGAACTTGACAGTCTTCCCAGAAAACATGATTCGCAACATGAACTCTACATTTGGACTTATCTTTAGCCAACGTGCTATGTTGACTTTGATTGAAAAAGGGATGACACGTGAGCAAGCATACGACCTTGTTCAACCGAAGACTGCCCAATCATGGGATAACCAAGTAGACTTCAAACCACTTCTTGAAGCAGATCCAGAAGTGACTTCACGTCTCACTCAAGAAGAAATCGATGAAATCTTCAACCCAACATACTACACCAAACGGGTGGATGAAATCTTCGAACGCATCGGTTTGGGTGACTAATGATAATAAAAAAAGCGAGATTCTATCTCGCTTTTTATTTGTGCTTAATCTTTTTTCTTGCTTAGTCCATAAGCTGTGAGAGCAGCCATGAGACCTGTAGCAATCAACCATTCTGAACCTTGGCTTCCTGTCTCAGGAAGTTTATATTCTTTGGCTGAAGGAGCCTCAACTGTAGCAACTTTTTTATTTTCTACCTCTTCTGGTTCTGACTTCTTAGCTTCTCCAGTTATTTCTGATTTTGTTGGAGCTTCAGTATTTGTTACTGGAGCGACTGGAGACGCTTGAGCTACATTTTCTGTTGAAGGAGTAGTCTCGAGTTTTTCTTCACTCGTTGGTGGAGTAACTTCTCCAGTGGTTTGGACAGCAGGTTGATTCTCTGTTGTAGCAGGCACAACTCCGTCAGCAGCAACAGCTTGAGCCTGAAAGGCAAAGCCAATCAATACAGAAGCGGTCCCGATTGTATATTTACGAATAGAGAAGCGCTGCTTATTTTCTGGTTTCATTAAAAAACCTCTCTTTTGAATTTTTGGTAGCGTTTTCATATATTGATTCTATTGTATGTTCATACTAAAATAAAGTCAAGTTTTTGAGGGAATTATTATAAAAAAAAGAATAATTTATAAATTAAGATATATTTTTCTAATTTTGATTATTTTTTAGTAAAAAGGTTACTAATTATAGAATTGCTTGAAATGCTATTCTCAGAAAAGGGAGTCGATGCTATAATAGATATATAAAAAACCTGAGACAGTCGCCTCAGGATTTTTAAAGATTAGTGGTCACGATCACAAGAAATGAATTTGATTTTGTAGAAATCAGATCGTTTATATGTCTCGATATATTCCAAAACTTGACCAGTTGCTTCAAGCTTAGTTGTCTTAGTTTGGAAAACAGTTGGGAAATGAGTGTCGATTCCTAATACAGAAGCGGCATGTTCTGGAGTTGGAAATACAATTTCATTAATTTCTTCAAAATGCTCATCATTCATGTGAATGTGGTAGTCCACTTTGAAACGATTATAGATAGAACTATAGTATTCAAGATTTGGATAGTTGGCATTGATGTACTGTTCAGGAATGTATGAACTGTGATAGATATAGGTGATGCCATTTGTTTCACGAACACGTTCAATCTTGTAGTAGAATTGATCGCCACGTAAGCCGAGCTTTTCTAGATATTTAAGATCGTTCCCGCGTTCGATAGAAAGAACAGTTACCTTATCGTCTTTGGTCTCGAAGATTTCTACATCAGAAAATTCAACGAGTTTATGCTTGCGGGCACGAGCCACGAATGTTCCTTTACCTTGTTGACGAACAATGTATCCGTCTTTAGCAAGATCATTCAAGGCACGAACCACTGTGATTGAGCTAACATCATACATGGAAATCAATTCTGCTTCAGTGTAGAATTTATCTCCACTAGCAAATTGACCAGAAATAATCTTGTTTTTCAATTCATCTTTAATATACTGATACTTTGGAATTGCCATAATTACACCTCATTTTTTCCTTCTCCACCTATGATTTTAACATAAAATCGAAAAAAAGAGTAGAAAAGCAATGAAAAAATTTAAAATATCGGAATAAGAAATTAGGATACATATAAATAATTTGAGTTTTAATTCCTATTTTTGCTTTCTATTTAGAACGTTGATTTTATGGCATTTTGATATTTTTTAGAAAAAATTTAGTAAAAGACAGAAAGTTTTTAAAGAAAATTTCAAAAAGTATTGACATTAATCCCCGATTAGTTTATAGTTGATATAACAATACATGAAAGCGCAAACTTTTCGCTTTTAGGGGAGGAAGAATGGCAAGATTTGAAATTAAAGATGATTTCTATCTGGATGGGAAACCATTCAAGATTTTGTCTGGCGCCATTCACTATTTTAGAGTTCCTGCGGAAGATTGGCATCATTCATTGTATAACCTCAAGGCACTAGGTTTCAATACGGTTGAGACTTATGTTGCTTGGAACATGCATGAACCTGCTGAAGGTAACTTTAACTTTGAAGGCAATCTTGATTTAGAGAGATTTCTTCAAACTGCACAAGATTTGGGCTTATATGCAATTGTACGTCCTTCTCCATTTATCTGTGCAGAATGGGAATTCGGTGGTTTACCAGCATGGCTCTTGACCAAGGATATGAGAATTCGGTCATCTGACCCAGCTTTCATTGACATGGTTGGTCGCTACTATGATCAGTTGCTTCCACGTCTAGTTCCGAGATTATTGGAAAACGGTGGGAACATTCTCATGATGCAAGTCGAAAATGAGTACGGATCCTATGGCGAGGACAAGACCTACTTGAGGGAAATTCGACGTTTGATGGAAGAACGAGCAGTTACTTGTCCGCTTTTCACATCAGATGGACCATGGCGAGCAACTCTTAAGGCTGGAACCTTAATTGAGGATGATCTCTTTGTGACAGGGAACTTTGGTTCCAAGGCTGCTTATAATTTCTCACAGATGCAAGAATTCTTTGATGAGCACGGCAAGAAATGGCCACTCATGTGTATGGAATTCTGGGATGGCTGGTTTAATCGATGGAAAGAACCGATCATCAAGCGTGAACCTGAGGAATTAGCAGAAGCTGTCCACGAGGTTTTAGAGCAAGGCTCTATTAACCTTTACATGTTCCACGGTGGAACGAACTTTGGTTTTATGAATGGTTGTTCAGCTCGAGGAACCATTGATTTACCACAAGTAACATCTTATGATTATGACGCTCTTCTTGATGAAGCTGGAAACCCAACTGCTAAATATTTCGCAGTGAAAGAAATGATGGCGACTTACTATCCTGAGTATCCGCAATCTGACCCGCTTTACAAAGAGAGTATGGAAGTTGAAAACATTCTACTGGTCGAGAAAGTTTCTCTTTTCGAAACCTTGGATAGCCTGACAAATCCTATCGAAAGTCTCTACCCTAAGAAAATGGAAGAGCTAGGACAAGGTTACGGCTACCTACTCTATCGTACGGAAGCAAGTTGGGATGCAGATGAAGAACGCATTCGAATTATTGACGGACGAGATAGAGCTCAGCTCTTTATCGATGGTAAACGAGTGGCAACACAGTACCAAACAGAAATCGGTGAAGATATCTTTTATCAAGGTAAAAAGAAAACGCTATCCAATATTGATATACTTATTGAAAATATGGGGCGTGTCAACTACGGTCACAAATTCTTAGCAGATACACAGCGAAAAGGAATTCGCACAGGTGTTTGTAAAGATCTGCATTTCTTGCTCAACTGGAAGCAATATCCACTTCCTCTTGATAACCCAGAGAATATTGATTTCTCTAAGGGATGGACAGAAGGACAACCTGCCTTTTACGCTTATGACTTTGAAGTTGAGGTGCCAAAGGATACCTACTTAGACTTATCTGAGTTTGGTAAAGGGATTGCTTATATCAATGGACATCATCTAGGTCGCTTCTGGAATGTCGGTCCAACCTTATCTCTTTATATTCCACATAGCTATCTCAAAGAAGGTGCCAACCGCATCATTATCTTTGAAACAGAAGGGGAATATAAGGAACACATACATTTAACTTGTAAACCTACACTAAAACTTATAAAGGGGGAAAACTTATGACAATTGTAGGATGCCGTATCGATGGGCGCTTAATTCACGGACAAGTCGCAAACCTTTGGTCTGCTAAACTTAATGTTTCACGTATTATGGTCGTTGACAATGATGTTGTGAACAACGACGTTGAAAAAAGCGGCTTGAAACTCGCAACACCACCAGGTGTAAAACTTAGTATTTTGCCAGTTGATAAAGCAGCAGCCAATATTCTTGCTGGTAAATACGATAGCCAACGTCTTTTGATTGTAGCACGCAAACCTGACCGTTTCCTCGGTTTGGTAGAAGCAGGTGTGCCACTTGAAACTGTCAATGTCGGCAACATGTCTCAAACACCAGAAACACGTGCGATCACACGTTCTATTAACGTTGTTGATAAAGACGTAGAAGATTTCCACAAATTGGCGGAAAAAGGTGTTAAACTTACTGCTCAAATGGTTCCAAATGATCCAGTTTCAGACTTTTTGAGCTTATTAAAATAGGAAAAAATTTTTAGGAGGTCATTGTTATGATACAATGGTGGCAAATTTTACTTCTCACTTTGTACTCAGCTTATCAAATCTGTGATGAGTTGACGATCGTTTCTTCTGCAGGTTCCCCTGTATTCGCTGGTTTCATTACTGGTTTAGTCATGGGAGATTTGACAACTGGTTTGTTTATCGGTGGTAGCTTGCAGTTATTCGTACTTGGGGTAGGTACCTTCGGTGGTGCTTCTCGTATCGACGCAACTTCTGGTGCGGTTCTTGCGACTGCTTTCTCAGTTTCACAAGGAATCGAAACAGACCTTGCGATCACTACAATCGCTGTACCAGTAGCGGCACTTTTGACTTACTTCGACGTACTTGGTCGTATGACTACAACATTCTTCGCTCACCGTATTGATGCTGCGATCGAACGCTTTGACTACAAAGGAATCGAACGTAACTATCTTCTTGGTGCAGTTCCTTGGGCTCTTTCTCGTGCCCTTCCAGTATTCTTCGCCCTTGCTTTCGGTGGAGAATTCGTACAAGGTGTTGTAAACCTTGTTAAAGAATACCAATGGGTTGCAGACGGTTTGACTCTTGCAGGTCGTATGCTTCCAGGTCTTGGATTCGCTATCTTGCTTCGTTACCTTCCAGTTAAACGTAACCTTCACTACCTTGCTATGGGATTCGGTTTGACAGCTATGTTGACTGTACTTTACTCATACGTAACAGGTCTTGGTGGAGCAGTTGCTGGTCTCATTGGCACTCTTCCTGCTGACGTTGCTGAAAAAATTGGCTTTGCCAACAACTTCAAAGGTTTGTCTATGATCGGTATCTCTATCGTAGGTATCTTCCTTGCAGTTGTTCACTTCAAGAACAGCCAAAAAGTTGCTGTAGCAGCACCTTCTACACCATCAGAAAGTGGGGAAATTGAAGATGACGAATTCTAATTACAAATTAACAAAAGAAGATTTTAATCAAATTAACAAACGTAGCTTGTTCACTTTCCAATTGGGATGGAACTACGAACGTATGCAAGCATCAGGTTACCTTTACATGATCTTGCCACAATTGCGTAAAATGTATGGAGATGGAACTCCTGAGTTGAAAGAAATGATGAAAGTTCATACTCAATTCTTCAACACTTCACCATTCTTCCACACAATCATCGCTGGTTTTGACCTTGCCATGGAAGAAAAAGATGGCGTTGGCTCAAAAGATGCGGTTAACGGTATCAAGACAGGTTTGATGGGACCATTCGCTCCTCTTGGAGATACAATCTTTGGTTCACTTGTACCTGCTATCATGGGATCTATCGCTGCAACAATGGCTATCGCTGGCCAACCTTGGGGTATCTTCCTTTGGATCGCAGTTGCAGTAGCTTATGACATCTTCCGTTGGAAACAGTTGGAATTTGCATACAAAGAAGGGGTTAACCTTATCAACAACATGCAAAGTACTTTGACAGCTTTGATTGAAGCTGCATCTGTACTTGGTGTATTCATGATGGGTGCTCTTGTAGCAACAATGATTAACTTTGAAATTTCTTACAAATTGCCAATCGGTGAAAAGATGATTGACTTCCAAGATATCTTGAACTCAATCTTCCCACGTTTGCTTCCAGCAATCTTCACTGCCTTCATCTTCTGGTTGCTTGGTAAGAAAGGTATGAACTCTACAAAAGCTATCGGTATCATTATCGTGCTTGCCTTGGCTCTTTCTGCTCTTGGTAAATTTGCACTTGGAATGGGCGCATAATTTATGACTAAATCATTAATTCTAGTGAGCCACGGTCGTTTCTGTGAAGAACTTAAAGGTAGCACAGAGATGATTATGGGACCACAAGACAACATTCATGCGGTTGCTCTTCTTCCAGAAGATGGACCAGAAGAATTTACTGCTAAATTTGAAGCTGCTGTTGAAGGATTGGATGATTTCCTAGTCTTTGCGGATCTTCTTGGCGGAACTCCATGTAACGTGGTGAGCCGTTTGATTATGGAAGGTAGTGACATTGAACTTTATGCAGGAATGAACCTTCCAATGGTCATTGAGTTTATCAATGCAAGCCTAACTGGAATGGATGCGGACTATAAGAGTCGTGCTTCAGAAAGCATTGTGAAAGTTAATGATTTATTGGCAAGCTTCGATGACGATGAAGATGAATAAGATGTAATAAACTATCTTATAGAAAATATACATGGGAATGGGAGCGACTCCCATTCCCATGTTTTCAATCATGAAACAATATTAGATTAGAGGTTTTCAATGCTAGATTATACAAAAGAAGATTTGCTTGAGTTGGGAGCAGAGATCACCACACGCGAAATTTACCAACAACCAGATGTTTGGAAGGAAGCTTTTGAATCTTACCAAGCACGCCGTGATGAAATTGCAGCCTTTTTGCAAGGAATTGCAGATAAACATGACTACATTAAGGTTATCCTGACTGGTGCTGGGACTTCAGCTTATGTAGGCGACACCTTAGTTCCATACTTCAAGGAAGTCTATGACGAACGTAAATGGAATTTCAATGCTATTGCGACAACAGATATCGTTGCCAACCCACAAACGTATTTGAAAAAAGACGTGGCAACTGTTTTGGTATCATTCGCACGTAGTGGAAATTCACCTGAGAGTGTAGCAACGGTTGACCTGGCTAAGGCCTTAGTTGATGAGCTTTATCAAGTAACGATCACTTGTGCGGCTGAAGGGAAATTAGCACTTCAAGCTCACGGTGATGACCGCAACCTCTTGCTCTTGCAACCGGCAGCTTCTAACGATGCTGGATTTGCTATGACATCAAGCTTTACTTCAATGATGTTGACAGCACTTTTGGTCTTTGATCCAACTGAATTTGCTGTTAAAGCTGAACGTTTTGAAGTGCTTTCTAGTCTTGCTCATAAAGTTCTTGACAATGTGGCAGATGTGAAAGAGTTAGTTGACCTAGACTTTAACCGAGTGATTTACTTAGGTGCAGGTCCATTCTTCGGACTTGCTCATGAGGCACAACTGAAAATTTTGGAATTGACTGCTGGTCAGGTTGCGACAATGTATGAAAGTCCAGTCGGCTTCCGTCACGGTCCAAAATCTCTTATCAATGAAGATACTGTAGTTTTAGTTTTTGGTACTACAACAGACTATACTCGTAAGTATGACTTAGACTTGGTTCGTGAAGTTGCAGGGGACCAAATCGCTCGTCGCGTTGTTCTCTTGAGTGATCAAGCCTTTGGTCTTGAAAACGTTAAGGAAGTAGCACTTGGCTGTGGCGGTGTCTTGAATGACGTTTACCGTGTATTCCCTTATATTGTTTATGGTCAATTATTTGCTCTCTTGACTTCGCTTAAGGTTGGAAATAGACCAGATACACCATCACCTACAGGCACAGTAAACCGCGTCGTTCAAGGTGTTATTATTCACGAATTCAAATAATAAGGAGAAAAGGATGAAAGCATACACAGAACGTGTATTTGGGAAAGTTGATGGCAAGGATGTTGTCGCTTATCGCTTTGAAACAGAAGCAGGCTACCAACTAGAAATCATGACCTATGGTGCAACGATTCTACGCTATGTAACTCCTGATAAGGCTGGTAATTTTGCCAATGTTATCCTAGGCTTTGATGATTTTGATAGCTATGTAGGTAATAGTCCTAAACATGGAGCGAGCGTAGGTCCAGTTGCAGGTCGTATCGCAGGTGCGACTTTCGAATTGAATGGGAAAACCTATGAACTCGAAGTCAACAATGCTAGCAACTGTAACCACAGCGGTTCAACAGGTTGGGATTCTAGTTTGTTTGAGCTAGTCGAGGTGAGCGACCATGGTTTGACTCTTTACACAGAAAGAACAGACGGTACAGGAGGTTTCCCTGGAAACCTTAAAATTTGGATTAGCTACCACTTGGAAGAAACTGGTGCTTACGAAGTTAGCTACAAGGTGACGACGGATCAGGATACCTTGGTCAATCCGACCAACCATAGCTACTTTAACTTGTCTGGCGATTTCACTCAGACGGTTGACCGCCATGTCTTCCAATTGAACACTGAGGGTATCTATCCAATCGCTCCTGACGGTGTCCCAGCTAAAGCTCCAGATGCTAATCGTGATGTGGTCAAACATATCTACAATGGTGCCTTGTTGAAAGATATCTTTGCAGAAGAAGATGAGCAAATCCAACTCGTATCTGGTTTGGACCACCCATTTGCTCTGCCTGCAGGACATGACAATGCTGGTTTCCTCTATGACCAAAACTCAGGTCGCTTCTTACTCTTTAAGACAGAAGCTCCTTGCTTTGTAGTTTATACAGCAAACTTTGTGGATGAGAGTGTCATCATCGCTGGTCAGCCGATGATTCAGCACAATGGAATTGCTCTTGAAGCACAGGCTTTACCAGATGCTATTCACAGTGATCTGAAAGACCAAGTGATTCTCAAGGCAGGTGAGATTTTCACCAGCAAAACTCGTTACGAAAGTGTCGTTAAATAATAAAAATTCTCTGAAGTCATAGGATTTCAGAGAATTTTTTCTTATTCTTCATCTGGTGTGAGAATCATCGGAATGATGATTGGTTCACGTTCAGTGTTTTCGTAAAGGAATGGTCGAATGGCGTTTACGATAGCACCATTGACAGATTGGACGCTGGCATCCTTGTTTTTCAAAGCGATACGAATAGCATTGAAAAGGATACGCTGACTTTGACGGATCAAGTCGCCAGATTCGCGCATGTAGACGAAACCACGACTAAGGATATCTGGTCCAGAAATAATCATCTGAGACTCAAAGTCTACCGTTGCGACAGCAAGTACGACACCATCTTCGGATAGGTCTCGGCGATCTTTAAGCACAGCTGCACCGATTTCACCGATCCGATTTCCATCGACGTAGATATCCTGAGCATTGAAGTGACCTGCGATACGAGCAGAGTTTGCAGTAAGGGCAAGGACATCACCATTGCTCATGATAAAGATATTGTCTTTTTCAACTCCAGTATCTACGGCAAGTCCAGCGTGGACTTTTTGCATGCGATATTCACCGTGAACAGGCATGAAGTATTTTGGTTTGATGAGGCGGAGCATGAGTTTTTGTTCTTGCTGACCACCGTGTCCAGATGTATGGATGTTGTTAATCTTACCATGGATAACTTCAACACCAGCTTCAGAAATGATGTTAATCAGCTTGTTAACGCTAGTGGTGTTTCCTGGGATTGGACTAGATGAGAAGATAACCGTATCGCCAGGTTGGAGTTGCACTTGACGGTGGGTTCCGTTAGCGATACGAGAGAGAGCCGCCATAGGTTCACCCTGGCTACCTGTACAGAGGATAAGAATCTCACCTGCAGGGTAATCTTTGATTTCATTTGCTTCGATGAAGGTTCCTTTTGGCGCTTTGATGTAGCCAAGCTCGATTCCGTTGACAATGGCCTTTTCCATAGAGCGTCCAAAGACAGCAATCTTACGCCCTGTTTTGACAGCGGCATCAGTTGCTTGTTGGAGACGGAAGATATTTGAGGCAAAGGATGCAAAGATGATACGTCCCTCGATACCTTGGATAATCTTCATAATAGACTGACCAACGACCTTTTCAGAGTTTGTAAAGGTTGGCACTTCAGCATTTGTCGAGTCAGAGAGTAAGCAAAGCACTCCGTCTTCACCTAGGGCTGCCATACGGTGCAAGTCTGCAGGTTCACCAACTGGTGTAAAGTCAAACTTAAAGTCACCGGTACAGACGATTTTTCCTTGAGGTGTGTGGATAACAATTCCCAAAGGCTCTGGGATAGAGTGAGTAGTTCTAAAGAAAGTTGCTTTAAGATTTTTAAAGGTCAACTCAGTGTTGTGGTTGATTTCGTGAAGTGTAGCATTGCGCAAAAGGCCATGTTCTTCGAGTTTTCCACGGATTAAAGCGAGAGCTAGTGGACCTGCATAGATAGGTATATTTGCTTGCTTGAGCAAGAAAGGAATCCCACCAATATGGTCCTCGTGTCCGTGTGTAATCAAGAGAGCCTTGACGCGGTCGATGTTTTCGACAATATAAGAGTAATCAGGGATAACGTAGTCGATACCAAGCAAGTCATCCTCGGGGAATTTAATCCCTGCATCAACAATGATGATTTCGTCTTGGTATTCGATTCCGTATGTATTTTTACCGATTTCTCCTAGACCACCAATGGCAAAAACGCCCACTTCTTCTGGTTTAAGAGTATAGGCCATATTAGAACTCCGTAATTTCGAATGCGCCAGTTTCTTTTTCGTAGTCTAGCAATTTGTCTGACAAGAGCTCGATATATTCAACGTTGAATTCTGGACGGTTTTTTTCAACAAGTTCACGGGCAATGATACGTCCCTCAAGTTCTGAGCTGGCATCAATGTCTAAGTAAAGTGAGCGTGTTGTTTCACGACGTGGGCTACGGTCTTTTGTTTCTTGATAAAAAACTTTGTAAATCATGTGTTTCCTTTCTGTTTTCAGGTCAGCTGTATTCAAAAAATTACCAGCTTGAAGCTGTTTGTTTCTATTTCATTTTCTGCCTGTATTGACCTTGATTCGTTACAATTATCTCAATTATAACATAAAAAGGGGAATTAGTAAAAGCAGGAAACATGAAAGTAAGGAGCTTGAAATGTGTTTCATTTTGCCCGATACAAGTATTTGAAGACTTTGGAATCAAGTGCTATAATAAAGTTAGAAAAGAGGTTTTTCCTTTTAAGGAGGGCAGGACATGTTTCAACTAGCTATTATCATTCGTCTTCTGGCCTTTGCGGGATTTGTTGCTTGTGTTTACGGTGGCAATGTTTTGTATACTCTGCTAGAGCATCGGAAGGCCAAATTCCTATGGAAGATTGGCTTCGTGACTCTGTATTCATTTTTCCTTCTTCTTGTGACCTATGTGGTCTGGTTTGTATTTTACTTTGGCTTGAATACTTAAGTGCTTGTCCTGTCTGTTTGGCAGGACATTTTTGTTTGGGAACAAAGAAAATTCCCATGTGTCGGCTTTTGTAGTATAATAGTAAACAGACAAAAAGATAGGAATGTGTTATGAAAGTATTAGCTTTTGATACGTCCAGCAAGGCACTGTCTTTAGCCATTTTAGAGGACAAGCAGCTTCTTGCCGAGACGACTATTGATATCAAGAAAAATCACAGTATTACCCTCATGCCTGCCATTGATTTTTTGATGGCGAGTTTGGATTGGACACCTAAGGATTTGGGTCGAATCGTCGTGGCAGAGGGGCCTGGTAGCTATACAGGTTTGCGAATCGCAGTAGCAACTGCCAAGACCTTGGCTCATACCCTAAACATTGAGTTGGTAGGTATGTCGAGCCTTTTAGCTCTGGTACCGAATCAACAGGAAGGTTTGGTTGTTCCTTTGATGGATGCTCGTCGTAACAATGTATACGCAGGGTTTTATGAACATGCTCAACCTGTCTTTCCAGAAGCGCATCTGTCCTTTGCGGAAGTCCTAGAGCAAGTCAAGGATGCCGACCAGGTGACCTTTGTTGGTGAAGTGGGTGCCTTTGTCGAGCAGATTCAAGAACAATTACCACAGGCTAACTATCAAGAAACCATACCAAACGCAGCGAATCTTGCTCTTTGGGCCTGGGACAAGGAAGCAGACTCCTTGCACGATTTTGTGCCGAATTACCTCAAACGTGTCGAAGCTGAGGAAAATTGGCTCAAGAATCATAGCGAGTCTTGCGAGTCTTACATTAAACGCCTATGATAGAAATCAAACGAATCCAACAGCAACCTGATGTGGCACAAGCTATCTACGAAGTGATGACGGATGTTTATCCCGTCAGTCCTTGGACGTTGGAACAAATCCAAGCAGACCTGTCCCAAAACCAGACTTGGTATGCTCTAGCTTATGATGGGGCAGAAGTGATAGGTTTTCTAGCAATTCAGGAGAATCTTTTTGAAGCAGAAGTCTTGCAAATCGCTGTCAAAAAAGCCTATCAAGGTCAGGGGATAGCCTCAACCTTGTTTGCGACACTGCCGACAGACAAGGAGATTTTCCTCGAAGTTAGAAAGTCCAACCACCGAGCGCAAGCATTTTACAAGAAAGAAAAAATGGCAGTCATCGCTGAGAGAAAGACCTACTACCATGATCCAGTTGAGGACGCCATTATCATGAAGAGAGAAATAGATGAAGGATAGATATATTTTAGCATTTGAGACATCCTGTGATGAGACCAGTGTCGCCGTCTTGAAAAATGATGACGAGCTCTTGTCCAATGTCATTGCTAGTCAAATTGAGAGTCATAAACGTTTTGGTGGCGTAGTGCCAGAAGTGGCTAGCCGCCACCATGTTGAAGTCATTACAGCCTGTATCGAGGAGGCGCTAGCAGAAGCAGGAATTAGTGAAGAGGATGTGACAGCTGTTGCGGTTACTTGCGGACCAGGCTTGGTCGGAGCCTTGCTAGTTGGCTTGTCAGCTGCTAAGGCCTTTGCTTGGGCTCATGGACTTCCTCTGATTCCTGTGAATCACATGGCTGGTCATCTCATGGCAGCTCAAAGTGTCGAGCCTTTGGAATTCCCCTTGTTAGCCCTTTTAGTCAGTGGTGGACACACAGAGTTGGTCTATGTGTCTGAGGCTGGTGATTACAAGATTGTTGGCGAAACCCGAGATGATGCAGTTGGTGAGGCCTATGATAAGGTCGGTCGTGTCATGGGCTTGACCTATCCAGCAGGTCGTGAGATTGACGAGTTGGCCCATAAAGGTCAGGATGTGTATGATTTCCCACGTGCCATGATCAAGGAAGACAATCTGGAGTTTTCATTCTCAGGTTTGAAGTCTGCCTTTATCAATCTCCACCACAATGCCGAGCAAAAGGGAGAAAGTTTGTCCAAGGAAGATTTATCTGCTTCTTTCCAAGCAGCAGTCATGGATATTCTCATGGCAAAAACCAAGAAAGCCTTAGAGAAATATCCTGTTAAAACCCTAGTTGTGGCTGGTGGTGTGGCAGCCAATAAAGGTCTTAGAGAACGTTTGGCAGCTGAAATCACAGATATCAATGTCATCATTCCGCCTCTGCGTCTCTGCGGAGACAATGCAGGTATGATTGCCTATGCCAGTGTTAGCGAGTGGAACAAAGAAAATTTTGCAGGCTTGGATCTAAATGCCAAACCAAGTCTCGCTTTTGATACCATAGAATAAAGAGTCAGCTTGAGGCTGGCTCTTTTGTTTGGACAAATGCGCGAGTTTTTTAGTATAGTAGAAATATGAAATTTAAAATAATCAGTAGTTTGCTTGCGCTAGTAGTGCTTGTCTTATTTATAAAATCTTACCAAAATTTTAAAAATATGGAATTCCCTAGTACGCAACTAGTCATGTTCAAATCGCTTTCGTTTTATATGTCTGTAGAATCTTTTGAAAATACATTTATAGCAGCTGACAAAGTCGTGGAAGAGGAGGAAATGGCCTATCGAGATACTTGGCGTGCAGAAGATCCGTATTTTTATAAAACAGGGCGTCTTTTCTACTATTACGAAAATATGAGATGGGAAGGCTATACTATCCGCGCAGATTTTACATTTTCAAAATGGCATACCTTGGAAAAAGCGAGGGCTTCTTTTCCTGTTGCTTCAAAAATGGAACAGAAAGAACTACTTGGCAATCTATCGCAGGCTATAAAAACAGAAATTGAATCTTTACCAGACTATCAGTCTATGACAGTTGAAATGGTAGGACTCGATCAAGATTCTTATCAATATAAAGTCAAATTACAAGGGCAAACGGAGGAGCTCTGGGTCGAGGTTTATTCAACAGAACTTGGATATCATGAAAAGCCTGAAGATAAGGAGTATGGGGTTAGGATTATTCAATATCGGAGGCATACACCATAAGTCTCGCTTTTGATACTATGGAGTAAAGAATTAGCTCAGTGTTAACTCTTTTATCTTGGACAAATACCAGAACTTTTTAGTATAGTAGACATATGAGATTTAAAAAAACAATTAGTATAGCACTTGCTCTAGTGGGATTGTTGCTGTCTTTAACAGCATGCCTAAATGCTCCAGAGAGACAAATACAAAGAACTCAACTAGTCATGTTTAAATCCCTTTCATTTTATATGCCTGAGAAGTCTTTTGAAGAAGTATTTGGAAAGGCTGATGAAGTAGTAGAAGAAGAGGAAATGGCCTATCGTGATACTTGGCGTGCAGAAGACCCTTATTTTTATAAAACGGGACGGCATTTCTATTACTACGAAAATATTAGCTGGAACGATTATACCGTTCGAGCGAACTTTACCTTTTCACAAATTCATATTTTGGAAGAGGCGAAGGTTTATTTTTCTGTGAGTTCCAAAGCTCAACAGAAAGAACTGGTCGACAATTTATCCCAAATTGTGAAAACAGAACTTGAAGCTCTTGCAGATTACAAATCATTGACGGTTGAAATGGTAGGAATCGATCATGATACCTATCAATATAAAGTTAAGTTACAAGGGAAAACGGGGGAACTTAGGGTTGAAGTCTCTCCGACAGAACTTGGATATCATGAAAAACCTGAAGATAAGAAATATGGGGTGAGTATAAGTCAATCTCGCAGTTATTCATAATAAACCTCGCTTTTGATACTATGGAATAAAGAGTTAGCTCAGCGTTAACTCTTTTATCTTGGACAAATGCGCGAGTTTTTTAGTATAGTAGAAATATGAGATTTAAAAAAACAATCAGTATGACGCTTGCCCTAGTGGTATTATTGCTATCTCTAATGGTTTTTCAAATGTTTCAAAAGATGCAATTGATCATGTTTGACTCTATTTCACTTAACATGCCCCTCGAATCTGTTGAAAAAGTGTTTGGAAAACCTAATGAAATAGTAGAAGAGACAGAAACAGGCTATCACAATCCTTGGCATGCAAAAGATCCCTATCTCTATAAAACCGGGCGCCTTTTCTACGACTATGAAAATTTTAAATGGAAAGGTTATAGTGGTCGCGTGATCTTTACTTTTTCAAAATCACATCGTTTACAAGGGGCTGCGGTTTATTTCCCTGTGGCGTCCAAGGCTCAACAGAAGGAAGTGCTTTATAAGATAACCCAAGATATGAAAGCAGAAATTGAAGCTCTTCCAGATTACCAGTCCATGACCACTGATACGGTAGGGCTCTATGATGACGGTTATCGCTACAAGGTTAAACTGAAAGGGCAAAAGAGAGAGCTCTGGATTGATGTCTATCCCACAGAATATGAGGATGATGACAATCCTGAGAATAATCAATATCATATTCGAATCGATCAATCTCGATGCTAGTCGCCCTAGGGTTCTTGTTTTGAACGCTTTGTGACAATAGAATGATGTATTTGTAAGAATGAGGAGGTTTATGAAAGAAAAAGGATTTTGGGAGGGAGTACAGGCTGCGATGCCGACCGCTTTAGGCTATGTCAGTATCGGCCTTGCTTGTGGGATTATCGGTTCGCCCTACGTAACACCTGTTGAGATGGGCTTGATGAGTCTCTTTGTCTATGCTGGAAGTGCCCAGTTCGCTATGATAGCCTTGATAGCAGTTCAAGCGCCTGTGGCAGCCATTGCTATGACGGTCTTTTTGATTAATCTGCGTCTCTTTTTATTGAGTTTGCATGCGTCGACCTATTTCCGTCATACTAGTCTCTGGCATAATATCGGAATGTCTAGCCTCTTGACGGATGAGACATACGGGGTCTTGATGGGAGAGCTGATTCATAGGGACAAGGTCAATCCTATGTGGATGCACGGAAACAACCTTAACAGCTATCTAGCTTGGTTTGTGGGGACAGTTGTCGGAACTGCCTTAGGTGGCCTTTTGCCAAATCCTGAGATTTTCGGTCTTGACTTTGCCCTAGTCGGAATGTTTATTGGAATTTTTACATCTCAGTTTCAGATTATGCAAAGAAGAATTCCCTTGCGCAACCTCTTTATCATTTTAGGAGTTGTCGCCCTTTCCTTCTTTATACTCTTGACAGTGGTATCTCAATCGCTAGCGGTCCTACTTGCGACACTGCTTGGATGTACAATGGGGGTGGTCTTAGATGGTCAGTAAGTATCTTTTGTTAGCCGTTATTTTTTCTGGCCTAGTGACTTGGATTCCACGAGTGATTCCCTTTGTCTTGGTCAAGTATAAGGGCTTGCCTGCTATCGTTGAGCGTTTTTTGAAATTTTTACCTGTATCTATTATCTTCGCCTTGATTCTTTCAAGTGTAGTGACAGGAAAAGTTGGAAGTTTCCCACAAATAAAGTGGTTAGACTTTCTAGCAATCTTTCCGACAGCCCTTGTCGCCTTTCGCTACCGCAATCTGGTGGGGTCGGTTATCTTTGGAGTGGTCTTGATAGCAGTCCTACGCTTGGTTTTTTAATCAGCCATAAAGAAAACCTATGGCAAATATAGAAATCATATAATGGCGCAATTACTTTTTTTCTGTTAAGATAAGACTGTATCTTATTTTGGAGGAAATATCATGAAAAAAATCGTTAAATATTCATCACTTGCTGCCCTAGGGCTTGTTGCCGCAGGTGTATTAGCAGCTTGCTCAGGTGGTGAGAAGAAAGATGCTGCATCTGGTGAAGCAACATCTGGTAAGAAAGAAATCGTTGTAGCAACTAATGGATCACCAAAACCATTTATCTATGAAGAAAATGGTGAATTGACAGGTTACGAGATTGAGCTTGTTCGTGCTATCTTTAAAGACTCAGACAAGTATACTGTCAAGTTTGAAAAGACAGAGTGGTCAGGGATTTTCCCAGGACTTGATAGTGATCGTTACCAAATGGCCGTTAACAACCTTAGTTATACCAAAGAACGTGCAGAGAAATACCTCTACGCAGCGCCAACTGCTAAAAACCCTAACGTTCTTGTTGTGAAGAAGGACGACACTAGCATCAAGTCTCTTGATGATATCGGTGGAAAATCTACTGAAGTCGTTCAAGGAACAACCTCAGCTAAACAATTGGAAGCATACAACACAGAACATGCGGACAATCCAACTATCCTTAATTATACTAAGGCAGATTTCCAACAAATCATGTCTCGTTTGAGCGATGGACAATTTGACTATAAGATTTTTGACAAGATCGGTGTAGAGACAGTTATCAAAAACCAAGGTTTGGATAATTTGAAAGTCATCGAACTCCCAAGCGACCAACAACCTTACGTATACCCACTTCTTGCCAAAGGTCAAGATGAGTTGAAATCATTTGTAGACAAACGCATCCAAGAACTATATAAAGACGGAACTCTTGAAAAACTATCTCAACAGTTCTTCGGTGGTTCTTACCTCCCAGCAGAAGCTGACATTAAATAAGTTTGTAAATCATCCATCTCTCAGAGATGGATGATTTGCAACTTTTAGGCATATAGTTTCAAACTATACGTCTGCCTATCTAATAACAATTTGCGAAATCAAATAAAGTATGAGATACTATTACGGTATTATTTTTAAAGGAGAATGAATCATGAAAATCAAAAAATGGTTAAGCGTAGCAGCGATTGCTACAGTAGCAGGCCTTACACTTGCAGCTTGCGGAAATTCAGACAAGAAAGCGGACAATACAACTACAGTTAAAATTGCGACTGTTAACCGTAGTGGTTCAGAAGAAGCACGTTGGGATAAAGTCCAAGAATTGGTTGAAAAAGACGGAATTAAATTGGAATTCACAGAGTTTACAGACTACTCACAACCAAATAAAGCAACTGCTTATGGTGAAGTAGACTTGAATGCTTTCCAACACTACAACTTCTTGAACAACTGGAACAAAGAAAACGGTAAAGATCTTGTAGCGATTGCAGATACTTATATCTCACCAATCCGCCTTTACTCAGGTAAAAACGGAGAAGAAAACAAGTACACTAAAGTGGAAGAAATCCCAGATAAGGGTGAAATCGCAATTCCAAACGATGCTACTAACGAAAGCCGTGCCCTTTACCTTCTTCAATCAGCTGGTTTGATTAAATTGGATGTTTCAGGAACTGAACTTGCTACAATCGTAAACATCAAAGAAAATCCAAAGAACTTGAAAATTACTGAATTGGATGCTAGCCAAACAGCTCGTTCATTGACATCAGTTGATGCAGCTGTTGTAAACAACACTTTTGTTACAGAAGCAAAATTGGACTACAAGAAAGCACTCTTTAAAGAGCAAGCTGACGAAAACTCAAAACAATGGTATAACATCATCGTTGCGAAAAAAGATTGGGAATCATCACCTAAAGCTGATGCAATCAAGAAAATTATCGCAGCTTACCACACTGACGAAGTGAAAAAAGTCATTGAAGAAACTTCAGATGGCTTGGATCAACCAGTATGGTAATAAACACAGGGAGGTGGGAGAGATTTTTTCCACCTCTTGCTTTTATATAGAGCCTCAAGCAAATGAAATCCACTTGTATTGATTCTAAAGGTACAAGTCCTAGTAGAAAGGTAGAGAGAAAATGGTTTTCCCTAGCCAAGAAGAACAAATTGAAAAGTTCGAAAAGGATCATGTAGCGCAACATTATTTTGAAGTTTTGCGTACCTTGATTTCTAAAAAATCAGTCTTTGCCCAACAAGTCGGCCTGAAAGAGGTGGCTCGTTATCTAGGTGAGATTTTTAAACGTGTTGGTGCAGAAGTTGAGATTGACGGGAGCTATACAGCGCCTTTTGTCATGGCACATTTCAAAAGTTCACGACCAAATGCCAAGACTATCATTTTCTACAACCACTATGACACAGTACCAGCAGATGGTGATCAAGTTTGGACCGAGGATCCTTTTACACTCTCTGTGCGTGATGGCATTATGTATGGGCGCGGGGTTGATGATGACAAGGGGCATATCACTGCTCGCTTGAGCGCTCTGAGAAAATACATGCAACATCACGATGATCTTCCAGTCAATATCAGCTTCATCATGGAAGGAGCTGAAGAGTCGGCCTCTATGGATTTGGATAAATATTTAGAAAAACATGCGGACAAACTCCGAGGTGCAGATTTATTAGTCTGGGAACAAGGAACAAAGAATGCCTTAGAACAGTTAGAAATCTCAGGCGGAAATAAGGGGATTGTGACCTTTGATGCCAAGGTTAAGAGTGCAGACGTCGATATCCATTCTAGCTATGGTGGAGTCATCGAATCAGCTCCATGGTATCTCATTCAAGCTTTGACAAGTCTTCGCGCTGCCGACGGCCGTATCTTGGTAGAAGGTTTGTACGATGATGTGCAGGAACCAAACGAACGAGAGTTAGCCTTGGTTGAAACTTATGCCCAACGCAATCCAGAGGAAATCAGCCAGATTTATGGCTTGGAATTACCACTTTTACAAGAGGAACGTACCGCCTTTCTAAAACGTTTCTTTTTTGAGCCAGCGCTCAATATCGAAGGAATTCAGTCTGGTTATCAAGGTCAAGGAGTCAAAACAATCTTGCCAGCAGAGGCTAGTGCCAAGCTAGAAGTCCGTTTGGTTCCAGGCTTAGACCCACATGATGTTTTGGAGAAAATCCGAAAACAACTAGACAAAAATGGCTTTGATAAGGTAGAATTGTACTATACCTTGGGTGAGATGAGCTATCGAAGTGACATGAGTGCACCATCTATTCTCAATGTTATTGAGCTAGCCAAGAAATTCTATCCACAGGGTGTATCTGTCTTGCCAACAACGGCTGGTACAGGTCCTATGCATACGGTATTTGATGCCTTAGAAGTACCTATGGTTGCCTTTGGTCTAGGAAATGCCAATAGCCGAGACCACGGTGGAGATGAAAATGTGCGAATCGCCGATTATTACACCCATATTGAATTAGTAGAGGAGCTGATTAGAAGTTATGAGTAGAGACATTATCAAATTAGACCAGATTGATGTGACTTTCCACCAAAAGAAAAGAACCATCACAGCGGTCAAGGATGTGACCATTCACATCCAAGAAGGGGATATCTACGGGATTGTAGGATATTCTGGAGCAGGGAAATCAACCTTGGTTCGTGTTATTAACCTTTTACAAAAACCATCTGCAGGTAGAATTACTGTTGATGATGATGTGATTTTTGATGGTAAAGAAACCTTAACTGCCGGGCAATTACGTCGCAAACGTCAGGATATTGGGATGATTTTCCAACACTTTAACCTTATGAGTCAGAAGACAGCAGAGGAAAACGTAGCTTTTGCCCTCAAACACTCTGGACTCAGTGAGAAAGATAAGAAGGCTAAAGTGGCTGAATTATTAGACTTGGTTGGTTTAGCAGACCGTGCTGAAAACTATCCTTCGCAACTCTCTGGTGGGCAAAAACAGCGTGTAGCCATTGCGCGTGCCTTGGCCAATGATCCAAAAATCTTGATTTCGGATGAGTCGACTTCAGCTCTTGACCCTAAGACGACTAAACAAATCTTGTCACTCTTGCAAGAATTGAACCGTAAACTAGGCTTGACTATTGTCTTGATTACGCATGAGATGCAGATTGTCAAAGACATTGCTAATCGTGTGGCAGTTATGCAGGATGGCCGCTTGATTGAAGAGGGCAGCGTTCTTGAAATCTTCTCAGATCCTAAGCAACCATTGACCCAGGACTTTATCTCAACGGCTACTGGTATCGATGAAGCTATGGTCAAGATTGAAAAGCAAGAAATCGTGGAGCACTTATCTGAAAATAGCATTTTGGTACAACTCAAGTATGCAGGCGCTTCTACAGATGAACCACTTCTGAATGAATTGTACAAGCACTATCAAGTAACAGCCAATATTCTCTATGGAAACATTGAAATTCTTGACGGCACTCCTGTGGGTGAGCTTGTGGTTGTTTTGTCTGGAGAAAAAGAAGCCTTGGCAAGCGCTCAAGAGGCCATCCATCAGGCTGGTGTACAACTAAAAGTATTGAAGGGAGGACAGTAAGATGGCAGACTTGATCCAAACATATTTACCAAACGTCTACAAGATGGGTTGGTTAGGCCAAGCGGGCTGGGGGACAGCTATTTACTTAACACTTTATATGACAGTTCTTTCCTTTATCATTGGAGGATTCCTAGGACTAGTTGCAGGACTTTTCCTCGTCTTAACTGGACCAGGTGGCGTCTTAGAAGATAAATTCGTCTTTTGGGTTTTGGATAAGATTACCTCAATCTTCCGTGCGGTTCCTTTTATCATTCTCTTGGCTGTCTTGTCACCCTTCTCTCATTTGATCGTAGGGACAAGTATCGGGCAAAATGCGGCTATTGTACCTCTTTCTTTTGCAGTTTTTGCCTTCTTTGCTCGTCAGGTTCAAGTAGTGTTATCAGAGCTTGATGGTGGTGTCATTGAGGCGGCTCAAGCAAGTGGAGCGACATTCTGGGATATCGTAGGAGTTTACCTATCAGAAGGACTTCCAGACTTGATTCGCGTGACGACTGTAACCTTGATTTCACTAGTCGGTGAAACAGCTATGGCGGGAGCAGTTGGGGCTGGAGGTATCGGTAACGTAGCTATCGCTTATGGTTTTAACCGTTACAATCACGATGTGACTATTCTTGCAACCCTCATCATTATTTTGATTATCTTTACTATCCAATTTTTGGGAGATTTCTTGACCAAGAAATTAAGTCATAAATAAAAAAGAGCCAGATGGCTCTTTTTTATGATGTTTTATGTGCTAATTTTTTGCTCAATGCTTGTCCAATCAGGGCACCAAGTAAAGCACCGATGAGAACACTTGTGATAAAGAGGAGGATATTAGCAGGATTCGGTGCAACCATAATGCGATCGATATAGTCCTGAGATTTTCCACGAGCGACTAGAGTTGCGATATAGGCTTGAGGGGTCAACCACATGAGTAGAATGGGACCAGTAGTGCTAAAAGCAAAAACTAGAAAGGAAAGAAGGTTTTTAACCTTATCCTTGTAATGTCCTAGGTGAGCGATGCCATCTGCTGCAAGACCGCAGATAATACCTGGCAGAAAGGCTCCGGCACCATGCTTACTCCCGAGGAAAAATAGAGAAATCACAAGTCCTATCGAAGTAATCGCTCCAAAACGAGGCACTTTTGCTAAAAGGATCATATAGACGCTACCGCCCACAAGAGCAGAAAAGGCAGGGGCGTAAAACATATTTCCAGTGTGGTCGACAAGGTTCCCTAGTAGAACCCCCACTCCGATACAGAGAAAGTAGACAAGGGCAGCAACAAGGGTTGTAAAAATATTCTTTTTCATAAGTTCTCCTTCGTATATCTGATGGTATTCATTGTATCATGCATGGCTCAGATTGTAAATGCTAGTTAAAATCAGGTATTTGGGTGGAAATGATAACAACCGTGTATGATCAAAGCTATTTCTTTACTCCTCCGACTGTCCCAATCCTTTCATTTATGGTAAAATAGGACTATTAAGTTAGAAAGAGGATTCTCTATGAAATTACAAAAACCAAAAGGAACGCAGGATATTTTACCTGCTGAGTCTGCCAAGTGGCAGTACGTTGAAGGCTTTGCGCGTGAAATCTTCAAACGCTACAACTACGCAGAAGTACGTACCCCTATTTTCGAGCACTACGAAGTCATTAGTCGTTCCGTTGGAGATACAACTGATATCGTAACCAAGGAAATGTACGATTTTTACGACAAGGGAGATCGCCATATTACCCTCCGTCCAGAAGGAACTGCTCCAGTCGTCCGCTCTTATGTGGAAAACAAACTCTTCGCACCAGAAGTGCAAAAGCCAAGCAAGTTCTACTACATGGGGCCAATGTTCCGCTATGAGCGCCCACAAGCAGGTCGTTTACGCCAATTCCACCAGATTGGTGTGGAGTGCTTTGGCTCTAGCAATCCAGCTACCGATGTAGAAACGATCGCTATGGCAGCTCACTTCTTGAAAGCAATTGGTATTCAAGGTGTCAAACTGCACCTCAACACCCTTGGAAATCCTGAAAGCCGTGCGGCTTACCGTCAGGCCTTGATTGACTATTTGACACCGCTCAAGGAGACCTTGTCTAAGGATAGCCAACGTCGTTTGGAGGAAAACCCTCTTCGTGTCTTGGACTCGAAGGAAAAAGAAGACAAGGAGGCAGTGGAGAATGCACCATCTATCTTGGATTACCTGGATGAAGAAAGCCAAGCCCACTTTGATGCTATTCGTCAGATGTTGGAGAATCTAGGAGTAGACTATATCATCGATACCAATATGGTGCGTGGTCTGGACTACTACAACCACACCATTTTCGAGTTCATCACAGAGATTGAGGGCAATGACTTAACAGTCTGTGCAGGTGGTCGTTACGATGGCTTGGTTGCCTACTTTGGCGGTCCTGAGACTGCTGGCTTTGGCTTTGGACTTGGTGTAGAGCGTCTTCTTTTAGTCCTTGAAAAACAAGGAGTGGCCCTACCTATCGAAAACGCTCTCGACGTCTATATCGCTGTTCTTGGTGAAGGGGCTAACCTGAAAGCTTTGGAGTTGGTACAAACTCTTCGCCAACAAGGCTTCAAAGCGGAGCGTGATTACCTCAATCGTAAACTTAAAGCTCAGTTCAAGTCAGCAGATGTTTTTGGAGCTAAGGCTCTTATCACTCTGGGAGAGAGCGAAGTCGAAAGTGGACAAGTCAAGGTTAAGAACAACCAAACTCGAGAGGAAGTAGAAGTTTCGCTTGAAACTATTAGCAAAAACTTCTCGGAAGTATTTGAAAAATTAGTATAAAAGAACCAAAAAAGCTAGGGAAAAACTCCTAGCTTTTTTGAATAAAAAGTACCAAAAAGACACAAATATTAGAAAAAATAGCAAATAAAAGGTGTTAGTTGGATAAATCAAAATTTTGGTTAAAATTTATTGACTTTCCCTCGTGGTCACTGTATTATTGTATAGAATAGAATGAATATATTGCGCCCTAATTTAGGTATGATAAAAATATTTATGCATAATTCAAATCTTATAAAGAGATGATGGCTAAATGAGAATTTGGAGAAAAAGGAAATGAATATTAAAAAATCAACAAAATATTCACTATTGACAATTGGGATTTTAACTACCTTCCAATTAAGTCAAGTGCATGTCAAAGCTGATACAATTGATTTTTTAAATAATACAGTTGTTCAAAATCAGGATGAAAAAGACACTTCATTAAATAAGAACTTAAATGAAAAGAGTGCAACTACTGCTACAGACAAGAAAGAGGCGATAACTAATGAGGGTAAGTCTGCAGTTTTAACGCCAGAAGACTCTACTACTACAACGGAAGTGGCAGAAAAGGAAGCAGACAAGGCTCCTGCTGAGAAGGAAGTTGCTGGAGAGAAACCAGCAACAGAACAACCTGTCCAAGAGAAACCACATGTAGAACAAGCAGATAAAGAAAAGTCAGATAAAGGGGGAAAAGAGCAACCAGAAGCTGAGAAGAAAAGCAAAGCAGAAACATCAGTTGCTGAGGGGGATAAGAAATTATCCGATGCTTCTAAAGAGAAAACTCAAGAGGCATCTACAATCCCTAAAGTTCGTCGCAGAAGAGCTGCTGCTAGCAATACAAAAGTATATGAAGATGCAACATACGGTAAGTATGTAAAAGCTACGGATTTCGGATTAGATACAACAGGTAAGGTTGAAGCAAGTGATTCTCTTCAAAAAGCTCTGAAAGCAGCCAATGAGGTCGAGGGAGGAGCTGCCGTAATGGTTTCAGGGAATGTCCTCTTGAAGAAAACCTTGGTTATCGATGAGAACTATGCCAATGTAAAAGGTTTGATTGGTAGTGGTCCAAGTCGTAACAATACAAAAATTGTGTTTAACAAAAAGCAAGATGGAGAGCACGATCCTGAAACAAACTTGACGGATAACCGTTACGAGTCTGCGGTCCTCATTCAAAATCAGAATAACTTTACTGTAGGCCGCTTAACTGTTGAGCACGCCTATGATTCATCAGACTACACTAAGGATAATGAGTTTTACCGTAAAGGAAAATCTTACTTTGGGCGTTCAAACGGTATCTACGTAAACGATTCTTCAAATGTTACGATCAATGATGTTCGTGCTATGAAATTCAACAGAGCCGGTGTCTTCTTTAGTTCAAGCAAGGCGACAGCTCAAGAGTATGATGCTAGCGGTAGACCAATCCGTTACAGCAGTATCTCTGAGAAGGTTTCAAATGAAGTCAAGTCTATTGGAGATCCAGATGTTCCTATCATGGACGGTAACAAGGTAACCAACTCTTTCCTTCATAACAACCGTGTTGCTGGTGTTATGTTCGGTTACCAACGTAATTTTGTGGTAGACAATAATATCCTGTCATACAACGGTCATGTGTTGGACGGTGGTACTGGATATGGTGCTGCCTCAATGGCAGGGTCTTATAATGATGGCATTACCTATACTGGAAACTATACAAACTACAACTACCGTAAAGGCTTGGATATTCACGACGGGAATAAGATCCTCATCGAAAACAACGTCTCGCTTGGAGACCGTTTGAATGGTATTGAGGTCTATAACCGTGCCAATCCAATGACAGATGTCATTATTCGTAACAACAAGGTAACACAAGATCCAAACTCTAAGTTGGAAAACGATGATGATGATCCAGCTCGTTACCGTGGTTACACAGCCATCTCTATCCTGACAAATGAGAAAAACCATAAATGGACCAAACCTCTTGATAAAGGTCGTTATGTCATTTCAAATAACACCATTGAAGGTTTAACAAAATCATTTGAAAATGGACAACTAGGAACATTTGGTATTCTCTTTAGAAACAACGAAAGTTCAAATGATTATAGCCTAAACATTGAAGGAAACACCATCACTGGTGATTCGACAGACTATATCATCTCTGTCAACAACAATACTGCTCAAGCATCTAGAGGTGTTGAAGGTGGCGGTTCAGGTGACATCACTATTTCAAGAAACAAGATTGAAGTAGATGACATCAAGCAGTTACCGATTTACATCAATGATGATACAACTTATGTAGCAAGTGTTATTGACCGTACTACTGGAAAACGTGTCAACAAGGTTACAAAAGTACCATTTACTAAGACTAGAGGAAGTATCAATATTGACAACAATGAGTTGACTGTATCGAAAATTAAATCAAGATGGAAGAATGCGGTCGCTATTGAAAGTACAAACGCAGCTTCTATTGATGTCAATAGCAATACCTTCAAGTATAAAGACAATGAGCCATGGCAACGTTACGATGTCACTCGTAAAACAGACGGAGCAGTTATCAAAGACTTGATGCAAGCTTTCTTTGGTATCAACCGTCTCAACGATAGTGTTAAAGTAACAGCAACAGACAACAAATTCATCGCAGACACACCAAACAAAAATGGTTTCTTTAGACTATACAATGGGGAATGGGTGAACTTGAATGCTAAGAGTAAGAATGTCTTCCTAGGACGTAACACTCTAGACGGCAAACCATTAGCTCCAGTGGATATCGTTGGTGATAAAACGGTTGAAACACTTCGTACAACGACAATAACAGAGTACATCATCGAAACTCGTGAGACAGACGAGCTTCCTATCGGATTTAAGGAGACTGTTCAAAAAGGTATCGCTGGTAAGAAAGTTAATGTATACAAGATTACCAAAGTTGGTGATACAGTAGTAGGACGTCAGATCATTTCTGAAGAAACAATTCTTGAACCTACAAAAGAGATTATCTTGATTGGTACAGCGACAGAAACCTTTGAAACTGTCTCTGAGAAAGAAACGGTCGAATACGATACAGAGGTTAGAACGGATCCAACAAAACCAAAGACTTACCAATTTGAAAATCAAGCTGGTAAGAACGGTTCTGTTGAAAAGACTTACCAAATCAGAAAACTGAATGGTAAGGAAGCTGGTAAGACTTTGACGTCTGAAAAAGTGATTGATCAACCAGTTAAACGTATTATCACAGTTGGTAGTGCAGTAGAAAAAGTAGAATACACTACTGAAATCAAAGATGTAGACTTTGAAACTGTCATCGAATATGACTACACGAAACCAAAAGGTTACGAAGAAGTCCGTCAAGACGGTGAGAAAGGTCGAATTGAAAAGCAATACAAACTGACTTACCTCAATGATGAACTTGTTGACCGTGCCTTGGTCAATGAAAACACCCTCAAAGAGAAGAAAGACAAGATTATTGTTAAAGGTCTGGGTGTGGTTGTCTCAGTCAGATCCGTAGTTGTTGCCGAAGAAAAAGACTTCAACAAGGTCATTGAAAAAGACGAAACCCAACCTGAGGGTTACAACAAGGTTACTCAAGTGGGTTCCCCAGGGGCAATAACAATAACCTATGAAGTCACCTATGAGGACGATATTGAAGTTGCTCGCAAGGAACTTTCGAAAGTGGAAGATCCAAAAGCGATTGATGAAATCACTGTAATCGGAACTTCTAAAATGACAGAACGTACAGTGGATGAGCAGATTGATGTTTCGTTTAAGACAATCTATATCGCTGACAATACACTTCCGGCAGGTGAAAGTGTTGTCGAGGAAGAAGGTAGTCCTGGACAAATTATCCGAACATTCTTGGTAAGCTATAAGAATGGTAATGAGATTAGTCGTACTATCGTTTCGGAACACAAGGTTACAGATGCTGTCAATCGTGTCGTCCGTGTCGGTAATTCAACACCTATTGTTGAGACAACGGAACTTGTAGAAGAAACAGAAGTAATTGACTACAATACTGTTGAGGAATTTACAGACCAACTTCCTTCAGGAACAACTAAGATTATTCAGCCTGGTAAGAAGGGGCAAAAGACAAGTCGCTACTCTGTAACTAAGGTGAACGGTGAAGAAACTTCTCGAACATTTGTTGAATCTAACATCACTATAGAGCCTGAGGATAAAATCATCCAAGTAGGAACTCGTGTTAAAGAGGTTAGAGAATCAAGTGAGTCAAGTCCAATTCCATACACTGTAATAGTTCGCAAAGATATTACGAAACCAATTGGTTATAAGGTCGTGGAAGTTGAAGGTCAAGACGGAGAACAATCAGATCTCTATAAAGTTACCTATATCAACGGAGCAGAAACAAAACGCGAACATCTTAAGACAACAGTTGTTAAAGAAGCTATCAATAGGGTCATCGTCGAAGGTGCAGGCGTGGAACGAACTCTCTTAGAGATTCAAGAAGATAAAGTCGCCAGCACAACTGAGTATCGTAATGATGATACTCTTCCAGAAGGTGAAACAAAAGTTGTTCAGGTTGGTGAGGAAGGTCTCCTTCGCAAGACAATCGAAAAACAATACTTCAATGATGAATTGCGTTCTACGAAATTGGTAGACAGCAAACTGATTAAAGAAGCAACTCCAACTATCATCTTAGTAGGTACAAAACATGTACCGACGATCAAGGTAGAACAGGATACACAAACTGAGAAGATTGCCTATAAGACTCAAAAAATCGAAGATCCTGACCTACCAAAAGGAGAGACCAAGGTAGTTCAAGTAGGGCAAAATGGAATCATAGAAAAAGTTTACCAACTAACTTACAAAGATGGAGTCTTAATCAAGACAGACTTGATCAGTAGCAAGGAAGTTCAGAAAGTCCAAGATGAGATTATCCATATCGGTACTCAAGTCACTGAAACTGAGGAAATCAACGCAACAAGTCCAATTCCATACAATGTTATTATCCGTAAGGATAAGACCAAGCCAGTTGGATACAGCTTTGTTGAAGTAGAGGGCCAAGAGGGAATTCAAACAGACTACTATCAAGTAACTTACGTCAATGGCAAGGAAACTAAGCGTGAACACCTCAGAACAGTCATTACAGCTCAACCTGTCAATAAAGTCCTAGTTGAAGGTTCTGGTATCGAACGCACAATCTTCGAAATTCAAGAAGAGAGAATCACAAGATCAACGGTATTCCGTAATGATGACACTCTTCCAGAAGGTGAAACGAAGATTATCCAAGAAGGTCAAGATGGTCTAATCCATAAGACAATCGAGAAGCAATACTTCAATGATGAAGAACGTTCTTCAAGACTAATCGAAACTAAAGTTGTCAGAGAAGCAGTTCCAACCATCATTTTAGTCGGAACAAAACATGTTCCAAATATTACAGTCAAGCAAGAAACTAGAACCGAGGAAACTGATTTTAGAACTGTGACTGTTATAGATGAAAGTTTGCCGAAGGGTGAACATAAACTTGTTCAAGAAGGTCGTGCAGGTCTAGTTGAAAAAGTCTATCAACTAATCTACAGAGATGGTGTTCTGGTCAAGACCGATTTGATTAGCGTCAAGGAGTTACGTCCAGCTCTAGAACAGATCATCCATATCGGTTCTCAAATTACTGAAACTAGGGAAATCAGCACAACAAGTTCAATTCCTTACAATATCATCGTTCGTGAGGACAAGACTAAGCCTGTTAGCTACCGTCTGGTCGAAGTAGAGGGCCAAGAAGGAACTCAAACAGACTACTATCAAGTAACCTATGTCAATGGTAAAGAAACTCAACGTGAGTATCTAAGAACTGTGATCACGACTCAACCTGTCAACCAAGTTCTTGTGGTGGGTACTGGAGTTGAGCGTACAGTCCTAGTAACTGAGGATGAGGTCATTACTCATCAAACAGAATATCGCAATGATGATAGCTTACCAGAAGGTGAAACTAGAGTCTTCCAAGAAGGTCAAGATGGACTCATCCATAAGACTTTTGAAAAATACTACTTCAATGATGAAGAACGTTCTGCAACATTGGTTGATACGAAAGTTATCCGAAAAGCAGTAAATCGTGTTATTTTGATAGGGACAAAACGAATTCCTACTATTACACAAGAGGAACTCATCCAAGTAGAAGAAATTGACTTTGAGAAACAAATAGTTGAAAATCCTAAGTTTGCTAAAGGTACACAAATTCTTCTACAAAAAGGTAAACCAGGAAAACGTCAATATATGTATCGTTTGACTTTGCAGAATGGAGTTGTGATTAAGAAAGAATTGCTTGGCTCAGAAGTCTTAGAAGAACCACAAACAGAGATTATTGAAATCGGAACACTGGTTGAAAAACCACAGGCTCACATCCCTGAGTTTCAACCACTGGTTGAGAAGCCAGAATTGAAACCCGAATCGAAACCAATGGTACCAGCCGATAAGGTTATCCCAGCAATTCCAACTCTTAAACAGGAGGAGGAAATGAAGCCATTAGCAGTTTCAGCTCAAGAACCTCAAACAGCTGAAGCGCCAGTTGTCCAAGACCAGCTCCTACCAGAGACTGGAGAACAGTCAAACTGGTGGTTAAGTCTTATTGGAATTCTGATGATGTTCTTAACATTTATTGGTCTCAGTGATAAAAAATCCGACCATTGAAGACTATTTTTATATAAAAAGTTAGGAAACTGAACATTTTTGGAAGGAAAAGTGGAATATTATAAAAAATAGCTTGTAAACGAATTCAAAAAATGCTATGATACATTTGATTAATTAAAAGGAGTTTATTGTGATGAAGAATTCACAACTTAGCACTACGCGTATTTTAGCGATGTTAAGTATCTTAGTTCTTTCATTGGCGACACTGACGACAGTTTTCGCTACTGAAGTAACTCAATATACTATGCACACAGAAGTTAAGGTTGATGGTAAACCTATAACTGCGGACAAAAAGATTACGACTGGTCGTGTCTTGGAGGCAACAAATAGCCTTACTTTCCCAGACTCACAAAAGATCAATGCTGGGGATACTTTGACTTTGGACCTTCCAAAAGAATTGGAACTTGTTACTAAACTTGAATTCCCAATCCTTCACAGTAGCGGTGAAAAGGTTGGTGATGCCGTAACGGATCCAAAAACTGGTAAAGTAACCATTACTTTCACGGACTACTTCTCTAAAAACTACAAAGACAAAGTCATGGCTTTGAAATACTCAGTTCGTCCGAACGCAACAAATTTGAAAGAATCTGGTAAGTACACATTTAAGTTTGGTGAAGAAACTTACAATGTAACCTATGAGCAATACGTAGGTACTCCAGGTGACTATGAGTACAAATATGGTTACCAAGACAAAGAAAACCCTAAACGTATCAAATGGCGTATCCTTTTGAACGCTGTTCAAGATAAAATGGATAATATGGTTATCGAAGATGACTTCAGCGATCATGGTCAAGTTCTTGTAGAAGGTACATTGCGTGCAGTTCGTTATCCAAAACAACCAAACAGAATCCAAAATGAAAATGAACTCTTCAAGTTGACTCCAGATGATAACTTCACTAAGACAGCTCAATTTACAAGAAATGCAGCAGGTCAAATCACAGGATTCAAATTTGAATTAAAAGAAGTTTGGGGATGGCCAATTTGGATTGAGTATTCAACAGAACTTACAGAAGACCTTCCAGCAAAAACTAAAGTAGCTAACACATTGAAGTGGAAAGCAACTAACTTCCCTGATGAACGTACTATCACTAAACAAACTCGTTTAGAGACTGGTTCAGGTGAAGGTAGCGGTGATAAGACTACTACAACAACAACTACAACCACTACAACAACAACTACAACAACAACTGAGGCCCCAACAACAACAACTGAGGCTCCAACAACAACAACGGAAGCTCCGACAACAACAACGGAAGCTCCGACAACAACAACGGAAGCTACTACAACAACAGAAGCTACTACAACAACAGAAGCTACTACAACAACGGAAGCTACTACAACAACAGAAGCTACTACGACAACAGAAGCTACTACAACAACAGAAGCTACTACGACAACAGAAGCTACTACAACAACGGAAGCTACTACGACAACAGAAGCTACTACAACAACAGAAGCTACTACGACAACAGAAGCTACTACAACAACAGAAGCTACAACAACAGAAGCTACTACAACAACACCGACAACAGAGTCAACGACTGTAGCCCCAACTACAACAACAACGACAACAGAGTCAACAACAGTAGCCCCAACTACAACTACAACAACAGTAGCCCCAACTACGCCACCATACCCATATGTTCCAAATGATGGAAACGGTGGTGGTAACGGCGGCACAACAACAACAGAAGCTCCTTCAGAAGTTACAACAACAACTGAGGCTCCAACAACAACAGAAGCTCCAAAAACGACTGAGGCTCCAAAACATGCAGATACAACGACTACAACAGAAGAAGGACCAACTCTTCCATTTACTGGTGAATCTACAAGCCTAGTACTTGTATTGGCAGGTGTGGTAATCTTGTCAGGTACTGTAGTAATGAAACGTAAATTTACTAAATAATATTAGATAAATTTCTTTAGAGAGGAGAGAGCATTGCTCTCTCCTTTTTTAAATGTTAAAATGATGGAGTAGTAGATACCTATCCTTCCCTTTTCAAGGGGAAACCCCACTTATCACAAAGTCACAAAGCCAACATTACAATACTAGCTAACTTAGCCGGTAGCAAACAGCAAACAGAAGTTGGTTAAAAACATAGAGGAGAAATCAATAATGGAAAATTGGCTGACACATTGGCAGAAATTAAAGGAAAAATATCCGAAGGGTGTCCTTTATGTCAGTAGTGCCTTGCTACCGATGACCATCATGCTGGTGGTATGGTTTTTCATGGGGAGCTATCCTTTTGGCAATAAAAGTTTAATGACCGTTGTCTTTGATCAGCAGTACATTAGTTTTTATGGATTGTTAAAGAATGCCATTCTATCTGGTGATTTAAGTAGTCTGACATATTCCTTTACTAAATCTATAGGTGGAGATATGGTTGGTGAGTTGGGCTATTATTTGATGAGCCCTTTCAATTTTATTTATGTTCTGCTGCCTTTAAAATATATAGGGTTATCTGTTTTTCTAACAATCTGGCTCAGATATGGAGCTTTTGGACTTTCTTTTGCTCATCTCTTAATTAAACGTTATAAGGGTGCAGAGTCAAAACGATGGATGGTTCCCTTGTTTGCGACAGCTTATGCCCTGTCTGGTATGTTGGTATCCTACCAGATGAATGTTATCTTTTATGATGCCATGTTCATGCTTCCTCTTGTCGTCCTATATCTAGAGCAGTTGTTAGATGGCAAAGCGGCTTATCCATATGCCTTTGTACTTGGTCTTACGGTATTCCTTCAATTCTACATGGGCTATATGATATCGCTATTTGTTGTCTTATATACCTGCTATTATCTTTCACCTCGTCTTTCTATCGAGGGGACATGGAAAGTAAAACTCAAACACTACGTTCAACCCTTATGGGATGTATTTCTCTACTCTATCCTAGGGGTTGCGGCTGCTTCAATATTATTAGTTCCCGTATTTTTCAACTTGATTGAAAGTAAGGGACAAGCAGGAGGAGCCATGACATTTTCCATGGCCTTTCAGATTAATCCCTTAGACATTTTATCCAAACTAACTGTCGGGGGCTTTGATGCGCAATCAGGTTGGGCAGCTGGACCAAACCTGCCAAATATCTATATTGGAACTCTCGGGTTTATCGGCTTTATCTTGTACTTTTTATCAAGAAGGATAGTCAAAGAAAGAAGATGGGCTGCGGGAGTGGTTACTCTCATTTTCTTTACTTCCTTTGTAAATGAATTTGTGAGTAAGATTTGGCATATGGGACAAAACCCTGCCGGATTCTTCTTCCGCTTCTCATGGTTATTCTCTTTCTTCATGCTGCTTCTAGCCTATCAAGCATTAAAAGAGAAATTTAAAATCTCTCGCCGAGGGAAATTGCTATCAGTTGTAGCCCTAGTCTTATCGGCAATCTACCTCTATACTAAAGACTTTACCTATCTACCCCAAAAACAACCTGAGGCTCTAACTCTGTTTATCAATAGCCGTTTTATTGCTATTGTGATACTGGTTGTATCAGCTACAGCTACAGGATTTTATCTATACTGGGAACGCTCTGCCAAGTCCCAGAAAGAAAAGGAGAGGGTATTGGTGATTGCGGCTGGATCTGTGGTGGTA
This sequence comes from Streptococcus sp. CL9.43, assembly GCF_049737935.1. NCBI lineage: Bacteria > Bacillati > Bacillota > Bacilli > Lactobacillales > Streptococcaceae > Streptococcus > Streptococcus sp. CL9.43. The sequence continues at coordinate 264,187 of NZ_JBKOTS010000003.1, read as the reverse complement.
TTGCTGTTATTATTACAAACAGGTTATCTCTTTTCTCGTGTAGTCTTAACTCTACTCATTTACTTAGCTGTACTGTCCCTGTTACGTCCACGAATGATTCGCTTAGCTGTTGTCTTGTTATCAACTCTGACAGTATTTGAGCTAGGCTACAATGCCTATCTATCACAAGTGACCTTTAGTTATGCAAATGTTGATACATTTGTGGACGGAACGCTCTCGGTTAAACGTGTGACGGATAAAATCCAAGAAAACGCAGATGAACCTTTCTATAGAATTGCAACGACCTTTGCCTATTCTCGAACAACTCCATCTCTGATAGGTTATCCAGGTTTGAGTACTTTTAGTTCAAATTTGGAGAGATCTACTATGAATCACTTTGCCTATATGGGTGATCAAGCGGGCGATGAAGCAATTGAATACGAAAATGGAACTCCTCTGACAGATGCCTTATACGGTGTTCGCTACTATATGGATGTCAAAGACCTGGATCCTACTGAGAAAGAAGCTCATCCTGAGAGAATGTATTTCACACGTTTTGCCAGTCGTTTTGATATGAACCGTTATTTCACGCAGAAGGTTTATGAAGATGAACGCTATATCGTGTACGAAAATCCAAATTCTTTCCCATTAGCCTATGGAACAAATGATTTGGTAAGAAACATCAACTTTGGTAGAAACAACGCTATCCAAAATCAAAATATCATCCTTAACTCTATGGAAGGTGTGAAAAAAGGCGAGGAAAACTACCTCGACTACTTCAAACCCCTAGCCTACGGAGATGTTGAAACAGAAAATCTTACTGAGGAAAATGTCGACAAAGAAAAAGGAACTGCAGTCTACAAGCGGGTGGATTCTTCTAAGGATGCAGTCGTTCGCTACCGAATTACTCCGCGAACAAACTTGACCAATTACTTCTTCGTACCAGCAAGTCTAAATTCTGAGAAAGATTACTCCGTCCTTCTGAACGGCAAGTGGTTCACTCATTCCAAGAGAAATACGCAACGTCAACTATGGCAAATCGCAGACAATGCGGAGAATCAAGAGTCTGTACTTGAGTTCCGCTTTAAAACAGACAAGGTTGACCTTTCAAACGCAGGAGTTTACCGAGCAGAAATCAGTCAAATTCAAAGTGCTTTAGAAAAGCGGAAGGAACAAGGTCTACAAGTTGAGAAGTTCTCGAATACTCATATCGTCGGTTCAGTGAATATTACTGACGATAGTAAATACATGATGACCTCTATCCCTTATAGTGAGGGTTGGAAGGTGAAAGTAGATGGCAAGGATGTCCCTGTGACAAAAGCATGGAACAGCTTTATTTCATTCCCGATTACTTCCGGACAACACAAAGTAGAATTTGTCTTCTCCCAAAAAGGAAGGGTTACAGGAGCTGTATTGACTCTCATCAGTCTAACAACGCTTTATATCGTCAGAAGAGATTACAAGAAGGATGATAAAAAGTAGCTGAAAGAAAGTCAAGACACTCCATCAGCTGAGTAAGCAATCTTTTATCAACTATAAAAATACGGTCAGGATACCATTCCTGACCGTTTTCTTTTACAAAATGACAAAAATCTTAAACTTTTTGACAAATATGCTTGTCAAAAATAAAAAGATGTGTTACAATGAAATCAAGATAAGAACAAAGGAGAAAAAAGACATGCTAAAAAATCGTCTAAAAGAGCTTCGGGCTCGCGATGGTCTCAATCAAACCGACCTGGCCAAGCTAGCTGGCGTGTCCAGGCAAACCATCAGCTTGCTTGAGCGAGATGAGTACACGCCATCCATCGTCATTGCCCTGAAGATTGCTCAGATATTCCATGAGCCAGTCGAGTCAGTCTTCCGCTTAGAGGAGGATGAGTGATGAACAAGTATAAAGTGATTTATTATCTATCTATAGTCGTGTTTATCGTAAATCTTATGGCTATGATTGGAAGCCTATTTGGTTGGTTTACAATTGTTGAAAGTAAATACCTCTTCTGGATTAACATAGTTTTACTATTAGTCTTTAGATGGGTAGAGAGAAAGATAAAGTTTAAAGAGATCCTAAAAGGAGAAAAGTTATGAAAGAGTTTTTAGCAGGTTTTCAAGTCGATACAGAGAACAAAGCACTTGCAGGTGTTTGTGCAGGTCTAGGAAATTATTTTAACATTCAAGCCAATATCGTTCGTTTGGTGACAGTCTTGTTATTCCTCTCTTCGACTGAGGTCGGGATTATAACAGTAACTCTCTATGCCTATCTAGCAGGTTGGCTTGGGAATGAACCCTTGGGAGATGGAGCAAAAAAAGCTAGAAATCAAGCTATTCTCTTACTTGCTGTTTGTTTGATTTTGGTATCACTAGGAGCAGAAGGTTTGACAGCTATTTTTGAATCAGGGAAAGCCTTTGGTCAATGGTTGTCTGGCTTGTTTTAGAAAGAGGTTGAAAGATGGAAAAGAAACATATTATTTTTGCACTGAAACTTTTTATTGCCGGAGTTTTATTAGGAATAGTTGCGGGTTTCCTTGGTGTTAATCCTTTAGGTATCAGTCAAGGGCAAGTAGTCATTGCCTTGAAATTATTCTTTCTTGGTCTAGGACTGATTACGACGATTCTAACTTTTTATTTCATTAGAAAAAGTCATCAGGCTTATCAGAGCTACCAAAGAGGACGAAGAAAACGAACAAGACTATCTTGCTATGTATCGTTTCTTGGATTATGGTACGGTAGCTTGGAATGTTTGCCAAATTAGTATGCTATCCTGCCTACTTTTAGATTTGGGAGGTTTAGGACCATCAGCAACATTATTACTTTTGATAGTTGTGGGTATCTGGTCGGGTGTTTACTGCCTAAAAATCACCAGCAAGGTTCGTAACTATAAACTGTCTATTATGGCGACTCCAAAGGAAGTTTTGGACTACCTTGACACTTATGATGAGGGAGAAAAACAGGCTGAAATGGAAGAAGCTTACTTGATCTTGTTCAAGGTTAATCAACTCCTCATTCCTGGGATCTATGTTGTCTTAGTCGTGCTATCTGTAGTATTAGGTCAAGTACAGTTGGTTGCTCTGCTCGTAGCAGTTGTCATCCATTTGTACACGAATGTGGCACAGTTGCGTAAAACAAAACGTTATTTTAAATAGGAGAATCTTATGAAAACACTTAAAAATATTGGTTGGTATAGCCTTACTTTCTTATCCTTTATTATGATTTATAGTTTTATTCAGGGTGTAGGTGTGGCAGCGATGAAGTTGGGAGCACCTGACTACGTTTTTGTTCCGGTATATGTCTTATTGGCAGGAATTTTCACCTTTGTTACCTACAAGTGGTATAAGACAGGAACCGTTACGATTGAAAAAACAGCCCTTAACAAATACATCTGGTTGCCTGCCTTGGTATTGGTTCTTGTCATAGCAGCACAAAATTTCTTACCAAATGATCCATCAGTCAATCAACAGATGTTAGAACAAATGACTCATAATCAACCTCTTTTCTCTTTCTTTATGATAGTGGTCTTTGCGCCTCTTACAGAAGAATTGACCTTTAGAGGAATGTTAGCTCGCTATGTCTTTCCTCAACAAGATAACGTCAAGCAGACAGTTCTCTTTCTTCTTGTAAGCACCATCATTTTTGCACTTGTTCATTTCCCTGGGACTCCTCAACAGTTCCTGGTCTATGCTTCACTCGGCTTTAGCTTGGGACTGGCTTACATCAGCAAGGGTGGTCTGGCCTATAGTATAGCTCTACATGCCTTGAATAATTTAATCGGATTTTTAATGATTATCATGCTATAATAGACTCAGGAGGAAGTCATGAAACGAGTGATATTATTAGCAGTGATTCAGGCAGTTGTTCTCTTCCTTATTATTGGAGCGCTTGCCTATGCTTTTAAAGGGGATTTCTTTTATAATCATCTAGCAGTTATCTTTGCACCAATTGCAGGTATTATGCGATTTGCGACAGCCTATGCAACGGAGATTGTTCTCCCTAAAAAGGCAGCGGAGATTGCTGAAAAGCGAAAAAAATAAAGAAATACCAAATCCAGCGAAAGACTTTGCTGGATTTTTTCATTTATCGCAGGAAACTCTCAACTTTTCTGATGATTTTCATGAAGAGCCTGCGCTTTTATGGTAAAATAGTAACAGAATACAAGAGGAGAGAAGAAATGAAACGCAGTATGTATGCTGGTCGTGTTCGTGAGGAACACATCGGACAAGAAATTACCTTGAAGGGTTGGGTTGCCCGTCGTCGTGACCTGGGTGGCTTGATCTTTATCGACCTTCGTGACCGTGAAGGGATTATGCAGTTGGTTATCAACCCTGAAAAAGTATCAGCAGAGGTGATGGCAACAGCTGAGAGCCTTCGTAGTGAATATGTCATCGAGGTGACTGGTCAAGTTGCTGCACGTGAGCAAGCAAATGATAAGTTGGCGACTGGAGCGGTTGAACTGAATGTAACAGCTCTTGCTGTACTCAATACAGCTAAGACAACACCATTTGAAATTAAGGATGGCATTGAGGCTAACGATGATACGCGTCTACGTTACCGTTACCTTGACCTTCGTCGTCCAGAAATGTTGGAAAATCTTAAACTTCGTGCCAAGGTGACACATTCGATCCGCAACTACTTGGATGAGTTGGAATTTATCGATGTGGAAACGCCATTCCTTTCTAAGTCAACACCAGAAGGGGCGCGTGACTATTTGGTTCCATCTCGTGTTAATAAAGGGCATTTTTACGCTCTTCCTCAAAGTCCGCAGATTACAAAACAGTTGTTGATGAATGCGGGATTTGACCGTTACTACCAAATCGTCAAATGTTTCCGCGATGAAGACTTGCGTGGAGACCGTCAGCCTGAATTTACCCAGGTCGACTTGGAAACTTCATTCCTGACTGAGCAAGAAATCCAAGATATCACAGAAGGCTTGATTGCGCGCGTGATGAAGGAAACAAAAGGGATTGAAGTAACGCTTCCGTTCCCTCGTATGAAGTACGATGATGCCATGGCTCTTTATGGTTCTGACAAGCCTGATACTCGTTTTGAGATGTTGCTTCAGGACTTGACAGAAGTGGTCAAAGGTGTGGACTTTAAAGTCTTCTCAGAAGCACCTGCTGTTAAAGCCATTGTCGTCAAAGGTGCAGCAGACAACTACTCACGTAAAGACATCGACAAGATGACAGAAGTAGCCAAGCAGTATGGTGCTAAGGGTCTTGCTTGGGTTAAGGTTGTTGACGGTGAATTAAACGGACCTGTTGCTAAATTCTTGACTAGCATTCAAGGCGATTTAACAAGTGCGCTTGGTCTTGAAGATAAAGACTTGGTTCTCTTTGTGGCTGATACGCTTGAAGTAGCAAATGCAACACTTGGAGCCCTTCGTGGACGTATTGCCAAAGAGCTTGGCTTGATTGATAACGACAAATTTAACTTCCTCTGGGTAGTTGACTGGCCAATGTTTGAATGGTCTGAAGAAGAAGGTCGCTATATGAGTGCCCACCATCCATTTACTCTTCCTCAAGCAGATACTGCACATGAGCTTGAAGGTGATTTGGCTAAGGTTCGTGCTATTGCCTACGACATCGTCTTGAACGGTTATGAGCTTGGCGGTGGTAGCCTTCGTATCAACCAAAAGGAACTCCAAGAGCGTATGTTCAAGGCCCTTGGATTCTCAGCAGAAGAAGCAAATGACCAGTTTGGTTTCCTATTGGAAGCCATGGACTATGGATTCCCACCACACGGTGGCTTGGCTATCGGGCTTGACCGTTTTGTAATGTTGCTCGCTGGAGAAGAAAATATCCGCGAAGTCATTGCCTTCCCTAAGAATAATAAGGCAACTGACCCAATGACGCAAGCACCATCAACAGTAGCTCTTAAACAATTAGAGGAACTCAATCTACAAGTAGAACAAGATGAAACAAACGAAACTAACTAAAAAGTGGTACCATTATCTGCGCCGCTTTGCTTATCGGGTGAAGATTTTACGTGTTTTGCAAAGTATCTCCCGAGAAAAATACGATGAAAAAATTTCAGCTTCTCTAGTATATGGTTTTCTATCAGCAGTAGCCGTCAATTTTTTCTTCCAACCAGGACATGTTTATTCAAGTGGAGCAACAGGTTTGGCTCAGATCATTTCTGCGCTTAGTAATCACTTGTTTGGCTTTTATTTCCCAATTTCAGTAGCATTTTACGCTATCAATATCCCGCTGATGATTTTAGCCTGGTACCAAATTGGACATAAGTTTACGATTTTTACCTTTATTACGGTATCCATGAGCTCGCTCTTTATCCAGTTTGTGCCAGTGGTGGTCTTGACAGAGGATCCAATCATCAATGCCCTTTTTGGGGGAGTCGTCATGGGACTGGGAATCGGCTTTGCTTTACGCCATAACATCTCCAGTGGTGGAACAGATATTGTCAGTCTGACTATTCGCAAGAAGACGGGGCGTAACGTCGGAAGTATCTCCTTCCTAGTGAACGGGACAATCATGCTGATTGCTGGCTTGACCTTTGGTTGGAAATATGCCCTTTATTCCATGATTACGATCTTTGTCTCCAGCCGTGTAACAGATGCAGTTTTCACCAAACAAAAACGCATGCAGGCCATGATCGTCACTAGCAATCCTGACGCAGTGATTGAGAAAATCCATCATAAATTGCACCGTGGTGCGACCATGATTCACGATGCGGAAGGAACCTATAATCACGAGCGTAAGGCAGTTTTGATAACGGTTATCACTCGTGCAGAGTTTAATGATTTTAAACTCATCATGAAACAAGTTGATCCGACAGCCTTTGTATCTGTCTCAGAAAATGTTCATATTTTAGGGCGATTTGTCGAAGTTGAAAACTAGTCGTTCAGGTAAATAGGATACAAAAAAACCAACTCAAAATAGAGAGTTGGTTTTTATTTTTCAACGATTTCGTGTGCAATCACCTGACGATAGCAGATTTGACGATTCTCTTTGACATCATTAATGATTTGAAGAATGGTTTCAAATGAAGTTCGGCCAAGAGCAAGACTATTGATATCAACATAGGCAGCCAGATTTAATCTTGGATTTACAGAGTCAAAGCTGAGAATAGGGACATTCAGCTGATGTTCGTTGAGGTAGTTACAAACACCTTCAGCTAAGAGGCTATCTGTTGTGATAACAGCATCGGTTTTTGGATCGTATTCAAAAAGTTGTTTGCTAAATTTATATCCCTTTTCTTCAAGAAATTCATCAGCGAAAAAGGTACGATGACTATCAAGAGATAGTTTGTGTTCTTGGAGGGCTTGCTCGTAACCTGTCAGACGGTCCTGGGTAACGAAGAGTTTCTTGGTACCACCAATGAAAGCAATGCGACTGCATCCTTTTTTGATGAAATATTCGGTCGCATCAAATCCGGCTTGGATATTATCATTATCAACAAGCGGTATGAAAGGGGAAAGTGATTTTCCAAGAATGAGGAAGGGGAATTGCTCCTCGACAACCAGTTGTACCAAGGGATCATTTTCTTGAGCATACAAGAAGATAAGCCCATCCACACGTTTTCCGTAGACCATTTGTGAAATGGCGTTTAAACGCTCTTTTTCATCCTTACCAGTCGCAATCTGGATGGCATAGTGATTTTCCGAGGCAACCTGGGCAATCCCTCTAAGAACAGAAGGGAAGAAAGGGTTTTGGTAGAAAACATCTGAATCATCTGGAAGGACTAAGCCAATAACTTGCGTATAACTGCTAACAAGACTTCGAGCATTTAGATTAGGATGATAATTGAGTTCTTTCATTGCTTTTCGAACTCTTTTTTTTGTTTCGTCACTAATCGTTGATTTGTTTTGAATAACACGGGTTACGGTTGAAGGAGAAACTCCTGCAGCTTTGGCCACGTCTTTAATCGTAACAGGCATAATAATCTCCTACTTTTTGTAGTCTGGATCACGATAATGAGTCTTATAAAAGATAGTGACCAGATATAGAACAAATAAAATGTTTTGAACAGTGATCAAAGTTGCCATATTCTGCCCCAAAAGACCTAGAATCATGGTCAGTAAAGTTGGTAATCCTAAACAGTTCAAAATAAAATGATAGCACTCTTTATAGGTCTTAAATGAGAAGAGACGAGATTTTTTCGTGAAGTAGAGCAGAAGGCTAGCACCTAAAGCTACAATGAAAAAATTAAGTCCAAAGAGAAAACTAGCACCTAAGACTAGGAAGAGGCTGATATAGACGCGGTTCTGTTGATACCAGTCTTTTGAAATAGCCTGAGTCAAGCTTTCCTTGCTTTGGAAACTATCAGTTGTGATAGCATGATAGCGAATGCTGGTTAGTTCTTTTCCTTGCTTACTGATGACGAGTTGCTCAGGTTCAAAGCTAAGAAGTAATTCCTCAGGGAAACTTGAAGGAGCAGTAGCCCCGATTTGTACAGAATCTTGATGAGGAGTCGAACCCGTATAGCTTAGTTTGCCATCTACAATCTGAGCATTGGTAGCTAGATCCTGAACGACTTCGTCCGTCAATGGAGCATAGACATCATCGATGAACGTCTCTAAAGGATAGGTTTCCTGAGAACTGTTCTGGATAGCAATAGGCACCATGGATAAGCTAATCAAGAAAATACTGGTAAAAATCAGTTGAAACCAGTTTAGACCAAAACGTTGGGAGAGGGGCTTACGAAATCCCCAAATACTATTAAAATAAGAAAATGGATATGGTAACATAAATCTCTTTCTATAGGCATTTTTCTATACGAGTATTATATAGAGAAATGTTTTTTATTTCAAGCGGGGATAGTAGAATCCTTGGTAAAGGTGAATGTTTGTTATGATTCGTCCACTAACTAACAAGGTAATCTCAGCAAGCTCTTGTTTCTCACCAGACAATCGATGTACAAGTTCAAAAATGAAAAGGGGTGGCGGGGGTATATTACCCCTTGTCGCCACCGCTTGTAAGTCCTGAAACGAAGTTCTTTTGCAAGAAGAAGAAAAGTGTACAGATTGGAAGAGCGATGAGGATAGCACCTGCTGAGAAGTAGGCGATCTTCAAGTTCTTCGCATTGCTGACGAAGGTTTGTAGACCAACGGCAACTGTATAGTATTCTTTTTCACGAAGCAAGAAACTAGAGAGGATATAGTCTCCGAAAGGTCCCATGAAGGCCCAGAGTGCTTGTACAGCAACCATTGGGCGAACAAGAGGGAGAACGATTTGCCAGAAGCGGCGGAAATGTCCTGCACCATCAAGTTTTGCAGACTCATCAAGAGACATTGGCACGGTGTCAAAGTAACCTTTCATCAACCAAGCATTCATCGGGATACCTCCACCAACGTAGAGGAAGATGAGGAACCAGCTTTGGTTAAGGGCGTTCAACATGAGGGCCATAACGAAGAAGGCAGTCAAAGCGGCCATTGTTGGCACCATTTGGATAATCAAGAAGAAGACCAAACTTTGTTTACGAGCCAAGAAGTTGTAACGGCTATAGGCATAACCAGCAAGTACGATAATACTTGTCTGAACAACCATAGTGATCAAAGCGATGATCAAAGTGTTGAGGTACCATGTGCCGTACAAGGTCTCAGTAAAGAGCCCTTTGAAGTTATCAAGACTGAAATTGACATTGCTGTCGAGCTTGAAGGCCACAACGTTACCGGCCTTAAAGGCTGACATAATCGTGATTAAAAGAGGATAGATAATAACGATTGAAAGTCCAATTAAGTAAAGATAAGTAAGGGTTTGAGTCAGTCTACGTTTGATTTTGATTGAGTTATTCATCTTAGACGTCCTCCATATCAAATGCGTGTAGTTTCTTGAATGCAATCATAGAAATAGAGATGACAATGATTGAAATAATCAAGGTAACGGCAGCTGCCATAGAGTATTGAGGAGCTGTACCAGTTGTCAAACGGTAGATCCATGAGATCAAGATATCGGTTGAACCAGCTCCACCACCGACACTACCAGGACCACCGCCATTGAAGAGGTACATGATAGAGAAGTTGTTGAAGTTGAAGGTGTATTGGCTGATCAAAGTAGGTGCCGCAACGGCCAAAATCATTGGGAAAGTGATGTTGCGGAATTTTTGCCAAGCGTTTGCACCGTCGATATAAGCTGCTTCATACAAGTCATTTGGAATAGACTGTAGGATACCGAGAGTCAAGACGTAGATATAAGGGAAACCAAGCCATCCTTGCATCATAATCAAGGCAATTTTAGTCCAAGTTGGATTTGTCTTCCAAGGGATAAGAACGCCATCTAAGAAAGGAAGTACCTTAGCAAAAAGTGGCAAAACTTGAGTATTGATAGCACCAACACTATCGTTGAACATGTTTGAGAATGTCAAGATAGTGATGAAGGCTGGAACCGCCCAAGGTAGAAGGAAGATAACACCAAAGATACGTTTACCCTTGATGAATGGTTGGTTAGCAATAATAGCTGTAAAGATACCGAGTACGATTTGCAAAGTAGATGCAGATAAAGCCCAGATAATAGTCCAAGAAAGAACAGAACCGAAGGCTGAACGGAAGGTACTCAAGCTCCAGATATTTGTAAAGTTAGTCAATCCAACCCAATCCAATAATTTATTTGGTGGTAAGTGTTGGAAATCGTAGTTAGTAAAGGCAATCATCAAGGTTACAATAACCGGGAAGATGATGGCAAATGTCATGGCAACGTAAGATGGAATGATAAGCAAGTAAGGGAATCCATTTTCATAGATACCTTTAATCATATCCTTAAGTGTCAATGGGACAGGGATGCCATTATTGATACGTTTTGCAATAGTGTGAGCGTCTTTAATATTGAGAATATAAAAGGCTAGATAAACAATTACAAAAATAGAGTGGAATGCACCACGAATCAACATGAAGAGAGAGTTGTCACGGCCAGGTTTTTCACCAAGCGTGATTAAGTTGCTCAATTCAGGTGCTGCAAGTACTATAAAATAGAGGACAAAAGCCACTGTTACAGCAAGGAAGATAAAACCTTTAGCTTTTTGTTTGTTGTAGATTTGTCCCAACCCAGGAATCAATGAAAGCAAGGCTGCTTTTTTTGGTTGTTGTTCCATGAGTGCTCCTTTCATAAGATACGAGCATTGAGCTCGATGCTAATCAGCAAAATTGCTGAAAACATTGTCAATATATCTAAAAATCAAGGGAGATGTTTAAACTATCTCCCTTGAATCAATCAATTAGTTACCAAATTTTTGTTGGATTGTTTCTTTGATCAATGTTACAGCATCATTAGCAGCAGTTTTAGCATCTTTCTTACCGCTTACAGCGTCAAAGAGCATTGTTTTAGCTGGGTCCCAAACTGTTGACATTTGAGAGATGTTTGGCATTGGTTGAGCGTTCTTGAACTGCTCGATAACAGCTGTAGTCAACTCATCTTTTTTACCTTCAGCATAAGCACGAGCTTCAGTGTTAGCTGGGATTTCGTTAGTAGCATCGTAGAATGCTTTTTGTTGTTCAGTTGAAACAAGGAAGTCTACAAATTTTTGAGCGCCTTCAAGGTTCTTAGTGCTTGATGGGATGATCCAAGCTTTACCACCACCAAAGGCTGCGTAGTTTTTACCGTTTGGAAGAGTTGGGATAGTTGCAACACCGTAGTTTACTTTAGCATCTTTGAATGCTTGAGCTTTCCAAGGACCATCGATGATAGCAGCTGTTTTACCTTCTTGGAATTGAGTTTGGATCAAGTTTCCAGCACCTTCAGTATCTTGCATACCTTTAGGCCATTTTTCGTACCAAGTTTTAGCGTATTCGATACCTGCGATAGCACCATCGTTAGCAAGACCGATATCTTTAGGATCTTTACCGTTTTGTCCGAATACGTAAGCTCCGTTACCAGCAAGAAGTCCGTATGCGTAGTAGAAGTTAGTCCAGTCAGCTAGGAAAGCAGTAGTTTTACCTTCTTCACCAGCGAAAGCGTATTTGCTATCTTTAGCAAGGTTTTCTAAGTCAGCAAATGTTTTTGGAGCTTCTTTGATCAAGTCTTTGTTGTAGTACAGAACAAGTGACTCGATAACAGCTGGAGCACCGTAAACTTTACCACCAACAGTTACAAGAGATTTAGTAGTGTCATCAGTTTTAGCACCGTCGCTCAAAGTTACTTCTGAAAGTTGTCCGTCAGTACCAAGGCTACCTACACGGTCGTATGGAGCCATCATAACGTCAGCGGCTTGACCTGATTGGTTGTCAAGTGAAAGTTTGTCAAGTCCACCAAGTTGGTCACCAGATTTGATGTTAACTTTTGTTCCTGATTCTTTTTCATAAGCAGCAGCAACTTTCTCAGCGTAAGCTTTATATTGGTCTTCAACGTAGAAAGTAATTTCTTGGCTTCCTGATGCAGATGAATCAGCTGCTTTATCAGCAGTTTTGCTTCCGCAAGCTACCAAAAGCAAGCTAGCAAGAGTAGCAGTACCAAGTACAGCAGCGCTCTTCATGAATTTAGTTGACATAGTGTATTCCTCCTAAAGAATAACAAATTTTAATTTCGAGGAAACGCAAACGTTTTCCCTTATGACCATAGTATAGCACAAACAGAAAACGGTTGCAAGCATTTTTTTGAAAAAATTTTAAAAAGCTTGTGACTGGCTAATTCCTAAAATTGTTTGTATAATAGAAGAGAAATAGGAAATCGTGTAAATTTCAATTCAAAAATAATCGAAGGGAAACGATTGCATAAATAGAAGACGAAACAAAGGGAGGGGGAAAATGAAAATATAGGGAATTTCCGATTTCGGAAATAAAAAGTAGTGAAAAAGTTTTTTTTACAAACGCTTGCATTTATTTTAGAAATGGGGTATACTTGACTTAGCGCAAACGTTTGCGCAAAAATTGAAATAATTAACAATATAAACACTTGAGGTGCTAATATGAAAAAACGTCAAAGCGGTGTGTTGATGCACATCTCATCACTTCCAGGAGCATACGGAATCGGATCATTTGGTCAAAGCGCCTATGATTTCGTTGACTTCTTGGTTCGCACTAAGCAACGCTACTGGCAAATCCTTCCTTTGGGAACAACTAGCTATGGAGATTCTCCATACCAATCATTCTCAGCCTTTGCTGGAAACACTCATTTTATCGACCTTGATATTTTGGTGGAGCAAGGATTGTTGGAAACAAGAGATCTTGAAGGTGTTGATTTTGGTAGCAACCCAATTGAAGTTGACTACGCTAAAATCTACTATGCACGTCGTCCACTTCTAGAGAAAGCTGTCAAACGTTTCCTTGAAGTCGGAGCTGTCAAAGACTTCGAAAAATTTGCTCAAGAAAATCAATCATGGCTTGAACTATTTGCAGAGTATATGGCTATCAAGGAGCATTTTGATAATCTTGCTTGGACAGAATGGCCAGATGCAGATGCTCGTGCTCGTAAAGCTTCAACTCTTGAAAGCTACCGTGAGAAATTAGCTGACAAGCTTGTTTACCACCGCGTAACCCAATACCTTTTCTTCCAACAATGGTTGAAATTGAAAGCATACGCTAACGAAAATCACATCGAGATTGTCGGAGATATGCCTATCTATGTAGCGGAAGATTCAAGCGATATGTGGGCAAATCCACATCTCTTCAAGACAGATGTCAACGGTAAGGCGACTTGCATCGCAGGATGCCCACCAGATGAATTCTCTGCTACTGGTCAGCTCTGGGGTAACCCAATCTATGACTGGGAAGCTATGGACAAAGATGGTTACAAATGGTGGATTGAACGCTTGCGTGAAAGCTTCAAAATCTACGATATCGTTCGTATCGACCACTTCCGTGGATTTGAGTCTTACTGGGAAATTCCTGCTGGTTCTGAAACAGCAGCACCTGGTAAATGGGTGAAAGGACCTGACTACAAACTCTTTGCAGCGGTGAAAGAGGAACTTGGTGACTTGAACATCATCGCAGAAGACCTTGGATTCATGACTGACGAAGTTATCGAACTACGTGAACGCACTGGATTCCCAGGAATGAAAGTCCTTCAATTTGCCTTCAACCCAGAGCACGAAAGTATCGACAGTCCACACTTGGCACCAGCCAACTCAGTTATGTACACAGGAACACACGATAACAACACTGTTCTTGGTTGGTATCGCAATGAAATCGACGATCCAACTCGTGAGTACATGGCACGTTACACAAACCGCAAGGAATATGAAACAGTAGTACATGCTATGCTTCGTACAGCCTTCTCATCAGTAAGCTTTATGACTATCGCTACTATGCAAGATTTGCTAGAGTTGGATGGTTCAGCTCGTATGAACTTCCCATCTACTCTTGGTGGAAACTGGTCATGGCGTATGACAGAGGATCAATTGACTCCTGCTGTAGAAGAAACTTTGCTTGACTTGACTACAATTTATCGCCGAATCAATGAAAATTTGGTAGAATTAAAGAAATAAGACATTATCAGGAGACACAAAAAATGTTACCATTAAAAGAATTTGTACAAAATCGTTACAATAAATCTATCGCAGAATGTAGCAACGAAGAGCTTTACCTTGCTCTTCTTAACTACAGCAAACTTGCAAGCAGCCAAAAACCAGTGAACACTGGTAAGAAAAAAGTTTACTATATCTCAGCTGAGTTCTTGATTGGTAAACTCTTGTCTAACAACTTGATTAACCTTGGTCTTTATGACGAAGTTAAAAAAGAACTTGCTGACGCAGGTAAAGAGTTGATCGAAATCGAAGAAGTAGAATTGGAACCATCGCTTGGTAATGGTGGTTTGGGACGTTTGGCAGCCTGCTTTATCGACTCAATCGCTACACTTGGATTGAACGGTGACGGTGTTGGTTTGAACTACCACTTTGGTCTTTTCCAACAAGTTCTTAAAAACAACCAACAAGAAACAATTCCTAACGCTTGGTTGACTGACCAAAACTGGTTGGTTCGTTCAAGCCGTAGCTACCAAGTACCATTTGCACACTTTACATTGACATCTACTCTTTACGATATCGATGTACCTGGTTACAAAACAGCTACGAAAAACCGCTTGCGTTTGTTTGACTTGGATTCAGTTGATTCATCTATCATTGAAGATGGCATTAACTTTGATAAGACAGACATCGCTCGCAACTTGACTCTTTTCCTTTACCCAGACGATAGCGACAAACAAGGTGAATTGCTCCGTATCTTCCAACAATACTTCATGGTTTCAAATGGTGCTCAATTGATCATCGATGAAGCCATCGAAAAAGGAAGCAACTTGCATGACCTTGCTGATTACGCAGTTGTACAAATCAACGATACTCACCCATCAATGGTGATTCCTGAATTGATCCGTCTTTTGACTGAACGTGGCATCGAACTTGATGAAGCAATCTCTATCGTTCGTGGCATGACTGCCTACACAAACCACACAATCCTTGCTGAAGCCCTTGAAAAATGGCCTCTTGAATTCTTGGAAGAAGTGGTTCCTCACTTGGTACCAATCATCAAAGAATTGGACCGTCGTGTTAAAGCAGAATACAAAGACCCAGCTGTTCAAATCATCGATGAGAGCGGACGTGTTCATATGGCTCACATGGATATCCACTACGGATACAGCGTAAACGGGGTTGCAGCTCTTCACACTGAAATCTTGAAGAACTCAGAGTTGAAAGCTTTCTACGACATCTACCCAGAAAAATTCAACAACAAAACAAACGGTATCACATTCCGTCGTTGGCTCATGCATGCTAACCCAAGCTTGTCTCACTACTTGGATGAGATCCTTGGACGTGAATGGCACCATGAAGCTTCTAAATTGGAAGACCTTCTTTCTTACGAAGACAAGGCTGCTGTCAAAGAAAAATTGGAAAGCATTAAAGCTCACAACAAACGTAAATTGGCTCGTCACTTGAAAGAGCACCAAGGTGTGGAAATCAATACAAACTCTATCTTTGATATCCAAATCAAACGTCTTCACGAATACAAACGTCAACAAATGAACGCTTTGTATGTGATCCACAAATACTTGGACATCAAGGCTGGTAATATCCCTGCTCGTCCAATCACAGTATTCTTTGGTGGTAAAGCAGCTCCTGCCTACACTATCGCTCAAGACATCATCCACTTGATCCTTTGCTTGTCAGAAGTGATTGCAAACGACCCAGCAGTAGCTCCACACTTGCAAGTGGTTATGGTTGAAAACTACAACGTTACTGCAGCAAGCTTCTTGATCCCAGCATGTGACATCTCAGAACAAATCTCACTTGCTTCTAAAGAAGCTTCAGGTACTGGTAACATGAAATTCATGTTGAACGGAGCTTTGACTCTTGGTACTATGGACGGGGCTAACGTGGAAATCGCTGAGTTGGTTGGAGACGAAAACATCTACATCTTTGGTGAAGATTCAGAAACTGTTATCGACCTTTACGCGAAATCAGCATACAAATCAAGTGAATTCTACGCACGTGAAGCTATCAAACCATTGGTTGACTTCATCGTGAGTGACGCTGTTCTTGCAGTTGGTAAGAAAGAACGCTTGGAACGTCTTTACAACGAATTGATCAACAAAGACTGGTTCATGACTCTTCTTGACTTGGAAGACTACATCAAAGTTAAAGAGCAAATGCTTGCTGATTACGAAGACCGTGATGCATGGTTGGATAAAGTGATCGTCAACATTGCTAAAGCAGGATTCTTCTCATCTGACCGTACAATCGCTCAGTACAACGAAGACATCTGGCACTTGAACTAAGATTAAACAAAAACGCATCTTTAATAGATGCGTTTTTTCATATTTAAACTAATTTACAGTGCTTTTCCGACTAGAATCTCTGCTTCGATGGTAATCTCAGTTAACTGGCTCCAGTCAATCTTGCTTTGGTCAACGTGAAAGAGTAGAGGAGTCATGCTAAGCAGGGATTGGCGTTGCTCTGCGGTGATGGACTTGGTCAGGGAAGCTATCTGACTAGATTGGATGCTGAAATGTTCCTGGAAATGTTCCTTGATATCTTGGTTGGAATAGTCCTTCTTTGTTAGTTGCTCCTGTACCACTTGACGGATTTCCTTGAGATGATTTTCAGTTGGAATGACCTTAATTAAGATACCGTTTTGGGATAAAACGCGGCGAAATTCACCATAGTTGGCAGGCGAAAAGATATCAAGCAGGATATCCATGCTAGCGTCTTTTATAGGAAGACGAGCCAGGTCGCCAACAAACCAATTGACTGCCCAGTTGGGTTCACTTTTAGCAGCGATTTGGACTGAGTCTTTTGAAATGTCAAAGGCGTAAAAGGTTTTATCAGAGTGACTTTCTTGGAGTTTACGAGAGTAGAAGCCTTCGCCACAACCGATGTCCAAGACAGTTTTTGCGGATGGTTTAGTGGCTAGTAAGTCGGAGATACCTTCTAAGATAGCCTGATAAAAGCCAGCTTCTAGAATTTGCTGGCGATTTTGAAAGTTTTCCTTGTCGTAGTTGGCCGATTGTTTGATTTGCGGTGCTAGATTGACATAGCCGAATTTTGCTAGGTCAAAAGAATGGCGGTTGCTACACTTGAGGCTAGACTCTACCAAGGTCAGATTTTCTTGGCAGATAGGACAGGCAAAGGCAGTCGCAGAAGCAAAACGCTGGAGTTTGGGTTTGAGGTTTGTATTCATAGTTTTAGTCTAGCAAAAAAAGGACTGGATAGCAAATGCCTCCAGTCTGTTTTTTAATATGTAAGGACGAAGTATTTTTTCTTACCACGGCGGATAACAGTGAGTTCGTTCTCTAACTTATCTGCGTCACTCAAGACATATTCAAGGTCTTGGATACGGTCGCCGTTGACGTAGATAGCACCGTTTTGTACGTCTTCACGGGCTTGGCGTTTTGAGTTAACCACGCCAGAAGATACAAGAAGTTCAACGATGTTGTGATTTTCGTCTGCTTGTACTTGGTAGTTTGGCACGCCACGAAGTCCTTGTTTGAGTTCTTTGACAGACAAGTTTTTGATATTTCCTGCAAAGAGTTGTTCAGTGATGTTAAGGGCTTCTTTGTAAGCTTCTTCTCCGTGGACAAGAGTCACAACTTCACGAGCGAGGACTTTTTGAGCCAAGCGTTCGTGTGGTGCTGCTTCGAATTGTTTACGGATGTCTTCAATCTCGTCTAATGACAAGAAAGTAAAAGTCTTCAAGAAGCGAACAGCGTCAGCATCCATGACGTTCATCCAGAATTGGTACATTTCGTATGGAGAAGTCTTTTCAGGGTTGAGCCAAACAGCATTCCCTTCTGATTTACCAAATTTCTTACCAGTTGCGTCTGTAATCAGTGGGACAGTAATAACATGACCAGTCTTGTCAGCCTTACGACGAAGCAACTCAGTGCCAGCTGTCATGTTTCCCCATTGGTCAGAACCACCGATTTGAAGGGTAACATTGTGATCTTGGTTGAGGACAAAGAAGTCATAACCTTGCATGATTTGGTAGGCAAACTCAGTGTAAGAAATCCCTGTTTCAATCCGTTTCTTTACAGACTCCTTGCTCATCATGTAGTTGACAGTGAAGTATTTTCCGATATCACGGAGGAAGTCAATGAAGCTGATGCTGCCAAACCAGTCGTAGTTGTTGACCATGACAGCTTTATTTTCCCCATTTTCAAAGTCAAGAAAGCGAGAAAGTTGTCCTTGGATAGACTTGACCCAGCCATCTACTGTGTCTTTTGTTTGGAGACTACGCTCAGCATCTTTGAAGGACGGATCTCCAATGAGACCTGTAGCACCGCCAACGAGCGCATATGGTTTGTGACCTGCTAACTGCAAACGACGACTTGTCAAGATTGCGACAAGGTGACCTAGGTGAAGGCTGTCAGCAGTTGGATCGTAGCCAGTATAATAAGAAACTTGACCTTCTTCTAGGGCTTTACGCAAAGCTTCTTCATCAGTCGTTTGAAAAATCAAACCACGCTCTTTTAGCTCATCAAAAATGTGCATGTGTCTTTTCTCCTTTTTAAAATATTATTTCTACCTATTTTACCACAAACTTGGCAAATAACCTAGTAAAATCGGGAAGAAAGTTGCTACTCGGACTTTTTTGGAAACGAGCGAAATATGGTATAATAGCACTAGCTTATTTTCAGAGAAATAGATAAAAATCGTTAAGAAAGGGGCTGAAAGATGTCTCATATTATTGAATTGCCAGAAGTCTTGGCCAATCAAATCGCGGCAGGAGAAGTAATCGAACGCCCTGCTAGTGTAGTCAAGGAACTAGTTGAAAACGCCATTGATGCTGGCTCTAACCAGATTATCGTAGAGATTGAAGAAGCTGGGCTTAAGAAGATCCAAATCACAGATAATGGTCACGGGATTGCCCACGACGAAGTAGAGTTGGCCCTCCGCCGTCATGCGACCAGTAAGATTAAGAATCAAGCGGATCTTTTTCGGATTCGGACCCTTGGTTTTCGTGGTGAAGCTCTGCCTTCTATTGCTTCTGTCAGTGTTTTGACTTTGTTGACAGCGGTGGACGGTGCTAGTCACGGGACCAAGCTAGTGGCTCGTGGGGGTCAAGTTGAGGAAATCATTCCAGCGACCAGTCCTGTGGGGACTAAGGTTTGTGTGGAAGATCTCTTTTTCAACACACCAGCCCGTCTCAAGTATATGAAGAGCCAGCAGGCAGAGTTGTCTCATATCATTGATATTGTCAATCGTCTGGGGCTAGCCCATCCTGAGATTTCTTTTAGCCTGATTAGTGATGGCAAGGAAATGACACGAACAGCTGGTACGGGTCAACTGCGTCAAGCCATTGCTGGAATTTATGGTTTAGCCAGTGCTAAAAAAATGGTTGAGATTGAGAATGCTGACCTAGACTTTGAAATTTCAGGCTTTGTCTCATTGCCGGAATTGACACGGGCTAATCGTAACTACATCAGCCTTTTTATCAATGGCCGTTATATCAAAAACTTCTTGCTCAATCGTGCCATTTTAGATGGATACGGTAGCAAGCTCATGGTGGGGCGTTTTCCGCTGGCTGTTATTCACATCCATATTGATCCTTATCTAGCAGATGTCAATGTGCATCCAACCAAGCAAGAGGTGCGGATTTCCAAGGAAAGAGAACTAATGGCGCTGGTTTCAGAAGCTATTGCAAAGAGTCTCAAGGAACAGACCTTGATTCCAGATGCCTTGGAAAATCTGGCAAAATCTACTGTTCGCAATCGTGAAAAAGTAGAGCAAACGACTTTGCCACTGAGAGAAAATACGCTCTATTATGAAAAAAATGAACCGACCAGACCGACACAAGCTGAGGTGGCAGACCATCAGGTGAATCTGACGGAAGAAAGACAGGATTTGAATCTGTTTGCTAAGGAAACTTTAGACCAGATAACCAAACCAGCTAAACTGCATTTTGCAGAGAGAAAGCCAGCTAGCTATGACCAACTAGACCATCCAGAGCTAGACCTGGCTAGTCTTGATAAGGCTTATGACAAATTGGAGCGGGAAGAATCTTCAAGCTTCCCAGAGTTGGAATTTTTCGGGCAAATGCACGGGACCTACCTCTTTGCCCAAGGTCGAGATGGGCTTTACATCATAGATCAGCATGCGGCTCAGGAACGGGTTAAGTATGAGGAGTACCGTGAGAGCATTGACAATGTTGACCAGAGCCAGCAGCAACTCCTAGTGCCCTATATATTTGAGTTTCCTGCGGATGATGCCCTTCGTCTCAAGGAAAGAATGCCTCTCTTAGAGGAAGTTGGCGTCTTTCTAGCAGAGTACGGGGAGAATCAATTTATCTTGCGTGAACATCCTATTTGGATGGCAGAGGAGGAAATCGAGTCTGGAATCTATGAGATGTGCGACATGCTCCTCTTGACCAAGGAAGTTTCGATCAAGAAATACCGAGCTGAACTAGCGATTATGATGTCCTGCAAGCGGTCCATCAAGGCCAACCATCGTATTGATGACCACTCGGCTAGACAACTCCTCTATCAGCTCTCTCAATGTGACAACCCCTATAACTGTCCACACGGACGTCCTGTTTTGGTTCACTTTACCAAGTCAGACATGGAAAAAATGTTCCGTCGCATTCAGGAAAATCACACAAGCCTACGAGAGCTAGGAAAATACTAATACTCTTCGAAAATCTCTCTAAACCTCGTCAGCTTTACCTTGCCTAACTCAAGTTATGCCTACGGTTAGCTTCCTAGTTTAGACTTGATTTTCATTGAGTATAAATTGAAGGGAAAATTATGTACGAATATCTAAAGGGTATTATTACCAAAATCACTGCTAAATACATCGTTCTAGAAGCTAACGGTATCGGCTACATCCTGCATGTAGCTAACCCTTATGCCTACTCAGGACAAGTCAACCAAGAAGCACAAATCTATGTGCATCAAGTTGTACGTGAAGATGCTCATCTACTTTACGGTTTTCGTTCAGAAGACGAGAAGAAACTCTTTCTCAGTTTGATTTCTGTATCAGGCATTGGTCCTGTTTCCGCTCTTGCCATCATCGCAGCTGATGACAATGCAGGCCTCGTTCAAGCCATTGAGACTAAGAACATCACCTACTTGACCAAATTCCCTAAAATCGGTAAGAAAACAGCCCAACAGATGGTCTTGGACTTAGAAGGGAAAGTTGTTGTGGCAGGAGACGATCTCCCTGCTAAGGCTGCAGTTACGTCTAGCAGTGACAACCAAGAACTGGAAGAAGCTATGGAAGCCATGTTGGCACTGGGCTACAAGGCAACAGAGCTCAAGAAAATTAAGAAATTCTTTGAAGGTACGACAGATACAGCAGAGAACTATATCAAGTCTGCTCTTAAGATGTTGGTGAAATAGGAGATTTATATGCCAAAACGCTGTGGCTGGGTTAAAATGAACAACCCTCTATATGTAGCCTACCATGATGAAGAGTGGGGTCACCCCTTACATGACGACCAAGCCCTTTTTGAGTTACTCTGTATGGAAACTTATCAGGCAGGGCTATCTTGGGAAACAGTACTCAATAAACGTCAAGCTTTCCGAGAAGCCTTTTATGGCTATCAAATTCAAGCAGTCGCAGAGATGACTGACACCGAATTGGAAGCTTTAATGGACAATGTAGCGATCATCCGAAATCGAGCTAAGATTTTTGCGACACGTGCCAACGCTCAGGCCTTTCTACAAGTGCAGGCAGACTATGGTTCTTTTGATGCTTATCTTTGGTCTTTGGTCGGTGGGAAGACGATTGTGAATGATGTACCTGACTACAGCCAAGCGCCTGCCAAAACAGCTCTATCTGAGAAATTATCCAAAGATTTCAAAAAACGAGGCTTTAAGTTCACTGGGCCAGTTGCTGTCTTGTCTTTTCTACAGGCTGCAGGTCTGGTTGATGACCATGAGAATGATTGTGAATGGAAGGGTCTTAAATGATGTCTAACAAATATAAGGGAATCCTTGGTTTTGGTATTCTCTATACAGTTCTTTTTGTGTTTGATGGTGATAAATTGCTGGCTTCTGTGATGCCATCTGCCATTGAGAATTATCTACAATATCTACTCTATGTAGTATTAGCTCTATATGGCTCTTTCTTGTTCAAGGATAGATTGATTCAACAATGGAATGAGATTAGAAAGACTAAAAGAAAATTCTTCTTTGGCGTTTTAAAAGGCTGGCTCTTTCTCATTCTGATGACGGTTGCCTTTGACTTTATATCAGGAATGTTGAGGCAGTTTTTGGCGCTAGACGGACAAGGTCTAAATCAGTCTAATATTCAAAGCACCTTTCAAGAGCAACCATTACTGATAGCCGTTTTCGCCTGCATCATCGGACCTTTGGTGGAAGAGCTCTTTTTCCGTCAGCTCTTATTGCATTACCTGCAGAAAAAACTGTCAACTTGGCTAAGCATTCTTCTGGTAGGACTTGTCTTTGCTCTGACTCATATGCATAATGTAAGTTTATCAGAGTGGATTGGTGCAGTCGTATACCTAGGTGGTGGCCTTGCCTTGTCTATCATCTATGTGAAAGAAAAAGAAAATATCTACTATCCCTTGGTCGTCCATATGATAATGAACAGCCTCTCCTTTATCAGTTTAGCCCTGTCTTAATAAACATAAAAAAGCAACCGCTCGATGTGGTTGCTTTTTCTTTTTATATTAGTTGCATTCTTATAGAGCAGTAAGGAAGGTCAGTCCGCCAAGGATAACCCCAGCCGAGTTTGGAATGATTAGAATCCAGTCTTTCTTAGGCTCTTTTGTCCATCCATAAATGACCCAGATTAAGCAAGAGACTGCTGCTGATAAAGGTTGAAATGGTTGAGCTTTATTTCCTTGTAAATTGGCAAAAATTTGGGGGATGTAGGCTATAAATACAATAATCCCGATAAAGGCACCAATTGAACCAACAATTTGATTAATTCTCTGTTTAGTCATATATATTTCTCCTTATTACTTTATTAGTATAACAGAAAAACAACTTGGATTCAAGGATAAAACCTCGGGATTCCAAGGGAAGACTTTACATTAGAATGTTATTAGAAAATGTGTTTACTTCTTTTGAGAATCGAAAAATGATTTGGAACTACAAAAAAAGTAGTCTGTCTACAAAACACACTACTTTTATTGTTTATCTTAATATCTAGCTGGTCCTGCACTTGCGCTCTTAATGTTGAAACGTTTTTTGAGGTAGAAACGTAGGGCAAGGAGAGCTCCTCCAATGACCAACAAAACAAGAGGTGGGAGGCTGATGTTGATGGCTTGTGGAAGGAAGTTACTCAAGAAGAGGATGAAGACCCAGGCAAACATGGTTGCTAACATAACCAAAAGTGATTTCCAGAATGGTGGGCGTTGGCTACGGTCAGTATCTGGTCCGTAGTAGCGGTAAATGAAGTGATAGAGAAGGTAAAAGGCAACTCCACCAAAGGCCCCTACACTGATAAGTGTTACCAATCCGTAGGCCACAGGTTGGTTTGAGAAGAAGCTCATCAAGGCGCTAACTACTGCAAATAATCCTGTGATGAAAAGGGCTGAATCCAACATCATCAATTTTGGATCGTCGTTTTCTTTTGGATGTTCTTTTTCGTATTGCTCTTTTTCGCTGAAACTATGAGCCCAGTGAGTTGGTGCTCCGTAGATAGAACGAGCTGTCACTCCTTTTGGTTGCTCCTCAAGGATATGAGGAATCACTTCTTCAAGGATAGCCTTGATTTCGGCATCGGTTTTCCCGTCCTTGAGAAATTGCTGGGTTGCAATATGGATAAATTCCTGGTTTTTCTTTGTTAATTCTTTTAAATCAATCTGTGACATAATAACTCCTGTTTAGAACCATTTTTTATGGATGAGGTAAAGAGTGAGAGAAACACTCATAGCAAAGGCGATAAAAACGATGAGCCAGAAAGCGTGCGGTTCTCCGTTTAAAGGGATTTCATTGTCCTTAAAGTTCATTCCGTAAGCTGAGAAAATCATAGTCGGGATAGACATAACGATGGTCACGAGGGCCAAGGTTTTCATGATATTGTTCTGGTTGTTTGAAATGATAGAGGCAAAGGTCTCTGTCATAGAGTGAAGGACGTTTCCATAGATATCCGCCATCTCGATGGCCTGTTGCGTTTCAATCAAGGTATCTTCAAGTAAGTCTTCGTCTTCAAGGTATTTCTTAATATTGCTAGTTGCGCTGGTCAATTTTTTAATCACGCGCTCGTTTGTCTTGAGAGAGGCCTTGAAGTAGACGATGGTCTTTTCCAACTCCATGAGTTCAATCAATTCTTCATTTCGAGTAGATTTGTGAAGTTGGGTTTCGATTTGCTCACTCTTACGCTCAATTGAACGAAGGGCTGTCAGATAAATTTCAGCGTTGCGGTAGAGGATTTGAAAGATAAAGCGAGAACGCATAAAGGTATAGAAATTCCGAAGTCTCCGATTGATAAAGACATCTAGAAGTGGGAGAGGCTCCAAACAAGTGGTAATGATAGCCTCCTCTGTGATGATAATCCCCAAGGGAATAGTTACATAGTAGATACGGTTATTTCTCTCCTCGGTAATGGGAACGTCTACGATAATCAGAGTGTATTCATCTTCAATGGTAATACGAGACATTTCTTCCGCATCGAGTGGTGCACGGAGGTCAGCGATATCAATATCAAAAGCAGAAGCAATTTCCATCGATTCGCTCTGGGTAGGATTGACGAGATTGATCCAAGTGCCCGGCTGGAGCGTATCGATCTCTTTAAATTCAGTTGTTGTTGAGAGAAAGACTTGTTTCATATCTCCTATCCTTTCCTAATCTATTCTGTGTTTAAGTGATTTTTAGCACCGTACTATTATACTACAAATTCGGCTTTTTTGGTAATAGAATTTCACTTTTTTTGGTATAATGGAAAGCAACAATGGACTAGAAAGAAGTAACATGCAAGATAAGATTGTCATCCATGGGGCACGCGCCCATAATTTAAAAAATATTGACGTGGAAATTCCACGTGACAAGCTAGTTGTGGTGACGGGGCTGTCGGGTTCGGGCAAGTCGAGTCTTGCCTTTGATACCCTGTATGCAGAAGGGCAACGTCGCTACGTTGAAAGTCTGTCAGCTTATGCTCGTCAGTTTTTGGGCAATATGGAAAAACCAGATGTGGACTCTATCGATGGTCTCAGCCCTGCCATTTCTATTGACCAGAAAACGACTAGTAAAAACCCTCGCTCAACGGTTGGGACAACGACGGAAATCAACGATTATCTACGTCTCCTCTATGCTCGTGTAGGAACACCCTATTGTATCAATGGGCATGGGGCTATCAAGGCTTCGTCTGTAGAGCAGATTGTCGACAAGGTTTTGGAGTTGCCAGAGCGCCAGCGTCTGCAGATTTTGGCTCCTGTTATTCGTAAGAAAAAAGGGCAACATAAGACGCTAATTGAAAAAATTCAAAAGGATGGTTATGTTCGTGTCCGTGTCGATGGGGTTGTATACGATGTGACCGAAGTTCCTGAACTTGAAAAGAATAAACAACATACAATCGATGTGGTGGTAGACCGTATTATCATCAAGGAAGGTATCCGTAGTCGTCTCTTTGACTCCATCGAAGCAGCCCTTCGTATCGCAGAAGGTTATGTGGTCATCGATACTATGGATGATTCAGAGTTGCTTTTTTCAGAACACTATGCTTGTCCAGTTTGCGGCTTTACAGTTCCGGAACTAGAACCTCGTCTCTTCTCTTTCAATGCACCGTTTGGTTCATGTAGTGAGTGTGATGGTTTGGGGATCAAGCTAGAGGTTGATACGGACTTAGTCGTACCAGATGCTAGCAAGACCCTTCGTGAGGGAGCATTAGCACCTTGGAACCCTATCTCTTCTAACTATTATCCAAATATGCTGGAACAAGCTATGACAGCCTTTGGAGTGGACATGGATACTCCTTTTGAGGCCTTGTCAGAGGAGGATAAGAATCTCATTTTCTATGGTTCAGATGGTAAGGAATTCCATTTCCACTATGAAAATGAATTCGGCGGAGTTCGTGATATTGACATTCCCTTTGAAGGTGTTATAGGGAATATTAAGCGACGCTACCATGAAACCAATAGTGACTACACCCGCACACAGATGCGTCTTTATATGAATGAGCTAACTTGTGGCACTTGTCACGGTTATCGCCTCAACGATCAGGCCTTATCCGTTCGTGTAGGAGGAGAGAAAGCCCCTCATATTGGAGAAATTTCAGACCTCTCCATCGCAGACCATTTGGAGGTTATTGATCAACTAAGCCTATCTGAAAATGAAGCTATCATCGCTCGTCCTATTCTTAAAGAAATCAAAGACCGCTTGACCTTCCTCAATAATGTCGGACTCAACTATCTGACACTTTCTCGTTCGGCAGGAACCCTATCAGGAGGGGAGAGTCAGCGTATTCGCTTGGCAACCCAGATTGGTTCCAATCTCTCAGGAGTGCTTTATATCCTAGACGAGCCGTCCATCGGTCTTCACCAGAGGGACAATGACCGTCTGATTGCCAGTCTGAAAAAGATGCGTGATTTAGGGAATACTCTCATTGTAGTAGAACATGATGAAGATACCATGCGTGAGGCAGATTATTTGATTGACGTTGGTCCTGGTGCAGGTGTCTTTGGTGGAGAGATTGTAGCAGCAGGAACGCCTAAGCAGGTAGCTCGCAATAGCAAGTCTATCACAGGTCAGTACTTGTCAGGAAAACGTGTCATTCCAGTGCCGTCAGAACGCCGTGTAGGAAATGGTCGCTTTATTGAGGTGACAGGTGCGCGTGAGAATAACTTGCAAAATATCACCGCTCGCTTCCCACTAGGGAAATTCATTGCGGTGACAGGTGTCTCTGGCTCAGGGAAGTCGACACTTATTAACAGCATTCTCAAAAAAGCCATTGCTCAAAATCTCAATCGCAATTCAGACAAGCCTGGAAAGTTTAAGGCGATTACAGGAATTGAGCATATCGATCGTCTGATTGATATTGACCAGAGTCCTATTGGAAGAACACCAAGGTCCAATCCTGCAACCTATACAGGTGTCTTTGATGACATTCGAGACCTCTTCGCTCAGACAAATGAAGCCAAGATTCGTGGCTATAAGAAGGGTCGTTTTAGTTTTAATGTCAAGGGCGGTCGCTGTGAGGCCTGCTCAGGTGACGGGATTATCAAGATTGAGATGCACTTCTTGCCAGACGTATACGTAGCTTGTGAAGTCTGCCACGGAACCCGTTATAATAGTGAGACCCTAGAAGTTCACTACAAGGAAAAGAATATCTCGCAAGTCTTGGATATGACTGTCAACGATGCGGTGGAATTTTTCAAACACATTCCAAAAATTCAACGTAAACTCCAGACCATCAAGGATGTAGGTCTAGGTTATGTGACCTTGGGACAACCTGCCACAACTCTTTCTGGTGGAGAAGCGCAGCGTATGAAGCTGGCTAGTGAGCTCCATAAACGCTCGACCGGTAAATCCTTCTACATTCTAGATGAACCGACAACTGGTCTTCATACCGAGGATATCGCTCGTCTGCTTACCGTTTTGTCTCGCTTTGTAGATGATGGTAATACAGTTCTCGTGATTGAGCACAATCTAGATGTCATCAAAACAGCAGACCATATCATCGACTTAGGTCCAGAAGGCGGTGTCGGTGGTGGTACCATCATTGCAACAGGAACCCCAGAAGAAGTAGCGGCCAATGAAGCTAGCTATACAGGACAGTATTTGAAAGGAAAGTTACATCATGAATAAACGTGTGCAAGCATTTCTCGATAAAATGCAAGAAAAAGAACTAGATGGAATCATTATCAATAACCTTAAAAATGTCTACTATTTGACAGGATTTTGGGGTTCAAATGGGACAGTCTTTATCAGTCGTGACCGTCAGGTCTTAGTGACAGATGCTCGCTATATTATCGCTGCTAAGCAAGAAGTTACTGGTTTTGAGATTTTTGCAGAGCGTGACGAGTTGGCTACTATCGCAAAAATTGCTAAAGACATGGGTCTTTCTCGTATCGGGTTTGAAGATGAGATTTCAGTTTCTTATTACCATCGCATGCAAACTGCCTTTGAAGGTTTGGAACTAGTTCCACAGACACAGTTTGTTGAAGCGCTTCGTATGATTAAGGATGAGACAGAGATCGCGACTATTCGCAAGGCTTGTTCAATCTCAGATCAAGCTTTCCACGATGCCCTTGAATTTATCAAGCCTGGTAAGACAGAGATTGAAATTGCCAATTTCCTTGATTTCCGTATGCGTGAGCTGGGAGCGGCAGGCTTGTCTTTTGATACCATTCTAGCGAGTGGCATCAACTCTTCTAAACCCCATGCCCACCCAATGCACAAGCCAGTAGAACTAGGCGAAGCAATCACTATGGATTTTGGGTGCCTTTATGACCACTATGTCAGTGATATGACACGTACCATCTACCTAGGTCATGTTAGTGATGAACAAGCAGAAATTTACAACACCGTTTTGAAGGCTAATCAAGCTCTGATTGACCAAGCTAAGGATGGCTTAGGTTTCCGTGACTTTGATAAAATCCCTCGTGATATTATTGTGGAGGCAGGCTATGGAGAATACTTTACTCACGGTATCGGGCACGGTATCGGACTTGATATCCACGAAGAACCTTACTTTAGCCAAACTTCTACAGAAGTTATTAAATCGGGTATGGTCTTGACTGATGAACCCGGTATTTATATCGAAGGTAAATATGGAGTTCGTATCGAAGATGATATCTTGATTACAGATACCGGTTGCGAGGTATTAACCCTAGCTCCAAAAGAATTAATCGTAATCTAAGAAAAATGAGATAAATCGTTGACTTTTACTAGTTAAAGGTTTATACTGAAAGGCGAAAACGGTAGGTGAGGCTACCATAGGGATACGGATGACTACCGCAAAGCAGTGGAGACACTACTCGTTGGTCAACAGTCCTGGTCGCGAAGGTCAAGACTAAGCTCGTTACATTGCCCTATGGAGTTAAAGCTTGAACGAAAACAGATCATAAGTTTTTTAGTCCTGCCATTTTATGGCAGGATTTTCTGCTGTTTTAAAACAAAGAAAGGAGACAAACGATGCAAATTGACGATCATCCAGAACCGCACATACACAGCCAATCGCTGATTTGTGTCGTTCTGTCCCTATAAAGTGATTGGTCTCTGTGTATGATACTCTTCGAAAATCAAATTCAAACCACGTCAACGTCGCCTTGCCGTACTCAAGTACAGCCTGTGGCTAGTTTCCTAGTTTGCTCTTTGATTTTCATTGAGTATGAAATCACCATTTATACAGATAGGAGAAACCAATGAAAACTACAAAAGAAAGACTAGCAGCAGCTATTCAAACTCCATTAAAAGATAGTCTAGCTTTTTACCATACAAGTCTAAAAGGCTTAAACCAAGAACAAGTCGAAGAAAACCGTGACCTATATGGTGAAAACACTATTACTAAGGGTCAAGAGGATTCCATATTTAAAAAGATTTATGAGTCCATTATCAATCCTTTCACAATCATTTTGCTTGTGATTGCCTTTATTTCTCTCGTTACAAACGTCTGGCTTGCCAAACCTGGTCAAGAGGACCCTACGACCTCTATTATTATCGTTGTCTTGGTTTTGATTTCAGGAGGCATCCGTTTTGTCCAAGAGTTGCGGAGCGACAAGGCGACAACCAATCTTTCAAAAATGATTGTCAACACTGCAACTGTTATTCGCGATGGTCTTGAACAAGAGTTGCCAATCGATGAGTTGGTTGTGGGAGACCTCGTGAAATTGAGCGCTGGAGATATGATTCCAGCAGATGTCATCTTATTCGAATCGCGCGACTTTTTCGTTCAACAGTCAGGTTTGACTGGAGAAAGTGATGCAGTTGAAAAGCTAGCTTTAAATAAAGCCACTGGTCAAAATGTAGATAGCCTCTTAGAAGCAGAATCTTTGGCCTTTATGGGGACAAACGTTATCTCAGGAAGTGCTACAGCTATGGTTCTAGCGGTTGGTGATGACACCATGATGGGAGCTATTGAGCAAACTCTTAACACCTATGATGAGCCAACTTCTTTTGAACGTGAAATGAACAGCATTTCCTGGCTCTTGATCCGCTTGATGCTTGTCATGGTTCCGATTGTGTTTTTTGCAAATGGTTTAACCGATGGAGACTGGCTAGAGGCGGGAGTATTTGCCTTGAGCGTTGGTGTCGGACTTACACCAGAAATGCTTCCAATGATTATCACAGCCAGCTTGGCCAAAGGTTCTATTATTATGGCCAAGGAAAAGGTGGTCATCAAAAAACTCAATGCTATCCAAGACTTAGGAGCAATCGATATCCTCTGTACGGATAAAACTGGAACTCTAACGCAAGATGAGATTGTCTTAGAATATCCCTTGGATATCCATGGTGATTTGGATATGGCGGTTTTAAGAAGGGCTTATCTAAATTCACATTTTCAAACAGGTTTGAAAAACTTGATGGACCGTGCCATCATCAGTAGAACTGAAAAAGAAGCCAAGGAACATGTTATCCTACAAAATTTGGATACTAGCTTCCAAAAAATCGATGAACTTCCATTTGACTTTGAACGTAGACGCATGAGTGTCATCGTCAAAGACGATACCAATGTCGTTAGTATGGTGACCAAAGGCGCTTTAGAAGAAATGTTGAACATTTCGACACACGTGGAGTACCGCGGAGAGATCATTCCCCTAACCGAAGACATTCGCCAAGAAGTACTAGCAGAAGTAGGGCAATTAAACCGTCAAGGTTTGCGTGTCTTAGGTGTTGGGTACAAGTCAGGTCTACGTGAAGACTATGCCTATGCTGTGATGGATGAAAGTGACATGATCCTTACAGGTTACCTTGCCTTTTTAGACCCACCAAAACCATCTGCAGCACCCGCTATTCAAGCTCTGCTTGAGCATGGTGTCAAAACAAAAATTTTAACTGGGGATAACGAAAAAGTAACCCAAGCTATCTGTGAAAAGGTTGGTTTGGATGTTGAACATATGCTCTTAGGCTCTGATATCGACCAAATGACAGACAAAGAATTGGCAGAAGTTGTTGAAAAAGTAACAGTCTTTGCTAAATTGTCACCTGACCAAAAAGCGCGTATCATTCTACAGTTAAAGAGAAATGGTCATGGAGTTGGTTATATGGGTGACGGTATTAATGATGCCCCATCTATGAAGGTGGCAGATGTTGGAATTTCCGTTGATACAGCAGTAGATATCGCAAAGGAAACAGCTGATGTTATTTTGCTAGACAAGGATCTCATGGTCCTTGAAACTGGTATCGTTGAAGGCCGTAAGGTCTACGCCAACATGACCAAGTACATCAAGATGACCGTTAGTTCAAACTTTGGGAATATCTTCTCACTCCTTGTTGCAAGTATCTTCTTGCCATTTTTACCAATGGCTCCTGTTCATCTCATTGTCCTAAACCTAGTTTATGATTTGTCTTGTGTGGCATTGCCATTTGATAATGTGGACCAAGATTTCCTCAAACAACCCCATACATGGGAAGCAAAATCCATTACTCGATTTATGGTTTGGATGGGTCCAATATCATCTATCTTTGATATTTTGACCTTTATCTTCCTCTACTTTATCATTGTTCCTTTGGTGACAGGTTATCATTATGTTCATGGTTCTGAATCTGCCCTTCAGTTTATTATCTTGTTCCAAACAGGATGGTTCATCGAATCTATGTGGTCTCAAACCATGGTCATCCATATGCTTCGTACAGCAAAAGTTCCTTTTGTACAAAGCAGACCAGCTTGGCTTGTGATTTTGACAACCTTGATTGCCGCAATTTTCGTAACTAGTCTGCCTTATGGACCGCTAGTAAATATTCTTCGTTTAGCTCCATTAGGACTTCCTTATTTCTTCTTCCTAACCTGTATTATTTTCTTGTACATGTTTAGCGTCACAGTTATTAAGAAATTTTACATTAGGAAGTACAAAGAATGGTTATAGTTCGGTTTTTGTCAAGAAAAAAGATAGAAAACTGGGGAAAAAGTTAAATTTTTTTAAAAATAGGTCGCAAGTCGGATGTTTTTTATGGTATAATAGAATAAACTGATAGTAACATGTAGCGAAAGGGGTAGGTACATGATCAAAATTTATACAGTCTCAAGTTGTACTAGCTGTAAAAAAGCGAAAACCTGGCTCAATGCCCACCAGTTAAGTTATAAAGAACAAAACCTCGGTAAAGAGGGGATTTCTAGAGAAGAATTATTAGATATTCTAACAAAAACAGACAATGGAATTGCGAGCATTGTATCATCAAAGAATCGCTACGCTAAAGCTCTTGGAGTTGATATCGAAGATTTGAGTGTCAATGAAGTGCTCACCTTAATAATGGAAACACCACGTATCCTAAAAAGTCCAATTCTTGTTGACGAGAAACGTTTACAAGTTGGCTATAAAGAAGATGACATTCGTGCCTTCTTGCCACGCTCTGTCCGCAATGTAGAAAATGCAGAAGCACGTTTACGTGCAGCACTATAAAACATAAAGGCTGGGAGTGACTCCTGGCCTTATTTGATAGGTAAATAAGGAAAAACGAACATGAAGAAGATAGTTATCGGTACAGTTGCGCTCCTATTTTTGCTAGCTGGCTGTGGACAGAAAAAAGAGTCTGCGGAACCTGCTAAAGATACAACAACAGAAGCTCTCCAATCAACTCTACCAGTCCTAGAAAATGCCAATAACAATACAGTAGTAACCAAGACACTTGTCCTACCCACTGACGAAAATGGGGTTCAACAAACCCAGACCATTACCTATAAGGGCAAACAGTTCTTGACCTTAACGATTCAGCAAAAACGGCAAGCTTCAGAAGACCTCAAGAACTTTATTGCAGAACATGGATTAGAGCAGGCAAAGAGTGCTTTGAAAGAAGAAGACAAGGATGAATCGGTTCAAGCAGCTCGAAAAATTCCTGGTTTTAGTCTTGAAACCAATCTTTTAAGTGAGACAGAGATTGAAACGAAAACAAGTTATGATTTTCAAGTCCTAGATGTTAAAAAGGCAAGCGAAAGCGAATATTTAAAAAATGTTGGCTTGGAAAATCTACTAAAAAACGAACCAGAAGAGTATATCGCAAATCGAGTTGCAAGTGGGGCGACTGTTCAGTAAAGAAGTCGCAGAAAATCAGGAAAAATCAGACTGTGTCATTTGTAGAACGACAGTGAATGTGCTATAATAGTACTATTCTAAGGAAAGAGGGTGTTAGAATGGGATTTACTGAAGAAACCGTACGTTTTAAATTGGACGATTCCAATAAAAAAGAGATCAGTGAAACATTGACAGAAGTTTATGCTTCATTGGATGAGAAGGGGTATAACCCTATTAATCAAATTGTGGGCTATGTTCTCAGTGGAGACCCAGCTTACGTTCCTCGTTACAATAACGCAAGAAATCAAATCCGTAAATACGAACGCGATGAGATTGTTGAAGAATTAGTCCGCTACTACCTTAAGGGACAAGGAGTCGATCTATAACCAATGAGAATTATGGGGTTGGACGTTGGTTCCAAAACAGTAGGAGTAGCGATTAGCGATCCGTTAGGTTTTACAGCACAAGGGCTCGAAATCATCCAAATCAATGAAGACCAGGGAGAGTTTGGCTTTGAACGACTCAAGGAATTGGTTGACACCTATAAGGTAGAGCGCTTTGTTGTTGGTTTGCCTAAAAATATGAATAATACCAGCGGACCGCGCGTGGAAGCGAGTCAAGCATATGGAGCAAAACTGGAAGAACTCTTTGGTTTGCCAGTGGAGTACCAAGATGAGCGCCTAACCACAGTTGCTGCTGAGCGCATGTTGATTGAGCAAGCAGACATTAGTCGCAATAAGCGTAAAAAAGTTATTGATAAATTAGCAGCTCAATTGATTTTGCAAAATTATTTAGATAGAAAATTTTAAGACAGAGGAGAAACTATGTCACACGATCACAACCACGATCACGAAGAACGTGAACTTATCACACTTGTAGATGAGCAAGGAAACGAAACTTTATTTGAAATCCTTTTGACTATTGATGGAAAAGAAGAATTTGGTAAAAACTATGTTCTTCTTGTACCAGTTAATGCAGAAGAAGATGAAAACGGTGAAGTTGAAATCCAAGCATACTCATTCATCGAAAATGAAGATGGAACTGAAGGTGAATTGCAACCAATCCCTGAAGATTCAGAAGATGAATGGAACATGATTGAAGAAGTCTTCAACAGCTTTATGGAGGAGTAAAAACATCCGGGGGATGTTTTTAGCCCAACTCCTAGAAACTAGAAAGAGTTGGAACATCCGGGGGATGTTTTTAGCCCAACTCCTAGAAACTAGAAAGAGTTGGAACATCCAGTGAACATTTTTAGCCTGACGCTAAAAATAAAATTTAGCTAGTATCTAGCAAAATGAGTAAAAAGCGAAGAGAATCTTCGCTTTTTTGTTAAGGAGATAAGCATGATTGAAGTAGAAAAATGGCTTCATAGTCGGATTGGCTTGAATTTTAGATCAGGATTGGGACGGATGCAAAGAGCAGTAGATTTGCTGGGGAACCCTGAGCAAACCTATCCAATTATCCATGTGACAGGGACAAATGGCAAGGGGTCAACTATTGCTTTTATGAGGGAACTTTTTGTTGCCCATGGGAAAACGGTTGGCACCTTTACTTCGCCCCACATTGTCAGCATCCATGACCGTATCTGTATTAATAGTGAGCCTATATCGGACACAGATTTCATTCGTTTAGCAGATCAAGTCAAAGCAATGGAGCAAAGACTTTTAGAAACCCACGATCAGCTATCTTTTTTTGAGTTGCTGACCTTGATTGCTTTGCTTTATTTTAAAGAGCAAAAAGTAGATTTGGTCCTACTGGAAGTTGGGATAGGTGGACTTCTTGATACCACTAATGTCCTGACAGGAGAAATTGCAATCATCACATCAATTGGCCTCGATCACCAGGAGACCTTGGGCGATAGTCTAGTAGCAATTGCAGAGCAGAAAGCTGGAATTTTTAAGCCCGGGAAGTCAGCTGTGATTGCAAATTTAGCACCGGAAGCCCAACTCGTTTGTCAAAGGACAGCCACTGATTTGGGTGTAAGTCTCTACCAAGCTAATAAAGATTTTTCTTTCCGAAATGGGAACTTTTCTTCTTCTCTAGCTGACTTTAACCACCTAATATTGGGACTGGAGGGAGCATATCAGGAGGAAAATGCAGGTCTTGCCTTGCAGGCTTTTCTACTATTTATGGCACAAAGAGACGAGAAAGTAGATCAAGAAGCAGTACATGCTGCCTTGCAAGCTACTAAATGGGCAGGAAGGCTAGAAGCTATCACTGAGCACATTTATCTAGATGGGGCTCACAATTTACCAGCTCTAGAGCGTTTGGTTGAGTTTATCCAAGAAAAAATCCAGCAAGGGTATCAGCCTCACATCCTATTTGGTGCCCTAAAGCGGAAAGATTATAGTGGGATGCTTACTTATTTAACAGAGCATTTACCTGATGTAGCTCTCTATGTTACGAGTTTTGACTATCAGGGTTCCTTGGAAGAGCAAGACTTTGGAGATTATACAAGCATTGCTTCATATCGAGGTTTTATAGATAATTTTGAGAGTTCTGCAGGGGAGCAAGACTTGCTATTTGTGACAGGTTCTCTCTATTTTATATCTGAGGTTCGAGCTTATCTCATGGCCCTAGATTCATTTGATTGACCCTCCTGTCTTTATTTGTTATAGTAACGGTGTGGTAGCTCGGCAGGGTTATTCTGATTTTAAGCCACTAAAAGAAAGGAGACATTATGTCACTAAAAAAATTCACACTTTCTCTTGCTTCTTTGGCAAGTCTTAGTCTCTTAGTTGCATGTTCGCCAAAAGAGCAAGCAACTCCTTCAACTCAAGCAAGTACTAGTACTGAAGTAACAACTGCTCAGTCAGCAGAAACGACCCTTTCTAGTTCTACGGCTAGCTCAGTAAGCAACATTGATGGGACCTATAAAGGGCAAGATGAGGGAGATAGCATTACTCTCGTTGTTACTGGTAATACTGGAACATGGACAGAAGTAGAAGCTGATGGCGATCAGGAAATTAAAAAGGTCACCTTCGAACCAGAAAGTCAGAGAGTCTTTATTGGAGATGATATCAAGGTTTATGTAGCTGATGGCAATCAAATGATCATTGATGATATGGGTCGCGAAATTTCTGATCGTATCGTTCTAAAAAATAGACATCTTTTGTAAGGATTTGAATCTCGTTAACAAGGATTCGGGTCCTTTTTTTCTTTAATCAATTTTTGGAATAAAAAATCCATACGATTAAGGTAGCTATTTTCTACCAAAAAAGTATGGAGGGATAGTTTTTATTAAAGGAACTGCTCTTGTAAAAATTGAGCGACACCATCTTCTTCATTGGTCAATGGTAATTGCTCGTCTGCAAAAGGTAAGAGAGCAGGATTTGCATTTTTCATAGCATAGCCTTTACCTGCAAAAGAGAGCATTTCTTGGTCATTGTGTTCGTCACCAAAGGCAATCAAATTCTGTTTGTCAATATTCATGACATTAAGAAGATATTCGAGAGCAAAAGCCTTGTGGACTCCTTTGGGAGTACATTCGAGAATGTTCAAAGGACCACCCCAAGTGTTAATATTAAGTTGGTGCTTGTAAAAGCTGTTCATCTCTTCTGCTAGTGCATATTTATCGTCTGCCCTAGTTTGCAATAAAATACAGTTAGGCCCCTTGGTCACTAAGTCAGACTTGAATTGATTTTCTGGGCGAAAGTTCTCAATGCCAAACAATTTAGGATCAGCAATTTCTTTGTTTGGTGCCGTAATGTAGAACTTTTTACGATATTCACCAGCGATAAAGTCTGCCTCAATCTCTTCTTTTCGTTTTACGATATCCAAGAGGTATTTTTTGTCCACAGTCAGACACTTTTCATGTTTCCAAGTCTTACCTGGCAGATGAGTAAGTGAACCGTTGAAATTGATCATAGGGGTTTCAAGTTCAAGTTGGTCATAAAAATCTTTGGCCATACGATATGGGCGACCGGTTGCAATAACGACTTGGTGGCCTTTTTTAGAGATTTTTTTAATTGTTTCAATAGTAAAGTCAGAAAGTTTGCTTTCAGAATTGAGTAGAGTTCCGTCTAAATCAACGGCAATCATTTTTTTAGTCATAAAATCCTCCCGAATTTAGTTTCAGATAAGATGTTTCCTATTATATCAAAAAGCTGAAAGAAAAGCTGACTATAAGCAAAAATAAGAAGAATTATATCCTTTAAGAATTTTTAAAAATAGGAAAAACAGCTTGAAAATGTGAATGATTGATGATATAATAGTCATATTGTTCGTAAAATGACAAAGGAGATTAAAAATGGACAAATTATTTAAACTAAAAGAGCACGGGACAGACGTCCGTACAGAGGTGCTTGCTGGTTTAACAACTTTCTTTGCAATGAGTTATATTCTCTTTGTAAACCCTCAAATGCTTTCGCAAACAGGAATGCCTGTTCAGGGTGTATTCTTGGCAACAATCATCGGTTCTGTAGTAGGAACTTTGATGATGGCTTTCTATGCTAACTTGCCATACGCACAAGCTCCAGGTATGGGACTTAATGCTTTCTTTACATTTACGGTTGTATTCGGAATGGGCTATACTTGGAAAGAAGCTCTTGGTATGGTCTTCATCTGTGGGATTATTTCACTGATTATCACATTAACCAATGTTCGTAAAATGATCATTGAGTCTATTCCTGCAACTCTTCGTTCAGCAATTTCAGCTGGTATTGGTGTTTTCCTTGCCTATGTTGGTATTAAGAATGCTGGTCTCTTGAAATTCTCAATTGACCCAGGGACTTATACTGTAGCAGGTGAAGGAGCAGATAAGGCTCAAGCAGCGATTACTGCAAATGCAGCAGCTGTTCCAGGATTGGTAGATTTCAATACTCCAGCAGTATTGGTAGCTATTGCAGGTCTTGCCATTACAATCTTCTTTGTTGTCAAAGGTATTAAAGGTGGAATCATTCTTTCTATTTTGACAACGACAGTCCTTGCGATTGCGGTTGGTCTTGTTAATTTGTCAGGAATCGATTTTGCTAGCAACAATCTTTCAGCAGCAGTTAATGACCTAGGAACTTTATTTGGTGCAGCCCTTGGTTCAGAAGGTTTGGGTTCTCTGATTTCAAATACTTCACGTTTACCGGAAACCTTGATGGCCATTCTTGCCTTCTCATTGACTGATATTTTTGATACAATTGGTACTCTTATCGGTACAGGTGAAAAAGTTGGGATCATCGCATCAAGTGGTGAAAACAATGAATCAGCTAAATTGGATAAGGCTCTATATTCTGACTTGGTGGCGACATCAGTTGGTGCCATTGCAGGTACTTCAAACGTTACAACTTATATTGAGTCAGCAGCAGGGATCGGTGCTGGTGGACGTACAGGTTTGACAGCTTTAGTTGTTGCTATCTGTTTTGCTCTGTCAAGCTTCTTTAGCCCACTTCTTGCCATTGTGCCTTCAGCTGCGACAGCACCAATTTTGATTATCGTCGGAATTATGATGCTCTCTAACTTGAAAAACATTCCTTGGGATGATATGTCAGAAGCTGTTCCAGCCTTCTTCACATCTATCTTTATGGGATTCAGTTACTCCATTACACAAGGAATTGCCGTTGGTTTCCTAACTTACACTTTAGCGAAGATTGTTAAAGGTCAAGTTAAGGAAGTGCATGTCATGATTTGGATTTTAGACGCTCTGTTCATCTTGAACTACATTAGCATGGCTCTAAACTAAGGATAAAAACTTTAAAAAAGAAGGAGGAAACTCCTCTTTTTTTATTACTAGAAATATCGCAAAAGAAAACTTTTTGGTATAATAATAACATGCACACAAAAAATGAAGATGAACTAATCGCTCTTGGACAAGAGTTGGGTAGTCTACTTGAAAAAAATGATGTATTGATTTTAACTGGTGAATTAGGTGCTGGAAAAACCACATTAACAAAAGGTCTAGCTAAAGGACTAGGGATTCATCAAATGATCAAAAGTCCTACTTATACCATTGTTCGAGAATATGAAGGACGCCTACCCTTATATCACTTGGATGTTTACCGCATCGAAGGAGATGCAGATTCAATCGACCTTGATGAATTTCTTTTTGGTTCAGGTGTGACGGTTATTGAGTGGGGACACCTATTAGGTGAGGCTCTTCCAGCTGACTATCTGGAATTAGAAATTCTTAAAGACGGTGAGGGGCGCGAAATTGTCTTTCATGCCCACGGTCAACGAGCAGCAGAACTCTTGCAGAGGTTGACAGATGGAGTATGATTTATTAATTCGTGAAGCAGAAGCCCAAGATGCTACAGAACTTATTGCACTTTTGGATCAGATTGGTCATGAATCTAGTTTTACCAGTCTGGATGAAAATGGAATTGCAATGAGTGAATCTGAAATGCAGCGTTTTATTAACAAGCAGGCCCAGTCGGATAATCAGATTACTTTACTAGCTTATTTGAATGAAGAATTGGCAGGAGTGATCAATATAACGGCTGATCAACGTCCGCGAGTTCGGCATATTGGGGATATCTTTTTGGGTATTAAAAAAGCCTATTGGGGAAATGGTCTCGGTAGTATCTTGATGGAAGAAGCTATTGAGTGGGCCCAATCGAGCGGAAGTATTCGACGTTTACAATTGACAGTTCAAAAACGAAATCTGGCAGCTGTTCATCTATATAAAAAGCTGGGCTTCATCATTGAAGGCCAGCAGGAACGCGGCGCTTGTATAGAAGGAGGAGAGTTTCTTGATGTTTACCTGATGGGTCGACTGATAGACGAATAAATGTATGGCAAAAAAAATAATCGGAATGTTTTTAGGATTTGTTCTTGTGACAGTGCTTGGTGTGGGAGCTTATGCCTATACTATCTACCAACAAAGTACACAGACTTTAGCCAAAACTTATAAACAAATCGGAGAAGAAACCAAGGTTATCGAGGCAACTGAACCATTGACAATCCTTCTTATGGGGGTAGATACGGGGAATGTTGAACGTACAGACCCATGGGCAGGAAATAGTGATTCAATGATCTTGGTAACAGTGAATCCTAAAACCAAGAAAGTCGTTATGATGAGTTTGGAACGTGATATTCTGACACAAATCCAACAATCAGATGGTAGTGTTAGAGAAG
Source organism: Streptococcus sp. CL9.43 (assembly GCF_049737935.1). Taxonomy (NCBI): domain Bacteria; kingdom Bacillati; phylum Bacillota; class Bacilli; order Lactobacillales; family Streptococcaceae; genus Streptococcus; species Streptococcus sp. CL9.43. Next base: position 223,707 of record NZ_JBKOTS010000003.1, on the reverse strand, counting down.
CTAAACTCAACGCTGCCTATGCTGATGGTGGGGCAGAGCTTGCCATTTCGACCATTCAAAAAATGATGAATATCCACATCGACCGCTATGTGATGGTCAATATGCACGGTCTTCAAAGAATGGTTGATGCTGTCGGAGGTATCACAGTAAACAACACTCTAGGTTTCCCAATCTCTATCCAAGACCAGGAACCATTTAACACGATTTCTATCGGTGTTGGGGAACAAACCCTAAATGGTGACGAGGCGCTAGTATATTCACGCATGCGCTATCAGGATCCAGAGGGAGACTACGGTCGTCAGAAACGTCAGCGCGAAGTTATTCAAAAGATTGTTGAAAAAATTCTTAGTTTGAATAGTGTCAGCCACTACCAAGAAATTTTGAAGGCTCTTAGCGATAACATGCAGACAAATATCGAGATTACGACAACAACGATTCCTCAGTTGATGGGCTACCAAGATTCCTTTAAGAATATTGAGTCTCAGCAATTGCGTGGAGAGGATGCAATGATTGACGGAGTATCTTACCAAATCGTGACATCTGAGCATATGTTAGAGATGCAAAATCTTTTACGTCGTTCATTGGACAAACCAGAAGTGACCGAATTGGAGACAAATGTAGTCTTGTATGAAAATATTTATGGGCGTTTACCACAAACGGCTGGTTCCGTTGTAAATCAAGAGCAACAAATACAACCAGAACAATAAGAAATGAATACTAAAATCGTAGGAATTTTCCTGCGATTTTTTCAAAGAAATCCGAATAGATAGGTAGGAGGAAAAAATGAAAGCGGAAATCATAGCTGTTGGAACAGAGATTCTAACAGGTCAAATTGTCAATACCAATGCTCAGTTTTTATCTGAAAAGTTGGCTGAAATCGGTGTTGATGTCTACTTCCAAACGGCTGTAGGTGATAATGAGGTTCGTCTCTTATCCTTGTTGGAGATTGCTAAGAATCGTAGCAATCTGGTTATCCTAACAGGAGGATTGGGACCGACAGAGGATGATTTGACCAAACAAACCTTGGCCCATTTTCTAGGGCGTGATTTAACTTTTGATGCTCAAGCACAGGCTAAGCTAGATGAGTTTTTTGCTCATCGGCCGGACTATGCCCGAACTCCAAATAATGAACGCCAAGCTCAAATCGTTGAGGGTTCGATCCCGCTACCTAATGAAACAGGACTAGCAGTCGGAGGCATGATTGAGGTAGCTGGCGTGACCTATGTCGTCCTACCAGGGCCGCCAAGTGAACTGAAACCCATGGTTTTAAATGAATTGCTCCCGAGATTGACAACTGGAGCTAAGTTGTACTCACGTGTGCTTCGTTTCTTTGGCATTGGCGAGAGCCAGCTAGTAACGATTCTATCGGATTTGATTGAAGAGCAGACAGATCCAACCTTGGCCCCTTATGCAAAAACAGGAGAAGTGACTCTACGTTTGTCTACCAAGGCTACTAGTCAAGAAGAAGCAAGAAAATCTTTGGATCGTCTTGAGGTTCAAATTCTTGCACGCCAGACTTTTGAAGGTGTTGCTTTAAAGGATATTTGCTATGGTTATGGTGAGGAAGCGAGTCTAGCTAGTGTAGTTGTTGAAGACTTGAAAAAGCAGCATAAAACCATAACGGCTGCGGAAAGTTTGACAGCAGGGCTTTTTCAAGCAACTTTGGCAGACTTTTCGGGAGTGTCAGCTATCTTTAAAGGTGGTTTTGTCACTTATAGTCTAGAAGAAAAGGCTAAGATGTTAGATATTCCACAAGTAGAGTTGGAAAAACATGGAGTTGTTTCAGCCTTTACGGCGAGAAAAATGGCAGATCAGGCACGGCTTAAAACCCAGTCGGACATTGGAGTTAGCTTGACAGGAGTGGCTGGTCCGGATAGTCTAGAAGGGCATCCTGCAGGTACAGTTTTTATCGGTTTGTCTCAAGCATCCGGAACAGAAGTTGTTCAGGTCAATATAGCTGGAAGAAGCCGAGCAGATGTTCGTAAAATTGCAGTCATGCATGCTTTTAACTTAGTTCGCAAAGCTTTATTAAGTGACTAACTTTTGATATAATAGAACAAGGTTCTTAGAATCATTAAAATATAGGAGAACAAAATGGCGAAAAAACCAACAAAAAAATTAGATGAAATTGGGAAAAAATTTGGAGCTGATCGTGAAAAAGCTTTGAATGATGCGCTTAAATTGATTGAAAAAGACTTCGGTAAGGGTTCAATCATGCGCTTGGGTGAGCGTGCAGAGCAAAAAGTGCAAGTGATGAGTTCAGGCTCTTTGGCACTTGATATTGCACTCGGTTCAGGTGGTTATCCAAAGGGGCGTATCATCGAAATCTACGGTCCAGAATCATCAGGTAAGACAACAGTTGCCCTTCACGCTGTAGCGCAAGCACAAAAAGAAGGTGGAATTGCAGCCTTTATCGATGCGGAACACGCTCTTGACCCAGCCTATGCAGCAGCTCTTGGGGTTAACATTGACGAATTGCTCTTGTCACAACCAGACTCAGGTGAGCAAGGTCTTGAAATTGCAGGAAAATTGATTGATTCAGGTGCGGTCGACCTTGTGGTTATTGACTCAGTTGCAGCCCTTGTTCCTCGTGCGGAAATCGATGGTGATATCGGAGATAGCCACGTTGGTCTTCAAGCTCGTATGATGAGCCAAGCTATGCGTAAACTCGGTGCTTCTATCAACAAGACAAAGACAATTGCTATCTTCATCAACCAGTTGCGTGAAAAAGTAGGGGTTATGTTTGGAAATCCAGAAACAACTCCTGGTGGACGCGCCCTTAAATTCTATGCTTCAGTCCGTTTGGATGTGCGTGGAAGTACACAAATCAAGGGAACTGGTGACCAAAAAGATACGAACGTTGGTAAAGAAACTAAGATTAAAGTTGTGAAAAACAAGGTGGCTCCACCGTTCAAAGAAGCTCTTGTTGAAATCATGTATGGTGAAGGGATTTCTAGAACTGGTGAACTCTTGAAGATTGCTAGTGATTTGGATATTATCCAAAAAGCAGGTGCTTGGTACTCATACAAGGGTGAAAAAATCGGACAAGGTTCTGAAAATGCGAAGAAATACTTGGCAGATCACCCAGAAATCTTTGATGAAATCGACCACCAAGTTCGTGTTCAATATGGTTTAATTGAAGAGGAAGAAGGCTCTAAAGCAAGTGCAGCAGCTGATGCAGATTCTAACCAAGAAGTAACACTTGATTTGGGCGACGCTCTTGAAATCGAAATTGAAGAATAAAAAGAAAAGTAGCAGTAAAACTGCTACTTTTTGTTTCATCATGACTAGTGGTCACTAAAGCGTCGGTATTCGATACGAAAGTCGAAGTAGTTCTCTTCTTGCAATTTTTGAAAGATGTTCCGATAGGCCTCTTCATCAAAGTGGTCGCCACGATAGAGAATTTCGAAACTCATTCCCTCGTATTCCAAGAAGGCGTTGGCAGTTTTAAAGCCATTTTGTAAGTAAAAGTCCATGCGGGATTTTCTTTGTGCGAGATTGTCACAGTCTTCGTCTAAGCGCTCCACTTCAAGAATCATGGTACGCTGGTAAAAATCAATGAGTTTTTCAATGATTTCTCTCCCGTATCCATGGCTACGGAGATGGGTCATAATGGCAAAGAAGCTAATGTAGAAAGCTTTTTGATTAGAAATGGCAAAAGCAAAGCCGACAAATTCTTCTTCGTTATAAAAGGCGAAAAAGTGGGCGTCATCTCTATCCTGGTAACTTAAAAATTCCTCCAAAGAGACGCGTTCTTCTTCAGGGAAGGCCTCCTTGTTTAATTGTTCCACTTTCTCAAGGTCTGGGAATACATCTGTAATTAACTGACTTGTTAAGCTCATACATACCCTCCTTTTCTGTCACGATTATACCAGATTGTTTACATATAGGCAACGCTTTCTCGAGGAAACTCCCTTGTTCCTCAACTTGAAAGCTGATATAATAGCCCTATGAATAAAAAATCAACGGTGGACTTGATTCATGGTCCCATTCTTCCTTCACTGATTAGTTTTGCATTACCGATTTTACTGTCCAATATCTTTCAGCAACTATACAATACAGCTGATATTTTGATTGTTGGGCGTTTTTTGGGACAAAATTCCTTGGCGGCAGTCGGAGCTACGACAGCTATTTTTGATTTGATTATTGGCTTTGCTCTCGGAGTCGGAAATGGGATGGGAGTTGTTATTGCTCGACTTTATGGTGCTCGTAATTTCACAAAGATTAAAGAGGCTGTTGCAGCGACTTGGATTTTAGGTGCAATCCTGAGTGGTCTTGTCATGCTGATGGGTTTCTTCGGCCTTTATCCGCTCTTACAATATCTCGAAACACCTGCAGAAATACTTCCCCAATCTTATGAATACATCTCAATGATTGTTAGTTGCGTGGGAGTTAGCTTTGCCTATAATCTCTTTGCAGGATTACTACGCTCGATTGGTGATAGCCTTGCGGCGCTTGCCTTTCTTATCTTTTCAGCCATTGTTAACGTCATTTTAGATTTGTATTTTATTACACAACTGCAATTGGGGGTTCAGTCTGCAGGTCTTGCAACTATCATCTCGCAAGGTTTGTCCGCTATTCTCTGTTATTTCTATATCCGCAAGAGTGTTCCAGAGCTTCTTCCAGAACTTAAGCATTTCAAATGGAACAAGGCTCTCTATGTTGATCTCTTGGAGCAGGGGCTAGCCATGGGGCTGATGGGTTCAATCGTCTCTGTCGGAAGTGTCATCTTGCAATCCTCTGTTAATGGCTTTGGAGCAGTTATTATCAGTGCCCAAACGGCAGCACGTAGAATTATGGCTTTTGCTCTATTGCCAATGACGGCAATTTCGGCTTCTATGACGACTTTTATCTCTCAAAACTTTGGGGCAAAACGTCCAGATCGTATCGTCCAAGGTCTTCGTTTAGGGAGCTATTTGAGTATGGCTTGGGCAACCTTTGCTTGTGTGTTCCTATTTTTTGCAAGTCCTAGCCTAGTTTCTTTCTTAGCGAGTTCAACAGATGGTTACTTGATTGAAAATGGGACCTTGTACCTACGTATTAGTTCTGTTTTCTATCCGTTTTTGAGTCTTTTGTTGATTTATAGAAATAGTTTGCAGGGACTCGGTCAAAAACTCTTACCCCTCATATCTAGTTTTATCGAATTTATCGGGAAAATTGTTTTCGTCGCTTGGATTATTCCTTGGGCAGGTTATACAGGTGTGATTCTATGTGAACCGCTACTTTGGCTTGTTATGACTGCACAGCTTTATATCTCACTCTCTCAGCACCCTTGGATAAAAGAAGGCAAGAAAATCTTGGCTGTCGGCGGACAATCCTAGCTTCATTTATAAAAGAAAAATCCATTTCCTCTAGTGAAAATCGACTAGACTTGTGTTATAATAAGAAAGATTAAAATGTGAAAAAAGGAGATTCCTAATGGGACGTAAATGGGCCAATATCGTAGCCAAGAAGACGGCTAAAGATGGAGCTAACTCTAAAGTATATGCAAAATTTGGTGTAGAAATCTATGTAGCAGCTAAAAAAGGTGATCCAGATCCAGAATCAAACTCAGCTTTGAAATTCGTTATCGACCGTGCTAAACAAGCGCAAGTGCCAAAACACGTTATTGATAAGGCTTTGGATAAGGCTAAAGGAAATACAGACGAAACCTTTACAGAAGGACGTTACGAAGGCTTTGGGCCAAATGGTTCAATGCTCATCGTGGATACCTTGACTTCAAACGTTAACCGTACAGCTGCTAATGTCCGTGCTGCCTTTGGTAAAAACGGCGGAAACATGGGAGCTTCAGGTTCAGTATCTTACCTCTTTGACAACAAGGGTGTCATCGTATTTGCTGGTGATGACGCTGATGCTATCTTTGAACTCTTGCTTGAAGCAGATGTCGATGTAGACGATGTAGAAGCAGAAGAAGGAACAATCACTGTTTACACAGCTCCAACTGACCTTCACAAAGCCATTGTGGCTTTGCGTGAATATGGTATCGAAGAATTCCAAGTAACAGAACTTGAGATGATTCCTCAATCAGAAGTTGAGTTGTCAGGGGATGACCTTGAAACCTTTGAAAAACTTTATGGCGTTCTTGAAGATGACGAAGATGTCCAAAAAATCTATACCAATGTAGATGGATTCTAATAGAAAAGCGAACAGCCTTAATAGCTGTTCGCTTTTTTGTTATGTTAAACTTTCACTCCATCATCAGTTTTCTCTTTTCTATCCAAGCCTAGGGCAAATTTTCGGATGAGAAGAAACTGGCCGTTTTCCTGCTTTGCGAAAGTGAGTACGACTGTCTTGGTGTTTGAACCGAGGGATAGATAGGTGATTTTCTTAATGTCGTAATCACCTGAGGTTGACTCAATTTCAGAATCTGGTAATCCATGCTTGCTGATGATATCTTTGTAGTTGGAGCCGCCTTTTCCTCTGTTTGCAGTGTCTCCCTCTATCAAAGCATCGAACTGCTCCTGGGTCCAAGAGAAGGTACCGGTATCTTCGATATCCTCTTCATCATGATTCTCGTCTGGTTTATAATCTGGTAATTTTCCAAATTCCTCATCCTCTGTTAAAGAGGTCAGACTTCTATATGGGTGTCGAAAGTTTTTAGCCAAGTCAGTAAAGACACCAGAAGGTAATACTTGCGTCATTAAGACAAGAAAAATGGATAGAATACCTAGGCTTGTTCCGATAATAGCCAATATTTTACGATTTTTGAGATTAAGGCCAATACCAAAAATGCCTAGGGCGATAGCAATAATGGCAAAGAAAAAGGCTAGAATGCTAATGATTGGTAGCCAGGAACCAAGAAGGGCCAGGGTTCCAAAGATGATGGCAAAGATTCCTAAAATTTTCTCTTCTTTATGTTTCATTTGTAAGTTTCTCATTTCTAATCAGGGTGTATTCTTATAGGTGTGAGATAGTGTTTATTATAGATAAAATAAGAGCTGATGTCAATTACTGCTTAGATAGTTCTCATTGAAACTTAAATGTTCTTATGAGAACTATTTTTACTTAGAAGGGAGAAAGAATGGATAAACCGATGTTGGTCTTTAAACGTTTTTCAATCTCCAGTCTATTGACTCGGACGACTAATGATATCACGCAGATTCAAATGCTCTTTACCATGGGACTCCAAGTGGTCACTCGTGGTCCTATCATGGCTATTTGGGCCATTGGGAAAATCCTTGGCATGTCAGAATACTGGATTTGGGCAGTAGTGGTGGAGTCATTGTCAACGATCCGCAATGCTGACTTGATTCTGGTCATGAAAGAAGGAAACATCATTGAGCAAGGCAATCATGAAGAGCTTATGGCTCAGGGTGGTTTCTATGCAGACCTCTACAATAGTCAATTTACAGAAGACGAAGCAGAAGAATAAATCTCAGAAGGCTTGACGGCCTTCTTTTTCTGCACTATACTAGAATAGGAGATGCTTGCAGACTTGTTCTGTCAGGCTTCTTGTGTAAAATCTAGAAACAACGAGAAAACAGATGAAAAACTATCAAGAGTGGTACGATAAGAGGAAATCAAGTCTTCTTCGACACCCACAATTATTGCAATTGATGCGAGTCTTTAATCGCATGATGACAGTTCTGATGCCCTTGGCCTACTTGAGCTTATTGGGAACAGTCCTTATAAGCAAGGGCTTGGGACAAGACCTTTACGCTTATATTTTAGTTCCAGCTTTAGGATTTCTCCTATTGACGCTTGTACGTAAGTGGATCAATCAACCGCGTCCCTATGAAACTTGGGAAATTGTCCCACTACTAGATAAGGACAGCTCTGGGAATTCAATGCCTAGTCGCCACGTCTTTTCGGCAACCATCATTTCCATGGCTTGCTTGCATGCAAATCTGCCTGTGGGGTTGGTTTTGTTGGTCTTATCAGTTCTTCTCGGTCTTGTGCGGGTCTTAGGAGGCGTTCATTATCCCAAGGATGTTTTAGTTGGCTACGCCTGTGGTCTCCTCTTGGGAATTCTTTTCTTTATTTTGTAAGAAGCAAAGCAAGTGGGCTTGGCCTCGTAACCACTTACGGGTTAAAAGTGACCACTTGCTTTTTTGCCCTTGTAAAGTCTTCTGGCCTTTGGTATAGTAGATGCAGAAAGGAGATAGGATGAAGTTACGAATCGAGATTGATAGTGAATTAACTGAGACAGAGATTGTCATCAAGGCTGCAGCCCTGACAGATGAGATAGCTGACTTGCAACGACTCTTGCAAGAAACCAAGGCTCCTAGGTTGATCTTTTACAAGGGGACGGGTGAGTACTACTTAGACTTGGCAGAAATCCTCTTCTTTGAGACGGAAGGTAGCAAGATTTACGCCCATACCCAGAAAGAGGCCTACGAGGTTCGGCTCAAGCTTTATGAGTTGGAGTCTATCCTGCCACGTTATTTCAGTCGGGTATCCAAGTCGACCATTGCCAATATCCGGCAAGTTTACTCGGTTGACAAGTCCTTCTCAGGGACAGGCACTATTTCCTTTTATCAAACCCACAAGGAGGTTCACGTGTCACGGCACTACCAATCCCTCCTAAAAGAAAATCTAAGAAACATGAGGTAAGAATATGAAAAAGAAAGCATTTGGTATTGTGTTGCTAGTATTGGCAGCTTTAGTATTATTACAGGGGAATTTTGGAATTCCTTCATTTGGAGGGCAGATTTGGCCCTTGATTGGTATTGGATTTTTTGCCTATCAATCAGTTGAGGCAATCCTTCGTCGTCATTTCACTTCAGCCTCTTTTACAGCCCTAGTGGCCCTCATGATTGCGAATCATTTTTATGACATTTTACCGATTCCCAATCAATCATTGTTCTGGGCGGGAGTGCTAATCGTTCTCGGAGTTGGCATGTTGACTAATTCGAACAAAACATGGAACGAGAAAAAATGGTGGTATGACGCTGAAAAGACCATTCTAACAGAAAAGGAAGTTTCCTTTGGTAGTGGAACTTTTTACAAACAGGACCAAGACTTGGTAGAAGACCAGTTTGAAGTTAGCTGTGGAAATGCCAAGATTTATTATGACAATGCAGAGATGTTAGGCGATAGTGCAACCTTGAAGGTAGAAGTCAGTTTAGGGAATGCAGTTATCTATGTGCCCCAACACTGGAGAGTGGACCTGAAGGTGGAGACTTCTTGTGGAGTAGCTAAGGCAGATGCTCCTGTAGCCCCAACCAGCAAAACCTTGATTATCCGTGGAGAGGTAGCTTTTGGTAAATTAGAAGTTGTCTACGTCAAATAAAAAAAGTCTTCCAATTCCCTTGCCAAAAATAAGAAAGTGTGATAACATAGTACGGTATGTGGTGCTAGCACATCCGCTATATTAGATCTAATAGGAGGAAAACACAATGGCTAAAGTATGTTACTTTACAGGTCGTAAGACTGTATCAGGAAACAACCGTTCACACGCGATGAACCAAACTAAACGTGCCGTAAAACCAAACCTTCAAAAAGTTACTGTTCTTATCGATGGTAAACCTAAAAAAGTTTGGGCTTCAGCTCGTGCTTTGAAATCAGGAAAAGTAGAACGCGTTTAATAAACATGAAAAGACCTACAGGGTCTTTTTTGTTTTGCTCGAAAGCTGAAATCATTTGAAAAATCAAGCAAATATCCGATGATACATCATTCTGCTTTTACAGTTGGGCTGAAATATGATAAAATAGAGTATCAACTATTTGAGGTAAAAAAAATGACTGTAAAAATTAATACAAAAGATGGTCAAGTCGAACTGACAGATGATGTAATCGCTACTGTCGTAGGTGGTGCAGCAACTGAAATTTTTGGTGTAGTCGGTATGGCTAGTAAAAATGCCCTCAAAGATAATTTCCAAGCCCTTCTTGGTAAGGAAAATTATTCAAAAGGTGTAGTCGTTAAAGCAGCTGAAGACGGTAGTATTGCAGTTGATGTATATACTGTATTGAGCTACGGTACAAAAATCAGTGAAGTTTCAAAAAACATCCAAGAACGAGTTCGCTTTAGCCTAGAGAACCAACTTGGGATCACTGCTCAAACTGTGAATGTCTACATTCAAAATATCAAAGTTGTAGGAGAATAATCGTGTCAAATATTACTACAAGCTTATTTCAAGAAATGGTACAGGCTGCTTCAACTCGTTTGAACAAGCAAGCCGAATATGTCAATTCATTGAACGTCTTCCCAGTTCCAGACGGAGATACAGGAACAAACATGGGAATGACGATCGAAAATGGTGCTAAAGAAGTAGCAGACAAACCAGCTTCAACTGTTGGTGAGGCTGCAAGTATCTTGGCTAAAGGTCTTTTGATGGGTGCGCGTGGGAACTCAGGAGTTATCACTTCTCAGCTTTTCCGCGGATTTTCACAAGCCATCAAGACAAAAGAAGAGCTAACAGGAAAAGACCTAGCTCTTGCCTTCCAATCAGGTGTTGAGGTTGCCTACAAGGCTGTTATGAAGCCTGTTGAAGGGACAATCTTGACAGTATCACGTGGTGCTGCCATCGGTGCTAAGAAAAAAGCAGAGCAGACAGATGACGCAGTTGAGGTTATGCGTGCAGCCTTGGAAGGAGCTAAAGCAGCCCTTGCTAAAACTCCAGAAATGCTTCCAGTATTGAAGGAAGTTGGAGTTGTGGACTCAGGTGGTCAAGGTTTGGTCTTCATCTACGAAGGATTCCTTTCAGCTCTTACTGGTGAATACAGTGCGTCTGAAGACTTTGTAGCGACTCCAGCCAATATGGGTGAGATGATCAATGCAGAACACCACAAATCTGTAGCTGGACATGTGGCAACAGAAGACATTACCTTTGGTTACTGTACTGAAATCATGGTTGCTCTTAAACAAGGTCCAACTTATGCTAAAGAGTTTGACTACGAAGAATTCCGTAACTACTTGAACGAACTTGGGGATTCTCTACTTGTTGTTAATGATGACGAAATCGTTAAAGTTCACGTCCATACAGAAGATCCAGGACTTGTTATGCAAGAAGGTCTCAAATATGGTAGCTTGGTCAAGGTTAAAGTCGATAACATGCGTAACCAACACGAAGCTCAAGTGGAAAAAGAAGCTCAAGTCAGCAAGCCAGCTGAAGAAAAAGAATATGCCCTTATCGCAGTAGTAGCTGGACAAGGATTGGCAGACATCTTCCGTGCTCAAGGTGTGGACTATGTCATCGAGGGTGGACAAACCATGAACCCTTCGACAGAAGACTTTGTCAAGGCTGTTGAGAAAGTTAATGCTCGTAACATCATCTTCTTGCCAAACAACAAAAACATCTTCATGGCAGCTCAATCTGCAGCTGAAGTATTGGAACAACCAGCTGTTGTAGTAGAAGCGCGTACAATTCCTCAAGGATTGACTAGCCTTCTAGCATTTGACCCAAGCAAGTCTATCGAAGAAAACCAAGAACGCATGACTGCAGCCCTTGGCGATGTTGTCAGCGGTAGTGTAACAACAGCCGTTCGTGACACGACTATTGATGGTCTAGAAATTCATGAAAATGACAATCTTGGTATGGTGGATGGTAAGATTCTCGTATCAAATCCTGATATGCACCAAACCTTGACTGAAACCTTGAAACACATGTTGGATGAAGACAGTGAAATCGTAACTTTCTATGTTGGCGAAGACGGAAGCGAAGAATTGGCAAATGAAATTGCTCAAGAAATCGCAGAAGAATTCGAAGATGTCGAAGTAGAAATTCACCAAGGTCAACAACCGGTTTATCCATATCTTTTCAGTGTGGAATAAAGAATGAAATAAATAGAAAAAGAAAGTTGAGAAATCAACTTTCTTTTTTTGTGACATTTGTCATATCTCCTTATGACAGAAGCTTCTAGTGGCACATGCTTCAAAGAATTATACTAGATATATCAAATGGAGGAAGAACAAAATGAAACATAAAGTAATTGTCGCAATGAGTTTAGTAGCAGCAGGAGTCATGACTTATCTCATGTTTTCAGGATTGGATGAAGGCTTTTATCATTTTCCTTGGGAGTTATTTGCAAGCTTTGGAATCATGTCTTGGTTGATTCGAGAAGGTTTGAAATTGGTCTCAGATGTGAAAAAGGAGTTTGAAAAATGAAAAAAGCGATTCTCTATCTTTTTATTGGACTATCACTAGTGGTATGGTTGGTCGAAATGTTTACAGGTTGGTTTGATCAAGCCTTCCTTCACCAAGCTATTCGTGGTGCCTGGGGATTAGGATTTATGATTTTTATCGCCTTTCCGATGGGAAAGGAGTGGCTGAAAGGAGAATATCATGAACATGATTAAGGTAGAAAGCCTAAATAAAAACATCAAGGGAAAGGCTATTTTGAAGGATATTTCCTTTGAGGTAGCTGAAGGTGAATGCGTCGCTTTGATTGGTCCCAATGGTGCTGGGAAGACCACACTGCTGGACTGTTTGCTTGGAGATAAACTGGTTACAAGCGGTCAAGTATCCATTCAAGGGTTGCCAGTGACGAGTTCCAAGTTAGACTACACTAGATCCTATCTCCCTCAAGAAAATGTCATTGTTCAAAAACTAAAGGTTAAAGAGTTGATTGCTTTCTTTCAAAGCATTTACCCAAATCCCTTGAGCAACCAAGAAATCGATCAACTATTGCAGTTTGACAAGCAACAAAAAGAACAATTGGCAGAAAAATTGTCAGGTGGGCAAAAGCGTCTCTTCTCTTTTGTCTTGACCTTGATTGGGCGACCAAAGCTTGTCTTTTTAGATGAACCAACTGCTGCCATGGATACTTCAACCCGTCAACGTTTTTGGGAAATTGTCCAGGATCTAAAAGCGCAGGGAGTTACCATTCTCTATTCGTCCCATTATATCGAAGAGGTAGAACATACAGCGGACCGAATCTTGGTCTTGAATAAGGGAGAGTTGATTCGCGATACAACACCTCTAGCCATGCGCAGTGAGGAGATTGAAAAGCACTTTATCCTACCTCTGGCTTATAAGGAAGTCGTTGAACAGTCAAACTTGGTTGAAAACTGGTCACAAAAACAAGATGCTCTACAAGTAGTCACACGCGAAGCAGATGCTTTCTGGGAACTGTTAGTGCAAGCAGGATGTAGGATTCAAGAAATTGAAGTCAATAATCGTAGCTTGTTGGATACAATCTTTGAAGAAACACAAAAAGGAGATGACTAAGATGAAACGATGGATCGCACTAAATAAGATAGAATTTCTATTGACCAAACGACAATTAGTCTATTATCTGTTATCCGTAGGGATGCCGACAGCCTTCTATTTATTCTTTTCAGGTATGTACCAGGACACACCTGGTGGACCAGATAATTTTATGCGTGATTACCTCATCTCCATGACAGCCTTTTCCATGATGTCGACAGCTATGTTTTCATTTCCAGCTGTCTTACATACCGACAAGATCAACAACTGGCAGAAAACATTACGCCATACTCCAGTAAATATGGTAGAATATTATCTATCAAAGATAACAAGTATGATGGTTGATTATCTGGTTTCAATCCTGGTTGTTTTCTCAGTTGGGCACTTGGCCAGAGGTGTGGATATGCCTTTAGGAAGCTGGATTGGGGCTGCGCTCTTGCTGATAGTAGGAAGTGTTGCCTTTGTAGCACTTGGCTTGACCCTGACACTCTTGCCTTCTAGTCAGCTGATGTCAGTCGTGGGGAATCTTCTCTATCTAGGCTTGGCTGTTTTAGGCGGACTCTGGATGCCTATCACTTTATTTCCAGACTGGATGCAAGCAATCGGTAAGTGCCTGCCAACCTACCAGTTGATGGAGTTGCTCAAGACCTTCTTAAACGAGGGTGGCATCAATTTATCAGCCACAGTTTATCTACTTGTTTTTTCAACAGTTTTGTTTGGTTTGACCATTTACCTTCAAGGTCATAAGGAGAATGCTTAATGCTTGTAAGACTGAAAAGCATAGATTATATGTATTGGGCCAGTTTGATTTTTATGGTTTTTCCCATCGTTCCTGTAGTGACTGGGGAGCTTCCTAGCTGGCATTTGTTGATTGATATTCTATTTGTCTTGGCTTACTTAGGTGTTTTAACCACCAAGAGTCAGCGTTTATCCTGGCTCTGTTGGGTTATCATGCTAGCCTATGTAGCTGGCTATACTGCCTTTGTTGGTGTAAATTATATCTGGTTCTTCTTTTTCCTTGCCAATCTCTTAATTTATCATTTCGGCGTACGTAGTTTTAATTCTTTACATGTCCGAACTTTTCTCCTTGCTCAAGTCCTTGTTGTGGGGCAACTTTTGATTTTTCAGGAAGTTGAAGTTGAGTTTCTAGTCTATCTACTTGGAATTCTCACTTTTATCGATTTAATGACTTTTGGCTTGGTTCGGATTCGTATTGTGGAGGATTTGAAAGAAGCTCAGGCCAAGCAAAATGCCCAGATAAATCTATTGCTTGCTGAAAATGAACGTAGTCGTATCGGTCAGGATTTGCATGATAGCTTGGGACATACCTTTGCTATGCTAAGTGTCAAGACAGATTTAGCCTTGCAGTTATTTCAGATGCAGGCTTATCCACAGGTGGAGAAGGAATTAAAAGAAATTCACCAGATCAGCAAGGATTCCATGAATGAAGTGCGAACCATTGTGGAAAATCTGAAATCACGGACCCTAGCTTCAGAGCTTGAGACTGTCAAAAAGATGCTAGAGATTGCTGGGATTGAAGTTCAGGTTGACAATCAGTTGGACAAGGCTAGTTTGACCCAAGATGTAGAGTCGACAGCTGCTATGATTTTGTTAGAACTGGCGACCAATATCATCAAGCATGCTAGCGCTGAAAAAGCCTATCTAAAACTGGAACGTACAGATCAGGAATTGCTCCTGACAGTTAGAGATGACGGGAAAGGATTTGCAACTGTAAAAGGGAATGAACTCCATACAGTCCGTGACCGTGCAGCAGCATTCTCAGGTCAAGTAGAGCTGGTCAGTTTGAAAGATCCCACAGAGGTGCGCGTGCATCTGCCTTATAAGGAGAGAAAGTAGATGAAAGTATTAGTCGCAGAAGATCAAAGTATGCTTAGAGATGCCATGTGCCAGCTCTTGAGTTTTCAACCAGATGTGGAGGCTGTCTTGCAGGCGAAAAATGGATCTGAAGCTATTGAGGTTTTAGGGAAAGAAGCAGTAGATATTGCCATCCTTGACGTCGAAATGCCAGTAAAGACGGGACTAGAAGCGCTCGAGTGGATCAAACAAGAAGTGCCTGAAACCAAGGTGGTTATCGTTACGACCTTTAAACGCCCAGGCTATTTTGAACGAGCGGTCAAAGCAGGAGTCGACGCCTATGTCTTGAAAGAGCGGAGCATCGCCGAGCTCATGCAAACCCTGCATACGGTGTTAGAGGGACGCAAGGAATATTCTCCAGAGCTCATGGAAGTCATGATGACCCATCCCAATCCCTTGACCGAGCAAGAAGTCGCTGTTTTGCATGGAGTAGCACAGGGGCTGTCCAACCAAGAAATTGCGGACAAGCTCTACCTCTCAAACGGAACCGTCCGTAATTACATGACCAATATCCTCTCCAAACTAGGCGCAAGCAACCGAACCGAAGCAGCTAAAACTGCCGAAGAAGAAGGTTGGTTGTGAGGGGAGAGAAAGAAAAAATCTCTTAGAAATGAATCTAAGAGATTTTTTTGTTTATTTCACCAACTTCTTCATCTCATCAATACGTGCTACGGTCGCATCGTATTTGGCTTGGTAGTCGGCTTGTTTGTCGCGTTCTTTTTGGACGACTTCTGGTTTGGCATTGGCTACGAAGCGTTCGTTAGAGAGCTTCTTACCGACCATATCCAGTTCTTTTTGCCATTTAGCCAGTTCCTTGTCGAGACGAGCCAACTCTTCTTCGACATTGAGGAGGTCTGCCAGCGGCAAGTAGATTTCTGCTCCTGTGATAACACTTGACATAGCGAGTTCAGGTGCAGGGATGTTTGATGCGATTTCCAAGTGCTCTGGATTTGTGAAACGTTTGATGTAGTTGACATTGCTGTTAAAGAAGGCTTCCAAGTCGCTATCGCTTGTCTTAACAAGGATGGTGATCGGCTTGCTTGGAGCAACGTTTACTTCCGCACGCGCATTACGAACAGCACGGATCAAGTCCTTGAGACTTTCCACACCAGTGTGGGCAGCGAGGTCTTCAAAGGCTGGGTTGACAGTTGGGTATGCTGCTGTGACGATAGAGCCTTCTGAGATTTGCCCAAAGATTTCCTCGGTCACGAATGGCATGATTGGGTGAAGGAGACGAAGGATCTTGTCTAAAGTATAAAGGAGAACAGAACGTGTGATGATTTTCTCTTCTTCGTTGTCGCTATAAAGGACTTCCTTGGTCAACTCAACGTACCAGTCCGCAAACTCATCCCAGATGAAGTTGTAGAGGATATGACCAGCGACACCAAACTCAAACTTGTCAAAGTTTTCAGTGACTTTTCCTATGGTTTCATTGAGGTTGTGGAGAATCCAGCGGTCAGTGACATTTCCAGCTTCCTTGTTGACAACTTTTTCCACATTGGCAGTTGCTTGCTCAAGGGTCAAGCCTTCATTGTTCATGAGGATGTAGCGAGAGATGTTCCAGATCTTGTTAATGAAGTTCCATGAAGCATCCATTTTCTCGTAAGAGAAGCGGACGTCTTGACCTGGCGCAGAACCGTTTGAAAGGAACCAACGAAGGGCATCAGCACCGTATTTCTCGATAACATCCATCGGGTCAATCCCGTTACCGAGTGATTTAGACATCTTGCGTCCTTGCTCGTCACGGATAAGACCGTGGATAAGAACGTTTTGGAATGGCTGACGACCAGTGAATTCCAAAGATTGGAAGATCATACGAGATACCCAGAAGAAGATGATATCGTAACCTGTTACCAAGGTTGAAGTCGGGAAGTAACGTTTGAAGTCTTCAGAGTCGACATCCGGCCAGCCCATAGTTGAGAATGGCCAGAGGGCAGAACTGAACCAAGTATCCAAGACATCTTCGTCTTGTTTCCATCCGTCACCTTCTGGTGCTTCTTCGCCGACGTACATTTCACCCTCAGCATTGTACCAGGCAGGGATTTGGTGACCCCACCAAAGCTGACGAGAGATAACCCAGTCGTGGACATTTTCCATCCATTGAAGGAAAGTATCGTTGAAACGAGGTGGGTAGAATTCTACCTTGTCCTCTGTGTCTTGGTTTGCAATAGCATTTTTAGCTAATTGATCCATCTTGACGAACCATTGCGTAGACAAGCGTGGCTCAACTACAACACCTGTACGCTCTGAGTGACCAACGCTGTGGACACGTTTTTCGATTTTGACGAGGGCACCGATTTCTTCCAACTTGGCAACAACTGCCTTACGAGCTTCAAATCGGTCCATACCTGCAAATTCGAAGGCCAAGTCGTTCATAGTTCCGTCGTCGTTCATGACGTTAACTTGTGGCAAGTTATGGCGTTGACCAACCAAGAAGTCGTTTGGATCGTGGGCAGGTGTTATTTTCACGACACCAGTACCAAACTCAGGATCCGCGTGCTCATCTCCAACGATTGGGATGAGTTTATTAGCGATTGGAAGGACGACGTTTTTACCGATCAAGTCCTTGTAGCGTGGGTCTTCTGGATTGACTGCAACCGCAACGTCCCCAAACATTGTCTCAGGACGAGTTGTCGCAACCTCAAGGGCGCGTGAGCCATCTTCTAGCATGTAGTTCATGTGGTAGAAGGCACCTTCGACATCCTTGTGGATAACCTCGATATCGGAAAGAGCTGTACGAGCTGCTGGGTCCCAGTTGATGATAAACTCACCACGGTAGATCCAACCTTTCTTGTAAAGGTCCACAAAGACCTTGCGAACGGCTTTTGACAAACCTTCATCAAGCGTGAAACGCTCGCGAGAGTAGTCTACAGAGAGCCCCATTTTGCCCCATTGTTCCTTGATGGTAGTGGCATATTCGTCTTTCCATTCCCAAACCTTATCGAGGAATTTTTCACGACCGAGGTCATAACGCGTAATGCCCTCACCACGCAAGCGCTCCTCAACCTTAGCTTGAGTGGCAATACCAGCGTGGTCCATCCCTGGAAGCCAAAGCGTATCAAAACCTTGCATGCGTTTTTGACGGATGATGATATCTTGCAAAGTTGTATCCCAAGCGTGACCAAGGTGAAGTTTACCTGTCACGTTTGGTGGTGGAATCACGATTGAATAAGGCTTAGCCTTTTGATCGCCTGAAGGCTTGAAAACATCCGCATCAAGCCATTTTTGATAACGACCAGCCTCAACCTCGGCTGGATTGTATTTAGGTGAAAGTTCTTTAGACATGTGTGTGTCCTTTCTCTATTGTATTCATTTTATCTTGAATCTGCTTAGCAGCTTCTTCTGCAGACAGATTCGTATTATTTATTTTAAGGTAGTGGTGCAACTCATTCGGTTGATGTTGGGAATTTAATTGAAGTGTTTCAGCGGTCTCTAAAATTTCTCTTTCAGATATCTCAATATGCCGTTTCAAGGGCTTGTGCTTCAACCGGTTCTCCGTTCGATTTCGACGTAAACGCTCTTCAAGACTTGTTTCCAATTCAACAAACAGAATCTCTTGATGAAAGTTATCCAATAAATCCTGAATTTGCTTTAAATACATCAGCTGGTACTGATTTGAAAAATCAATTACGTCAGTTAAAATTACTGATCGCTGATTTCTTGCACTTGCTCCAAGGAAAGAAAAGGTGATTCCACGAACAAATTCCCACATTTCCTCTGTAAAGTCCTGATAGATTTCTAGTGCAAAATCGATGGCTTGATGGTTATAAAAGAGGGTAGCATCTGTCAGTCGAGATAACTCTTGACCAATCGTCATTTTCCCAGAAGCCGGAGCCCCAATGATGAAAAGATGCATCAAATTACCTCCCACTCACTCTTCAGCAATCCATATATGAGACTATCACAACGATTTCCTTGGGTATCTTTGCGGTCTCGGATACGAGCTTCGAGAGTGAAACCAAGCTTCTCAGCGACTCGTTGACTTTGAAGGTTGTAACCAAAGCAAGACAATTCTATCTTGTGTAGATTCAATTCTTTAAAAGCTAAATCAATCAAGGCACGGGCCGCTTCAGGAACATAGCCTCGTCCCCAATAATCGGGGTGCAAGGTATAGCCAATCTCCAGTACATCGTCTTCGTAGCGACGGGGAAAATCGACTGAGCCTATGATTTTATCGGTCCCTTTGACCACGATTCCATAGCCTGCTGGGAGATTGTCTTTTTGATTGCGCTCGGGAAGGATATGTTCTAGGTAATAAATCTCATCTTCCAAGGTCTTGACAGGTGGAAAACCTGCTGGGTAAGAGACTTCTAGACGACTAGCATAGTCAAAGATATCCTCAGCATCCGGCACGGTACGGACTCGTAAGACAAGTCGGTCCGTCTCTATTCGTTCTGGCAACTCTGCTCTTGTCATCTTCCTCCCTCGCTTTCTACAAAAAAATCGCCCCTGTCATCAATCTGACAGGGACGAATGTGTTTATCCGCGGTACCACCCAATTTCGGGCAGAGCCCGCAACTTTAATCTTCTTGTTTCACTTTTATGACGTCGTTAGCTCGGCTTGGCGTACTTTAGTACAACCTGCAACTCGCTGCCTAGTCCTAAAAAGAAACAAAAAGATTTATATTTCAATTTTTAATTTCAACTCACTAGCAACCAGTTTTGACACATTTGTGGACTTCTCAGCTCCGCCACTTTCTGTAAAATGTGGGACTCAAAACACCTCTAATGGCTTTATTTTAACAAGTTTTTGACGGAAATGCAAGGGACAAGAAAGATTACTTGAACTTGATGCCGTTTTCTTTTAATTTCTTAATAGTAGCTGGACCGATTCCTTTTAAGGCAAGGAGTTCTTTTTCTGTCCAGTTTTTGAAGTCAGCAGCAGACTTGATCCCTTCATCGTAGAAAGTTTTAGCACGGTCAAGTGGAAGTCCGCCTAGGTCAGCTGCGAAATCTTCAACAGAAGTTGTAAGCTTGTGGGCTTGCTCTTTAGTTGCTTCTACAGCTTTTTCTACTTGCTTAGAGACAGCTTTTCCTGCCTCACTTGCTGCTTTTTCAGCATGCTTCACAACTTTTTTTGTTTCTTCGACAACCTTGTTTACAGCATTTGAAAGTGCACCTGAACGACGAAGGTTGTTTCTTAATTGTTTTTTACGTTGTAGTTTTTTTGACATGATAAGATCCTTTCAATAAAAAACCCCTGTGATTGAACAAGGATAAATCTTTATGTTTTATTGTATCAACTTTCTTTGGGAAATGCAAGGCATGTTAGTTTAGAAAGATAGGAGTCCTATAGGGAATTCCGCCTTAGAATAAGAGAATATGATAGAAGAAAAGCGAAAAATATGGTATAATGAAACGATAGATTTTTGAATAGGAATACAATCATGTTTGGATTTTTAAAAAAAGATAAAGTAACAGAAACACCAGCAGTGGTGCCAGCACATATCGGAGTTATCATGGATGGTAATGGTCGTTGGGCTAAAAAACGGATGCAGCCACGTGTCTTTGGGCATAAGGCTGGGATGGATGCTTTGAGAACGGTAGCCATTGCTGCTAGTGATATGGGTGTCAAGGCTATGACTGTCTATGCCTTCTCTACTGAAAATTGGACACGTCCAGACCAGGAAGTCAAGTTTATTATGAACTTGCCTGTTGAATTTTATGATAAGTATGTCCCCGAATTGCACCAAAAGAACATGAAGATCCAAATGATTGGGGAAACTGATCGCTTGCCAAAACAAACTTTTGAATCTTTGAAAAAAGCGGAAGAGTTGACCAAGTTAAACACAGGTTTGATTCTTAATTTTGCCCTTAATTACGGTGGACGAGCTGAAATTACACAAGCAGTCAAGTTGATTGCACAGGATGTTTTGGATGCCAAGGTGAATCCAGGCGATATTACAGAAGAGTTGATTGGGGAATACCTCTTTACAGGGCATTTGCCTAAGGTCTTGCGTGATCCGGACTTAATCATTCGAACGAGTGGGGAGCTTCGCTTGAGCAATTTCTTGCCTTGGCAAGCAGCTTATAGTGAACTTTATTTCACAGATATTTTGTGGCCTGACTTTGATGAGGAAGCTTTGAAGGAGGCTATTGCAGAGTATAATCGCCGCAACCGTCGATTTGGAGGGGTTTAGGAAAAGTTATGAAAAAGGATTTATTAAAGAGAACCATATTTGCCGCTCTGGCATTAGCAATCTTTATCCCGCTCTTGGTGATTGGTGGGCTTTGGTTACAGATTGCTATGGGACTTCTAGCCATGCTAGGGGTTCATGAGTTGCTTCAGATGAAAGGGTTAAACACCATGACACCTGAGGGTTTGCTGACCTTGTTAGCGACTTTTGCACTGACAATCCCCCTAGAAAACTACTTGACATTTTTACCTGTAGATGGGAATGTTGTCGCATATGGTGTTGTGATTTTTATCATGTTAGGTTGCACTGTTTTTAGCAAGAATTACACCATTGAGGATGCTGTATACCCGATTGCCATGAGTTTCTATGTTGGTTTTGGCTTTAATGCTTTAGTGGATGCTCGAATCGCAGGTTTGGATAAAGCCCTCTTGGCCCTCTGTATCGTATGGGCAACTGATAGTGGTGCTTACTTGGTCGGAATGAATTTCGGTAAGAGAAGATTGGCTCCGAGAGTCTCTCCGAACAAATCTATCGAGGGAGCCTTTGGTGGAATTTTAGCTGCCATGCTTGTCACTCTTATCTTTATGTTAGTGGATAGTACGGTTGCTATTCCTTATGGCATTTACAAAATGATGCTCTTTGCTATTTTCTTTAGTATTGCAGGGCAATTGGGTGACTTGATTGAGAGTGCCATGAAACGCCATTTTGGAGTCAAGGATTCAGGCTTCTTTATCCCAGGCCATGGTGGAGTACTGGATCGCTTTGACTCTATGTTGGCTGTTTTCCCTATTATGCACCTCTTTGGCTTATTTTAAGGAAAGGTGAACAAATATTAAATGTTAGGATTATTAACCTTTATCCTTGTTTTTGGAATTATCGTGGTGGTTCACGAGTTCGGCCATTTCTACTTTGCTAAGAAGTCTGGAATTCTGGTTCGTGAATTTGCCATTGGTATGGGTCCGAAAATCTTTGCCCATATCGGGAAAGACGGGACTGCTTACACGATTCGTCTCCTACCGCTTGGTGGTTATGTCCGCATGGCAGGTTGGGGTGAGGATACCACAGAGATTAAGACAGGAACTCCTGTTAGTTTGACTTTAGCCGAAGATGGTAAGGTGAAGCGCATCAATCTTTCTGGTAAGAAGGTCGACCAAACGGCTCTTCCGATGCAGGTAACCCAGTTTGACTTTGAGGATAAACTCTTTATCACAGGTCTGGTTTTGGAAGAGGAAAAAACTTTCTCCGTAGACCATGATGCAACGATTGTAGAAGCTGATGGGACGGAAGTTCGTATCGCTCCGCTAGATGTTCAATATCAGAATGCAACTGTCTGGGGCAAGTTGATTACCAACTTTGCAGGTCCTATGAATAACTTTATTCTAGGAGTTATCGTTTTTTGGATTTTGATTTTCATGCAAGGTGGCGTTCGTGATACGCAAACGAATAACTTCAGTATTATTCCCAACAGTGCATTAGCTAAGGTCGGTGTTGAAAATACAGCACAAATCACTAAAGTCGGTTCACACGAAATTAGTAACTGGCAAGATTTGATTCAGGCAGTTGAGACAGAGACCAAAGACAAAACAGCACCTGTATTGGATGTAACAGTCTCTGAAAATGGAACTGAAAAACAAGTCAGTGTGACCCCTGAGGAAAACCAAGGTCGCTATATTCTAGGTGTTCAACCAAGACTCAAATCAGATATCTGGTCTATGTTTGTAGGTGGATTCACCTCTGCTGCTGATTCAGCCTTGCGCATTCTCAACGCCTTGAAGAGCTTGATTTTCCAGCCTGACTTGAATAAATTGGGTGGACCTGTTGCTATCTTTAAGGCAAGTAGTGATGCTGCTAAAAATGGTCTTGAGAATGTCTTGTTCTTCTTGGCTATGATTTCCATCAATATCGGGATTTTCAACTTGATTCCTATCCCGGCACTAGACGGTGGAAAAATCGTGCTCAACATCATCGAAGCCATTCGCCGTAAACCGCTGAAACAAGAAATTGAAACCTATGTGACTCTAGTTGGAGTTGTGATTATGGTTGTCTTGATGATCGCCGTGACTTGGAACGACATCATGCGTACCTTCTTTTAAGAATTAGAGGAAAAATATGAAACAAAGTAAAATGCTTATTCCAACGCTTCGCGAAATGCCAAGCGATGCTCAAGTTATCAGCCACGCCCTTATGTTGCGTGCTGGTTATGTTCGCCAAGTATCAGCAGGTGTTTATTCTTACCTACCACTTGCTAACCGTGTTATTGAAAAAGCCAAGAAGATTATGCGCCAAGAGTTTGACAAGATGGGTGCTGTTGAAATGTTGGCCCCAGCCCTTCTCAGTGCGGACCTTTGGCGTGAATCAGGACGTTATGAGACCTACGGTGAAGATTTGTATAAATTGAAAAATCGTGAGAAGTCAGACTTCATCTTGGGTCCAACTCACGAAGAAACTTTTACAGCTATTGTCCGCGATTCTGTTAAATCTTACAAGCAATTACCACTGAACTTGTACCAAATCCAGCCTAAGTACCGTGATGAAAAACGTCCACGTAATGGACTTCTCCGTACGCGTGAATTTATCATGAAAGATGGTTATAGCTTCCACGCTAATTATGATAGTTTAGATGTTACTTATGATGAGTACAAGGCAGCCTACGAACGTATTTTCACTCGTAGTGGCTTAGACTTTAAAGCAATCATCGGTGACGGTGGAGCCATGGGTGGTAAGGATAGCCAAGAGTTTATGGCCATTACACCTGCTCGTACAGACCTTGACCGCTGGGTCGTTTTGGATAAGTCTGTTGCATCATTTGACGAGATTCCTGTAGATGTACAGAAAGAAATCAAGGCAGAATTGCTCAAATGGATGGTTTCTGGTGAAGATACTATTGCCTACTCAAGTGAGTCAAGCTATGCAGCTAACTTGGAAATGGCAACAAACGCCTACAAACCAAGCAACCGTGTTGTGACTGAAGACCAAGTAGCACGTGTGGAAACACCAGGTGTCAAATCGATTGATGAAGTTGCTGCTTTCTTGAATGTCTCTGAAGAGCAAACAATCAAGACCTTGGTTTATATCGCAGACGAGGAGCCAGTTGTTGCCCTACTCGTTGGCAATGACCAACTCAATGAAGTCAAATTGAAAAACTACCTTGGTGCAGACTTCTTAGAACCTGCAACCGAAGCGGAAGTGAAAGAATTATTGGGAGCGGACTTTGGTTCACTTGGCCCAGTCAATCTTCCAGAAAATGTCAAGATTATCGCAGACCGCAAGGTGCAAGATAGTCGCAATGCTGTTGTAGGTGCTAACGAAGATGGTTACCACTTAACTGGTGTGAACCCTGGTCGTGACTTCACTGCTGAGTATGTTGATATCCGTGAAGTTCGTGAGGGTGAAATCTCTCCAGATGGACAAGGTGTGCTCAACTTTGCACGTGGTATCGAGATTGGTCACATTTTCAAACTTGGGACTCGCTACTCAGCAAGTATGGGGGCAGATGTCTTGGATGAAAATGGTCGTGCTGTGCCAATCATCATGGGTTGCTATGGTATCGGTGTCAGCCGTCTCCTTTCAGCAGTCATGGAACAACACGCTCGCCTCTTTGTTAACAAGACTCCAAAAGGTGAATACCGTTACGCTTGGGGAATCAATTTCCCTAAAGAATTGGCGCCATTTGATGTGCACTTGATTCCAGTTAATGTCAAGGATGAAGAAAGTCTTGCATTGACAAATCGTATCGAAGAAGCTTTGGTCAATAAAGGCTACGAAGTCTTGACAGATGACCGTAATGAACGTGTCGGTGTTAAATTCAGTGACAGCGACTTGATTGGTCTTCCAATCCGCATCACTGTTGGTAAGAAAGCAGCTGACGGGATTGTAGAAGTGAAGATTAAGGCAACGGGAGATACAATCGAAGTTCACGCTGATAACTTGCTTGAAACTCTTGAAATCTTAACAAATAAATAAAATCTATAATCAGAAGAAAAACAAGACAAAAATGTAACTAGTTTTTGCCTTGTTTTTTCTTTATAATGAGATAAAATAAACATAAAAAGAGTAAATAAAGAGGTAGAGCTATGCTAATATTTCCAAAGGATTTTGTCTGGGGTTCCTCAACTTCTGGGCCACAGACAGAAGGGCGAGTTCTTGGTGACGGAAAGGGAGATAATCTCTGGGATTATTGGTTTCAAGTGGAACCAAATCGCTACTACAATGGGATTGGACCAGACAAGACATCGACCTTCTATGAAAATTGGGAAAAAGATATCGAACTATTGTTAGAAACAGGTCATACAGCCTTTCGTACTTCCATCCAGTGGTCTCGTATTTTCCCACAGGGTCGTGGAGAAGTCAATCCTCAAGGTGTGGCTTTCTATCGTCATGTCTTTGAAGCTATTAAGGCCAAGGGAATCCGTCTCTTAGTCAATCTCTATCATTTTGATCTGCCTTTTGCCCTTCAAGAGGATGGCGATGGTTGGGAAAATAAGGCGACCATCAAGGCTTATGAAGACTATGCGCGTTTCTGTTTTGAAACTTATGGAGACTTGGTAGACCAATGGATTACCTTCAATGAGCCTATCGTTCCCGTTGAGTTTGGCTATTTCTATGATGCGCATTATCCACATAAGGTGGATGCCAAAGCTGCGGTTCAGGTAGCCTATAACACTCAACTGGCCAGCACTCTTGCAGTCAAGGCTTGTCATGAGGTTTTGCCTGATTCTAAGATTGGGATTGTCCTCAACTTGACACCAGCTTATCCACGTAGTCAGCATCCTGCGGATGTCAAAGCTGCACGCATTGCTGATCTATTCCAAGCTCAATCTTTCCTAGATCCATCTGTCTTGGGAACTTATCCAGAAGAATTGGTGGAAATTTTAGCTGAGCATAATTTGCTGCCAGATTATACAGCTGAGGAGTTGGAACTTATTCGTGAGAATACAGTAGATTTCCTTGGAGTTAACTACTACCAACCCTTGCGTGTCATGGCGCCACGTTTTGCTAAACATCCTGACAGTCCGCTCTTGCCAGAGCATTTCTATGAACCTTACGTCATGCCTGGTCGTAAGATTAATCCGCACCGTGGCTGGGAAATCTACGAGCAAGGGATTTACCATATCGCTCAAAACATCAAGGAAAACTATGGCAATATCGAGTGGATGTTGACCGAAAATGGGATGGGCGTTGAAGGTGAAGATAAATTCCGCGAAAATGGAGTGATTCAGGATGATTATCGTATTGACTTTGTCAAAGGTCACCTTCGTGAACTTCATCGTGCCATTGAAGACGGTGCTAACTGTAAAGGCTACTTGATTTGGACCTTTATCGACTGCTGGTCATGGCTCAACAGCTATAAAAACCGCTATGGTTTGGTCGAGCTTGACTTAGAAACGCAAGAACGCCGTCTGAAAAAATCAGGCCACTGGTTCAAAGAACTCAGTGACAATAATGGATTTTAAGCTACTTTTTATAAAGATCCAAAAAACCATTGAAACTTCTCAATTTGAGAACTTCCAATGGTTTTTCTTGTTCTTATAATAGTCCGATAAAAAGTAGTAGAGCTGATAAAGCAATAAAGGCTAGGGTTGCTAGACCACGTTGGCCTGGGCTGTAAATCTTTCGTTCTCCTCGAACTGGGAAGACGATAGCCAGTAATGCACCCCCGACAGCACCCCCGACATGTCCAGCAAGGCTGATTCCAGGGATTAAGACACTACCTACTAGGTTGATGACTAAGAGGGAGAGGTAGGATTGACCAAGTTGTTGGAGATAGGGATTGCGTGAAGCATATCGGAGAACAACAATTGAGGCAAACATACCGTAGAGGGCAGTTGAAGCACCTGCAGTAATAGCATTGGGACTAAAAACTAGGACAAAGAGATTTCCCATCATACCTGATAGAAGGTAGATAAAGAAAAACTGTTTGGAGCCAAAGATTTGCTCCATCTGACGTCCCAAAAAGTAGAGGGATAGCATATTGACTAAAAAGTGCTGCAAGCCAATGTGGACAAAGGTTGCGGAGAATAAGCGCCAGATTTGTTCAGGCATGGCCTTGATAGCAGGGGGATACACAGCTCCGAATTTATATAAGGTGGCTGCGCTGGTATAGTTGAAACCACTGGTTAGAAACATGAGTACAAAAACCAGGGTTGTCACGAGTAGAAAGAAGCTCGTGACAGGATAACGACGATCAAAAATTTCTTTCATAGATGAGTACCTCCTCAATAGGAATATCGTAGTGCTCAGGTTGAAAATTCTGAATCTGACATGGATAAATCGTACTAATAGTAGGACCTGGGAAATGCTCCAAGTAGCGGTCGTAGTAGCCACCACCGTAGCCAACCCGATATCTAGAAGGATTGAAGGCCAGACCAGGAACATGAATCAGGTCAATCTGAGAGGGTTCAAGGATTGTGAAGTTTCCTTGAGGTTCAAGAAGTCCAAAAGAGTTTCTTTCGAGTTTCTCTGGTTCATATAGAACAAAGTCCATTTTCCCATGCGGATAGGTTTTGGGAATGAGGAGTGTCTTCCCATCTTTTTGAGCTTGTTCAATGAGTCTAGCTGTCTGAAATTCATGAGGAAAAGACAGGTAAGTGGCGATGGTTTTTGCTTCCTTGTAGAAGGGATGTAGAAGTAGTTGCTCAGTCAACCAAGCGTCCATGACTTCCTTTTCTTCGGCTGATAGAGATTTGAGTTCTTGCAAGACCTGCTTGCGTAGGGCTTTTTTCATTGTTTACTCCGCAGCTTTCTTTGCTAAAAAGCTTGATACAGCCTCGACTCCAATTGCCAGAGCTTCTTCTTTAGGACTCATCTGTGGATGGTGAAGAGCATAGGGACTATCAATTCCAAGCCAGAACATAACACCAGGAACCTTGGAGAGAAGATAACCAAAGTCTTCTCCTGTCATGGCAGGTTCGATGTCGATTAGTTCAATTCCCTCTTTTTCATCAAAGAAGGTCATCAATTCCTGGGCTAATTCAGGGTTGTTTTCGACAGGTAGGTAACCTCCCTGCTTGAGTTCAACTTCCACATCCATATCAAAAGCAGCTGCGACACCTTCAGCGATGGCTTTGATACGTTTTTGAACCAAGAGGCTCATGCTATGTGTGAGAGCTCGAATCGTTCCATGCAAGAAAGCTGTATCAGCGATGACATTATTGGTTGTTCCAGCTTGAAAGACACCGAAAGTGACGACAGCTCCCTCGATAGGATCGACATTACGGCTGACAACCGACTGAACTTGAGTGACAAAATAGCTAGCTGCAACCAGAGCGTCGTTTGCTTGATGTGGAAAGGCAGCGTGACCACCTTTACCCTTGAAACGAATCTTGACTTCGCAAGTTCCTGCAAAGAGTGTATGAGTATTGGTCGCAATCTGTCCGACTTTTAGGTCTGGACGAACATGAAGCCCATAAAATTGATCAGGCAACCAGTCACCAAATGCTCCATCTTCATACATGAGCATACCACCTGCTTCGTTTTCCTCGGCAGGCTGGAAGAGAAAGAGGAGATTGTTTTTAGGTTGGTTTTCTAGAGCACGTTCGAGACTTCCTAGGGCAATGGTCATGTGAAAATCATGTCCACAAGCATGCATACGGTCTGGGTGCTGAGAGGCAAAGGCAAGACCTGTTTGTTCAACGATTGGGAGTCCGTCGATATCTGTCCGCCAACCGATGGTACGTTCTGGCTGACTTCCCTGTAAATACACTAAAATACCTGTTCGCCAAGTGAGAATTTGAACAAAATCTTTACCAACTGTTAATTTCTCAATGACACTGAGCAAATAAGCTTGAGTCTTGACTTCTTCTAAACCGATCTCAGGAATTTGGTGAAGATCGCGTCGAGTTTGAATCAAATCTAACATATCTAATTTCCTTCTATTGATACGATAAAGAGGCTGGAAAGTTTCCGCCTCTGTTACTATTTACAAGGTACGAAGCGCATCTTCTAGCGCTGTTTTTTGTTGGGTTTGGCTATCGATTTCTTTGATAACACGAGCCGGGACACCAGCAACCACAACATTTTCTGGAACATCTTGAGTGACGATGGCACCTGCTGCAACAACAGATCCGCTACCGATTTGAACACCTTCGATAACCACAGCGTTAGCACCGATGAGTACATTGTCACCGACACGGACAGGCTCTGCACTAGCTGGTTCGATAACACCTGCAAGAACAGCTCCCGCACCCACGTGACTATTTTTACCAACAATAGCACGTCCACCTAGAATAGCACCCATGTCAATCATAGTGCCAGCACCGATTTCAGCACCAATATTGATCACAGCTCCCATCATGATAACAGCGTTGTCGCCAATCTCAACCTGGTCACGGATGATAGTCCCTGGTTCGATACGAGCGTTGATAGCACGTTTATCTAGCAAAGGAACTGCAGAATTACGAGCATCTTGCTCAACAACATAGTCTTTATTTTCAGTCAGTCCTTCGAGAAGAGGAGCAATATCCTTCCAGTCTCCGAAAAGAACATTACCAAGCTTGGTAACAGAAGTAGGGATAGTTCCAGCAAGTTGTCCTTCAAAGGTTACTTTTACACTTGTCTTTTTTTCAGCATTGGCGATAAATTGGATAATTTCTTGTGCATTCATTTTTGTAGCAGTCATAGGGGTCTCCTCACTCTTTGTAATGCTTACTATTCTACCAAAAAAGGCTTCAAAATTGAAGCCTTAAGTGTTAAAAGAAGATTCTTTCAGTTTATCCTTTGATTCTTCGATGGATAAGAAGATCATGGGAATAATAATCAAAATCATAGCTAATAGCAGGTAGCCATCTAAGACCAGACCTAGAAATAGAACGCTTAGAATAGCAGAGGATAGCGGTTCACTTGCACTGACCACTGACACCACCAATGGGGATACGAGTGATACAGCCTTCATAGATAGGAAAAAGGCAAAAGCTGTTCCCAAAAAGGCAATGGTCAAACAAATCAAGATGCTCACCCAATCCAGCTGAAAACTAATTCTATAAACAGGATAGAGAAAATTACTAAAGAGTCCAGCCAGCATCATTCCCCAACCAACAGTGGGAACAAAACCATATTTTCGAGCAAATGGCTGGGGCAAAATGACATTAAACATGACGCCCAGCGCACTGAGAAGTCCAGTTAATAAAGCGATAGGAGTGATGGATAACTTAGAGAGATCGCCTTTGGTAGCCATCAAAAAGACCCCAAGCATGGCAGTTAAAACATAGAAGATTGCTTTTTTAGAAGCTTTTTTCTTGTAGATGATACGGTTGTATATGAGAATGAAGACAGGACTGATAAATTGTAGGATGGTTGCAGTTGTCGCATTAGAGTGTTCTACACAGAGATAGAAGAAATACTGAACAGAGAAGATTCCTAAGATGGCATAAGCCAGAAAAGGCAGGTAGTTTTTGCGCTTTCTCCATATATCGAATAGCTGTGAGCGGAACTTAAAGCTAGAAAAGATAAGTACGAAACCACCTGCAAGGCTTAGTCGCATGGAAGTAATCCAGCCAGATGATACTTGATAATGCGTAAAGAAGAATTCTCCTAAAATGCCACAAATACCCCATATTAATCCAGATAGGAGGGAGTAAATGGTTCCCTTAAAAATATTCTTTTGATACTGATTCATATAGAAAGGTTAGCGTTGGGATCTATTCGAAGAAGAGTTGTTGCTCTCACTGGTAGTATTATTGTTAGTATTACCATTATTATTGCTGTTGCTACTGTTATTACTTCGATTATTATTGTTGCTATTGTTATTGTTATCTTTGTCTTTTTTATCTTTGTCTTTGTTATCTTGTTTTATTAAATTTCCAACAATTGTATTCCAAGCATTTCGATAGTCAGCCTCACTACCACCAATTGCAAAGTGGAATGTCGTAGTTGGGGCACCAGCTTGGTTGGCCCAGTAACTTGTAACAGTCTCTCCGCCAATTTCGTAATCTTTTCCGTTGAGATTAACTCGTCCTGGCTTTTGACCAGTTGATTTAAGAACTTGAGAAGAAGTTACACTTGAATCAAGGCTGAAACGCTCAGTTCCCCAAGCAGAAGGAGAAGCTTGTTGAATAGCATTTACCAGATTAGCCATGTACTTAGCATTACGGAAGTATGCGCCGTTAGCTAGGGGACTATTATCATCGTGACCAACCCAGCCTCCAAGAGTCAATTTTGGAGTTGAAAGCATGAGCCACATATCACCTTCTTCGTTGGTTGTACCAGTTTTACCAATCCAATCAGCACCTGCTAACTTAGAATTGATGGAAGCAAGATCGCTTTGAAAGCTCGTGGTTACTCGTGATGAAAGTACGTCTCTCAATAGACTTTGCATAATGGTTGCAGTAGCTTTAGAGTAGACCTGAACAGGTTCGTCTTTATGCTCATATATGACCTCGCCATTGCTTTTTTCGATTTTCGAAATCATGTATTTTTTATGGTAAACTCCATTATTAGCAAGTGTCTGATATCCATTTGTATGTTGAGCTACAGTAACTTCGATTCCTCCGCCCATAGGAAGGCTTTCAATACCGTATTCTGGAATCTCATAGCCCATTTTTTCCATGTAAGAACGGACATCAACTCCTTTTTCACGGAGCATACGATAGGTCCAGTAGGCAGGGATGTTCCATGAATAATTGAGGGCTTCCTTAAGGTTTATCATAGCTGTTCCTGGACTGTTGACGTGCATGATAGGGGTTCCGTTAGCAAAGTTGGTAGGATAGTTTGATAGGATACTAGCACTTCCCATCAATCCTTGGTCAATAGCAATACCATAAGCTAATAGTGGCTTAGTAGTAGAGGCAGGAGAGCGTTTAGTATCAAAAGCATGATTATTTTGATTGTTTTGGTAATCTCGTCCTCCTACAAATCCTATGATGGCTCCTGTTTTATTATCCATTAAGACATTTCCGACTTCAGGTTGACCACTACTATCATTTAAAAGGTAGCCATAATTTGCCACAGCATCTTGCATGGCAGCGTGGATTGTTTTGTCGATTGTAGTAGTGATACGGTAACCACCATTTTGAATTTCTTTTTCAGCTAATTCACGATAGGATTTTTGGATAGACTCGTTTTTGAGTTCTTGGGCAGAGACGTTGTCTTTTTGTACCAAGTAGTCATACATGAGATTAGTTGCTTCATCGAGAGCAGTAAAGTAGAGATAGCCCCTAGAAGTTACGTCTACACTTTCAGCTGGTAAGAAATCTTGTTTGATGTCGTATGCTTTATAGGTTTCGTAGTCTTCCTGACTGAGGACCCCTGTTCTGTACATATTGTAAAGGACATCTTTTGAACGTTTGATACCTAGTTCCATATCCTCTTCGCTCTTCATTTCCCCAGTTGATTCATAAGGTGAGTAGGAGATAGGACTTTGTGGCAATCCTGCTATGAAGGCTGCTTGAGGAATCGTTAGCTGATTGGCGTCAACCCCGAAAATACCCTTGGCTGCTTGTTGAGCTCCTGCGATGTTTTGACCTTTATTATTACGACCAAATGGAGCAACGTTGAGATAAGTTGTCAAGATTTCGTCCTTACTCATTGCTCTCTCCAAGGCCAAGGCATCCACGATTTCAGTAGCTTTACGAGTTAGTGTAGGAGCATCCCCAACCACTTGTTGCTTGATGAGCTGCTGGGTTAGTGTAGAACCTCCACTAGAAGAACCAAGTCCGATAAAGTTTCCTAAACTAGCACGAATAACCGCTTTAGGAACGACTCCATTATGTTCGGCGAAATGTTCATCCTCGGTCGCAACGATAGCTTGCTTGAGATTTTCTGAAATAGCATCTGATGCGACAGATGTCCGAAGGAGGTCACTCTCGATAGCGCCAATCATGGAACCGTCAGCATAGCGAATTTCAGAGATGGATGAAATATCGTTCACTTGTTTGACTAAATCTTCTGTTTGAGGGACACTTACTTTATCAAACAGGGAAACTGCATAACCGAAAACAACTCCAGTACCTAAAAGTCCACCAAGAAAGGCGATAATGAATAGGGTATTAAAGGTTGCCTTAATTCCCAGTAAGATATTGGCAAAGATAGTCCAAATATTCGTTTTGGTTTGCTTTTTCTTTTTAGATTTTTTAGGACTACTTTTTCCTAAATGTATATTTTTTAACTTTGTTTTTAGGGACTGAAGGAAAGCCAGTCCTTTTTCTTTAAGTTCTAACAATTTATTCTTCATTTCTTTCCTCACTCTTATTTTATTATACCATAAAAGCAATGATTGCAAGAAATTAGTCATGGACGAGCTTTAGAGGGAGTTAGGCAACAAAAAAACCAGGTAAATTCAACCTGGTTTTAAGAGTTTGTTATTCACCTGAAAGTTCTTTTCCAAGATCAATTAAGTAGTCTTTCAAGTGGTCTTTAACTTGAGGATGTTTGAGGGCGTATTCGATGGAAGTCTTCATGAATCCAAACTTATCTCCAACGTCATAACGTGAACCTTTAAATTCACGGGCGAATACACGTTGAGTTTTGTTGAGGGTATCAATAGCGTCTGTTAGCTGGATTTCATTTCCGGCACCAGGTTTTTGATTTTCAAGAATACCGAAAATCTCTGGTGTGAGAAGGTAACGACCGATGATGGCTAAATCACTAGGAGCATCCTCAGGTGCTGGTTTTTCAACGAAGGTTTCAACACTGTAAAGTCCGTCTTTTCCTTCTCCTTGAGGAGCAATGACACCATAAGCAGAGACTTCTTCGTGTGGTACAGGCATTACAGCGATGGTAGAAGCGTGAGTCTCTTCGTAATCATTCATAAGTTGCTTGGTCAATGGGACAGCATTGTCATCAGTGATATCCATGAGGTCGTCTCCCAGCATCACCACAAAGGGTTCATTCCCGACGAATGCTTTAGCTTGTAAAACGGCATCTCCGAGTCCACGTGGGTGTGTTTGACGGATGAAGTGGAGGCGCATTCCAGTTGTTTCGTCAACTAATTTTAAGAGATCTGTTTTTCCTTTTTCCTTAAGGTTGTACTCTAGTTCAAAGTTTGAATCAAAATGGTCTTCGATAGAACGTTTTGACTTCCCTGTTACAACAAGAATATCCTCAATTCCAGACTTGAGAGCTTCTTCAACGATGAATTGAATAGTTGGCTTATCCACGATTGGCAACATTTCTTTGGCCAAGGCTTTGGTTGCCGGGAGGAAGCGAGTTCCAAGCCCCGCGGCAGGGATAACAGCTTTTCTAACTTTTTGCTTCATGAGCTTCCTTTCTAACGGTGATTATGACCACTCGTTTTCTGCCTTGAACTCGTTACTCATGAGTTCAGAAACAGCATCCTTAATATTAACATTTTCATAAATAACTTGGTAGATAGCCTGGGTGATAGGCATATAGACTCTAAGCTCTTGCGCTAATTCGTAAGCAGCTTTGGTAGTTGAAATTCCTTCGATGACCATTCCCATGTTGGCTTCGATATCTGCCAAGGCTTCACCACGCCCAAGAGCATCACCTGCTCGCCAGTTGCGTGAGTGGACAGAAGTTCCGGTGACGATTAAATCCCCAACTCCAGAAAGACCACTGTAAGTTAATGGATTTGCTCCAAGCTTGACTCCTAGACGAGTGATTTCCGCAAGCCCGCGCGTGATAATCGCCGCCTTAGCGTTATCACCAAAGCCAAGTCCATGGAGTGCCCCTGCACCAACAGCGATGATATTTTTAAGAGCACCAGCTGTTTCCACTCCGATCACATCTGTATTGGTATAAAGACGGAAGTAGTGGTTGCTAAAGAGTGCTTGAACATACTGAGCTGTCTCTAAATCCTTAGATGCGGCAGTAATCAAGGTAATGTCGCGTACAATTGTTTCTTCTGCGTGACTAGGACCAGATACAACCACAATTTCACTGCGGAACTCTTCAGGGATTTCTTCTTCAAGAATGGTTGAAAGACGTTTGTGACTATTTGGCTCGAGACCTTTTGAAGCATGCATAATAACCACTTTATGGTCCAAGACAGCAGCCACTTGTTGAGCTACCAATCTTGTCACCTTAGTTGGAACTACGAACAAAACAGCGTCAGCGCCCTTCAAGACTTCTGCTAAATCATGGTAGGCAACAATCTTTTCGTCTAAAACAGTATCCTTAAAATAGCGTTTGTTGGTATGTTGTGTATTGATTTCGTCAATTTGGTCAGGAATATTTCCCCAGATACGTACTTCATGTCCATTGTCATTTAAAACTTGTGACAGAGCAGTACCCCAAGAACCAGGCCCTAAAACAGCGATGGTTTGTTTGTTCATTTTCCCCTCCTTCTGAGAAAGCACTTTCCTATATTCTACCATAAAAAGCCCTATCTTGCATCTATATTATTTATTAAGAATTGTTTGAATAGGAAATTATATAAATTGGAGAATTTTTAGAATTTATTTGTAAAATAGTTTAGTATTCAAAGGGCGAAACGATAAAAAACACGAAAAGAGGAACAATATTTCCCCTAAAAATGGTATAATAGGAGCATCACGAAAATTGGAGAGACAGCATGAGTTTTTACAATCACAAAGAAATCGAGCCTAAGTGGCAGAAATACTGGGCTGACCATCACACTTTTAAGACAGGAACAGATGCCTCAAAACCTAAGTTCTATGCATTGGACATGTTCCCTTACCCATCTGGAGCGGGTCTTCACGTAGGGCACCCAGAAGGATACACAGCGACTGATATCCTCAGCCGTTTCAAACGTGCCCAAGGCTACAACGTTCTTCACCCAATGGGATGGGATGCCTTTGGTTTGCCTGCAGAGCAATATGCTATGGATACAGGGAATGATCCAGCGGAATTCACAGCGGAAAACATTGCCAACTTCAAACGCCAAATCAATGCGCTTGGATTCTCTTACGACTGGGACCGTGAGGTAAATACAACTGATCCAAACTACTACAAGTGGACGCAATGGATCTTTACCAAGCTTTATGAAAAAGGCTTGGCCTATGAAGCGGAAGTACCAGTAAACTGGGTCGAAGAATTGGGAACGGCCATCGCCAACGAAGAAGTTCTTCCAGATGGAACATCTGAGCGTGGAGGCTATCCAGTTGTCCGTAAACCAATGCGCCAATGGATGCTCAAAATCACGGCCTATGCAGAGCGCTTGCTCAATGACTTGGATGACCTTGACTGGCCAGAGTCTATCAAGGACATGCAACGCAACTGGATTGGTAAATCAACTGGTGCTAATGTAACCTTTAAAGTGAAGGGAACAGATAAGGAATTCACCGTCTTTACCACTCGTCCTGACACCCTTTTTGGTGCGACTTTCACTGTCTTGGCGCCTGAGCATGAACTAGTAGATGCCATCACAAGTCCTGAACAGGCTGAGGCTGTAGCAGACTACAAACATCAAGCTAGCCTCAAGTCAGACTTGGCTCGTACAGACCTTGCCAAGGAAAAAACAGGAGTTTGGACGGGTGCTTATGCGATCAACCCTGTAAACGGCAAAGAAATTCCAATTTGGATTGCCGACTACGTTCTCGCTAGCTATGGTACAGGTGCGGTAATGGCCGTACCAGCCCATGACCAACGTGACTGGGAATTTGCTAAACAGTTTGGTCTTCCAATCGTAGAAGTACTGGAAGGTGGAAATGTAGCAGAAACTGCTTACACAGAAGATGGCCTTCACGTTAACTCAGACTTCCTTGATGGACTGAACAAGGAAGATGCGATTGCCAAGATTGTGGCTTGGTTAGAAGAAAAAGGTTGTGGCCAAGAGAAGGTGACTTACCGCCTCCGTGACTGGCTCTTTAGCCGGCAACGTTACTGGGGTGAACCAATCCCAATTATTCATTGGGAAGATGGAACTTCGACAGCCGTTCCAGAAAGTGACTTGCCACTTGTCTTGCCAGTCACCAAGGACATCCGCCCTTCAGGTACTGGGGAAAGCCCACTAGCCAACTTGACAGACTGGCTGGAAGTAACCCGCGAAGATGGCGTCAAAGGTCGTCGCGAAACCAATACCATGCCACAATGGGCAGGTTCAAGCTGGTACTACCTCCGCTATATCGATCCACATAACACAGAAAAATTGGCTGATGAGGATCTACTCAAACAATGGTTGCCAGTCGATATCTACGTGGGTGGTGCAGAACACGCTGTGCTCCACTTGCTTTACGCTCGTTTCTGGCATAAATTCCTCTATGATATCGGTGTTGTTCCAACCAAAGAACCATTCCAAAAACTCTTTAACCAAGGAATGATTTTGGGAACAAGCTACCGTGACCACCGTGGTGCTCTTGTAGCGACTGATAAAGTTGAAAAACGTGACGGTTCCTTCTTCCATGTGGAAACAGGCGAAGAGTTGGAACAAGCGCCAGCCAAGATGTCGAAATCCCTCAAGAACGTGGTAAACCCAGACGATGTGGTGGAACAATACGGTGCTGATACCCTTCGTGTCTATGAAATGTTCATGGGGCCACTCGATGCTTCGATCGCTTGGTCAGAAGAAGGCTTGGAAGGAAGTCGTAAATTCCTTGATCGTGTTTACCGTTTGATCACAAGTAAAGAAATCGTTGCAGAAAACAATGGTGCTCTAGACAAGGTTTACAACGAAACTGTTAAAGCTGTCACAGAGCAAATCGAGTCCATGAAATTCAACACAGCCATTGCCCAACTCATGGTCTTTGTCAACGCAGCGAACAAGGAAGACAAACTCTATGTGGATTACGCTAAAGGCTTTATCCAATTGATTGCTCCATTTGCTCCTCACTTGGCTGAAGAACTCTGGCAAACAGTGGCAGCAACAGGCGAGTCTATCTCTTATGTAGCTTGGCCAACATGGGACGAAAGCAAATTGGTTGAAGATGAAATTGAAATCGTAGTCCAAATCAAAGGAAAAGTCCGCGCCAAACTCATGGTCGCTAAAGACCTGTCACGCGAGGAATTGCAAGAAGTTGCTCTCTCTGACGAAAAAGTCAAAGCAGAGATCGAAGGTAAAGAAATCGTGAAAGTAATTAGTGTACCTAATAAGCTTGTAAATATCGTAACGAAATAAATTTAAAAGTCCTTCAGAGTAGAATCTGGAGGATTTTTTGTAGATTACCTGTGAGATGTGATATACTATTCACATCTTTAAACTTATAAGTGGGAGACAGGGAGAAAGTTATGCCAGTAAATGAATACGGTCAGATGATTGGTGAATCTGTAGATGATACACCTGGAGTTTTGCCTTCACTTATACGGATAGAAGGGCGATATACGACTATAGAAGCTCTATCGGTGGAAAAGCATGCAGAGGATTTATTAGCTGTCTATGGCCCAGATAGTCCTCGTGAGATGTGGATCTACCTTTTTCAACCACCTGTGGCTAATCTAGAAGAGTTAATGGTAGCTTTAAAGCAGATGATTGAGCAAAAGGATCGCTTTTACTACGCGATTATCGATAAAGCGACTGGTAAAGCACTGGGTACTTTTTCGCTCATGCGTATTGACCAAGCCAATCGCACCATTGAAGTTGGCTCGGTGACTTTTTCTCCGGCTCTCAAACAGACCAGGATGGGAACAGAAGCTCACTGTTTGCTAGCCCGTTATGTCTTTGAAGAACTCAACTATCGACGCTATGAGTGGAAGTGCGACGCCCTCAATCTTCAATCTAGAAAAGCAGCAGAACGTTTGGGCTTTGTCTATGAAGGCACCTTCCGCCAAGCTGTTATCTATAAAGGTCGCACCAGAGATACGGATTGGTTGTCCATGATCGATAAGGACTGGCCACAAGTCAAAGCTCGTTTGGAAACATGGTTGGCTCCTAAAAACTTTGATAAAAATGGGCAGCAGATAAAATCGCTTAGGCAATGTTAGAAAGGTTCTACTATGATAAAATTTACAAAAGAATCCTCTGTTTCAATTGATGACGTTTTACATCTCTATCAGGCAGTTGGTTGGACAAACTATACCAATCAGCCACAGATGTTGGAGCAGGCCTTGTCTCATTCGCTAACGACTTATCTTGCGCGTGATGGTGAGGAAATCGTTGGTTTAATGCGTCTGGTTGGAGACGGTTTTTCATCCGTTTTTGTCCAGGATTTGATTGTTTTGCCTAGCTATCAGCGCCAAGGAATTGGTAGTAATTTGATGAAAGAAGCCTTAGCTGACTATAAGGATGCCTACCAAATACAACTAGCGACTGAACAGACAGAAAAAAACTTGGGTTTTTACCGTTCTCTGGGGTTTGAAACCTTATCTAC
Source organism: Streptococcus sp. CL9.43 (assembly GCF_049737935.1). Lineage (NCBI taxonomy): Bacteria > Bacillati > Bacillota > Bacilli > Lactobacillales > Streptococcaceae > Streptococcus > Streptococcus sp. CL9.43. The sequence goes on along the minus strand of NZ_JBKOTS010000003.1, from coordinate 184,449 downwards.
TTATGATTGTACAGGAATGATTTGGGTGGATCGAAAAAAATTTAAATAATTCTTTTATCTTAAGTTAACTTTAAGTTTACTCATGTATCATGTAATCATTAAGTAAAGACCTCCTAACTTTATTTAATAGAAATCCTAAACTTTTCTTTTTCATAATAATCTCCCTAAAGAAGCCACCAAATCAGGTGGCTTTTTTTATGTTCAAATGCAGAAGTTTTAAGGTAGAATTGACCACATAATCATCCATTTCGACCACATAGCACCAAACTATATTTTTTCTTTTTCCTTTTTGTTAAACTGAAGGTGTAAAAAGGAGGAAGGAAATATGATTTTACAAGTAAAAGGCCTCACTAAGAACTATGGAGACTATACAGCAGTAAAAGATATAAATTTAGAGTTTAAAAAAGGAAGTTTTAACGCAATCTTAGGACCTAATGGGGCTGGCAAATCGACCACGATTTCAATGTTAATCGGACTTAAAAGAGCAACTAATGGTCAAATCATCTATGCGCCCAATACTCGGATTGGAGTTGTTTTTCAAGCAAGTGTATTGGATGAAAAGTTGACGGTCAAAGAAAACCTAGCCATTCGCGCTCAGCAGTATAAGGGGATTAAAGGTGGTCGTGTGGAAGATTTAATCAATCAACTAGGGTTGACTGCTTTTCAGAAACAACTTTATGGAACTTTATCAGGAGGACAGAAACGTCGAGTTGACATTGCTCGGGCTCTCCTAGCCAATCCCGATATTTTATTTCTAGATGAGCCTACGACTGGACTAGATATTCAGACTCGCAAATCCATTTGGGATTTATTGTATCGTCTACAAAGAGATGAAGGGATGACTATTATCTTAACGACTCATTATCTGGATGAAGCAGATGAGGCAGATCAACTTTATATTATAGATCATGGAAAGGTTATTGCCCAAGGTTCTGCTGCTGAAATTAAAAGTGAGTACGCTTCCAATCTTTTAAAAATTTGTTTTAAAGACAAGCAGGTGGAGAAATTCTTACCTAAAAATATGCCTGTGGAAAAGGAAAATGAGTTTGAGTATAGTCTTTATCCTAAGAGCCAATTGGAAGCTATTGATTATTTGACCCAAGTTCGTGAGAAGATTGCTAGCTTTGAATTTCGTCCAGGAACTATGGATGATGCCTTCATAGCCCTTACAGGAAGAGAGGTGCGCTAATGTTAGCTTTGTTAAAACGTGATTTTTTGTTGTATTTTCGTAATCGTTCAGGAGTCTTTTTCTCATTACTGGGAGCTTTGATTTCCTTTCTACTCTATATCATTTTTTTGCAGAAAAATCTGATGGATGCCTGGTCTCAACTTCCTGATAATAAGAGCCTTTTAAATAACTGGCTGATGGGTGGAACATTGGCTGTGACTGGGATTACAACCAGTTTTACAGCTTTGACCCAGATGGTACAAGATCGTGAAAATCAAGTGGATCAGGATCTCTTTTTGACAGATTTAGGGAGCTGGGGCTTGCAACTGTCTTATCTTATTAGTAGCCTTATCATTTCCTTTGTTATGCAAGCCTTTATGCTTGTTGTTATGAGCCTTTATTTTCAAGAAATTCCAGCTATGAGTAAGCTATTTGAAATTAGTTTAATCATGCTGCTAAGTAGTCTCCTTTCAACATTGGTAAATGTACTCTTGATTTATCATTTCCAGTCAGTAGATAGTCTGGGTAAATTGGCTACAATTGTAGGTACAGCTTCAGGATTTTTAGTGGGAACTTATGTACCAATGGGAATTCTTCCTAACTTCGCTAAAGTTCTCATGAAGTGCACACCGGCTACCTATCTTGCTTCTCTCTATAGACAGGTCTTAATGAAGGAGCAATTAGAAACTACATTTATGGGGAATAGTAGCTTATTAGAAGAGTTTCAAGAAAAATTAGGAATCCGGCTTAATTGGCAGAACCTTTTAACAAAGGAAGAAACATACTTAATAGTGGTGAGTATCTGCCTCCTAACTTTTCTGCTTTGGCTGGTAGTAGTTAAAATCTCTAGCAAAAAAATAAAATTTATAGGTTAAGCTAACTTTAAGTCTTCTACTGTATCATGTAATCATTAAGTAAAGACCTCCTAACTTTATTTAATAGAAATCCTAAACTTTTCTTTTTCATAATAATCTCCCTAAAGAAGCCACCAAATCAGGTGGCTTTTTTGTTTGTAGGCTGGATTTTTGCTATAATAGGAACATGAGTAGAATTTTAGATAATGAAATCATGGGTGATGAGGAGTTGGTAGAGCGTACCCTCCGTCCCCAATATTTACGTGAATATATCGGACAAGACAAGGTCAAGGATCAGCTTCAAATCTTTATCGAGGCAGCAAAAATGCGTGATGAGGCGCTAGATCATGTTCTTTTGTTTGGCCCTCCAGGTCTCGGGAAAACAACCATGGCTTTTGTCATTGCCAATGAATTGGGAGTCAATCTTAAGCAGACGTCTGGTCCTGTCATCGAAAAAGCAGGTGATTTGGTAGCGATTTTGAATGACTTGGAGCCAGGAGATGTTCTTTTTATTGATGAGATTCATCGCTTGCCCATGTCGGTAGAAGAGGTCCTTTACAGTGCCATGGAAGACTTCTACATTGACATCATGATTGGTGCAGGAGAAGCTAGCCGTAGTGTCCATCTAGATTTGCCACCTTTTACCTTGATTGGGGCAACGACACGAGCTGGGATGCTGTCCAATCCTCTTCGTGCCCGTTTTGGGATTACAGGTCACATGGAATATTACGAACATGCTGACTTGACAGAGATTGTCGAGCGGACGGCAGATATCTTTGAGATGGAAATCACTCATGAGGCGGCTTCCGAGTTAGCTTTACGCAGTCGTGGAACTCCTCGTATCGCCAATCGTCTCCTCAAGCGCGTGCGTGATTTTGCGCAGATTATGGGCGATGGCTTGATTGATGATGTGATTACGGATAAGGCCTTGACTATGCTGGATGTAGACCATGAAGGTTTGGACTATGTAGACCAGAAAATCCTTCGCACCATGATTGAGATGTACGGTGGGGGTCCTGTCGGTCTAGGAACTCTTTCGGTTAATATCGCTGAAGAGCGTGAGACGGTTGAGGATATGTACGAACCTTACCTGATCCAGAAAGGATTTATCATGCGAACTCGTTCAGGACGGGTCGCGACAGCCAAGGCTTATGAGCATTTGGGGTATGAATACATTGAAAAATAAGGCTGATATTTTAGACTCTTTCAGAGAAAATCCTGATATGATGGCTATTCTGACTATCATTCGTGACTTGGAGTTGAAAGATTCCTGGTTAGCAGCTGGTTCGGTTCGAAATTTTATCTGGAATCTCTTGTCAGATAAACCAGCTTTTGACCGTGAAACGGATGTGGACGTCATTTTCTTTGACCCAGAGGTGAGTTATGAAGAAACGCTGGCTATAGAAAGTAAGTTGAGAGAGGATTTTCCCCAGTATCAATGGGAGTTGAAAAATCAAGCCTATATGCATCAGCATAGTCCCCATACGGAACCGTATGTGAATTCCTGTGACGCTATGAGTAAATATCCCGAACGTTGTACGGCGATAGGACTTCGCTTGCAAGTTGACGCAACTTTAGAGCTCTTTGCGCCTTATGGTTTGGAGGATATTTTGAACTTTCAGGTTTCTCCAACTCCCCATTTTTTAGAAAATGACGACCGGATGAAGCTTTATCAACAGCGTTTATCTAAGAAAAACTGGCGAGAAAAATGGAAAAATCTCACATTTAAAAATACTTAAGGAAACTTTAAGATAGGAGCTGTATACTTATCTCATAAGTTAAGAAGACCTTAACTTATACTCCTAAAACTTTTTCATAATAATCTCCCTATAAAAAAATTAAGTCGCCCAATCAGGCGGCTTTTTTTGTTCTAATTCTATGTTTTTTCATGATATAATAGCCCTATGAGATTAGATAAATTTTTAGTTGCCTGTGCTGTCGGGAGTCGGACCGAGGTAAAAAACTTTCTAAAGGCTGGGCGCGTGACGGTCAATGGCGAGAAAGAAAAATCTGCCAAGCTACAAATTGATGAAGAGACAGACGAGATTTGTTTTGACGGACAAAAGCTAGACTACGAGGAGTTTGTTTACTATATGATGAACAAGCCCCAGGGCGTTATCTCAGCGACTGAAGATCCTAAACACAAGACTGTTTTGGATTTGTTGGATGACTATGCACGTGCCAAGGAAGTTTTCCCGGTAGGGCGCTTGGATATCGATACGCATGGACTCTTGCTCTTGACCAATGATGGCAAGCTGGCTCATGCTCTTCTTTCACCAAAACGTCATGTGGATAAAACCTATCTAGCGCAAGTCAATGGAATCATGACGGATGAAGACATTGAGACATTTGCGCAAGGAATTCCGCTCAAGGACTTTACCTGTCAGCCTGCCAAACTGGAGCTTGTGTCTATTGATACGGAAAAGGATCAAAGCCTGGTCCGAGTGACCATTGCAGAAGGGAAATTTCACCAGGTCAAACGGATGGTGGCCTACTGTGGTAAAGAAGTTGTGGACTTGCAACGTTTAACCATGGGAACTTTGACCTTGGATGAGGATTTGAAAAGTGGAGAATGGCGTCGTTTAAGCAAGGAAGAGCTAGAAGGCTTGCTTAAAAGTGTTCAATAAACTGGATAATAGGAAAAGGTAGGGGAAATGTCCCTGCCTTTTTCAGTTTTTGGTTGCTTCCTTTGTGAAAAGAGTTATAATAGACAGTAAGAAAAAAGGAGGATTTTATGAACGCGATTCAAGAATCATTTACAGATAAATTATTTGCTAACTATGAAGCAAATGTAAAATACCAAGCTATCGAAAATGCTGCCAGTCACAATGGAATTTTTGCAGCCCTTGAGCGTCGTCAAAGCCATGTAGACAACACACCTGTTTTCTCACTTGACTTGACTAAGGACAAGGTCACTAACCAGAAAGCATCTGGCCGTTGCTGGATGTTTGCGGCACTTAATACTTTCCGCCACAAACTCATCTCTCAATACAAACTTGAAAACTTTGAATTGTCACAAGCCCACACCTTCTTCTGGGACAAGTATGAAAAATCTAATTGGTTCTTGGAGCAAGTGATTGCGACTGCTGACCAAGAATTGACAAGCCGCAAGGTTAGCTTCCTACTCCAAACTCCACAACAAGATGGTGGTCAGTGGGATATGGTAGTTTCTCTCTTTGAGAAATACGGTGTCGTTCCTAAGTCTGTTTATCCAGAGTCTGTTTCATCTAGTAGTAGCCGTGAGCTCAATGCAATCCTTAACAAATTGCTTCGTCAAGATGCTCAAATCTTGCGTGACCTCTTGGCTTCTGGCGCTGACCAAGCAACTGTTCAAGCCAAGAAAGAAGACCTCTTGCAAGAAATCTTTAACTTCCTTGCTATGTCATTGGGGCTCCCACCACGTCAATTTAACTTTGCTTATCGCGATAAGGATGACAACTACCAAAGCGAAAAAGGCATCACTCCACAAGAGTTTTACAAGAAATATGTTGACCTTCCACTAGAAGACTATGTTTCTGTGATCAATGCTCCAACTGCTGATAAACCATATGGCAAATCCTATACAGTTGAGATGTTGGGAAATGTTGTTGGTAGCCGTGCAGTTCGCTACATTAACGTACCGATGGAACGCTTGAAGGAATTGGCCATTGCCCAAATGCAAATAGGAGAAACTGTTTGGTTTGGTTCAGATGTCGGCCAGCTCAGCAACCGTAAAGCAGGAATCCTTGCGACAGATGTCTATGATTTTGAATCAAGTATGGATATTCAACTCACTCAAGACAAGGCTGGACGTTTGGACTACAGCGAAAGCTTGATGACCCACGCTATGGTCTTGACAGGTGTTGATTTGGATGAAAATGGTAAATCAACTAAGTGGAAAGTTGAAAACTCATGGGGAGACAAGGTCGGAACAGATGGTTACTTTGTTGCTTCAGATGCTTGGATGGACGAATATACTTACCAAATCGTTGTCCGTAAAGAATTACTGACAGCAGAAGAACGAGCTGCTTATGAAGCAGAACCAATCGTCCTTGCACCATGGGATCCAATGGGTGCCTTGGCAGAATAAATGAGATATAAAAAGAATGTTTCTATAATTTTTAGGGTTGGTGGAAATTTTCCACCAACCCTATTTTAGTGTATACAAAAAGGCCAACATCCATTATATTAAAAGCGCCTAAACCTAAAACAAAAGAATGATGACCATATGAACAATATACTAGAAGCTACACTACAAATCAAAGATAAAAACATTATTTGGGATAATAATGTTCAAGAGAAGATATTAAAAAATAGAAAATCTTTATTTTATTCAGCTACATATACGCATAAACCAGAATTTTGTGCCGTTTGTGGGTGCGTTAGCCAAAATAACAATATAGTTAAAAACGGGACGAAAACTTCTCGTATCACTCTCTGTTCTGTTTCAGGCCTTCCAGCCTACTTAAATCTACGAAATCAGAGATTTCTCTGTAGAGAATGTGGTTCTTCATTTACTGCAGATACTAGTCGAATTGTAGAAAAATACTGTCATATCTCGAAACGATTAAAAAATGAAATTAAGGCAAAAATAAGTGAAACAGTATCTGAAACATATATTGCCAAAGAAACAAATGTTTCAATTCATACCGTTAGACGTATCATAGATGATACAGCACGATTATTAACGATTAAACCATTACATGATTTACCCGAGCATTTGTGTTTTGATGAATTTAAATCTGTTAAATCTTCCGATAGTAATATGAGCTTCATTATTTGTGATAGCACTACACACAAGTTGGTCGATGTTGTACGAGATAGAAAATCTTACAGTTTGAAACAATATTTTTATCGTTTTGAGCCTAAGACTAGATTAAAGGTGAAAACTATCTCCATCGATATGTACTTGCCATACATTCAATTAATAAAAGAAATGTTTCTTAACGCAAAAATTATCATTGATCCTTTTCACATTGTACAAGCCTTGAATAGAGAACTAAATCGAACTCGGGTACGTATCATGAATCAGCATCGTTATAAAAATCCTAAATTATATCGAAAGTTAAAACATTATTGGAAGTTAATTTTAAAGAACCCTAATGAACTTCAGAACTATAAATATAATCGTTATAAGCTTTTTGAAAGCTTCATAACAAGTAAAGGAATCGTAGATTATATCTTAGAAAACAATCCATCTCTAAAAAATGATTATGAGGTTGTACATTCACCTCGTGAATGTATACAGGATAGAGATTATATAGAATTCAAGGAAACGATTGAAGCAGCTACGCAATTAGACCTATCTCCTGGTTTAAAAAGAGTATTAAAGACTCTTATGACTTACTTGCCATATATTCAAAATACTTGTGAGTATCCAACTAGAACAAAAGGCCCTATTGAAGGAATAAACAATAAAATAAAAGTGCTTAAAAGAAATGCCTACGGCTTTAGAAACTATTACTATTTTAGAAATAGGATTATTTTAATAACAAAAATGTTTGGCCCAAAACAAAAAGGAATTAAGCAACAATTAGTTGCTTAATCCCTTCCTAAATTTCTTCATCAACACTATTTGACAAAGAGCCCCAAAATAGCACTCAATTTTAAATGGATTTGGTGTTCAAAAAATATAATCAAATGCAACAAACTAATTTCATTTTTAATAGGCACAATTAATTTTAGAAGATAGTACGAAAAAATATTGACTGTTTTCTTTAGAATGTGTAAAATTTAGATAGATTATTTAAAGTGAGGTTTTTTTATCTTGTCTATATTAAAGAAGAAATTTAATAAGTTTAGTGTTCTATTGAATCTGGTATTAATAGCTATTATAGCTATTGGAGTGCTATTTTTCTTACCTAAGGAACATAAATCAGAAGTCAAATCGTCAATTAATATCGAAAGTATTGAAAAAGTGAATGAAGTTGTATTTTTGAATGCGGGAATTAATGAAATTATTTCTGAAACAAAAACAACTCAAGTTTTTGGGTTTGATGTGCCGTTCTCTAAAAAAGCAGCATTAGTAATTTTAAATTATAACGCTAAATTTGGAATTAAAAGTAGTGTAAAGGTTGAACAAATAAGCGAAAAAGAATATAAGGTTATTGTTCCAAAATTGGAAGTAATTGGTGTTGAACTTTCAAAAGATGATCCTTATGATTTATATGATAGTCATGGAGAGTTATTAAGTGGGACTACAGAAGATGTTGATACTGGGAAATTGGTCACAAACCAACTTTCTAGTGATAAACAAGCAGAGTATTTAGATAAATTTAAGAGTGAAATTAAAGAATCTGCAATCAATTATTATAAAACAATATTTTCTTCAATGGATTCTGAAGTAAAAGTAACTATAGAATTTACAGAATAATTTTTGAAATACAAAACCCTGACCATCTCTGGTCAGGGTTTTGTGTGGTTCTATAATTTTTAGGGTTGATGGAAATTTTCCACCAACCCTATTTTAGTGTATACAAAAAGGCCAACATCCATTATATTAAAAGCGCCTAAACCTAAAACAAAAGGATGATGACCATATGAACAATATACTAGAAGCTATACTACAAATCAAAGATGCACACAATGAAGGTGTTACATTCCATTTCTTAGAGAATATTAAAGAAGTATTGCGTGATGAGAGTGGGAAAGTAACTGGTGTAAAGGTTATTACAATGGAACTTGGTGAATCAGATGAAAGTGGAAGAAGATTAACGCATGAAGTGGCAGGTAGTGAACATATTATTCCATGTGATCTTGTCGTTGCAGCAATTGAACAAAAGTAGACTTTAGTGTTCTAGATGAAAGGTAAAAATTTGACTTTCGGTCAACATCAGAATACAATAGAAATAAATAATAACAGGTGATGCATATTTAGGTCCTCAATCTATCGCAACCGCAATTAAAGACGGGCGAGAAGTTGCGACAGAAGTACATGAATCGTTTAAAGAAAACATATAAATAACTTGTGGTGCCTTTCGTTTTTTACTGGGAAAATTAAGGAACTATAGTTATAAATACTTAAAGATATTAATATATTAACATGCGTATATTTATAGGAAGATTAGATAGAAATATTTGATATTAGCAAGAATATCTACATCTTATAACATATAGGTATTAATATATTCATAAAATATTAGGAGGAGAAATAATGAACAAGAAACTATTATCAGGCTTATGTGCAGCAGTACTCTTATCAGGTTTAGTAGGATGCGGACCTAAGGAGTCAAAACAAAATACCACAACAAGTACTTCTACAATAGAAACAAAAAATACCACAACAAATAACTCTGAAGTAACAGAGAAGAACTTCAAAGACTTCCCGGATACAGATGAAAAGTACTTCACATATGAAGAGTGGCAAGAAGGATACGCAATCTATAGTTGTACTTCTGACGACAAGGTTGTTCGTGTACCAAAAACCATTAATGGTAAACCTGTTATAGCGATTGCACAGCGTGGTATGGCAAATCTTGAAAAATGTGAAGCAATCGTCTTACCAGATACAGTAAGATATGTTGGAGAGTCATCTTTTGGTCAAGATAAAGCATTGAAGTACATTTATTTAGGAACATCATTAGAAACTGTTGATGATCACGCATTTTTAGGAGCAAGTTCTCTAGAGTCTGTTGTATTTCCAGAAGGAACAAAATCAATTGGTCAATTGGTATTTTCAGACACACCATCAATCAAATCGATCACAATACCTGAAAGTGTAATTGAAATAACAGACTTATTTTACTTCCCAGAAAATTCAAATAAGAATGTAGAAATCCATACACCTAAGGGATCAAAGGCAGAAGAGGCTGCCAATAGTTTAGGACTCAAAGTAGTAAATGACTAAAGGGGAATAGTATGAACAAGAAACTACTATCAGGCTTAGGGACTGACCCCAAAAAGTGAGAATTTAATAAAAACACCCTAGGGCTACCGTCTTCGGTATTCAACCGGAGACAGGTAGTCCAATTTTTGTTGGATTCTTTTTTCATTAGGTTCTTCATCAACACTATTTGACAAAGAGCCAAAAGAATCAGGTGATAAACCTGATTCTTTTTTGTTTGTATGTTCTCACCGAGATTACATAATACCGAAGAAACGAGCTGCGATACCAACTGCAAAGAGGGCAAGGATGATTGTGATTGGAGATACTTTTTTCTTAAGCAACCACATGCAAAGGAAAGTAAGGAGAAGTCCCATCAATCCTGGAATCAATGAGTTCAACTGACCTTGAAGCGTTTGTGGTTGAACGCTATCCAAGCTCATGCCACTAAGTGCTTGACCAAGAATACCCTTCAATTCTCCACCTGTAACAGGACCTTCTGGGAAGTTGATGTAGGCACCTTCTGATAATTGTTTACCTGGAAGGTTGATAGTGAAGTTGATGGATACCCAACGTTGTACAAGAACGGCAAGGATAAACATACCAAGGATAGAAGCTCCTTTAGTGATGTCTTTCAAGATACCACCTGACATGTCTTTAGTGATTTCAGATCCAGCCTTGTAACCAAACTCTTGTGTATACCAAAGGAAAGACATACGGATTGCATTCCATCCAAAGAAGAAGAGAAGTGGTCCAACGATGTTACCAGTTGCAGCAAGTGAAGCACCAAGGGCACCAAGGATCGGACGAACTGTAAACCAGAAGACTGGGTCACCGATACCGGCAAGAGGTCCCATCATACCGATCTTAACACCTTGGATAGCAGCGTCATCGATTTCAGTACCGTTAGCGCGTTCTTCTTCAAGTGCAAGAGTAACCCCCATGATTGGAGCAGCTACGTATGGGTGAGTGTTGAAGAATTCAAGGTGACGCTCAAGAGCAGCTGCTTGGTCTTCTTTTTTAGTGTAAAGTTTCTTGATAGCTGGGATCAAAGAGTAAGCCCAACCCAAGTTTTGCATACGTTCGTAGTTCCAAGAACCTTGAAGGAATTGTGAACGCCACCAAACTTTTTGGCGATCTGATTTTGATAATTGAATTTTTTCAGCCATGATTGTTCCCCTTTCTAGTAGTCTTCTAGGATATCACCGATTGGATCGTTAGAAGTTGCAGCTCCTCCGCCACCGTTTCCACCTTGTTTAGAAAGGTTGAGGTAGATGAAGGCAAGGGCAACACCGATGACACCAAGGGCAATCAAAGTCAATTGAGAGATTGCTGCAAGAGCAAAACCGATAGCGAAGAATGGCCATACTTCACGAGTAGCCATCATGTTGATAACCAAAGCGTAACCAACGGCAACGACCATGGCACCACCGACAGCCATACCACCGTTCAACCAGTCTGGCATCAATTTAAGAGCATCTTGAACAGCAGAAGCAGGGATAGCGATAAGGAAGGCAGCAGGGATTGCAATACGTAGACCTTGAAGAACAAGGGCAAAGTAGTGAGCACGTTCAACAGCTGCAATGTTTCCTTCTTTAGCAGCAGCGTCAGCAGTGTGAACCAAACCAACTGAGATTGTACGAACAATCATAGTCAAGAAAAGTCCAGCTACGGCAAGAGGGATTGCAGTTGCAGTTGCGACTGCGATACCTTCAGTAGTAAAGTTACCACCTTTAATCATGATGATTGCAGCAGCAACAGAAGCAAGAGCAGCGTCAGGAGCTACGGCAGCTCCGATGTTTGCCCAACCAAGAGCGATCATTTGAAGTGATCCACCAAGCATAACCCCAGCTTCGAGGTTACCAGTTACAAGCCCGATAAGGGTACATGCTACGATTGGTTGATGGAATTGGAATTGGTCGAGGATACCTTCAAGACCTGCGAAGAAGGCAACAACTACAACCAAGATAGCAGAAATGATTGAAATATCTGACATGGTTTTATTCCTTTTCTATTTAATGTTAATTATTGAACGTTAGCTTTGCTAATCAAGTCAAACAAATCTTTTTTAGTGTCGTTTGGTACTTTACGTACGTCAAATTCAACACCAAGGTCACGCATTTTTTCAAATGTAGCAACGTCGTCTTTGTCCATTGACAATACGTTGTTGACCATTGTTTTACCAGTTGAGTGAGCCATTGATCCAACGTTAAGAGTCTTGATTGGTACACCACCTTCGATAGCTCGAAGAGCATCTTGTGGTGTTTCAAACAAGATAAGGGCGTGTGTGTTACCAAAACGAGGGTCTTTTGCAACCTCAATCAATTTTTGGATTGGAACAACGTTAGCCTTCACTCCGTTTGGAGCTGCTTGTTTGATCAATTCTTTACGAAGGTCATCTTTAGCAACGTTATCTGAAGCAACGATGATACGGTCTGCTTTTGAATCTGGTGTCCAAGCAGTTGCGACTTGCCCGTGAAGGAGACGTGTGTCAAGACGTGCAAGGTTGATTTTCAATTTACCGTCTCCGATAACAGTTCCTTCTGGAATAGCAGCTTGGGCAACTGGAGCAGCTGCAGCAGTTGCAACTTCCTCAGCTGGGTTTAGCTCTTCTGGAAGAGCCTTGATGCCATCTTTGGCTTCTTTAATGATGTTTGCAGCAACTTTAGCCACTCCGGCATTAGCGTCCATCAGGCGTTCGGTGTAGGCTTGGATTAACATCGGCAAGTTAAGTCCTGTGATGATGGCAAATTTACGCTCAGGATTTTCTCCCATTACGCGGCTAGCTTGGTTAAATGGAGAACCACTCCAAAGGTCAGCCAATACTAGAACCTCATCTTCTGCGTCAAATGCAGCCACAGCATTGTTGAATTTTGCGTATAAGTCATCTGGACCTTCGTTTGGCATAAAGGTTACAACTTGAACCTTTTCTTGTTCACCAAAGATCATAGATCCTGACTGATGAATACCCGCGGCAAATTCACCGTGGCTCGCAATAATGATTCCGATACTCATTATTGTCATTCCTCCTTATAAAATGTTTGGCTTGTAGTTTAAGAAAACTTTAAGACTCTTTAAGTATAAACCGTTTTCAGCAAAAAATCAACTACTTATAATAAATCCTAAAAAGTGGAGGGAGAAGGCTGTTTTAGAGATGTTGATATATCAACATCTAGTGGTTTTATCTAGAGAATAGTAAAAAAATTTAATATAAAAAAGTCCTAGTACAGAAATCGACGAACCAAATCGGTATCTTATTTCTAGCCCCCTATACTTCAACCATTGGATGCTTAAAGAATGTGGATAGTAAAATGACGTTTTGTCAATAGTGTTCTTGAGCGTTAAAAAAAAGAACTTTAAGTTCAATAAATTGCTATGTCAAAATTTTATTGCTAAAAAACGAGGTGGGGTCTTTTGTCCCTACCTCGTTTTGGAATTTATTATCTATCTTAATGAGTAAAGTCTAGAACCATGCGACCTTGGATGGTGCCAGCAGCCATTTCATCAAAGACAGCAATGGCATCTTCGACGGGCCGTTTTTGAACAACTGGAACCACGAGACCTTCAGCACCAAATTGGAAAGCTTCTTCCAAATCTTTACGTGTACCAACAAGGGAACCGATGACCTGAATACCGTCAAGAACTGTTTTAACGATACTTAGATCCATCATTTCTGAAGGGAGTCCGACAGCTACTACACGACCACCTGCACGAACAGAGTCAACTGCTTGGTTGAAGGCAACTTTTGATACAGCTGTTACGACAGCTGAGTGAGCACCACCGTTTGTTTTTTCTTTGATAAGGCCTGGAACATCTTCGACTTCAAGACCATTAATTACGATATCAGCACCAACTTCTTTAGCTAGAGCAAGTTTATCGTTGTTAATATCTACTGCGATAACATGAGCGTTGAATACTTTTTTAGCGTATTGAACAGCTAAGTTACCAAGTCCTCCAGCACCATAGAGTACAACCCATTGGCCTGGCTCAACTTTTGCCTCTTTGATAGCCTTGTAGGTAGTAACACCGGCACAAGTGATTGAAGAAGCTTGGGCTGGATCGAGACCTTCTGGAACCTTAACAGCATAATCTGCAGTTACGATACATTGTTCTGCCATACCACCATCAACTGAGTAGCCAGCGTTTTTTACTGTACGGCAAAGGGTTTCGCGTCCGGTTGTACAATATTCACATATGCCACAGCCTTCAAAGAACCAAGCTACGCTGACACGGTCACCAACTTTTAGACTCTTAACATCAGGAGCGATTTCTTTTACGATACCAATCCCTTCGTGACCGAGAACACGTCCTGGAACTTTTCCAAAGTCACCATGGGCAACGTGGAGGTCTGTATGGCAAACACCACAGTACTCAACTTCAACAAGTGCTTCGCCATTTTCGAGCGGACGGAGCACTTTTTCTTCAATAGCAACACCAGTGCTTTCTGGATTTACAACAACAGCTTTCATAGCTATCCTCCTTGGTTAGTAGTTGAGGTGCAGAGGAAAAGGGGCTTGCCTTAAATCGTGATTCAAGTGAAGTCAAATTTGAACTGCCCTCTTTTTTGTCTATATGTGAATTATATCACGATATTTAATATAATGCAAGGAGATTTATGTAAAAATATATGAAATCGCTTAACTGGTTGATGATACTGTGAAATTTGCACAATAATATCTAACGTATTCATGGAAAATTTCATATAAAGAGGAACTTATTTGGTCTCAAATATAGGGAGTGTGCTTACAAACAGATTTTCTAAGATTCATCTCTAGGAGTTTTTGGTATAATAGAGAGTAATTTATTTTCTAGTATAAGAAGTTAGAGTGAGAGGTATGTATGTCCCCTTCAATTCAGTTATTAAAAGACCGCTATTTAAAAAATATCAAAGAAAATCCAGATCTCTACATCGGTATTGAGTTGGAGTTTCCTATTGTTCATACGAAAGGCCAACCTACAGATATTGAAGTCAGCAAGGATTTGTTGCGCTTTTTGGTGGATGCTCTCAGTCTGAAAGTTGAAAAGGAGGACCAGGAGGGCAATCCGATTCAACTTATAGAACCTGTGAGTCAGGATCGGATTTTGTTTGAGGTTTCCTACACGACCTTGGAATTTGCCTTTGGTAGGGCTCAGAATATCCAAGAGGTTGAAGGACGTTTTCAGGCCTATATGAAGGTAATCCAAGAAAAGCTAGGCGAAAAGAATCATGCTATCCAGGGTTGGGGGATTCATCCAAACTGGAATCAAAATGACAATCGACCTGTCGCTTATCCACGCTATCAGATGCTGATGGATTATCTGAGTATGGGGAGTCACCAAGAAAGTGCGCATTTACATGACTTTCCACAATACGGAGCCTTCATCTGCGGGAGTCAAGTCCAGTTGGATGTTTCGACCGATAACTACCTACGTGTCATCAATGCTTTCACACAGATAGAGGGAGCCAAAGCTTACCTGTTTGCCAATTCTGAGTTTTCTGGAGCAGACTGGGACACCCAGATTTCACGAGATATTTTTTGGGAAGACTCCATGCATGGGATTTATCCAGAGAATGTTGGTGTCAATACCAGACTCTTTAAAGATGAAGATGATTTCTTTGATTATTTAGACCATTCTGCGATTTTCACAGCAGAACGAGATGGGGAGACCTACTATTTTTCTCCAATTCGGGCTAGAGATTACTTAGCCACTGATGAGATTCCTGCTTATACTCTAAATGGGAAAGAAACGTTGCTTGTCCCTCAAGAGAAGGACTTCCAAACGCACCGTAGCTACCAATTCCAAGATTTAACAACTCGAGGAACGGTCGAATTTCGGAGTGTTTGTACTCAGCCACTAGACCGAACTTTTGCTTCAGCAGCCTTTCATCTAGGTTTGTTGGTGAATCTTGACAAGCTTGAAGCTTACCTAGAAATAGCTCCTTTCTTTGAAAGTTTTGGTCGTGACTACAAGTCTTTGAGAAGACAATTTTCTAAGAAACACCTCACAGATGAAGAAACAGCTGGGATTGTCCAGTTCTCCAAAGACTTGCTAGCGATAGCAGAGCAAGGACTTAAGATGAGAGGTCAGAGTGAAACGACTTATTTAGAACCTTTGAAAGAAGAAATGGACGTATAAATTTCTTATAACGGAAGAATTTTCTGAAAAATCATGTTATAATGAATGAGACTATAGATAAAGGATAGAGATTTATGACATTAGTTTATCAATCAACGCGTGATGCGAACAATACCGTAACAGCCAGCCAAGCGATTTTGCAAGGCTTGGCAACAGATGGAGGCTTGTTTACTCCAGTGAGCTATCCAAAGGTGGACTTGGATTTTGAAACATTAAAGGACGCTTCTTATCAAGAAGTGGCCAAGCTTGTCTTGTCAGCCTTTTTGGATGACTTTACAGCAGAAGAGTTGGACTATTGTATCACCAATGCCTATGACAGCAAGTTTGATACACCAGCTATTGCCCCTCTTGTCAAACTCGATGGCCAATACAACTTGGAACTTTTCCACGGTTCAACCATTGCCTTTAAAGATATGGCCTTGTCCATCTTGCCCTACTTTATGACAACAGCTGCTAAGAAACACGGCTTGGAAAACAAAATTGTCATCTTGACAGCGACATCTGGAGATACTGGGAAAGCTGCTATGGCAGGATTTGCGGATGTCCCAGGTACGGAAATCATCGTCTTTTATCCAAAAGACGGTGTCAGCAAGGTACAAGAGTTGCAAATGACCACTCAAACGGGCGAAAATACCCATGTTATCGCTATTGATGGAAACTTTGACGATGCTCAAACAAACGTAAAACATATGTTCAATGATGTGGCTCTTCGTGAGAAATTGGCAGCCAACAAGCTCCAGTTTTCATCAGCTAACTCTATGAATATCGGTCGTTTGGTACCACAGATTGTCTACTATGTTTATGCCTACGCTCAGCTTGTTAAAACTGGTGAGATTAAGGCTGGTGACAAGGTTAACTTCACCGTACCGACAGGAAACTTTGGGAATATCTTGGCTGCCTTTTATGCGAAGCAAATCGGCCTACCAGTCGGCAAGTTAATTTGTGCTTCAAATGACAACAATGTCTTGACAGATTTCTTTAAAACTCGTGTTTATGACAAGAAGCGTGAGTTTAAGGTAACCACTAGCCCATCTATGGATATCTTGGTCTCTTCAAACTTGGAGCGCTTGATTTTCCATCTTTTGGGAAATGATGCGGTTAAGACAGCTGAACTTATGAATGCTTTGAATAACCAAGGTCAGTATGAATTGACAGATTTTGATGCAGAGATTCTTGACCTTTTTGCAGCAGAGTATGCGACGGAAGCAGAAACAGCAGCAGAAATTAAGCGTGTTTATGAGGCAGATGCTTATATTGAGGACCCTCATACAGCAGTTGCCTCAGCCGTATATAAAAAATACCAAGCAGCTACAGGCGATGCGGCTAAGACCGTGATTGCTTCAACAGCTAGCCCATATAAATTCCCAGTAGTTGCAGTAGAAGCTGTAACAGGGAAATCAGGTTTGAGCGACTTTGAGGCCTTGGCTCAATTACATGAAATCTCAGGAGTAGCAGTGCCACCAGCAGTGGATGGCCTCGAAACAGCTCCAGTTCGTCACAAGACAACTGTTGCAGCGGCAGAGATGCAGGCTGCAGTAGAATCTTATCTAGGACTTTAAGACAGAGGAAGTAAACTCGGTTGGGAAACTAACTGAGTTTCTTTTCATCAGGAGGAAGGATTGTTTAAGAAAAATAAGGATATTCTCAACATAGCTTTACCTGCCATGGGTGAAAATTTCTTACAGATGCTCATGGGGATGGTAGATAGCTACTTGGTAGCTAATCTTGGGTTAATCGCCATTTCGGGTGTTTCTGTAGCTGGAAATATTATAACCATTTACCAAGCGATTTTTATTGCCTTAGGAGCAGCAATTTCTAGTGTTATATCAAAAAGTGTGGGACAGAAAGATCAGTCTAGACTAGCCTATCATGTGACAGAAGCTCTCAAGATAACCTTGCTATTGAGTTTAATTTTAGGTGGCTTGTCCATCTTTGCAGGTCAAGAGATGATTGGTCTTTTGGGTACTGAACAGGCTGTGGCTGAAAGTGGTGGCTTATACCTATCATTGGTGGGTGGATCAATTATTTTCTTGGGCTTGATGACTAGTTTAGGAGCCTTGATTCGCGCTACCCACAATCCTCGACTTCCGCTTTATGTTAGTTTTTTATCCAATGCTTTAAATATCCTTTTTTCAAGTGTCGCCATTTTTATCCTTGATATGGGGATAGCTGGTGTAGCTTGGGGGACTATTTTGTCTCGTTTGATCGGGGTTGTAATTTTGTGGTCACAATTAAAACTTCCATATATGAGACCGACGTTTGGACTGGATAAAGACCTGCTGACCTTGGCTTTACCTGCAGCGGGAGAACGTCTCATGATGAGGGCTGGTGATGTAGTCATAATTGCCTTGGTTGTTTCCTTTGGGACGGAGGCAGTCGCGGGAAATGCTATCGGTGAAGTTTTGACTCAGTTCAACTATATGCCTGCCTTCGGTGTTGCGACAGCAACAGTCATGCAGGTAGCTCGAGCAGTTGGAGAAGATGATTGGGTAAGGGTAGACAGACTAAGTAAGCAAACTTTTTGCTTGTCTTTCTTTCTCATGTTGCCTTTAACACTTAGTATCTATGCTCTCGGGACACCACTAAGCTATCTCTACACCAGCGATCATGCGGCTATCAAAGCCAGTGTTTTAGTAACTCTTTTTTCACTTTTAGGGACTCCTATGACAACGGGAACGGTCATTTATACAGCTGTCTGGCAAGGTTTGGGAAATGCCCGACTTCCCTTTTATGCGACAAGTATTGGAATGTGGTGCATCCGTATTGGGACTGGTTACCTGATGGGAATTGTTCTTGGATGGGGGTTGCCTGGTATCTGGGCAGGAACACTTTTGGATAATGGTTTCCGTTGGATTTTTCTACGCTATCGTTACAAATCTTATATGACATTGAAAGGATAAAAAATGCAAGAAACGGCTTTTATTTGGGATTTGGATGGAACCTTGTTGGACTCCTATGAAGCTATTTTGTCAGGAATTGAGGAGACCTATGCACAGTTTTCCATTCCTTTTGACAAGGAAAAAGTTCGAGCTTTTATCTTGAAATACTCTGTCCAGAATTTACTAGTGCAAGTGGCAGAAGAAAGAGGCTTGGATGTTAATAGGCTCAATCAAGTCCGTGCTCAGAGCTTGGCTGAAAAGAATGCCCAGGTCATCTTGATGCCGGGGGCGCGCGAGGTTTTAGCCTGGGCAAATCAGCAAGGAATTAAGCAATTTGTCTACACCCACAAAGGCGAGAATGCCTTGACTATTTTACGAGATTTGGGCTTGGATGTTTATTTCACAGAAATTTTGACAAGCCAGAGCGGTTTTGCTCGTAAACCAAGTCCAGAAGCAGCGACCTACCTTATCAGTAAATACCATTTAAAACCAGACCGCACCTTTTATATAGGGGACCGTACTTTGGATATCGAATTTGCTCAAAACAGTGGCATCCAGAGTATCAATTTCCTTGGAACTCCGGTGGATTGCAATCATCAGATTTCTTGTTTAGCGGATATTCCTTCTCTCTCTTTATGAAAGTTTTATGAAAGAGAATATGTCAGCTTTGTGACAAAATTCATACATACTATTTCAATTAATGTGGTTTGTTACAGAGACTAGACAGTTTTATTAAATAGCCCCCAAAGGGCTTTTTTTCTTTTTTCTTTATGTTATGATAGAAAGGTACTACATTTGAAAAGGAGTTTGAATAGTATGAAGAAACGAATTATTTTAGCATCAACAGTAGCTCTATCACTTGCCCCTACCTTGGCGACTCAAGCAGAAGAAATTGTATGGTCACCACGTACAGTTGAGCAAATTCAAAACGATATTGCTAAAAGCGAAAATAAAACAAGTTACACAATTAAGTACGGAGATACCCTAAGCACGATTGCAGAGGCTTTGGGAGTAGACTTAAATGTCCTTGTAAACTTGAACAAAATCACTAATATTGATTTGATTTTCCCAGAAACTGTACTGACTACAACTGTTAACGACAATGAAGAAGTAACAGAGGTTGAGGTTTATACACCTCAAGAAGTTGGTTCTGATGTAGCAAGTGCAACAGCAGATTTAACAACGAATCAAGTAACAGTAGATGAACAAACTGTTCAAGTCGAAGATTTGACACAACCAGTTGAAGAAACAACGACTACTGTTGAGGAGACAACTACAACAGAAGCAACAACTGAAGCTGTAGCAGAAACTACAGTATCGTCAGAAGCAACAACTGAAGCTGCGGCACCTGTCGTTGAAGAAACAACTACGGTCGCTGAACCAACAACTACAGTTGAGGAAACAACTACGGTCGCTGAACCAACAACTACAGTTGAGGAAACAACTACGGCTGCTGAACCAACTACAACAGTTGAGGAAACAACTACGGTCGCTGAAACAACTACAACAGTTGAAGAAACAACTACAACAGAAGCTACTACTGAAGAAGTGACAGAAGCTCAATCAGCTCCAGCAACTTATCAAGCTGAATCAAGCCAAGGTGCATCAGCAACTTATACAGCGCCAGCGGCTCCTGATTATGCAAGTATTGCAGCTTCAAAATCAGAAAATGCAGGTCTCCAACCACAAACAGCGGCATTTAAAGAAGAAGTTGCGAACTTGTTTGGTATCACATCATTTAGTGGATACCGTCCTGGAGATAGTGGAGACCACGGGAAAGGTCTAGCGATTGACTTCATGGTTCCAGTAAGTTCAGCCCTAGGTGACCAAATTGCAGATTATGCTATCCAAAATATGGCTAGCCGTGGCATCAGCTACATCATCTGGAAACAACGTTTCTACGCACCATTTGATAGCAAATACGGACCAGCTTACACTTGGAATCCAATGCCAGATCGTGGTAGCGTAACAGGAAACCACTATGACCACGTTCACGTATCTATGAACTAAGAATAATAAGAAGCTATACATTTAAAAGTGTAGCTTCTTTTTTTGTAAAAATAGTATTTACAAGTGAAAAAAAATATCAAACATGATAAAATGTAAGCGAATACAAAACCATACCAGCGATTTTAAGCATAGAGCGAAAGGATGATAAGAATGACAAACCGATTAAAACCCCCATTTGAGAAAACAAGAGATGATTTTGAAAAGGAATTTTGTGGTGAAATTGTCGAACTCTTGATTTTTACCCTCCAAAATGTAAATGGGGCTGCTTCTTTAAAAGATGGGTGTCTAATGCCGTCCGTTCATTTTAAAGCTAGTGTCAATGTCGAAACTCAGGACTTTTCTGAACTTGAAGGACGTTTGGAATGGCTCCTGACTCCGGAAGAATTTAAAGAAAAGCATTGGGGCTTTAGTTTTGAACCCTACAAAATTCACCGCATTAAGTGTCAAAAACGTCCCTTCATGGAGTTAGAGCCTTATATGTCAGAAGTGGCGAACAATTGCTACCGCTTGCTGGAATACCTAGATGACCAATCTACGGATGCTAGGTTAGAGACCTTGATCGAAACCTACCAGAAACCTGTTATCATTCGAGACGCTATTGGGGAGTTCACCCTAAATAGAGCCTATTCTTGGTTTGAAGGCTTCATCACCTATGAAGGGGGTAAGATTCATGCTATGTTTGATGCGGGTGCAGATGAAAGTCTTCCTCCAAGTTCTTTCGATGATTTAAAGAAATTTATGGAAACCTTCCAAGTCCAAGATGCTCGGATTAAAGACTATATTGTCAAAGAACTGTGGGAAGCAGCTCAAGACTGGATAGATTCGGATGAAAATGATGTGGAGTTAACAGAAGAGTATTTCACTAACTCTCTTTCCTTGAGTGAACTATCGATCAACGAAGATGGGGAATTGACCCTCTACTATGATGATAGCGAGGAAATTTTTGCAGGCCATGCCATCGAAGTTGTCATTGATAAAGAGGGAGAAATCCTTCGAGCAGATTTGGTAGGTTAGTGCTGGATTTTATCTAGAATATAAAAAAACATAGCCTTTTGGGATTGAAACCAAGAGGCTATTTTTCGTGAGTAAGCAAAATAGTTGCGTTTTTAATCAGCTTGCATTATACTTGATAAGTCAATAGTTGATAAATCAAATGTTAACAAGGGAATAGAAATGCCAGAAATAAATGAATTACTGTACCAGCTCCATTTAGTAGATCAGACGATTACTCAACTTTTTGAGAAACAATTGGGAATTAGTTTGACCCGCTATCAAATTCTGCAGTTTTTATTGCAAAAGTCACCGTGTAACCAAACTGCCGTTCAAGAGAAGTTACAGATTGACCAGGCAGCTTTGACCCGTCATTTTAAGGTTTTAGAGTCAGAGGGCTATGTCAGTCGTAAGCGTAATCCAATCAATCAGCGAGAAGTCCTAGTTGAATTAACACAAGAAGCCAAGAATCAACTATTAGTTAATCCGCCTAAACATCACTTGCGAGTGAAGGAACAGATGGAGAGCATCTTATCGCCTGGTGAGCAGAAAGAACTGACAACCTTACTGACAAAACTAGTCTCAGGTTTAGAAAAAATAGAATTTTAAGGAGAACACTATGTCAATCATTACTACTGTTTTAGCAACTATTGTTGCCCTCGAACATTTTTATATCTTTTATTTGGAGAGTATCGCAACCCAATCAGACGCGACCAGCCGAGTCTTTAATATGGAAAAGGAAGAGTTGACTCGACCATCTGTCACTTCACTTTTTAAAAACCAAGGGATTTATAATGCCTTGATTGGGGTATTTCTTATCTATGGTATTTATTTCTCGCATAGCTTAGAAATCGTAACAATCTTTGTTTTATTTGTCATAGGAGCAGCGACTTATGGTGCTTTAACAGCAGATAAAAAAATCATTCTAAAGCAAGGTGGTCCAGCGATCATAACTCTTTTGAGTATCCTCTTATTAAAATAAAAACAACCAACACTTTCTATGAGGTGCTGGTTTTTAATAACTGATCTTAAACTTTTCTCCGCTTAATTTCAAGTAGTCTTTGATAGAAGAAGAATTGGCTACTATAGATATAAGGGAAGATAGAGATACTTGCGATTCCAAAGCTAATCCAGATAAGGATATACCAAGGAAGTAGTTGTAAATCAAGGACAAAGCGTTGGAACTTATAGCCTTTCATGAGAAAGCGGCTGGTATGCAGCACGCGGCTCGGTTTGGCAATTCCGATTGCAAGGGTGTCACATAAAAGTAGTTCAACTTGGGAATAGGCATAATATTGTGGCAGATAGAGAATGGTTCCCAAAATCATTACAAGGACACTACCAAAGAAGTAGAGTGCGAAAGTAAGCAGGAAGTGTTCGATATCTGGATTGGTGACGTCAACAGATGGAAATTCGGGATGAAGTTCCACAAATTTACGAGCCATGGCACTGCTATAAAAGAGCAAGAAGACTCCAAAAAGATTAGGGATGCTCCATAAAAAGAGATAGAAACGCTTGAGTAAGAGCGTTAGAAATGTTTGGGTAAAGAAGCGGTTGTCAAGCAAGGACAGACTATCTTTAAAGGAAAGCTCTATCTCAGAAATTCTGTAAAGATTAATCGTGGTAAAGAGGGCACCAGCTAGGATGATGGAACTTGTAAATCCAACGGCTATCGGAAAGAGAGCAGACTGGATTGTAATCCCTAGAAAACTCAAGAAGGACTGTTCAAGAATGCCTTCATCAAGTAGGGATAAAGGTCTGATAAAGCTCGATAGAATAAAGAGAATACTTGGTAATAAAAAGACAAGCAGCAAGCGAGGATGCTCGGCTTGAAATTGTCTAGCCTGCTCGCGAACTTCTTTTAAATTAATTTTTGGGTACTTCATTCTTTCATTATACCATAGTTCGTGACAGTTCCTGTTTTTTTTGATAGAATCATACAGTATGCCCCTAGGCACAAAGTAAGAACTGGGACTGTCTTTCCCAGCTTCGGAGGTAAAAAATGTCAGATTCGCCAATCAAATATCGATTGATTAAAAAAGAAAAACACACAGGAGCTCGTTTGGGTGAGATTATCACACCCCATGGTACCTTCCCAACGCCTATGTTTATGCCAGTAGGGACTCAGGCAACGGTCAAGACTCAGTCGCCAGAAGAATTGAAAGAGATGGGTTCAGGAATTATCCTTTCTAACACTTATCACTTGTGGCTTCGCCCTGGGGACGAACTCATTGCCCGTGCTGGAGGTCTTCACAAGTTCATGAATTGGGACCAACCAATCTTGACAGATAGCGGTGGTTTTCAAGTGTATTCCCTAGCGGATAGCCGTAATATTACAGAAGAAGGGGTAACCTTCAAGAACCACCTCAACGGTTCTAAGATGTTTCTTTCACCTGAAAAGGCAATTTCTATTCAAAACAATCTGGGCTCAGATATCATGATGTCCTTTGACGAATGTCCCCAATTTTATCAACCTTATGATTATGTGAAAAAATCGATTGAACGTACTAGCCGTTGGGCAGAGCGTGGTTTAAAGGCTCATCGTCGTCCACATGATCAAGGTCTATTTGGGATTGTACAAGGGGCAGGATTTGAAGATCTTCGTCGTCAATCAGCTCATGACCTTGTAAGTATGGACTTCCCAGGATATTCTATCGGAGGACTAGCAGTTGGAGAAACCCATGAGGAGATGAATGCAGTTTTGGACTTCACTACTCAGCTCCTTCCTGAGAATAAACCTCGTTACTTGATGGGAGTAGGAGCGCCAGATAGCTTGATTGATGGTGTTATCCGTGGTGTCGATATGTTTGACTGTGTCTTGCCGACTCGTATCGCTCGTAACGGGACTTGTATGACCAGTCAAGGTCGCTTGGTAGTCAAGAATGCTCAGTTTGCGGAGGACTTTACACCACTTGATCCAGAGTGTGATTGCTACACATGTAAGAACTACACCCGTGCCTATCTTCGTCACTTGCTCAAGGCTGATGAAACCTTTGGTATCCGCTTGACAAGTTACCATAATCTCTACTTCTTGCTCAACCTCATGAAGCAGGTTCGTCAGGCTATCATGGATGATAATCTTCTGGAATTTCGTGAACATTTTGTTGAAAAATATGGTTATAACAAGTCAGGGCGAAATTTCTAAATTTAGCTTGAAATCAGCTAAAAATCCTAAGTTTTATCTTAGGATTTTTCTGTTTTTTTTGATAAAATAAAGGTACTATGAATGAAAGTTAGATGGCTTTTTTGCCAATCTAATGAATGGAGAATAGACTCGTATGCGTATTAAATGGTTTTCCTTGATTAGGATTACAGGTTTGCTTTTGGTACTCTTGTATCATTTCTTTCAAACGACTTTCCCAGGAGGTTTCTTTGGGGTTGACGTCTTCTTTACCTTCTCAGGTTTTCTGATTACATCACTTTTATTAGAAGAATTTGGACAAAAAGGGAAGATTGATATCTTAGGATTTTTTAGAAGACGTTTCTATCGGATTTTTCCGCCAGTTGTTTTAATGATTCTTGTCATCATGCCATTCACCTTCTTGGTTCGCCAAGATTATGTGGCAGGAATTGGTGGGCAGATTGCCGGTGTTCTAGGATTTATGACGAACTTCTATGAAATGCTGACAGGAGGAAGTTATGAATCTCAGTTTATCCCTCACCTCTTTGTTCACAACTGGAGCTTAGCTGTTGAAGTTCATTATTATATCTTGTGGGGCTTGGCAGTCTGGTTCCTATCTAAGCGAGCAAAATCAAGCGGACAACTACGAGGAACAATCTTTCTACTTTCATCAGCTGCCTTTATCGTCAGTTTCCTTTCGATGTTTATCGGTAGTTTTATTGTAAGTTCTTACTCAACAGTATACTTTTCAAGCTTAACTCATGTGTATCCCTTCTTCTTAGGTAGTGTGCTTGCTACCGTAATAGGGGTTCGTCATGCAACGCCACTTTTTAAACGTTTGAATAGAAGCTTGGATTTGAAGCAGACTTTGCTAGTCTTTGGAGCTGGGCTCGGAGTCTTGCTATTACTGACCTTCTTTGTGAAATTTACCTATCTCTTTGCTTATTTACTCGGCTTCTTGTTTGCAAGTTTAGCAGCGCTTCTGATGATTGTTGCGGCACGCGTCTTGCATGAGAAAACACCGACGATCAAAGAGCCAAAGATTATCAGCTTTTTAGCGGATACAAGCTATGCTGTCTATCTTTTCCACTGGCCGTTTTATATTATTTTCTCACAGTTAATGGGAAATATTCCGGCGGTGATTTTAACCACCATCTTCTCTTATATCTTTGCAACCCTTTCTTTCTACGTCATCGAACCTTTAGTAGCAGGAAAATCTACTGATTTCTTACAAAAGGCAAAAGAAATTCCGCACATTAAACCGGTCTTTGCTGGTAGTGCTGGAGTACTTGGTCTGATTACCGTTGTCGTGATATTGATAGCTCCTCAAGTCGGTGCATTTGAAACGGATTTGATGGTTAATGGTCTCAATCAGGCCCAAACCAATATGAACCGAACAAAAACCATGGCAGATCAAGCAGAAGCCAGCCGCTATAATATAGCTGAGGGTGTATCCATCATTGGTGACTCAGTAACCTTACGTGCTTCAGATGGACTAAAAGAAATCTTACCAGATGCGCAGATTGATGGTCAGATCAGTCGAAATACCAAACAGGCAAATGAATTGATGTTGAATTACAGTCAGAATAAAGCCTTGCCTAAAATTGTAGTCATTGCGACTGGCGTTAATAATCCTGAAAATTATAAAGCTGATTTGGATCTGCTGATAACAAACCTTCCAAAAGGACATCAACTTGTTTTAGTTACTCCATACGAGGGAGACACAACGCAGGAAACACAACCTTATGTTGAGCAGTATGCAAGCTATGCGCGTGAACTGGCACAAAAATATTCATATATAGCACTAGCAGATTGGAACCAAGTCGCTAAAGATCATCCAGATATTTGGAAGGGAACAGACCAGGTTCACTTCGGTAGTGATACGACCAAGCAGGATGAAGGAGCAAAACTTTACGCAGAAACCATTAATGCTGCTGTTAAAGCTCTTGCAGACAAACCTGTCAAATCAAAATAATCACTAAAAAGTAGAGATTGTATCTCTACTTTTTTGCTTTAACGAGAATTGGGAAAAACTTGCCAAATTGTCAGAATTATGAGAAAATAGGAACAATCAAAAAATGGAGGGAATGCAATGAGAGAAGACATCAAGATTAATGACCGTGCTCTAGCATTGGAAGATCAAATCATTGAAGTACTCGAAAAAGTTTATGATACAGATGTAGAGTTAGATGTATACAATCTTGGATTGATTTATGAGATTCATTTAGATGAGGCTGGCCTTTGTACAGTTGTTATGACCTTCACTGATACTGCCTGTGACTGTGCAGAAAGTCTACCAATCGAGATTGTGGCAGGTTTAAAACAAATTGATGGGATTGAGGATGTCAAGGTTGAGGTTACCTGGTCTCCAGCATGGAAGATTACACGCATTAGTCGTTATGGACGTATAGCCTTAGGGTTGCCTCCGCGATAAAAAATAGAGTGATAAGATGAATTATGAATCGGGATTAAAGACCTGATTTATATTTTTCTTTTTTTTTGTTTATTTATTTCATACAATAAACAAAAATTTTTGTTAAGAGTAACCACTTCACTCAAAAAAATGTTATTATAGTAGAAGTGATTATAATAAAAAGAATAAGGTAGAATAGATATGAAATTATCTGTAGTAATTCCGTTTTATAACGAAGAGAATATGATTCAGAAGATGTATGATGAATTGGTTAAAGAAATCAATCAAATTACAAAGGCGGAATTTGAAATTATTTTTATTAATGACGGAAGTAAGGATCGTACTTTTGAACGTATGTTAGCCATCGCAGCTGGCGATTCACGTGTTAAATACATCAGCTTCAGTCGGAATTTCGGGAAAGAAGCTGGAACTATTGCAGGGCTTGAATATGCAACAGGAGAAGCAGTTATTCTAATGGATGGAGATTTGCAGCATCCACCAGCAATGCTTCCACAAATGATTGAAGCTTATGAGCAAGGATACGATGTTGTAAGTGCTCGTCGTACACGTACAGGAGAAAAACGTCACCGTACTTTTTTAGCTAAACATTTTTATAAACTTGCCAATAAAATGATGGATATCGAGCTAATGGACGGAGTCTCTGAATTCCGATTGTTTAGCCGTAAAGTTGTAAACGCCATTATATCTATGCAAGAATACAATCGTTTTTCTAAAGGAATTTTTGCTTGGATCGGCTTTAACGAAAAAGTTATCGAATATGAAAACCAAGTTCGTACTGTAGGTGAAACAAAATACTCGTTGAAGTTCTCATTGAACTATGCGATTCAAGGGATTTTATCATTCAACGATAAACCTCTACGTATGTGTATTAATTTTGGTTTATTCTGCTTATTAATTTCATTGGTTTATGTTCTTTGGACCTTTATCCAATATCTCGTAGTACCGGATTCACTCGTGAGTGGATACTTTACTACAATCTTCTCAGTCGTTCTCTTTGGTGGAATTCAATTGATTTCTATTGGGGTACTCGGAGAATATATCGGTAAGATTTATTATGAAGTGAAGAAACGTCCACATTATCTTGTTGACCAAACGAACATTACTGTGAAAGGAGAGCAAAATGACGACTAAGAAAAAAGTCTATCTAGCAAGTTTTATTGCGCCTATGCTCATTATGTTTGTAGCTTGGGCTATTGATGGCTTCTTTCCTTTCGGGACAAAGTCACTCATGGCGGTTGACTTTAACGCACAGTATATTGGCTTATATGCTTATTTCAAACATTTATTTTTAAATGGCGATTGGAGTAGTTTCTTCTACTCTTTCTCTAAATCCATTGGAGGGGGGATGTTAGGGATTTGGGGCTTCAACTTGTTGAGTCCATTTAACTTACTCTTTCTATTAACCTCTGAAGAAAATTTCCAATGGGTGGTTCCAATTGTTATTGCCTTACGTTATGGAGCGATGGGATTAACCATGGCACATTTCTTGGTTAAACGATATGATGGATTAAAGAATAAGGCCTACTTGGTTCCAATCGTCGCTACCATCTACGCATTAAATGGGTTTAATGTTAGTTATCAAATGAACCCAATTTTCTATGATGGAATGATCATGCTTCCATTAGTTTTAATTGGGGTTGAACAAGTACTAGATAATAAGTCTCCAAGAGGCTATATTGGCATGCTGGCATTATCTCTCTTTGTTCAATTTTACATGGGTTATATGACCTGCATTTTTGTGGTCATTTATGCTTTGTTCTACATTATTCGTTCAGAGAATTTAAGAAATAAAAAGGTTATTCTAACAAGACTGGGGAAATTAGCTGCCGCATCTATACTAGCTGTTGGAATAGTATCAGCTGTATTGCTCCCAATTCTGATTAGTTTGGTATCAACAAAAGGGGGCTTGCAAAGCACTCTGAGATTTGATTGGAAGTTACAAATCAATCCGTTTGAGATTTTAGCAAAACTCTTTTTAGGAGCTTTTGATAATACTTCTTGGCCAGCTGGACCTAACTTGCCAAATATATATGTGGCTAGCTTTGGTTTACTAGGAACACTTTATTACTTTATTTCAAGTAAGATTTCAAAATGGAGTAAAATTGCAGCAAGTTTTGTTCTCGTAGTGTTTTTGATTTCTTGTGCCCATGAATTTACAAGTAAGTTGTGGCATATGGGACAAAATCCTGCTGGATTTTTCTATCGATTCTCATGGATTATTGCTTTCTTTTTAGTTTATTTGGCTTATCTAAGTCTACGAGAAGTGGAGAAATTTACTAAAAGAGAAGCTAGCTTCCTGCTGATTAGCGGTGCAGTTATCTTTTCTATTGTACAGTTACAACAACACTCTTTCTTAACAGTTTGGCAACGTCTTGCAACGATTTTGATTTTTGTGGTTCTGCTTGGGGCTTTATTCTATCCTAAAGTAAAAAGAGCTTGGATGATTATAGCTGCTTTGACTGTAGTTGAGTTAACAGCTAATGCAGCACTTGTTCAATCACGTGTTGGCTATACAGATGCCTACAAGTATCACGATGCTGTTTTACAATTAAAGGATGCTATTAACCCTATTCGACCTGACCACAGTGATTTTTACAGAATTAATAAATCATTTAATCTAAGTAAGAATGATCCATTCATGGTGGATTATCCTGGCTTATCAATTTTTAGTTCCAACTTAGAAAATAGTACGCGAGATTTATTTGACCGTTTAGGAAATAATGGAATTAACGCAACGACCTACTATCAAGGAACTCCGCTACAAGATGCACTCTTCTCAGTGAAATACTTAGTGACTCCAAAACCAGTGCTTAAAGAGGACTATCCGGATACATCCAAGTTGTATGTATTCGGAAATATGGTAACGCGTAAAGATATTACGACAAAAGAACCTGTTTATGAAGCTGCTAGAACAAAGACTTTCGAGACAGATTTGATTTTACCAATTGCTTATGGTGTTAATGATGCAACGGTGAATGTAAAATTAGAGAACCACCAACCGATTCAAAATCAAAATAAGATAGTACAAGCAATGGGAGCGACGAGCGATTATTATTTAGCTATATTAGCAGCAAATGAATTGAAGTTAGATAATATGGAATCATCTAAACCAGAAACTTACAAACGAATTGATTCATCTAAACCAGGAACGATTACCTATCACTTATTACCTCAATCTGCTGAAGATTATTGGGTATCAATTCCGCAAAAATTATCTCATACAGATAAAAACAAAGTTCGTATCTTGTTGAATGGCAAAAATTACGAATTCCAAGATAAATTTCAACAAACACAGTTCATACAAATTGCGCATAATTCTGCTGGCCAACCTGTAGATTTAACGATTGAAATTGAAACGGATAATGAATATGACTTATCTGGATTACGATTAGCTCGTTCAAATGGTGCATTAGTAAATCGTATCATTCAAGAACGTCAGCTTCAAGGAATAAAATTGTCTCATTGGGATAATCGTAGTTTTAAAGGGACAGTGAATATTACTGATGACAGTACCTGGATGATGACAAGTATTCCATTTGAAAAAGGTTGGACTGTTAAAGTAGATGGAAAAGTAGTTGAAACTGCAAGAGTTTGGGATAGCCTGTTGGCATATAAAATTACACCAGGTGAGCATACAGTTGAAATGAGTTACTTGCCAGAGGGATTTGTTTTAGGTTTTATAATCTCAACCGTATCTATCGCTCTTTATGGATTTGCAATTTACAAAAAATGGATTTAATATAGTGGGAGTAGACTATAATGAAAATTTCAAAAATGAAATTAAAATATAGTTCGCTGTTCTTTGTTCCATTTATGGTTATGTTAGGGGTCTTCCTTTGTTTAGGGTTGACTCCCTTTTCACAAAATTCGATACATAGTGGAGACTTTCTTGCACAATATTTTCCGCTATATATCGGATTACATAAACTGTTCTGGAGTGGAGATTATGGCGGTCTGTTTTGGTCCTTCGAGAAATCACTTGGAGGAGCAATGCCAAGTGTTTGGGGTTTTAATAGTTTAAGTCCATTCACGTTTTTATACGTAATCTTCCCGGTTTCAACATTTCAAATTTTGAGTTATGTAATCCCACTAATTCGTTCTGGGATAATGGGAGTCGTCTTTGGGTATTTCTTGGAAAAGAAATTTCAAGGAGTGTCTAAACATTACTGGTTATCGTTAGGATTATCTTCGTCGTATGCTCTTAGTGGCTTTATCGTATCGCAACAGTACAATCCTAATTTCTTAGATAATCTAATTTATGTACCGTTGATTCTTTTAGGAATTGAAGAAATTGCGGGTGGAAAGCGATCGTTTAAATTACCGATTTTTCTTTCTATTAGTTTGATTACGAATTTCTATACAGGCTATATGATGTGCCTTTTTGTAGCACTGTATACGTTTTATATTATCTTCTCAACGGATGACCCTCTGATTGAGGCGCTACTAAAAATGGGGAGAGTTGCTTTATTTGCACTAATTGGTGTAGGAATTGCAGCGTTTTGGTTATTGCCGGTCTTTAGTGCCTTGTTAGAGAGTAAAGCGAGCGCTGGGAGTACCTTCGCGTGGTCATGGGACTTCGTCAATGATGTAGTAGCAATGCCTCAAAAATTTATTCTAGGATCCTTCGGAGAAAAAGAATGGGGTGATCCAAAGGCTCTACCGCAGCTATATATTGGTGGCTTGGCTCTCTTTGGGTTGTTTACATTCTTTGCTAAGAAAGAGATTACTCTCCTTAAGAAGTTGTCAGCGATAGTCGTCCTTCTTGTGTTGTTTCTCTCATTCTCTATTCAAGGCTTCGATCAAATTTGGCATATGGGACAACGTCCCGTTGGTTTCTTCTTTAGAAATTCATGGGTAGCCAACAGCTTTATGCTGGTATTGGCGTCAGAAAGCTTACTACAATGGAAAGATAAGCTTCGATTAAGCGAGTTTCTAGTGGCTATTTTTGGGTTTGGTTCAATACTTGTATTATCGACTCAAAGAAGTCTTCAATTTGTTGAAACGCCGCAGAAAATACTCGCATTTTGCTTTTGGACAACCATCTTATTAGCGTTTTTCTTTAGAAAAGTAGATAAAGTTCGTAGGTTACAATTAGTGGCCGGAGTGGTGATTATCGAACTAATGATCAGTTCTTTTGTTGGATTAAAAAGGGTACCTTTTTTCATTGGTAATGAAGGATTAAAGAGTCAAATGGAATACGCCACTGCTTTTGACCAAGAAGGTTACGGCGGTTCAAAGGTATTTACACGGATGGAAATGCATAAGGGCTTGTCTCATGCCAACTTCCCTATTGCCTATAATTATAATGGGGTATCACATTTCACTTCGAGTCTCGAGTATTCATTGATTGAGGAATTGAGCTATCTAGGATTGCCGTCATCGCAATCAGTTGTTAACTATACAAGTCGTAATGTCATTCTGGATTCATTCTTTGGAATCTCAAACTTTATGATGGATGGAGATGAAAAACGTATTTTTTCAGACGTTCGTGGATTGTATGAGAAAGTAGGTACGTTAAAGAACTTTGCTGTTTATCGTAATCCATATGCCTTTTCTCTTGGATATTTAACTAATGAAAGTTCAGCGACGAATATCTCATTTGAAGCACATCAACCCGCTGCCAATTTGAATCAGCTATTACAAGTGATTGGATTATCTGGAGCAAATGCACTAAGCGAAGTGAGTGTTGGGGAACCAGTTACCTCGAATTTAACAAAGTCGGGAGACAAATACACTCTATCAAATGAAGGAGAATATTCTAACATTGAATGGAAGTTGACTCTTGAACCAAATAAGTTGTACTTTGTTGAAATTCCAGAAAGACAAGCTGGTTCGGTAAATAAGTCAAAGGTGAAGCTCAACGGATTAAGTTATCCCTATGAAAATCGATTCCGAGATAATCAATTTTGGATGCTTGGCAATGGAAACTTAGATCAAACGATTACTCTCACTTTTGAAGAAGGAAAAGCCAAAGAATGGGATTTTCGAGGTTTTAAATTTTATTCAATTGATATACCAACGCTAACAAATGCATTGGAACAGTTTAAAAAAACACATGATATCACCATTGATTCCTATTCAAATTCAACGGTGAAAGCACATGTCAATGTTCCAAATAGTGAACAATCCTTCGCAACCTTCACTATTCCATATCACTCAGGTTGGAGTGTAACAGTAGATGGTCAAGCTCAAGAAGTTCAAAAATCTCTTGGTTTCTTTATGGGTGTTTCACTAACTGAAGGAGAACACGAGATTATATGGAGTTATAGCCCACCAGGGTTAAACACTGGAATAGTACTTTCAATGACTTCCCTCATCGTACTCATTTACTTGTGGAAAAAGAAAAAAGTGGAGTAGATAACATACTTTGTTGCCTATTCCAATGAAAAAGGATGAAGTTCGTAAGAACTTCATCCTTTTTGTGTGCCTATTATACCACTGTAATAAGGTAATTCTTTATAGGATAATATGAGAGCTTATTTTTTACCAGATTGTTCCATATTCCAGAAATCTGTAACAGCACCACGTGATGCAGAAGATACGGTATGGGCGTACTTACCAAGGACACCACGGCTATAGAGTGGTGGCAAGGTTGTTTCTGCCTTGCGTTTTTCAAGTTCTTCATCAGAAACGTCCATCGAAATTTCTTTAGTATCTTGGTCAACCGTAACGATATCTCCTGTACGAAGGTAGGCAATTGGTCCACCATCCTGAGCTTCAGGAGCGATATGTCCAACAACCAATCCATAAGTACCACCAGAGAAGCGTCCATCTGTTAAGAGGGCAACTTTGTCTCCTTGGCCTTTACCAACGATCATTGATGAAAGTGAGAGCATCTCAGGCATACCAGGGCCACCCTTAGGTCCAACAAAACGAACAACGACAACATCGCCATCAACGATTTCATCGGACAAGACCGCTTGGATAGCATCTTCTTCTGAGTCAAAGACCTTGGCTGGACCAACGTGACGACGCACTTTAACACCTGATACCTTGGCAACTGCACCGTCAGGAGCAAGATTACCGTTCAAGATGATAAGCGGACCGTCCGCACGTTTAGGATTTTCAAGTGGCATGATGACTTTTTGACCCGGTGTGAGGTCTGCAAAGTCAGCTAAGTTTTCATCGACAGTTTTACCAGTACATGTGATGCGGTCTCCATGAAGGAATCCATTTGCCAGCAAGTACTTCATAACCGCAGGCACACCACCAACTTCGTAGAGGTCTTGGAAGACATACTGACCAGAAGGTTTCAAGTCGGCCAAGTGAGGCACACGTTCTTGGATAGTATTAAAGTCCTCAAGAGACAAGTCAACATTAGCTGCGTGGGCAATAGCAAGCAAGTGAAGAGTGGCGTTAGTAGAACCACCGAGAGCCATTGTCACTGTAATAGCATCTTCAAAGGCTTCACGAGTCAAGATATCTGAAGGTTTGATACCAAGTTCAAGCATTTTGACAACTGCACGACCGGCTGCTTCGATGTCTTCCTTCTTGTCAGCCGATTCAGCTGGGTGAGAAGAAGAACCTGGCAAACTCATCCCCAAAACTTCGATAGCAGTAGCCATAGTATTGGCAGTATACATACCACCACAACCACCAGGGCCAGGGCAGGCATTACATTCCAGACGTTTCACGTCCTCAGCAGTCATATCGCCGTGATTCCACTTACCGATTCCTTCAAATACAGAAACCAAGTCGATGTCTTTGCCATCCAGTTTTCCAGGGGCGATGGTACCACCGTAAGCGAAAATAGCTGGGATATCCATATTGGCAATGGCAATCATAGAACCAGGCATGTTCTTGTCACAACCACCGATAGCTACAAATGCATCGACGTTATGACCACCCATAGCTGCTTCGATAGAGTCCGCGATGATATCACGAGACGTTAGGGAGAAGCGCATACCCGGCGTTCCCATGGCAATACCGTCGGCTACGGTAATGGTCCCAAACTGCACAGGCCAAGCACCCGCAGATTTAACACCTTCTTTAGCCAATTTCCCAAAGTCATGCAAGTGAATATTACACGGTGTGTTTTCTGCCCAAGTCGAGATGACCCCAACAATCGGTGTTTCAAAGTCCTTATCTGTCATGCCAGTCGCACGAAGCATGGCACGGTTAGGTGATTTTACCATGCTGTCATAGATGCTGCTGCGGTGACGTTTATCTAATTCTGTCATTCAAGTCCCTCCCATTTCAGTTTGTTCCATTATAGCACAATTTTCACATGAATAACAGAAGAAAA
Organism: Streptococcus sp. CL9.43; assembly: GCF_049737935.1. Lineage (NCBI taxonomy): Bacteria > Bacillati > Bacillota > Bacilli > Lactobacillales > Streptococcaceae > Streptococcus > Streptococcus sp. CL9.43. The sequence continues at coordinate 148,830 of NZ_JBKOTS010000003.1, read as the reverse complement.
TTTTTAAATTTTCAGACAATTTAGCAGTGTACGATAAAAAAATACAACTTTTTTTGTCAAGTAACTTTACTTTACAAAAAAGTTTTGATATACTATTAAAGTTGATGAAAATCAAACCTAATTGAATTTATATCTTAAAAGGAGAAAAACGAAATGGCAGTACCTGCACGTCGCACTTCAAAAGCGAAGAAAAACAAACGTCGTACACACTACAAAGTAACAGCTCCATCTGTAAACTTTGACGAAACTACTGGAGATTACTCACGTTCTCACCGTGTATCACTTAAAGGATACTACAAAGGACGTAAGATCGCTAAAGCTGCATCAGCTGAATAATAGAAGGGAGATACCATGCGCGTAAATATTACACTTGAACACAAAGAATCTGGTGAACGCTTGTACCTTACTTCTAAAAACAAACGTAACACTCCAGACCGTCTTCAATTGAAGAAATACTCACCAAAACTTCGCAAACACGTTGTGTTTACAGAGGTTAAATAGTGGGTCATTACGTTTCATTAGAAACGAAACAACCTTGATTTAACGCGATTGTTGAATTTTTCAATTTCAATGTATTGCAATAAAAATCAACTGAATGACTACATTTTTTGTGAAATAAATTAGATGTTCGGATATATAGAAAACGCTCTAGTCACAATGACTAGAGCGTTTTTGTATTGTTTTAAAATTTATTAAAGCACATATTCGTGAGCATATAATTTGAGTGCGCTCTCATATTATGATACACTAAATTTAACCCAGATATATTGGGGCTATGAAAGGAGGCGCATATTATGTTGTGGTCCATTATTGTAGGAGGTTTTATCGGCCTTGCAGCAGGGGCAATCACTAAAAAAGGTGGCTCAATGGGAGTAATTGCTAATATATTTGCCGGTTTAATCGGTTCATCAGTAGGTCAATCACTCCTTGGTACTTGGGGACCTTCACTAGCTGGTATGGCTATCATTCCATCTATTATTGGTGCAGTGATTGTAGTTTCTGTGGTATCGTTCTTTTTGGGTAAAAAAGGTTAATGTTTTACTCGAAAGCAGACTATAGCTTTTAATTTATAATGACGGGTAAAGCTATGGTTTGTTGCACTAATTGAAAGGATTTTATATGTCAAAATCAAAGAAAATATTATTGTTTATTTTCTGTATTTTAATCTTGACAATTTTCCTTCCTATTTTGATAGATTACCACCAGGTTAGTGATTTAGGAATTCAATTGACTAGCTGGCGACAGACATCATTTGAATATTATCTCGCTAGATATGTATTTTGGGGGCTTCTAGGCCTGTCTATCTTAGTTTTATTATGGATGTTAGTAATCCTGTTTTATCCTAGACAATATCTGGAAATAAAACTTGGAACTAAAGACGATAAATTAAAACTAAAAAATTCAGCTATTGAAGGGTTTGTTCGATGTTTATTGGATGAACACAAGATAGTCAAAAATCCCAAAATTCAGGTACATACTCGGAAAAAGAAATGTTTCGTTTATGTAGAAGGTACAGCTGTTCTTTCAGATAACATTGCTAACAAATTTGAAGTAGTTCAAAACGAAATCACTCAAGGACTGAAAGAATTCTTTGGTATTGATCGAGAGGTTAAACTGGAAGTTTCAGTGAAAGAATATGACCCTCAAAAAGCAGCTAAGAAAATTGTTAGTCGTGTAAAGTAAGGAAGTAAAAAATGGAATGGTTTAAAAAATATCAATACCCAATTCTATGTGGTGTAGTAGGTATTATTCTAGCCTGCTTCATCCTATCCTTCGGTTTCTTTAAAACATTGTTCGTTTTAATCTGTGGAGCCTTAGGAATTTGGTTGGGATACTATGTACAGAAGAATTATTTAAATAAATAAAGGAGTTTCATATGTCAAACGTAGAAAAAAATGTAACTGAAAAAAAAGATGTTGTTGTTTCTAAAGATGTTCGAGGAGAATTAACTTACGAAAATAAAGTTATTCAAAAAATTATCGGTCTTTCACTAGAAAGAGTCCCAGGACTATTACATGTTGACGGCGGATTCTTCTCAAATCTTACAGAAAAACTTGTCAATACTAATGATGTAACACACGGTGTTAACGTTGAAGTTGGTAAAGAACAAGTAGCAGTTGACTTGAACGTTATCGTAGAGTACAGAAAAAACGTTCCAACTCTATACAAGGAAATCAAAGACGTTATCGTATCAGAAGTTGCGAAAATGACTGATCTAGAAGTAGTTGAAGTTAACGTTAATGTTGTTGACATCAAAACTAAAGAACAATATGAAGCAGACTCAGTTAGCCTTCAAGATCGTGTAACTGACGTGGCAGAATCAACAGGCGAGTTCGCGTCAGAACAATTGTCTAGAGTGAAATCTGGTATCGGTTCAGGTGTCGCAGCAGCACAAGAAAAAATTAGTGAAGGCGCTGAATTCGTTCAAGAAAAAGTTGGCCAAGGCGTTGATAATGTTAAAGACGCTGCAGCCAAAGCAGAACCACGTGTTCAATAATTACTAATTTAGAAAAAATAAAAGGAGGACATACTTATGTCTACAGAAGAAAAATTCAACCAAGCAGCAGGAGCTGTTAAAGAAGGCGTTGGTAAATTGGTAGGTGACAAAGGACTTGAAAGCGAAGGAGCTGCTGAAAAAGTTGCTTCTAAAGTTAAAGAAGTCGCTGAAGATGCAAAAGACGCTATTGAAGGCGCTGTTGAAGGTGTTAAAAACATCTTTAAAAAAGACGACGCTAAATAGTAAAATTTAGGTAATCTTGCTATTTTCCTTGAGAACACTCCCTAACTGGGGGTGTTTTTGTTATTCATTTTTATCAATGCACGTTTTATAGAGAAAAAAAGAATACAGGACAAACAAATTCCTGTATTCTTAAAATAACTTAGAGCAGCATTAACAAAACAGCGACTAATATGATTATAGTGCAAATTATTTTTCCGATTTTTTCATGTTGCTTGAACAATTTTTCAGAGAAAAGAGTCAATATAAGCGCAACACACATCAACACAGTGCTTAAAGTTTGAGTAGTCATGGTCCATACTCCTTTCGTTATTTTGTTGAACCAGTAAATAAGTTGAATAGTAATTATCTAATTTTCAAACATATCCATCTGCCCTGGTAAAGCCTTTGTTCTTTGATTATTAATCGGTATCTCTATCTATCTTTATTATAGTACAAACGTCATTATTAAACCAATAAACGTAATTATTTTTATAGTTTGGCATCTGTAAAATTTTGAAAACGAAGGATACCTGCTCTGAATTTACTCCTAAAAAAGCAATTTAAAGCAGTTGATATTTATCAAAAAATTTCAGAACTAACAACTAGATAAAATAACTACATTTTTTCGTGATATAAATTAGGTGTTCAGATATATAGAAAACGATTTAGTTATATGAATTGCACCTCAAAAGTTAGACAGAAAAAAATCTAACTTTTGGGTTGTTTTTGTTATTTATTTTTATTAATGCACATTTGTCAGAGACAATATCGTAGCTAATATGGATCCCAATTTTACTAATTTAAACATCTTATGATAGAAAAGGTAGTAAGGGAAAATCTTACTACCTTTTTTGAACTATAAATCTAGTTTACTAAACTAATTCAAGCAATGTTAACCTCTAGTATCTTTTTCAACTGATTTTAATAGTTTACTTGCTAGATAGGCTAATAGGATAGAGAAAGCAATGAGTAGAATCCAAGCAACTAATAAATTTACTTGTACCTTGGTTGAGGTACTGAAAAATGATCCTCCTTCTTTAAAGCCGGCTAAGTCTAAAAGCCCATCAAAACTATAACGACTAAGTGTAAAATAAGATAAGAACTGCAAAAAGCCATTTAAGGGGATATTTCCTGCAAAGAGAAATTGAAGGAGAATGACAAAGGGCATAACAGTCATTGCTTTCTCAACATTTTTAACAATTGAAGAGACAAATAGACCCAAAGCATCTGCCGAATAAATGGTTAAAAATATAGTTAAGAAATAAGAGATGAATCGTAAACTATCATTATCAAAGATAGTCTTAAATTCTGAAATCGAGTGGTGATAGAATAAGAATAAAATACTGGAGAAAATAATAGCTTGAATTAGAGAAACAAGGGCTTGGAATAACATGTGGGCGAACATATACGATGATAGGTTCATGCCCCCTCGGTATTCGTGTTTAATAATATCTCTTTCTTTACAGATCAATGTAATAGAATTAAAAACTCCTATCCAAATACAGGCACAAACAATAATGAATGAAGTGGATTTCACTTCTGCACCTAAGCTGGTTGAAAATCCGTCTTTTCCAGCTACAATGCAAGTAATAAGGGCAATGATAGCAGTACTTATAAAAGAATACCATCCGTTAGAATTTAAAAAATTTCGTTTAAATTTACCCAAATAGATCAAAATTTGTTCTTTATTCGATGCGTAGTTCATTTTAATCTCCTTTATATTCTTTATATTTTTCGATGTAGTAATCTGGAGTTTGCTCTACTTTAGACACCACAAGTTCAAGTTGATTGACATTAAAGAATCCCAGAGTATCTTCTACAGAGCCATAGAAGGCTAGTTTACCACACGATTCTTCCTCGCTTTTAGCGAGAACTAATACTTTATCAAATAATTCTGGAGTTCGATCTGGACTATGTGAGATAACAAAAACAATCTTATTGTCATCTGCGATACTTCTTAAGCTAGCCATAATTGAACGAGCGTTACTGCCATCTACTCCAGAATCTGGTTCATCTAGAACAAATACAACTGGATCTGCAATATACTCAGTAGCAATACTCAATCTTTTTTTCTCTCCACCACTTAATTCAGAGACCAAAGCCTCTTTTTTCTTTGTTAGTTTGACTGTTTCTAATACTTTTGAAATTTTTTCTTCTAATAAAGCAGGATCTTTAGTAAAATCTCGTACTAGTTTCATCTCTGCGGCATTTTTCAGAGTCATATAAACACTATCTTTTTCACGATGAAGACTAAATTGAGGGACATTGGCAATCATTCTTCGAACTTTGTCAAATTGATTATAGATGTTTATATTTCCTAATAAGATATCAGCATCCGCTTTTTCTATGCCCATGATTGCATTGATTAATGTGGTTTTTCCTGCTCCTGAACCACCTAAAATGAGCACGATTTCGCCAGAGGATACTTGAAAGTCAATCTCTGATAATAAAAGTTTCTCTCCTGCGAGACGCTTTCGAATTCGAACAGATAACTGTGTATTTTGTTCAATCCTATTGATATTATCTGCGAGACTCTTTTCTTGACTTTCAGTTAATTCATGTTGAAAAACTAAGGAATTATTATAAACGACGAAGAGTCGATGGTTTATGGATACTAAATCATAGTTATTTAGGTATGTTTTATCCTTAATTAGACGATTATTCAAATAAACCATGTCTCCGAGAGGGTGGACATATATATTACCGTTGTCTAGGACTTCAAAATGCTTGTCTACTTTCTCTGCTAGACTTGTGTTGATTTCCTTTTTCTTCCATTCGATATCCTTCTGGTTCATGACACTAAAAATATAAATAGTATCATCAACACGAAGGGTATCTCGATTATTTAGGTAGTGTTTTTTACCGATATCAATTTTTGCATTGTTTATATAGATGATTTCTGAATCACTCTGTAAATAGTAACCAATATGATCTTTTTCTAATAAAATATTCTCATCATCATTCAAAATTTCAGTTATTTCCTTGGTCACAACACTAGCTTCTTTGAGAACGAAGGTAAAAAAGGAAATTGTATGATCTTGAACTTCCTCTCCTTTGTCTAATTTTTCAGAGATCGTTTCTTTTATCCTATCACCCATATGTTTGAGGGTTGATGGCATTTTGAAAGGAATGTTTTTGTTTTCTTGATCATTGTCTCTATAAATTTTATCGACATACTTTAAGTCCACCTTGGGTTTTGTATTATCTACATATTCTCCACAAAAAGGACAGAACTTCCAACCGATTCCAATATTTTTGAAGCAGCTAGGACATTTTGATTTTACAATATAATCCTTCATTTCGACTCTACTTTACTACTTTTCCACAATTGATGCAAAATTCGAAGCTTTTTGATAGACTTGTTCCACAATGGGGACAAGAAACTAAGTCTTGACCAGATGAATCAATAGATTTTTGAAGAGAAATCTGCTCTTGAAAGAGCTTAGTGATTTCAGCGATTTCAGTTGAATAGAGAGGATTTTCCTTTATTTCTTCTAAATGTTCTTCAACAAATTTGATGCCTATTAATCTATACAAGTCATTGATTTGATTTTGTAGTACTTGAATTTCCTTTTTCTTGCGAAGATTTTCTGCATTTTGCTTTCCTTCTGAAATAACAGTGCTTGTTGTCTCTTTGACAAGTCTAGCTCCATCTTTCAATTGATCTAAAAAAGCCATCTGTTCTCCTTATCTATGCTTATTGTAAGTATATATTTCACTTGATTCCAGTATAACACATATGATAACATTATCAAAATTTTCATATACCGTTTTAAAAGCTAATAGAAAATAGTTTGATATTGAGATTCATAATTTCTAATCAAGCTTGTATTTAGAGAAGTGATGGTTGTAACGGACACAATTCCAATCTAGCTTTTTTCTATTTATATTTATTGCTCCTGTTTTTGAGAGCGCTTGAAATATGTTATAATAAAACTAGATTAAATTTTTGGAGGAAAACCGTGGGGAATTTCATTGAGCTAGTCTTTCATCGTTTCTTTTTGGGGATGATTGCGACGGCTTATTTTTGGTTATTGACACTAGCAGGAGGAGTGATTTTTGGTATAGCACCCGCTAGTGCAACTCTTATGAGTTTATTTGCTGAAAATGGCTATTCTTACCGTGCTTATCGTTTCAAGGAAGCATGGGCTTTATTTAAGAGCAATTTTGTCAAAAGTAATCTCAGTTTCTACACCTTTATAGGGATTGACTTAATCTTGATTTATGGCTTGTATCTGATGATTCAGTTGCCCAACCAGACCATTATCCACTTGGCAGCAACATTTCTAAATATCTTTTTAGTAGCCTTGGTATTTTTGGCCTATACGGTATCTTTAAAGTTACAGGTTTACTTTGAATTGTCCTATAAAAACACCTTAAAGCTTGCCTTTATCGGAATTTTTATGAATTTATCAGCAGTGGCCAAAGTTCTATTTGGTAGCGTCTTGTTAGCCATTATTGGCTTCTATATGCCGGCCCTCATCGCTTTTGTAGGTATTGGGATGTGGCACTTCTTTATTAGTGATTTATTGGAGCCTGTTTATGAAAGTATTCATGAAAAATTGGCAACCAAATAAGACCAGACAATTTCGCCTCCACTCACTCCTAAGAATCTATAGTCTGGTAATGATTGTCATCATTTCCTGCTTTGCTCTCTTGATTTCTTATGCAGACTGGGATATGCGTGAAAGGGAAGCCAATCGTGTCGGTCAGCGTGTTCTCGCTCGAACAGTTGATGAGGTTGAATACTACTATCGGGAGTCAACCCGCCTAGCTCAGGGATTGGTCGAGAATCAAGCCCGCATTGAAGGGATTTACAAGTATTTTAGCCTCAGCACGCCGGATTATTTTTACTGGCAGTTAGAGCGCAAGGCGTCACCCTATATTTCCGTTTCTATTTATGAAAATATCGATGATATATACGTGCGAAACGATTTTGTAACAGGTATTTCGATTGTTCTACAGGATTCAACGGATGTATTTGTTTCCAAAAGAGGAAACAGAGGTGGACAGAAGATTCCAGCTGAGAGCTTTAAACCAGATGCCAATAGTTTCGCTGTTCCAGTGTCTGATCCCATCTCGGATCAAGCTCTAGGGGTCATTTATATTTCCGTAGAACCAGAATTCCTCTATAAGGCGATTGACAATACCAGGGGAACAATTCCTGTTGCCGTAACGGTCATTGCACCATATGAAACAGATATGTTCTATATTGGAGCGAAGGGAACGAATGAGTCTTGGTTGGTAGGAACAACTGCCCATGGTTATCAAGTTCGAGTAGCTGTACCAAAGGATTATGTTTGGAGTGGGACTTTAGCGAGTTCGGCACTTATTTTAGGTTTGAGCGCTCTCTTTATCATCATTTTGTATATGACCTTAAGAAGGACTTTTTCTGACTATCAAAGTCAGGTTGTGGACTTGGTGGACTCTATCCAAGCCATTACTAAGGGAGAGCAGACCAAGAGAATCGACACAGATAAAAAGGACCAGGAATTGCTACTAATTGCTGAGTCGACAAATGATATGTTGGATCGACTAGAAAGTAATATTCACGATATTTATCAACTGGAACTCAATCAAAAAGATGCCAACATGCGAGCCTTACAAGCTCAAATTAATCCGCATTTCATGTACAATACTCTGGAATTTTTGCGGATGTACGCGGTGATGGAAAATCAAAATGAACTAGCAGATATCATCTATGAATTCAGTAGTCTCCTGCGCAACAATATCTCTGACGAGCGAGAAACGACCCTCAAACAAGAAGTGGAGTTTTGTCGGAAGTACAGTTATCTCTGTATGGTTCGCTATCCAAAATCCATTGCCTACGGATTTAAGATTGACCCTGGCTTGGAAGAAATGCGCATTCCAAAATTCACCCTCCAACCGTTAGTGGAAAATTATTTTGCCCACGGAGTTGATCACAGAAGAACAGATAATGTTATCAGTATCAAGGCTTTGAAAAAAGATGGCTATGTCGAAATCTTAGTAACCGATAATGGCCGTGGGATGTCTGCTGAAAAACTAGCAGAAATTCAAGCTAAACTGGCTCAAAGAACCTTTGAACACACAGCAGATTATAAGGGGCAACGACAGTCTATTGGGATTGTTAATATCCACGAACGCTTTGTGCTCTATTTTGGAGACCGCTATAACATCAATGTAGAATCAGCTGAACAAAAAGGTGTTCAATATAGAATCACCATTCAGGATGAAGAGAAAGGATAAAGATGTATAAAGTACTATTAGTTGACGATGAGTACATGATTACAGAAGGACTTAAGCGTTTGATCCCTTTTGAAAAATGGGATATGGAAGTCGTTGCAACAGCCAATCATGCTGACGACGCTTTGGACTATGTTCGAGAACATCCCGTAGATATCGTCATTTCTGATGTCAACATGCCTGGCAAGACAGGACTTGAAATGATTGGGGAAATGAAGGAACTCTTGCCAGAGGCTTACTATATCCTTCTTTCCGGCTATCAAGAATTTGAATATGTCAAGAAAGCCATGAACCTCAATGTTGTAGATTATCTTGTCAAACCAGTTGATAAGGTTGAGCTTGAACGCTTGCTTGAAAAGATTGCCAGTAAGCTTGGTGAAAAATCTCATGAGCCCGAAATATTGAGTCAGCAACTAGATGAAGAAGCATTCAAGACTCATCTCAGCCAAAAAGAAAACTGGTGGATTGGGCTTTCAAAAGAAAAACAAGGGAATTTTGTCATTCCTTACTACGTCCTAGGTCAAGACTGGCAGATCGTCCTTGCTGATCAGGAATTTGAGGGCTTGTTGGTCATGCCTCTTGAGTTACCTTATCAGGCCAACTTTGAAAAATGGAAATTTGACGTTGAAAAAGCCCTCTTCTATGGAACTGTAAACCTCGATCAATCTGAAAGTCTCTTTTCTTATTATGAACCCATTTATCGAGTTATTATCCAAGGAAATCTTCAGCAGATTATCGAGGAGTTGAACCTACTCGAGAAGATTGTCTTAGAAAACACACCGAGGGTATCCATCACCAAGCAACTCTTTACTCAGTTTGTTATGGATGTCTTCCATCTCTTTGAACATTTGAAAGCAGATGATATGACAGATATTGTCAAGAATATTCATGCCATCACAAACTTTGAAGACTTAGTGGCTTATACCAAGGAAACCTTGACGTCCTTCTTTGGCCAATACCGCATGAATGAGAATGTTGTCAGTGTACTCGAAGTTATTGGTAGAGACTACAAAAAAGAGCTATCTCTCAAGGATATCAGCAAGGACCTCTTTATCAATCCTGTTTACTTAGGTCAGTTAATCAAGAAGGAAACCAATTCAACCTTTGCTGAGCTTCTCAATAAGCAACGCATCAAGGCAGCTCAGCAACTTTTACTATCTACAAATGATAGTATTGAGGATATTTGCTATACGGTTGGTTACAGTAATGTAGGCTATTTCTATAAGGTCTTTCGAAAACTATGTGGGAAGTCTCCGAAAGCATACCGTAAGCAGGTGGAAGTAAACTTGTAGAATTTGTTTTACTTGTTAAAATATGCTATAATAAATTAAAAATTATGAGGAGGTTACTTTTATGAAAAAGAAACCAATCTATCTATGGATTTTATTAGTCTTATCAGCGATTAATTCAGCCTTGGCAATAGTTGGAATATTCACTCCAGTACCTAGTAAGGACGCCCTTCGTGCTAGCCAAGAAAATGTTGGGACACTTAGTGCTCAACAAATAGAAGATGCTGTTAACTATGCCCACCAAGTGTCAGAGTCATCTCACTCTATTTTTAACACGATACTCATTATTCTATCCGCTATCCTAGTTGTAGTAGCCTTTGTTTTCTTAATTCGTAAGAACTTGCAGTTGGCGAACTACACTTATGTTGGATATGCCTTACTAGCTATTGTTGGACTAGTCCATGACAATATGAATCTACAAGATGCTATGCAATTGATTAAAGATGACACCCTACGTTTAGGAATGGAAGTCATGTCAAAAGCAACCACTATTATTTTCATCGTCATCAATGTTATCTTTTTGGGAATCGTCTTCTATAAAATATGGCGTCAGCAAAAAGAATTAACAGAATCTCAAGAGGAAGAACTCGCCTAAGATTTGACAAAGGATAACTATCAAGATACAATCTTGGTAGTTATTTTTTTGGATTCGAGAAAGAGGGAGGAAAAGATGAAAAAAATTTCCTTAGTTTATATCAGTCTAAGCGGCAACACGGAGAGCTTTGTAACACGTTTGAAAGCTTATTTGTTGGAGCAGTATGCGAATATTGATGTGGAAAAAATTCATATTAAAGACTTGGTCAAGGAAGGAGAAGACTTCTTTGAGATGACCAACCCATATGTGGCTTTTCTACCAACTTACCTCGAAGGTGGAAATGGAGTTGACAATGGAGATGTGGAAATCTTGACCACTCCAGTAGGTGACTTTATCGCATATGGTGATAATGCTAGCAAGTGTTTTGGTGTCGTAGGATCGGGTAACCGCAATTTTAACAACCAATACTGTTTGACCGCCAAGCAATATAGCCAGCGCTTTGGTTTTCCAGTCCTAGCTGACTTTGAAATGCGCGGAATGCTAGGAGATATTAAGAAGGTTGCTGGGATTATTGCAGAGCTTTATGAACTTGAATCCTTGTAAGAGGATAGAGTTGCTGGGCTAGATTTTTATCCCATGGATCATAGAATTATTTCAAAAGAGAACAGTTCAAATGAGTAAATTACAGAGATCATTTTTAAAGTATTTAAAACGCAAACCAAGCTTCAAGGATATTATGCTATGCAGTGCTTTGCTACTACTAGCGATTGCTCTGCTACTGTTCTCTGAGAAAATTTTTGATGAAAATGTAGCACCAGTTGGAACCATGGTATCCTTAGGAATTGTTATCCTGGTAGGAATCTTAGCTGTCAGAAATAAATAAAAAGACTCGAGAAACGTCATCTCGAGTCTTTTTGTTAGTTGCGAATTTCGTCAACGATTTCTTTTGCAATTGGAATTCCTAAACGGTAACCTTTGTTGATGTAGTCAATGACATCATTGATATTTTCTATCGTTTGGATTTTTTCTTTGATAGTTGCACGAAAATCTTGATCTTTCAATAGTTGGTCCTGAAGCAGTCTTTGAAGTTTCTCTTTTTCATATTTGTTGACAAGAAAGAGAAAAAGAAGACTGATAACAACTAGAATATAAGCATACTGGCTCATAAAAATTCTCCCTAGGTGATAAAGAAGTAAGTGGTTAGAGAAAAACGAATATCCTTCGCCTTTCGAGTGATAGTATTGTAAGCGCCTAGCCAAAGTCCGAATAGGATTTGGCGTTAGTTACTTAGCTTGCTTAGTAATAAATTAATTTAATAGATCACGACATGCATCCAAATAAGTCGATATTATTTATTTGGATGCATTAGTAAGGCGTTTAGGCAAATCGCCCGATAGCGATTGCCGCCAAGAGACTAGGAACTTTAGTTCCAGTCTCTTGTAACGAGTTACATCTTCTCTGGCGCCTCTACACCCAACAGACGAAGTGCTTCTTTGAGGACGACTGCTGTTGCATAGCTAAGGGCTAGACGGCTGTCACGTTCTGGACTTTCATCTAAGATACGAGTGTGGGCATAGTATTTGTTAAAGGCTTGCGCTAAGCTGATTGCAAATTTAGCGATGATAGAAGGTTCATAATTATCAGCTGCACGTTTAATAATACGTGGGAAGTCTTGAATTAGCTTAATGATTTCCCAGCTTTCAGCATCGTTCAAACTATAGTTGGCACCTGCTTCAGGTTTGAAACCGGCTTTACGCAAGATTGATTGGATACGAGCATATGCATATTGAACATAAGGGCCAGTCTCTCCTTCAAAGGATACCATAGCTTCAAGGTCGAAGTCATATCCATTTGTACGGTCAGTTTTAAGGTCATAGAATTTAATGGCCCCAACTCCAACAGCATGAGCGACCTGGTCTTTGTTTTCAAGTTCTGGATTTTTGGCTTCAATCTGCGCTTTAGCACGGCTGATGGCTTCTGCAACAGTTGGCTCTAGTAAGATAACATTCCCTTTACGAGTAGAAAGTTTTTTTCCTTCTTTTGTAACCAAGCCAAACGGAACATGGACAATATCTTGGCTCCAATCGTAACCCATCTCTTGTAAGACAGCCTTGAGTTGTTTGAAGTGAGCAGATTGTTCTTGACCAACGACATAGATAGATTTGGCAAACTGATACTCGTTTTTACGGTAAAGGGCTGCAGCCAAGTCACGCGTGATGTATAGAGTTGCGCCGTCAGATTTCTTGATAAGAGCTGGGTGTTCAATTCCATATTTTTCAAGATTAACAACTTGAGCACCTTCTGATTCGATCAATAGTCCCTTTTCAGAAAGGATGTCTACAACTGCATCCATTTTATCATTGTAGAATGCTTCCCCGTTATAGCTGTCGAATTCAACTTGTAGCTCATTGTAGAGACGGTTAAATTCTACCAAGCTTTCATCGCGGAACCATTGCCAAAGAGCGAGAGCTTCCTCATCGCCGTTTTCAAGTTTGCGGAACCATTCGCGTGCTTCTTCATCCAAACTTGGGTCATTCTCAGCTTCAGCATTAATGCGGACATAGAGCTTGAGGAGTTCATCGATTGGATGAGCTTTGACAGCTTCTTCGTTACCCCATTTCTTGTAGGCAACAATCAACATCCCAAACTGTTTACCCCAGTCTCCCAAATGGTTGACTTTGACAGTTTTATAGCCGATTTTTTGGAAGATATGTGACAAGCTATCTCCGATAACTGTTGAACGAAGGTGACCGATTGAAAATGGTTTAGCGATATTAGGGCTAGACATGTCAATGACAACATTTTCTTGATTGCCAATCTCTTGGTCAGCGTAGTGCTCTTTTTCAGTGATAACGTTTTGCAGTACTTGGCCAGAAATGGCAGCCTTATCAAGGAAGAAGTTTACGTAAGGACCTGTTGCTACAACCTTTTCAAAGGCTTGGCTATTGATCTTTTCAGCGATGTCAGCAGCAATCATTTGAGGAGCTTTACGCTCAACCTTTGCCAATGAGAAGGCAGGGAAGGCGATATCTCCCATATCTGAGTTTTTAGGTGTTTCTAGTAAATTTAAAATAGCCTCTTGGTCCAGGCTATCAATGACGCTAGCCAACTCGCTAGCAATCAATTCTTTTGTATTCATTTAAGGCTCCTTTAGGGCTTTTTTACTATTTTATCACAATTTACTACATTTTTTTTGAAAGAAGAGATATTTTTTGAAATATCCAGTTTTTTTGATATAATGTTCTTACTAAAAAAATGTAAAATGTTATAAATATACACTTGAAAGGATCTTATGAGAAAAAGAGAACGTCATCAGCTCATCAAGCGAATGATTACAGAAGAAAAATTAGGAACTCAAAAGGAAATTCAAGATCGATTGGAAGCCTGTGATGTCTTTGTGACACAAACAACCTTATCTCGTGATTTGCGAGAGCTTGGCTTAACCAAAGTTAAGAAAAACGATGTTGTTTACTATGTGTTAGCAAATGAGACAGAGAAGATTGATTTGGTCGAATTCCTTTCACATCACTTAGAGGGTGTTGCAAGAGCCGAATTCACCTTGGTTCTCCACACTAAACTTGGAGAAGCATCCGTTTTAGCCAATGTAGTAGATTCAAATAAAGATGGGTGGATTTTAGGTACTGTTGCCGGAGCGAATACTTTGTTGGTTATCTGTAAGGATCAACATGCAGCTAAAGTCATGGAAGAACGCTTGCTAGAGTTAATGGAAGATAGATAAGGTCTTGAGAGCTTCTCTCAGGACTGTTTTTACAAGGAGAGAGTAAATGACTACTGAAAAATTATCACCTGGTATGCAACAGTATGTGGATATCAAAAAACAATATCCAGATGCTTTTTTGCTTTTTCGTATGGGTGATTTTTATGAGTTGTTTTATGAAGATGCAGTCAATGCTGCACAGATACTAGAAATCTCACTAACCAGTCGCAATAAAAATGCTGAAAATCCTATTCCCATGGCTGGAGTTCCTTATCATTCTGCCCAACAGTATATTGATGTTCTAGTTGAACGTGGCTACAAGGTTGCCATCGCTGAACAGATGGAAGACCCTAAGCAAGCTGTTGGTGTCGTTAAGCGCGAGGTTGTTCAGGTCATTACACCAGGAACAGTGGTTGATAGTAGTAAGCCAGATAGTCACAATAACTTTTTAGTAGCTATTGATCGTGAAGGTTCCCAGTATGGACTAGCCTATATGGACCTAGTGACAGGTGATTTCTATGTAACGGGATTATCAGATTTCTCTCTAGTCTGTGGTGAAATCCGTAACCTCAAGGCCAGAGAAGTGGTGATTGGTTACGACTTGTCTGAAGTGGAAGAACAGATTCTCAGTCGTCAAATGAATCTAGTGCTTTCCTATGAACAAGAAACATATGAAGACGTCCATCTGTTGGATTCAAGATTGGCAACTGTTGAAGGAGCAGCTAGTGGGAAACTTCTTCAGTATGTTCATCGGACGCAGATGAGAGAGCTCAGCCACTTGAAGCCAGTTATTCGTTATGAAATCAAAGATTTCTTGCAGATGGATTTTGCGACCAAGGCTAGTCTTGATTTGGTTGAAAATGCTCGCTCAGGTAAGAAACAAGGGAGTCTGTTCTGGTTGCTAGATGAGACTAAAACTGCAATGGGTATGCGTCTTCTACGTTCTTGGATTCAACGCCCCTTAATTGATTTAGATCGTATCATAGAACGTCAGGAGGTTGTGCAAGTCTTTCTGGATTATTTCTTTGAGCGCAGTGATTTAACAGAAAGCCTTAAGGGAGTCTACGATATCGAACGTCTGGCTAGTCGAGTATCTTTTGGCAAAAGCAACCCCAAAGACCTCTTGCAATTAGCGACTACCTTGGGAAGTGTTCCACGAATTCGCGCCATTTTAGAAGGAATGGAGCAACCAGCTCTCGCTTATCTGATTGAACAACTGGATGCTATTCCTGAGTTGGAAAATCTCATTAGCGCAGCCATTGCTCCTGAGGCCCCTCACGTGATTACCGAAGGTGGTATTATCCGAACGGGCTTTGATGAGACCTTGGATAAATACCGTCGTGTGCTGAGAGAAGGGACCAGCTGGATTGCTGAGATTGAGGTCAAGGAAAGAGAAAACTCTGGCATCAATACTCTCAAGATTGACTACAATAAAAAAGATGGCTACTATTTCCATGTAACCAACTCGCAGCTAGGTAACGTACCAGCTCACTTTTTCCGCAAGGCTACGCTGAAAAACTCTGAGCGATTTGGGACAGAGGAGTTGGCGCGTATCGAAGGAGAAATGTTAGAGGCGCGTGAGAAATCAGCAAACCTAGAGTACGAAATCTTTATGCGTATTCGTGAGGAGGTTGGCAAGTATATCCAACGTCTACAGGCTCTGGCTCAAGGAATTGCTGCTGTCGATGTCTTGCAAGGCTTGGCAGTAGTTGCAGAAAAACAACACCTGATTCGACCAGAGTTTGGGCAAGAGTCGCGGATTGATATCCAGAATGGTCGTCACGCAGTTGTTGAAAAGGTCATGGGAGCTCAGACCTATATTCCCAATAGTATCCAGATGGATGAAGATACTAGCATTCAACTAATTACAGGTCCGAACATGAGCGGGAAGTCAACCTACATGCGTCAACTAGCCATTACAGCGGTTATGGCTCAGATGGGTTCTTATGTCCCTGCAGAAAGTGCTCGACTGCCAATTTTTGATGCAATTTTTACCCGTATCGGTGCGGCAGATGACTTGGTTTCAGGTCAATCTACCTTTATGGTAGAGATGATGGAAGCTAATAATGCCATTAGTCATGCGACAAAGGATTCATTGATTCTTTTTGATGAGCTTGGTCGAGGAACCGCAACTTATGATGGTATGGCTCTAGCCCAGTCTATTATCGAGTATATCCATGAGCATATTGGTGCCAAGACTCTCTTTGCCACGCACTACCATGAATTAACCAGTCTGGAAGCTAGTCTTGAACATCTAGTAAATGTACACGTGGCTACGCTTGAGCAAAATGGTCAGGTCACTTTCCTTCATAAGATTGAACCAGGTCCAGCAGACAAATCGTACGGTATTCACGTTGCTAAGATTGCAGGATTGCCAGCAGATTTGCTAAAAAGAGCGGATGCGATTCTAACTCAACTAGAGAGCCAAAGTCAGGAAAATCCAATTTCTATCAATCAAAGGAATATTGTCAATGAGCAAATGTCTCTCTTTGATGAAAAAGAAGAAAATCCTATCCTAGCAGAGTTGGCCCAAGTAGATGTGTACAATATGACACCGATGCAAGCCATGAATCTCTTATTAGAGCTGAAACAAAAATTATAAGCAAAAACCCACTCACAAAACGGAGTGGGTTTTTAGGTCTTATTTTTTCTGAGCTAATAGTTGGTTGATGTGGGCAACCTTCTTTGATTCTCTTTTATAGAGAATCGCCCAAATGATGAGGTAGACGATGGCAAACTCTGGGATGAGTTGGAGGATGAAAGTCCAGTGAAGAGGGAACCAGCCTGCTAGGATTGCTAGAGGTACAAAACCTAGCAACATAAGGAAGAAGTGAGTGACAGTCGCACGAAGAAGACTCCAATCTTGAGCGAATAGACGGCTACCAAAACTAAAGAGGACTCCAATAGCTGACCAGATAAGTGTACAGTAGAGTAAAACTAGAGCACCGTGAACCTGATGACTGCTCATGAATTGACCAACAGGAGATTCAGGGCTGAGAGGTGCGTAGTTGCTTGGTGAATAGATAAAAGAAAAGATAATAGATAGGGTGAGGCCGATGAGGATACCAGTTGTGGCATCGTGGAATACTTGTTTTTTCATAGTTCTAATTTCTCCTTAATAGTTTTGAGGTAACGGCGAGATGAGTAGGTAAAACTTTCGTTTTTTAGATAGATTTCAATCAAGCCGTTAGAGGTTAGTTTTAGATGACTAATTGCATCAATGTTGACAATTTCCGATTGGGAAATTTGGATAAAGGAAGCAGGTAGAATTTCACTTGCTTGGTAGAGACGAATGTCAAGTGCATAGGTTTGGCTATCCGTTTCGGCCAGAACCTTACGATTTTCAATGTATACACGCTGAATTTTGCTAATCTGAATCAAGTAGACCTGGTCTTGGAATTTTCCTTTAAGAGTTTCTTTTTGTTCAAGATTTTGTACAAAGTCCTGAACCTTTTGAACTCTAGGGGACAAGGTCGGTGCCTCTATGATGATTTGCTCTTCGGTGTATTGCTGATCAATATCAAGTCTGAGTTTCATAATTTCTCCTTTATAAAGTTGTAATAGAGATCTCTTACTTACAAATCTATTAAACACCATTTTGTCGACAAATACAAGAAGCTATGTCTATGTGGTCGGTTGAAGAGACTATCTGGCAGGCGAGCGTTTTCAAAGAGATTTTAGAGCAAAGAAGTCAAAAAATAAGAAGAAATATATTGACAAAAATAGAAAAAAAGTGGTACAATGTTAGACGGTACTTTTTACTTTTGGTCTCTCAAGAGTGTACAGGGACGTGCTGACAAATGTTGCAAAAGTATACACAGATGATAGCTGTCACCAAGTGTATCATCACCAAAAATAAAAAAACACAGGAGAATGTAGATGCCTACAATTAACCAATTGGTTCGCAAACCGCGTAAATCAAAAGTAGAAAAATCTAAATCACCAGCTTTGAACGTTGGTTACAACAGTCATAAAAAAGTTCAAACAAACGTTTCTTCACCACAAAAACGTGGTGTAGCAACTCGTGTTGGAACTATGACACCTAAAAAACCTAACTCTGCCCTTCGTAAATTTGCTCGTGTACGTTTGAGCAACCTTATCGAAGTTACTGCCTACATCCCAGGTATCGGACACAACTTGCAAGAGCACAGCGTGGTGCTTCTTCGCGGTGGACGTGTAAAAGACCTTCCAGGGGTACGTTACCATATCGTCCGTGGTGCACTTGATACTGCAGGTGTTAACGATCGTAAACAAGGCCGTTCTAAATACGGTACTAAACGTCCAAAAGCATAAGGAAAGGGGATAAAGAGAAATGAGTCGTAAAAATAGAGCTCCAAAACGTGAAGTATTGCCAGATCCGCTTTACAATTCACAATTAGTTACTCGTCTTATCAACCGCGTTATGCTTGATGGTAAACGTGGTACAGCTGCTTCAATCGTTTACGGTGCTTTTGAGCAAATCAAAGAAGCTACTGGTAACGATGCACTTGAAGTATTTGAAACAGCTATGGAAAACATCATGCCTGTACTTGAAGTACGTGCACGTCGTGTTGGTGGATCTAACTACCAAGTCCCAGTTGAAGTTCGTCCAGAACGTCGTACAACACTTGGACTTCGTTGGTTGGTAACAATTGCTCGCCTTCGTGGTGAACACACAATGCAAGACCGTCTTGCAAAAGAAATCTTAGATGCTGCTAACAACACTGGTGCAGCAGTTAAGAAACGTGAAGACACTCACCGTATGGCTGAAGCTAACCGTGCCTTCGCACACTTCCGTTGGTAATAAAATGATGCTAGGAATGGTAAGGATGCAAGGTGAAAATAGGAAACTGACGCAGTATTCGACGAATACAAGGAAGTTTATCTTTTTCACACAGCATCCCATTCCGGCTCAAATCGGCTAACTAACTTTAGCCCGAGTACAATTCAACTTCCCATCTCACAAGTTGAAACCAACTAAACAAGATAAACATTGAGAACGGGTGGGTCCTGCCTATCCGTTTTTATTGAAATCGTGTTATAATAGAATAGAAATAAAAAATATAGGAGAAACAAACCTCATGGCACGCGAATTTTCACTTGAAAAAACTCGTAATATCGGTATCATGGCTCACGTCGATGCTGGTAAAACAACTACAACTGAGCGTATTCTTTACTACACTGGTAAAATCCACAAAATCGGTGAAACTCACGAAGGTGCGTCTCAAATGGACTGGATGGAGCAAGAGCAAGAACGTGGTATCACTATCACATCTGCTGCAACAACAGCTCAATGGAACAACCACCGCGTAAACATCATCGACACACCAGGACACGTGGACTTCACAATCGAAGTACAACGTTCTCTTCGTGTATTGGACGGTGCGGTTACAGTTCTTGACTCACAATCAGGTGTTGAGCCTCAAACTGAAACAGTTTGGCGTCAAGCAACTGAGTACGGGGTTCCACGTATCGTATTTGCCAATAAAATGGACAAAATCGGTGCTGACTTCCTTTACTCAGTAAGCACACTTCACGATCGTCTTCAAGCAAATGCACACCCAATTCAATTGCCAATCGGTGCTGAAGATGACTTCCGTGGAATCATCGACTTGATCAAGATGAAAGCTGAAATCTATACTAACGACCTTGGTACAGATATCCTTGAAGAAGATATTCCAGCTGAATACCTTGACCAAGCTCAAGAATACCGTGAAAAATTGGTTGAAGCAGTTGCTGAAACTGATGAAGAATTGATGATGAAATATCTCGAAGGTGAAGAAATCACTAACGAGGAATTGAAAGCTGGTATCCGTAAAGCGACTATCAACGTTGAATTCTACCCAGTACTTTGTGGTTCTGCCTTCAAGAACAAGGGTGTTCAATTGATGCTTGATGCGGTTATCGACTACCTTCCAAGCCCACTTGATATCCCTGCGATCAAAGGTATCAACCCAGATACTGAAGAAGAAGAAACTCGACCAGCATCTGATGAAGAGCCATTTGCAGCTCTTGCCTTCAAGATCATGACTGACCCATTCGTAGGTCGTTTGACATTCTTCCGTGTTTACTCAGGTGTTCTTCAATCAGGTTCTTACGTATTGAATACTTCTAAAGGTAAACGTGAACGTATCGGACGTATCCTTCAAATGCACGCTAACAGCCGTCAAGAAATCGACACTGTTTACTCAGGTGATATCGCTGCTGCCGTTGGTTTGAAAGACACTACAACTGGTGACTCATTGACAGATGAAAAAGCTAAAATCATCCTTGAGTCAATCAACGTTCCAGAACCAGTTATCCAATTGATGGTTGAGCCTAAATCTAAAGCAGACCAAGACAAGATGGGTATCGCCCTTCAAAAATTGGCTGAAGAAGATCCAACATTCCGCGTTGAAACTAACGTTGAAACTGGTGAAACAGTTATCTCTGGTATGGGTGAGCTTCACCTTGACGTCCTTGTTGACCGTATGCGTCGTGAGTTCAAAGTTGAAGCGAACGTAGGTGCTCCTCAAGTATCTTACCGTGAAACATTCCGCGCTTCTACTCAAGCACGTGGATTCTTCAAACGTCAGTCTGGTGGTAAAGGTCAATTCGGTGATGTATGGATTGAATTTACTCCAAACGAAGAAGGTAAAGGATTCGAATTCGAAAACGCAATCGTCGGTGGTGTGGTTCCTCGTGAATTTATCCCAGCGGTTGAAAAAGGTTTGGTAGAATCTATGGCTAACGGTGTTCTTGCTGGTTACCCAATGGTTGACGTTAAAGCTAAGCTTTACGATGGTTCATACCACGATGTCGACTCATCTGAAACTGCCTTCAAGATCGCTGCATCTCTTGCACTTAAAGAAGCTGCTAAGACTGCACAACCAGCTATCCTTGAGCCAATGATGCTTGTAACAATCACTGTTCCAGAAGAAAACCTTGGTGATGTTATGGGTCACGTAACTGCTCGTCGTGGACGTGTAGATGGTATGGAAGCACACGGTAACAGCCAAATCGTTCGTGCTTACGTTCCACTTGCTGAAATGTTTGGTTACGCAACAGTTCTTCGTTCTGCATCACAAGGACGTGGTACATTCATGATGGTATTCGACCACTATGAAGATGTACCTAAGTCAGTACAAGAAGAAATCATTAAGAAAAACAAAGGTGAAGAATAATTCACCGTCACTTTAAAAGAAGTCACTTTGTGGCTTCTTTTTCTGTTTGGTAGAAATAGCTAAAATTGCCTCAAATATGGTAAAATAGAAGGAGTATATTGTGAGGAAAATGGATGTCAACCACTTTTGAAATTTTAATGAATCAGTTGGGTATCCCTGCTGAGATAAGAAATTATGAGGCCTTCTCCCGGGCTGAAATTGAACAAGTTATTGTACACAAACAAAGTAACATTTGGGAGTTTCGTTTTGTATTTGAGAATATCCTCCCCTTTGAACTCTTTTTAGCATTGAAGAAGGGATTGAAAGAAGAATTTTCAAAAACGGGAAATCAAGCGACTTTCGAGATTAAAACGAAAGATCAAGATTTTTCAAGAGAGCTTTTACAGGCCTACTATCGGGAGGCTTTTTCAGATGGGCCTTGTTCTAGCCAAGGATTTCGGACCATGTATCAGGATTTTCAGGTTCGATTTGAAAATGATCAATTGATTATTGAGGCCTCTGAAGCAGCAGATACAGAGCATTTCAGAAAAAACCATTTGCCAAATCTTAGCAAACAACTTGAGCTCTTTGGTTTTCCTAAATTAACCTTCCGATTGGAAAAAAATGAGGACCTGACCAAGGAAGAACAAGAAGCCTTCTATACAGAGAATCAAATGATTGTTCAGGCTGCCAATGATGAGACCCTTCGAGCTATGGAACAGTTAGAACAGATGGCACCGCCTCCTCCAGTTGAGGACAAGCCTGTCTTTGATTTCCAAGCCAAGAAGGCAGCTGCTAAGCCTAAACTCGACAAAGCAGAGGTAACTCCAATGATTGAGGTCAATACCGAAGAAAATCGACTGGTTTTTGAAGGGGTTGTCTTTGATGTAGAGCATAAAGTGACTAGAACAGGTCGTGTCTTGATTAACTTCAAGATGACGGACTATACGTCTAGTTTCTCCATGCAAAAATGGGTCAAAAATGAAGAGGAAGCTCAGAAGTTTGATATCATCAAGAAAAATTCATGGCTCCGTGTTCGTGGAAATGTCGAGGTCAATAATTTCACACGAGATTTGACCATGAATGTGCAAGATGTGCAGGAAGTTGTTCACTATGAACGTAAGGACTTGATGCCAGAAGGTGAGCGTCGCGTTGAGTTTCATGCCCATACCAACATGTCGACCATGGATGCTCTGCCTGAGGTCGAAGAAATCGTTGGAACAGCAGCCAAATGGGGCCACAAAGCAGTGGCAATCACAGACCATGGCAATGTTCAATCCTTCCCCCACGGCTATAAGGCTGCTAAGAAAGCTGGTATTCAGCTCATTTATGGAATGGAAGCCAATATCGTAGAAGACCGTGTTCCTATCGTCTACAACGAAGTGGAGATGGATCTTTCTGAAGCTACCTATGTAGTCTTTGACGTGGAAACGACTGGTCTATCTGCTATCTATAATGATTTGATTCAGGTGGCAGCTTCCAAGATGTATAAGGGCAATATCATTGCTGAGTTTGATGAATTTATCAATCCTGGGCACCCCTTATCAGCCTTTACTACGGAATTGACAGGGATTACTGATGATCATGTAAAAAACGCTAAACCCTTGATTCAAGTTTTGAAAGAATTCCAAAAATTCTGTAAAGATACCGTTCTTGTAGCCCATAATGCAAGCTTTGACGTTGGTTTTATGAATGCCAACTATGAGCGTCACGGTCTTCCAAAAATTACTCAACCTGTCATCGATACGCTAGAGTTCGCTAGAAATCTCTATCCTGAGTACAAACGCCATGGTTTGGGTCCCTTAACCAAACGTTTTGGCGTAGCTCTAGAACACCACCATATGGCCAACTATGATGCGGAAGCAACTGGTCGTCTGCTCTTTATCTTTATCAAAGAAGTAGCAGAAAAACACGGTGTGACGGACTTAGCACGATTAAACCTTGATTTAATCAGTCCGAATTCTTATAAAAAAGCTCGAGTCAAGCATGCGACCATCTATGTGAAAAATCAAGTGGGCTTGAAAAATATCTTTAAGCTGGTTTCCCTTTCTAATACCCAGTATTTTGAAGGAGTTCCACGGATTCCACGTACGGTACTAGATGCCCATCGAGAAGGTTTGATCTTAGGTTCAGCCTGTACGGAAGGGGAAGTCTTTGATGCAGTCGTATCACAAGGTGTAGATGCGGCAGTCGAAGTAGCCAAATACTATGATTTTATCGAGGTGATGCCTCCGGCTATCTATGCACCTCTGATTGCCAAAGAGCAGGTCAAGGATATGGAGGAGCTCCACACTATTATCAAGAGTTTGATAGAGGTCGGAGACCGTCTCGGTAAGCCCGTTCTTGCGACAGGAAATGTCCACTATATCGAACCTGAAGATGAAATTTATCGAGAAATCATCGTCCGTAGTCTAGGTCAGGGAGCCATGATTAACCGAACGATCGGTCATGGAGAAGCTGCCCAACCAGCTCCGCTACCAAAGGCACACTTTAGAACAACTAATGAAATGTTGGATGAATTTGCCTTTTTAGGGGAAGACTTGGCTCGCAAGATTGTCATTGAAAATACCAACGCCATGGCAGAAATCTTTGAGCCTGTTGAGGTTGTAAAGGGTGATTTATACACGCCTTTCATTGACAAGGCTGAAGAAACAGTCGCCGAGTTGACCTATAAAAAAGCTTTTGAAATCTATGGAAATCCACTCCCAGATATCGTTGATTTACGGATTGAAAAGGAATTGACTTCTATCCTGGGGAATGGGTTCGCCGTGATTTATCTGGCTTCGCAAATGCTAGTGCACCGTTCAAACGAACGAGGCTACTTGGTTGGTTCACGTGGGTCTGTTGGATCCAGTTTCGTTGCGACCATGATTGGAATTACCGAGGTTAATCCGCTTTCTCCTCACTATGTCTGTGGTCAGTGTCAGTACAGTGAATTTATCACGGATGGTTCCTACGGTTCAGGCTTTGATATGCCAGATAAAGACTGTCCAAACTGTGGCCACAAGCTCAGCAAGAATGGACAGGACATTCCTTTCGAGACCTTCCTTGGTTTTGATGGGGATAAGGTACCTGATATCGATTTGAACTTCTCAGGTGAAGACCAGCCGAGCGCCCACTTGGATGTTCGTGATATCTTTGGGGAAGAATATGCCTTCCGTGCAGGAACGGTTGGTACGGTGGCTGCTAAGACAGCCTATGGATTTGTCAAGGGTTACGAGCGTGACTATGGCAAATTCTACCGAGAAGCTGAAGTAGAACGCCTAGCCCAAGGAGCTGCTGGTGTCAAACGGACGACCGGTCAGCACCCAGGAGGAATCGTTGTTATCCCTAATTATATGGATGTCTATGACTTTACTCCAGTACAGTATCCTGCAGATGATGTAACGGCTGAATGGCAGACCACTCACTTTAACTTCCACGATATCGATGAGAACGTCCTCAAGCTCGATGTCCTTGGACATGATGATCCGACTATGATTCGCAAGCTCCAGGACTTGTCAGGCATTGATCCAAATGATATTCCTATGGATGATCCTGATGTCATGGCTCTCTTTTCGGGAACCGATATTCTGGGAGTGACGCCTGAACAAATTGGGACTTCGACTGGTATGCTTGGTATTCCAGAGTTTGGAACTAACTTTGTTCGAGGCATGGTGGATGAAACCCATCCGACGACCTTTGCAGAGTTACTTCAGCTTTCTGGGCTGTCTCACGGTACCGATGTATGGTTGGGAAATGCCCAGGATTTGATTAAGACTGGAATTGCAGACCTTTCAACCGTTATCGGATGTCGGGATGACATCATGGTTTACCTCATGCACGCAGGTTTAGATCCTAAGATGGCCTTTACCATCATGGAACGAGTGCGTAAGGGCTTGTGGCTTAAAATCTCAGAAGAAGAGCGCAACGGTTATATCGAAGCCATGAAGGCCAATAATGTGCCTGAGTGGTATATCGAATCTTGTGGGAAAATCAAGTACATGTTCCCTAAAGCCCATGCGGCAGCCTACGTTATGATGGCCCTTCGTGTAGCCTACTTCAAGGTTCACCATCCGATTTATTATTACTGTGCTTACTTCTCCATCCGTGCTAAGGCCTTTGATATTAAGACCATGGGGGCAGGTTTGGATGCCATTAAACGTAAGATACAAGAAATTGCTGAAAAGCGTAAGAACAATGAAGCTTCCAACGTAGAAATTGACCTCTACACAACACTTGAAATCGTCAATGAGATGTGGGAACGTGGCTTTAAGTTCGGCAAATTGGACCTCTATCGCAGTGATGCGACTGAATTCATCATCGATGGAGATACCCTCATCCCACCGTTTGTCGCTATGGATGGGCTAGGCGAGAACGTTGCCAAGCAACTGGTTCGTGCCCGTCAAGAGGGAGAATTCCTCTCTAAAACAGAACTCCGCAAGCGTGGTGGACTCTCATCAACCTTGGTTGAAAAGATGGATGAAATGGGCATTCTCGGCAATATGCCAGAGGATAATCAGTTGAGTTTGTTTGATGATTTGTTTTAAGAGGTAGAACGGAGGACATTTCATGAAACTAAGAATTTTTGCGGAAGACAAGCCAGCTGAAAAAGTCTTTGAGTACCAATTGGAACTTGCTGATCAGACAATCCTTCTATCGACAGCACTCTTGTCAGGTACTATTGCACTAGCAGGGCTACTTTCTGCTTTGAAATAAAAATAGAAAAGAGAAACAAGATGGTTTTACCAAATTTTAAAGAAAATCTAGAAAAATACGCTAAGCTTTTGGTTGCAAACGGAGTGAACGTGCAACCTGGTCATACCTTGGCTCTCTCTATCGATGTGGAGCAACGTGAGTTGGCTCACTTAATCGTCAAAGAAGCCTATGCACTTGGAGCGCACGAAGTTATCGTTCAATGGGCAGATGACTTTGTGAACCGTGAGAAATTCCTTCACGCGCCGATGGAGCGTTTGGACAATGTACCAGAATACAAGATTGCTGAGATGAACTACCTTCTTGAAAACAAAGCAAGTCGTCTCGGTGTTCGTTCTTCTGACCCAGGTGCCTTGAACGGAGTGGATGCTGAAAAGCTCTCAGCTTCTGCTAAAGCTATGGGAATTGCTATGAAGCCAATGCGTATCACAACTCAATCTAACAAGGTTAGCTGGACTGTAGCAGCTGCTGCTGGACTTGAGTGGGCTAAGAAGGTCTTTCCAAATGCTGCAAGCGACGAAGAAGCAGTGGACCTCCTTTGGGACCAAATCTTCAAGACTTGCCGTATCTACGAAGAAGATCCAGTTAAGGCTTGGGAAGAACATGCTGCTATCCTCAAGAGCAAGGCGGAAATGCTCAATAAAGAGCAATTCTCAGCCCTTCACTACACTGCTCCTGGAACTGATTTGACACTTGGCTTGCCGAAGAACCACGTTTGGGAATCTGCCGGAGCGATCAATGCTCAAGGCGAAGGTTTCTTGCCAAATATGCCAACAGAAGAAGTCTTTACAGCTCCTGATTTCCGTCGTGCAGATGGTTATGTAACGTCTACAAAACCTCTTAGCTACAATGGAAATATCATCGAAGGCATCAAGGTGACCTTTGAAAATGGTCAAATCGTTGATATCACAGCTGAAAAGGGTGATCAAGTAATGAAGGACCTCGTCTTTAAGAATGCTGGTGCGCGTGCCTTGGGTGAATGTGCCTTGGTACCAGATCCAAGCCCAATTTCTCAGTCAGGCATTACCTTCTTTAACACCCTTTTTGACGAAAATGCTTCTAACCACTTGGCTATTGGTGCAGCCTATGCAACGAGCGTTGTCGGTGGAGCTGAGATGAGCGAAGAAGAGCTGGAAGCTGCAGGACTTAATCGTTCAGATGTTCACGTTGACTTTATGATTGGTTCGAACCAAATGGATATCGATGGTATCCGTGAGGATGGAACACGTGTACCACTCTTCCGCAATGGAGATTGGGCAATTTAAGGAGAAACTATGATTGGAAGTATGTTTGTTGGTCTTTTGATCGGATTATTAGCAGGAGCTATCACCAATCGTGGAGAACGGATGGGATGCTTCGGGAAAATGTTTCTGGGTTGGATTGGTGCTTTCCTGGGTCAAATGCTTTTTGGAACTTGGGGGCCTATCTTAGCTGATACGGCTATTATCCCATCAGTTTTAGGAGCCATGATTTTATTAGCCATCTTTTGGAGAAAAGACAGCTAGTTTTAACTTGCTAGAACAGAAAAAGAGGTTGGAAATTATCCAACCTCTTTTTTATGAGCTGTAAAAAAAGACTGTTATGCGGCTAGCTTGGCTTTCAGTGACTGTTCCTTTTTATATTGCGTCAAGTATGGTACAATAAAAACATGAGAATTCAACAATTACACTATATTATCAAAATTGTAGAGACTGGTTCGATGAATGAGGCTGCCAAGCAACTTTTTATTACACAACCGAGTCTATCAAATGCAGTTCGTGACCTAGAAAATGAGATGGGAATTGAGATTTTTATCCGAAATCCTAAGGGAATTACCCTCACACGCGATGGGATGGAGTTTTTATCCTATGCCCGTCAGGTTGTCGAGCAAACGCAACTTCTAGAAGAACGTTATAAGAATCCAATCGCTCATCGCGAGCTTTTTAGTGTGTCTTCGCAACACTATGCTTTTGTAGTTAATGCCTTTGTTTCCTTGCTCAAGAAAAGCGATATGGAAAAGTACGAGCTTTTTTTGCGTGAGACGAGAACTTGGGAGATTATCGACGACGTCAAGAACTTCCGAAGTGAAGTGGGGGTCCTCTTTTTAAATAGCTATAACCGGGACGTTCTTTCGAAGATGTTGGATGACAACCATCTCGTTGCCCACCCTCTCTTTACAGCCCAACCCCATATCTTTGTCAGCAAGACCAACCCTCTTGCTAAAAGAGACAAGGTGCAGTTGGCAGATCTAGAAGACTTCCCATATTTGAGCTATGACCAAGGTACCCATAATTCTTTCTATTTCTCAGAGGAGATTTTGTCTCAGGAACACCACAAGAAATCCATCGTTGTTAGTGACCGTGCTACCTTGTTCAATCTCTTGATTGGTTTGGACGGCTATACCATCGCGACTGGTATCCTTAATAGTAACCTCAATGGAGACAATATCGTTTCGATTCCACTTGATATTGATGATCCCATTGAACTGGTTTATATCCAGCATGAGAAAACTAGCTTGTCTAAGATGGGTGAACGCTTCATCGAGTATCTACTTGAAGAAGTTCGCTTTGATAAGTAATTTGCATAAATGAGAAGAGAAAAGAAGAATGACGACATTAAATACAAATGATTTTGACTTTCACTTGCCTGAGGAGTTGATTGCACAAACACCTTTGGAAAAGCGCGATGCCTCTAAACTCTTGATGGTCAATCGCCAGACTGGAGAATTTCAAGATCGCCACTTTCACTCTATTATCGAAATGCTAGAGCCAGGTGATGCCCTGGTTATGAATGATACCCGTGTATTGCCAGCTCGACTTCATGGTCAAAAAGAAGAAACAGGGGGCCATGTTGAACTCTTGCTTTTGAAAAATACAGCTGGAGATGAGTGGGAAGTCTTGGCTAAACCAGCTAAACGTCTCAAGGTCGGCACCCGTGTTATTTTTGGTGATGGTCGACTTAGCGCGGTTGTGACCGAGGAATTAACCCATGGCGGCCGTATTGTCCGTTTTGAATATGAGGGGATTTTCTTAGAGGTACTTGAAAGTCTTGGAGAAATGCCTTTGCCTCCTTATATTCACGAAAAATTGGCTGACCGTGAACGTTACCAGACAGTCTATGCCAAGGAGAGTGGATCAGCAGCAGCCCCAACTGCAGGGCTACATTTTACCAAAGAATTACTAGAGGAAATTCAGCAAAAAGGAGTTCATCTAGTCTACTTAACCTTGCACGTTGGACTTGGGACCTTTAGACCTGTTTCAGTAGATAATTTGGATGAGCACGAGATGCACTCAGAGTTTTACCAATTGTCTGAGGAAGCTGCAGCGACCTTGCGTCAGGTCAAAGAAAATGGTGGCCGTGTCATTGCTGTGGGGACAACCTCTATCCGTACGCTAGAGACTATCGGAAGCAAGTTTGACGGCCAAATCCAGGCCGATTCTGGCTGGACTAATATCTTTATCAAGCCAGGCTATGACTGGAAGGTGGTGGATGCTTTTTCTACTAATTTCCATTTGCCGAAGTCTACCTTGGTCATGCTTGTCTCAGCTTTTGCAGGCCGTGAATTGGTCCTCAAAGCCTACCAGCATGCTATCGATGAAAAATACCGTTTCTTTAGCTTTGGCGATGCCATGTTTATCTACTAAAAAAACGAGCAAATCAAAACTAGAAATAAAAGGGCTAATTCCTACTTGGATTAGCCTTTTTTCGATATATGATAGCTATTGAATTAAAAGCAAATAAATGATACACTGAAGACTACGATACAGCCGTCAAATATATGCAAAATCTGACGAGCTACTTTTATCTGTATCTATTTCAAAGGAGATTTTTATGAAAAACAAAACATTGCGCTATACGAGCCTATCAGTCCTGACCTTGTTGGCTGCCTTGACCTTGGCTGCCTGTGGTGGAAAGACTAACAAGAACACTTCAGCTTCAAACCAAAAAGAAACAACAAGCAAGGTGACTACAGAGTCCGCAAGTAAAACTGAAGTAAGCCAAAAAGAGGAGCAGAAGTCAGAAACAAATAGTGCGACAGAAGCTACAACCACTCAAGCGGAACAAACGGAAGATAAGCAAAAATCATTAGAGGCTTACGCTAAATTTGTAGGAACTTGGGAAAACTACGCGGGAACAACTGCAACAGTCACAGCAGATGGAATTGTAACAATCCAAAGCGCAAATGGAACCTTTAAATACGAGATGGGTCAAGTAGTGGAAAAAGATGGCTACTACTCAACAGGTATTCATCTTGTCGGTGGTGGACAAGGTGCACGACTGATCTTTACCCCAGCCGGAGTCCAAAACGAAGTGACAGGTACAGACGGTAGCCAAGATGTCTTGTCTATCGGTCAATCTGTAAGTGACAAAGATAACCAATTTTACCGTAACTAAGAAGATCAATCAGAAGTAAGGGTGGTGAAATGTCCTTGCGTTCTAACCAATTTTAAAAGGAGTATAAAATGAGTACGGCTTTTGTTATTTTCTTTATCATCTTTATGTTACTAATCTTTGTTTTTGTAGCAGGGATTGTTTATTGGGCTATTAAC
The DNA here is from genome assembly GCF_049737935.1 of Streptococcus sp. CL9.43. Classification (NCBI taxonomy): domain Bacteria; kingdom Bacillati; phylum Bacillota; class Bacilli; order Lactobacillales; family Streptococcaceae; genus Streptococcus; species Streptococcus sp. CL9.43. The sequence goes on along the minus strand of NZ_JBKOTS010000003.1, from coordinate 117,999 downwards.
TACGCTAATAAAAACAACAAAGAATACCAAGCATTTGCAACTGCTCACGGCTATCAATTTGACCAAGCTCAAGGTAGAGACAACTATAGAGATTACTCAGGCAGAACGATATCTAATACGCTCACTATAACTCCTACACAAAGTCCATATGTAGAAAAATATGCTAATTTCAGCCATTATCCTTTTGGGTGTGGTCATGAGAGGAAAGTTGCCTATGTCATCTCTGGTAACTACAATGGGGAACAATTCCGGGCCTTCACTTATCATTTTAGAGGCAATACAATCGAGGGTACAGGAGCAGGTGGTGTTTTTAATGTTGTCATGATTGAATGCCCAAATACACCAAAAGGTCAGCTTTCAGAGCAAGTTTTCTACGAAAATGGCTTTCTTTGTGAATACCAACATGGAAATTTAAATGTGGAAACCATTCATGATCGAGTGAACCAACTAGGAAATATTGTTCAAGGTTTATAATTCTTTCATTTTTTATCTCTCTTTGGGAAAAAATCTATCAATTGTGTCATAAAATTGGAGGATTAAATGAAGAAAAAATCCCTTTTTCAGGCAAGTTTTAAGAAAATCAGTCGTTTAGAGGGGAAATAAAAGCATGTTTTTTAGGAAAGTGATTTATATAGGGGAGAGCCAAGGTCAGGCTATTTATGTCCATGTCGATGAGCCACGAAATCCTCTAGCAGCTCCTAAAAGTAAATTTTTAGATACTGAGGCATCCCGTGGAAATCGAAAACACATTGTCTGGTTGATTTGTGGCCTTTTAGGATTCAGTAGCATCATGCAGCTTTTCCCGGCAACACGCTTTTTTACGGGTGTCTATAGCTATGGAACTCTGATTTATTTTCTGCTAATTTGGTTGCTGGAAGACATTTTACTATTGGTGATCGTGGAGCGAGCACTCTACAAAAATGTTGCCTTAGCGCAACCTACCAGCAAGGAAAACTTCAGAAGAGCCGTCGATAGCAATCTCTTTTGGAATAATTTTTCAGATAAGAAGGTTACCCTTGGCAAGAAGCTAATTGCTTGGGTTTTCACAGTCTTTATGGCTGTCATGGGCTTAGCTGGTCCGATTTCTATCTTCTCCATGCTCGTTTTAAAGATGATGGGAACACCAATCGGCAGTGAGCTATTCCCTTTAAGCCTGATGGGGATTTTGCCGGCTGTCGCAGCTCTATTGCTGTGGCAAAATAATATGATTCGATGGCTGAAGGCAGTTGAACGGTACAGAAATAGTAGAGTTAAGAAGGAAATATAACAAAGGAAATAGAAAGAGGTAAAGATGTTTTTTTTAGGACGTCGTCTGGAATACAAAGAATATCTGGGAATTAGCGACCGCGAATGGTACAGCAAACGCTATTATAAGAAGTTGAACAAAAGCAGTCAACTAGAAGAGGAGTAGTGGGATATGAACCGTCAGTCAGAAGCATTAAATAAGGAATATTTTCAAGCGCTGGGTTCCACGCGAGCTTCTGTTAGAATGTTGAGTTTGGCCTGGGCTGGTTTGTTTGTATTGAGCATCGACCTGACTCATGTATACTTTTTTATCAAGGAGCAGTTCACAGTAGATCCCTTTTCTAATGTCCCTTTTCTTTTTCTATGTCTCCTTCTATTGCTCATGCTGGGCTGTCAGATTATGTCATTCAGCAAGACATTCATCTATAAACATCAACTCTTTAGTACTGCGATGCTCTTTGTACTAATCAATGGGATTCATCTTTCATTGGTTTTAATGGATTATATCCTCACTATTTTAACGAATGAGGTTCTAAAAAATTCGCTGATCTACTCGCTGATTTATTGGTTAAGTTCCATTGGTTTATTCATGGGGTTAATTGTTTATAATGCCAGTTGGTTAAAAAAGCAACTAAGAAAAGGATTTTCAGAAAAACGAACAACTGCTAACTATATAGCCTTTTCAAGTGTTTACAGTAAACCATCCCTTTGGATTATTCTAGGAGTTACTTTGCTAGGCGGGGGATTGGCTAGTTTATCCGGGTATTATGTGCAAACATTTGGGATTGTGAGCAATATAGTGTTTATTTCAGCTTTTTCAAGATTAATCGTCGAAGTTGGTTATCTACTTTATCTAAGAAGTAAGGATAAGACCTATTGGGAAGAAGTACCTAAGGAAACCAAGAGTCAGTCCTTTTTGAAAACCATAGACCTTAAAAAGGCCAAGCACCGCTTAACTACAGAAGTTGTCTTATTTTTGACTCTTGCAGTAAGTTTGAAGATACTTAAGATAAATGTTGAAAATAGCCCGATTTGGCTTATATGGACAATAAGAACTTTTGGTTATTCAATTCTTTTGGATACCACTATTAGTTTTATTTATTATCAGATTAAAAAGAAGAGATAGAGAGAAAGAAGAATCAGAAAGCCTTCTTTGACTATTTAGAAAGAGGTGGTAAGAATAATGTTAGATAAAATGAAACAGTTTAAGTGGTTGATAATAGTATCTTTTATCTTATTAGTCATTTCTTTTTATCTCACTAATAAAAATTTTCAAGAATCTAGTACTCTAAAAACAGCTTTTGAAAAACAGGATAGAATTGAAGCTCTTCATTATTTAATGAGGTCGGAAAAGTACGCATCTCAAATACGTGAAGCGGGGTACATCATTCCATCTGATGGTGCTATTCGTCTAGATGGAGTTATTTATCCGCTTGAAATAGAAGGAGAAGTACATTTGAAAATCAGCCCTCCTCAGAAAGATGCAAAAGATTTTCAGTTATTTTTTATTACACAAGTTAATGAAAAACAAACATATGTAGCTTTCGTGTTAGATAAAGACCTTAATTTAATTTATTCTAACTATTCTCAGGATAACGACAGTGGAAAAAGAGAAGGAGTCTCTATCTCGCAATCCGAAGAAGATCGTCTGTTGAAAATTGTTCGAGGAGAGATTGATGGCTTCATGGAAAATATGTATCGGATCTTATATGCTTAAGTATAGATATAGGTACTGCTAAAAGTAAGCTCTTAAATACAGATGTTGCGCGTGGAAATCGAAAACACATTGTCTGGTTGATCCGATGGCTGAAGGCAGTGGAACGGTACAGAAATAGTCGAGTTAAGAAGTAAATATAACAAAGGAAATAGAAAGAGGTTAGAATGTTTTTTCTTAGACGGCGTCGAGTATTTATTGGCGAATGTGATGGTCAGGCGGTCTATTATGACCAAAAGACGAGAGAGGCTTTAGCTGCTCCCAAGAGTGTCCTACTCAATACTGAAGGGGCTCGGAAGACCAACGCCTACATTCCTGAATTGGTGATTTTCTTCATGGCCGGTGGAACGGGTGGCTTTGGCTTCCTTGCGGCTATGAGTATCGGGGTCTATAACTGGACCAGTTTGACCTTTATCCTATTATTTTGGTTGGCTGAGTTTTTGTTTATGGTTGCTTTACTCGAACGAGCTCTATATAAAAATGTACGCAAGGCCCAGCCGACGACAGAAAAGATTTTTCATTATGCAGCTTCTCATAACCTGATGGTGGGGGAAGATAACTTTGATCCAGCTAAGTTGTCTACTAAAATCTTCCGAATTGTTCGTTTTCTAATAGTTGCCACTAATATCTATTTGCTATATATTTTTTATAATTACACTCAAAAGTTTGGTCAGGAGATTGAACTTGGTTATGAATTCTGGGTAGCTGGATTAGTAATCTTTGCACTCGTGTTAGTGTACAACCAAAACAATCCAGTTCGCTTTGTGAAGATTATGAGATTATATAGCCAAGGAAAAGTGCGATTTAAGAAAGAACAGGATGAAAGCGGAACGTAGCATATGCTAAATCGCTAACAACACAAAAAGCCCTACAACAGGGCTTTTTTTATTGCTTTCTAATATAAGAAATCAATTCCGTAGTTTTCTTTTAGATAGGTCGCCAACTCGGCTTTTTCTTCCTCTCTAAATCGACAGAGGCTAAGGGCGAGCCGCAATATTAGAACACTTGTATCGATGATGACGTTTGACTTAGAAATATCTTCTAGCTGGGTCACCTCTCTCAGATCGAAGTCTAAATAGCAAGCCTTGCTGTTGACATGGTCGGGGTCACTGACATCCACTTCGACATACGATGCTCGCAACAATTCTTCTTTGGGGATGAAAATTTCCTTGGAAAAGAAGAGCCCGGGATAGACATAAATACCTTCAAAGGTGAATTCAAAGGAGAGTCTACGACTAGTCAGTCTTTTGATGCCTGCAATCGTTGAATAGATAGCAGCGAAAAAGAGGATGGTTGGAACCACAGTGAGAAGACTAAGCTGGGAAAAGTCGATCAATCCATGCGCAAGGAAAAAGAAAAATTGAAAGAATACACCCGCCGCAAAGACTAGATAACCGACACCGACAAATTTTGAATAATAGATTTTCATAGAAACCTCCAGATATAGAATTGAACTCGCCACCGCTTTTTCAGTAGAAGTAGTATAGGTCGTGGAGAGTAAAATTTCTAGGTATTCCCATCATATCCTATGGAGCGAAGTTCTGTCAACCTTTTAGTAATCTGCAACCTTAGCTATCCTATGGCCTAGCATATAGTTTGTGGTATACTAGTGTTAAAATATCATTCAGACCAGATAAGTAGGTGTATTTATGTCAAAAGCTTCAAAGAAAAAGAAAGTAGTAATTGAAGAACGTTACCATGGCCCTTTGATTACAAATGGGGTTAGTTTAGGCTATATCAAGCTTCTACCTTGGATTACACTAGGAGTCTCTTTTATAGGATTTTTTGGGACGACCTATATCGATCGTATTGGCATATATAAAATCTTGTTCATTATTTGCATGTTTATTAGTGGTGTAGCAATCCCACTCTCATTCTTCGATCGTTTTATTGTGAGATTTAAGAGTTTTATCTATCTTTTTGTTTCTATACTTGTTTTGATTTTAAACGTTGACATGACATTTATTGGCTTGCTTATGCTAGTTGGTAATGACGGAATCTATTCAGTCTGGGCACTTATTTACAATCTTGTAGCTCTCTGTATCCTGCTTTTTTCTACTGGTCTCTACTCCTGGTATTATCTTCCTAAAAATCAGGGGAAAATCTGGACTTTCAACAGATGGGAGACTTATGGTGGCGATGACAATGACAAGAAGCACGAACGATCGTTCAACTTTGGTGTTGCTTCTGTTGCTGTCGTGTTAGCGCCAGTCATTCTTACTGGTTACATTGAGAATATCTTTGGTGTGTTCTTAGGCATCTTGATGAACCTCTTTTTACCAGCTCTCATAGTGGATGGAGTTCAGGCGGCGCGTTATGTACGCAAACACCCAGAATATGAAGAGTAGGATTCTCGTCTATAGATTTATTCCTAATGGTTAGGAGACTTTGAGAATTTGTTTTCATAAATAGAAAGAGGTCAATATGTTTTTTCTCGGACGCCGTCGTGTCTTTATCGGCGAATGTGATGGACAGGCTGTTTATTATGACCAAAAGACAGGAGAGGCTCTAGCTGCTCCAAAGAGTAGGTTGCTCAATACTGAAAAAGCTGGTGACACGAATGCCTTTATTCCTCAATTGGTAATTCTCTTACTAGCAGGTGGGCCTGCAATTTCGGGCTTCTTTTCCCTCAAGTTTATTGGTGTCTATAACTGGTTTAGTCTAGCTTGTATTTTTCTATTTTGGTTGATGCAGTTTTTCTCGCTGGTTGCTTTACTTGAACGAGCACTCTATAAAAATGTTCGCAGAGCACAGCCGACGACAGAGAAAGCCTTTTACTATGCCGCATCTCATAATTTGTTTGTGAAAAACCAGTTTGATCCTAGACAACTGTCTGCTTTACCTTTTCGATTTGCTCGCTTTGTAGTAAATATAGTGTCTATCTATTACTTTTTGTATTTCTTGATTCTTCCTCTAAAATTTGGCCAACCGATTGGTGATGAAGGCTATGGTTTGTGGTTTGCTGGCTTGTTATTCTTTTCAGTATTTCTTTTGTATAACCAAAACAATCCAGTTCGCTTTGTGAAGATTATGAGATTATACAGCCAAGGAAAAGTACGATTTAAGGAAGAAGTGGAACATTGAGAAACTATCTTGGGATTCTGCTAAATATCTAGAGAAAATCTTTTAGAAAAACAAAAAAGCCTTGTAAATCAAGGCTTTTTCCTGTTGTTTAGATGCCCCCTGCAGGCTCTTTGAAAGAAACTTAGAAAAATCTAAAATGAAATTATTTCAAAATGGGGTAAAAGCAAAATTTCCCTCCCTACTTTCTCAATTATTCCTAATTTTAGTTCCAAAAAGCTTCAATTCATAATCTAATTATAATATGGGTAATGGGTACTATCTTATTACATTCAGATTTTTGTTCTCTTCAAAGAGTTATGTAGGCTTTATGGTTTTAAATAGGTAAAAAGTTGAACTATAGTGAGTATTGTGTCATAATAGATAGTATATAAATCATTAATAGAATAGAAATAATATTTTCTTACCTTTACAAGTAGTATTGGTTAGACATTTTTTCGTCTCAATTGTACTTATCTCTCAAGTTTAGCTAGTTTTTATAAGCTCTGTTTTCGAATCAATAAAACAAATTTCAGAAGTGCAAAAGACAAGATGGTGACATTGCTACAGTCAGTCGCCATGTCTTGCTGGCACAGGCTGTTTGTGCCGTCAGCTATTTACCAGTCAATTTGATCAAAGGGCTTAATTATTATTTTTGAAAGGTCTTTTATGGAAAAAATTCTTTCTTTAGGTCTGACAGGTAAGAAATTACTTGTTCAGGGTTTCTTGTTTGTTCTGCTAGGTCTTATCTTGATGGTCACGGGAACTTGGTTGCCAGTGACGGTTATTCGACTGGTTCTGTTTTTAGCTTGGATAGCAACGGTCTTAGATTTAGTATTACGTATTTTCAAAAAAAGTCAGTCAACGGACACCTTGGGAGTTGCACTGGTTAAATTGTTAGTGATGGGATATTTGCTAGGCTCGAATCTTGCTACTGATGTGCCAATTTATATTTTGGCTCTTGTGATTGGAATTTCTCAGATTTTTCATGCTAGTATCAACCTTGTCACCTATGTTCTCTACCGCAAAAACAAAATTCGACCTCGTTTTCGTTTCTTACTAGATGGTCTCGTACTAGTTTTTCTTGGTGGGACTAGTCTTTTGTCCTCTACAGGAAATTCTGTCTTTCAACTCTTTGTATTAGGGGCTTATTTTTTCCTTTATGGTGTGTCCAATATCCGTGACGGTTTCTTATTTGAAAAGGAAATTGGGAAAAACCATCTCAAACGTCGTGTCAGAATGAGCTTACCTATTGCCCTAGCCGCTCTCATCCCTGCAAGTACTTTAGCAAAAATCAATAAATTCATGCAGGAAAATGCTGATGAGGAAGAGGAAATCTATCTTGGAATGGTGAAGTTTGGTAAGACAGCAGATCTTGAAATTTTCGTTCATACAGCGGAGACTTCTCTATTTTCAGCTATTGGTCATGTGGACCTTTGTTATCAAGGACGTGTGATTTCTTATGGAAACTATGATCCGTCATCTGAGACCTTATTTGGTATGGTTGGAGATGGTGTTTTATATTTTTGCGACCGTGATAAGTACATTGACTTATGTAAACGGGAGAGTCAAAAAACGCTATTTGGTTACGGAATAGATTTGACACCGGAAATGGAAGAAGCGGTTCAGGAAAAATTAGCTGAATTAAAACAACTAACGATTCCTTGGGAGCCAAGCGCAGATAAAATTAAAACGGAAGATGGTAAGGAAGACTACACCTACGCTTATAAAATCAGACATGAGACGGATGGGGAACTTTATAAATTTATCAAATCTAAGTTTAAATCCTACTTTGTCTTATCTACAAACTGTGTGCTCTTGGCTGATACCATAGTCGGTCAGGCTGGCACCGATATCCTCTCACCCAAAGGATTTATCGCTCCAGGAACTTACCAAGCCTACCTTAATCGAGAGTTTGAAAAACCAAATAGTATAGTCGTATCTAAACATGTTTATTAAGGAGAATTTATGAACTTAGTAAAAAAATACACCCCGTTAATACTTTTTATAGGGCTGGTTGCTCTTGTAATTCTGAATGCATCGAGCTTTATATCAGGAGCAATCTCTCTCTTTGATGTAATATCAACCTTGATTTATGGTGCTGTTATTGCTTTTGTGCTCAATGTTCCCATGAAAAAAATTGAACAGTACTTAGTTAAATTGAAGGTAAAGGCAGAGTTGCGTCGTCCGATTGCCATGGTACTTGTTTTCCTAGCTCTTATCTTAATCGTGATTGCTCTTTTGGTTTTGGTGCTGCCAACCCTAGCCCAGACTATTAGTCAGCTGGGAACAGTCCTTTCAACAGTCCTTACTCAACTTGGGAAATTGCTAGGCAGCTCGGAATTTGTAACCAAAGACATGTTGTCAACTATCGTATCAGGAATTCAGGGACAGTCTAGCTCTATTAGCCAAGCTTTGATAGGTTTTTTATCAGGTCTGACTAGTAATATCGGCAATATTTTTTCAAGTTTGATGAATGCCTTTTTGATTATAGTCTTCACCTTTTTATTTTTATCCAGTAAGGAACATTTGGCAGCGATGACGAGTCGACTTCTAAAAGTTTTTCTTCCAGAGAAGGTGGTGATAAAGTTGACTTACATTGGACAAGTAGCACTAGAGACTTATGACCAATTTTTGATGAGTCAGCTGATTGAAGCAGTTATCATAGGAGTTATGATAGCGGTTGGTTACAGCGTGTTTGGGATACCCTATGGAGTAATGACAGGTATCTTTGCAGGAGTGCTATCGTTCATTCCTTATGTAGGGCCTATGATTGCTTGTGTTGTGGGAGCGATTTTTATCTTCACAGTGAGTCCTACTCAAGCCTTACTTTCTCTTCTTCTATATCAAGTTATACAGCTGATTGAAGGAAACCTTATTTATCCTAGAGTTGTAGGTCAGTCTATTGGTTTGCCAGCCCTTTTCACGCTTGCGGCTGCTAGTATTGGAGGCAATCTCTTTGGCTTACTTGGGATGATATTCTTTACACCCATATTTGCTGTTATCTATCGATTGGTTAAAGAATTTGTCGTTGCAAAGGAAAATCAGGTAGATTGAGAAAGACTGAATTTAATAAGATATACTAAGAAGAGAGTGAAAGATTCTCTTCTCTTTTATTTCTAAATGACTTGCTCTTGTTCTGTTGCGAAAATTTATGAATTCATAATAGCCCATTTTAATCTCTATGCGGATTGGCCATGTAATATGGGCACAAATTAGTATAGTTTAGTTAATTATAGACTAGCTCTGTACTGTAAAAAACAGTTGGTCTTATCAAATATTGCTAGCAATTGATTGAGAATAAATGATAAGTTTGATAAGGTTGGAAAACCTTTATAATGATTTGCTACAAAAAGTTATTTGACATCAAAAAAGCCTTGAAATCAAGGCTTTTTCCTGTTGTTTAGATGCCCCCTGCATGAATTTGTAAGAACTTTTCATATTGAAAATAAACAAAAGTGTTGAAATATAGCTGATTTTAGGGAAATACTTTTAGGTGTTTTCAATGTCAGGATTTAAAAATGGGGCAAAAGTGGGGCAAAAACGAATGACTCACATTTGGTTTGAAAACCTATAATACCTAATGATTATGCCATACTAGATATATAGTGTTGTTATAAATAAATGTCAGTGCGAGTTCAAATCGGGATACTGTCAATAATTATGTGTAAATACTCAAGTAGAGTTACGGAGTGTTAATCAAATAATTATTGACAGTATCGAATTTTTCTGGTAGAATGGCTTCGGTTAATGTCTAAATGTTGTGTAGTTTTCTATCAACATAGTCAGGAGGAAAGGAACTTATGCTAAAAAAATTTAATGAATTGTCACTGAAAGATAAGGCTTATCTAATTGGCGGTTTGATCTTATTAGTCATTGTGATCTGCTTTGGTCTGCTCAATCGTCAAACAGTAACTGTCAGTCTTGTCTTTACACAACTATCTGCTTCCTTGATTTTGGTGATTTTTACTTGTCTAGTAATCGGAATCATTGCTGGTAGTGTTATTGGTATTAGCTATCACCATAGCAAGACTCAAGATCTGAGAAGCCGCATTGCTGAAGCAGAAGCGACTATCAATATAAAAGACAAGGAGCTTGTCCAGTACGAGGAACAGGTGCAACAATTAAAACAGGAAGCCAAACAATAAGTGTAGAAATCAAAAAGTTCCAGAGTCAGGTGAGACTTTGGAACTTTTTTGGGATAAGAGTGTCCCGTCTTAACAGAGCAGGTGTTTATTAGCAAGGATGAAGTCGATAAACCGTTGGCTGGCTAAGGGAAGAATACTCCTATCTGTAAAAGCAATAGAAAAAGGTCGGCAAATAGGTGGTTTGGTACTGCGTTGGACAATATTATAATTGACTTTCCGACTCAGAAAGATGCAAAAGATTTTCAGTTATTTTTCATTACACAAGTTAATGAAAAATAAACATATGTGGCTTTCGTGTTAGATAAAGACCTTATTTTAATTTATTCTAACTATTCTCAGGATAACGACATGAATTTGTAAGAACTTTTCATATTGAAAATAAACAAAAATGTTGAAATATAGCTGATTTTAGGGAAATACTTTTAGGTATTTTCAATGTCAGGATTTAAAAATGGGGCAAAAGTGGGGCAAAAACGAATGACTCGTATTTTGTTTGAAAACCTATAATACCTAATGATTATGCTATTCTAGATATATAGTTTTGTTATAAATAAATGTCAGTGCGAGATCAAATTGGAGAATAAAATGGAAAAACAAATTTCTACGCAGAATGGAATGCGAAAAAGTGATAATTAAAGAGACAAAAAAGCTGAGAATATGATTTCCCAGCTTTTTTGAATGCGATAGAAATAGCAACTAGACTATTTACGAAAGGCCTCAATAATGTAGGTGAAGCCAGTAACTAAAACTGAAAAGGCAATGACATAAACGACAAAGACACCTGTAGCCACTGGATTGAACAGAATCACTAGACCTAGTAAAAATTCAAGCAAGGCTACCCACGTGATATTGCTACCAATAATAGGGAAAATCAATCTTAGACGATTGCCTTTAAAGAAAGCAATAATGGCTTCTACAATTAACCAAATTCCTACAATGGTCGGAATGACGACCGGCAGGGTCACAAAGCCATAAGCAACGAGGTAAAGAGCTAAGAGAAGACTAACAAATCCTTGGAAAAGATAAACAGGTGAGCGAAGCTCTTTTGGTGCAGAGAAATGGCCTAAAATAGCTGCTATAGAAGAAACCAGTAAACCAAATGAAATCCACCAGCTGTAAGCAACAAGATTAGCTACTGGGTTTGTAAATAGGAAAAGTCCTAAAAGGACAAAAACAACTCCTGCAAGGAATAGCAGTAAACGATTAGAAAATTTCATTTCAATACCCCCTATATAGTATAGTTTTCTAATAAAACTATTGTACTTATTTTTATAGAAAATGTCAATAAAATAAATAAACAATTTGGAAGTTTCAGTCTGACTTACAAAAAGAAAAGGAGTTTTCACTCCTTTTCACAGATTGAAGACAAAGTCCTTATAAAAGTGTCTTCTAAAGATTTTAACTTCAATCTGAAGCGAGGTTATCCTCGCTTTTTCTATTTATCAAACAATTCCTTATTTTCAATTAAGAGTTCTAGTGGAGATTTATCCCTTGCTTCAATAAAACCAGGTTCATATTGGTTATGAAGTGTTCTTTTCTGAGAAGTTGGATCAATATACAACTCATCTCCATCTTCTGTGTATAGTTGGTTGCCTCTTGTTAAGTAAAGTAAATCCTCTAAGTACTGTCCATCAGTATGTAGGAAATGCTCGATGTATTTGACAGCTTTTAAGATTTCACTTACTTTATCAGAGTATTCATTAGATTCAAGAACACTCTTTTCTAACTCAATCTCTTTACTCGTTCCAAAGAGTTGGGTTGGAGTTGCATTAAAATATTCCGCTATCTTATCCAAATTTGCAAAGGTAGGATAGCTTTTTTGTTTTTCATAATCAGAGATGTCTGGAAAGATTGCTCATAAAAAAAATGTGGGGCAAATGATGGGGCAAATCAGTTATAGACAAGCAAAAAAGCCTTATAAATCAAGGCTTTTTCCTGTTGATTTAGATGCCCCCTACAGGGCTCGAACCTGTGACCCATAGATTAAGAGTCTACTGCTCTACCAACTGAGCTAAGGAGGCAAATAAAAAGCTGTATTGGTGCCGAAACTTCACGGTTTGTATTGAACCCGCGCAATTAAGCAGGTGGGCAACTCGCTCTAACTGAAGCTGTTTCCGTGTGAGACGGCCTACATGCTGTTAGAAGACTTTTGTTTCCCTAATAATACAAAAAATAGTCGGTCAACACTTAAATGTGAAGTCGTACACCACAGCGTTTCTATGATTATATGATACCACTTTTTCAAAAAAAATCAAGGGAAAATTAAAAATTTTGAAAAGGATTTCATAAGTTTCGTAATTTATCAATGGTTTCCTTGCGTTGAGCCAGGGCACGTTCGTATTTTCCACTATCTTCTGGTGAGAAGTAGCTATGGTTGCGAATTTTTTCTGGCAAGTACTCTTGTTTGACCCAGTGACCTGGGTAGTTATGTGGATAGAGGTAGTTTTGGGCATTGCCTAATTCCTTGCTACCACTATAGTGGCCATCTCGCAGGTGACGTGGGATTGGTAGGTGACCTGAGGTTTTAAGGTCAGACAGAGCCTTGTCCATAGCTACATAGGCTGAGTTGGATTTTGGAGAAAGGGCCAAATCAATCACAACATTGGCAATGAGGATGCGGGCTTCGGGGAAACCGATCCTCTGTGCTGCATCCAGAGCAGTCACGGTATGAATCTGGGCTTCGGGATTGGCCAAACCGATATCTTCATAAGCAATCACAGTCAAACGACGAGCTAGGCTAGGAAGGTCACCGGCCTCTATCAAGCGAGCAGCATAGTGGAGACTAGCGTCCACATCTGATCCGCGAATAGACTTTTGAAGGGCAGATAGAACATCATAGTGCCCGTCTCCATCCTTGTCCATAGTAATGTAACTCCGTTGCAGACTATTTTCCATGATGTCAAGCGTGATATGACGTATACCTTTGTCATTAGCTGGAGTGGAGAGAACTGCCAAATCCAGCGAGTTAAAGGCAGAACGGAGATCACCGTTGGTAGATGTTGCGATAAAATCAAGGGCATCATCATCTAACTCAACAGGGAAATCAAAGCCTCGTTCAGGGTCAGTCAGGGCGATTTGAATGGCCTCTTTGACATCTTGGTTAGACAAGGGTTCCAACTCAAAAATCTGAACACGGCTACGAATGGCTGGCGTGACAGAAAAGAAAGGATTTTCAGTTGTCGCCCCGATCATGATGACTAGACCGCTTTCTAAGAGAGGAAGGAGGAAGTCTTGTTTAGTCTTGTCAAGGCGATGAATCTCGTCTAGTAGCAGTACAAGGGCACCTGAGAATTTAGCTTCCTCAGCGATTTCTTGGAGACGTTTTTTACTATCAACAGTGGCATTGAAGGTCCGAAAAGCATACTTGGTCGTTCCAGCGATGGCTGAGGCAATACTGGTCTTACCAATTCCTGGAGGTCCGTAGAGTATCATAGAGGATAGGCGATTGGCTTCCACCATACGGCGGATGATTTTACCTGGGCCAACCAGATGCTCCTGACCGATGACCTGGTCGATGGTTTTGGGGCGCATACGAAGCGCGAGATTGTCTGGCATAGCAGTCCTTTCTAACATAGATTTTCTGATACTAATGTGGTAATATGGTAGTATCTATTTTAGCATATTTCCGAGTATTCGGGGCGATTTAAGAGTCGTATAGAAAGAGGACAAAATGGCAACATACGGATTTTTAGATGTTTTACAAGAAGAGTTGGATAAGAACTTTCCTTTTGATTATGAGATTAGTTGGGACAAGCGTAATCATGCGGTTGAAGTGAGTTTTCTGCTAGAGGCGCAAAATCCTGCAGGAGTGGAGATGCTAGATGAGGATGGAGAGGTGTCATCAGACGATATCCTCTTTGAAGAAGCGGTGCTTTTTTATAACCCTGCCAAGTCAACAGTTAATGCAGAAGAGTATCTCACAGCCATCCCTTATCTGCCGAAGAAAGGTTTTTCTCGTGAATTTTTAGCTTATTTTGCACTATTCCTCAAAGATACTGCAGAGGTTGGACTAGATGCCCTCATGGACTTTTTGGAAGACCCAGAAGCAGAAGAATTTGTCATGGAATGGAACCAAGAAGTCTTTGAAGAAGGAAAAGTTGGCTTGGAAGAAGGAGAATTTTATCCTTATCCGAGATATTAGGAGTCTAGCATGGAGCTAGAGATTTCTGATTTCACAGGCTGCAAGATTGCCTTACTTTGTGGAGATAGTGTCCTAACTATTCTGCGTGATGACAAGTCCAGCATTCCTTGGCCCAATATGTGGGAGTTGCCAGGTGGTGGCTGTGAAGGGGACGAAAGCCCATTTGAATGCGCGGCGCGTGAAGTCTATGAGGAACTAGGCATTCACTTGACCGAAGATTGCCTGCTCTGGAGTAAGGTCTATCCCAGCATGCTCTATGAAGGCAGACAGTCAGTATTTATGGTCGGGCAACTAAGTCAAGAACAGTTTGACAGTATCACCTTTGGAGATGAAGGGCAGGGCTATAAATTGATGAACATTGAGGAATTTTTGACATCCAGTCAAGTAGTTCCGCAGTTGCAGGGTAGATTGAGGGATTATTTGGAGGAAGTGAAATGATTTTTGCGATTGCAACAACCACGTTAAACAAGGAAGTTAAACGCAAACTAAAAACTGGACAATACTCTAGGGAAGAAGCTACATTCATTTACATGGAATATTTAAAGTTAAAGAAGCAGAGAGAAAGTGGTACGAAAGTAGCTGGGATCTCTATGGCTGTTATTTGGGGATTAATGCTTGTTTTACCCTTACTGAGTGGTGAAGGTCTCGTACTGCCCCTTTCAGTACATTTTTTATTACTGCTACTGCTTGCAGGAATTGTTCTATTTGTTTATTATCTTATGTTTGGTATTTTTAAACAGCAGATTCATAGCGCAATGAAAGAACACTATACAGATGTGATTGAAGAATTTAAGAAGAATAAGGAAAATACAAAATGGAAACATGGCAAGAGTTAAAAGTAACGGTTAAGCGTGAGGGAGAGGAATTAGTTTCCAATCTCTTGATCGAGTTAGGCGCCCAAGGGGTTGCTATTGAAGACAGCAAGGACTATGTGGGCAATGTCGATCGCTTCGGTGAGATTTTCCCTGAGGTGGAGCAACAAGAAGAAATCGTGGTGACAGCTTACTATCCCGAAACGGTTGATGTGGTAGCGGTTGAAGCGGATTTGCAGGCTCGCTTAGCAGAATTGACCGATTTTATGGATTTGGGAGAGGTCAAGATGGGAACGACTGCCTTGGCTGAGGAAGACTGGGCGGACAACTGGAAGAAATACTATGAACCAGCTCGCATTACCCATGACTTGACCATCGTGCCATCATGGACGGACTATGAAGCGACGGCGGGCGAAAAGATTATCAAGCTAGATCCAGGTATGGCCTTTGGGACAGGTACGCATCCAACCACTAAGATGAGTCTTTTTGCCTTGGAGCAGGTCCTTCGTGGTGGTGAAACGGTGATCGATGTGGGGGCAGGTTCAGGGGTTCTTTCCATTGCTAGCTCTCTACTTGGTGCTAAGGAAATCTTTGCCTATGACCTAGATGATGTAGCAGTTCGGGTCGCTCAGGAAAATATTGAACTCAATCCAGGCATGGAAAACATCCATGTAGCAGCAGGAGACTTGCTTAAGGGTGTTGAGATTGAAGCAGATGTGATTGTAGCTAATATCTTGGCGGATATCCTCATTCATCTGACAGAGGATGCTTATCGTTTGGTTAAGGACGAAGGCTACCTCATCATGAGTGGGATTATCAAGGACAAGTGGGACATGGTGCGCGAGTCGGCGGAGTCAGCTGGATTTTTCCTTGAAACCCATATGATCCAAGGGGAGTGGAATGCCTGTGTCTTCAAGAAGACCAAGGATATTTCTGGTGTGATTGGAGGTTAGAATGCAACAGTATTTTGTCAAAGGCAGTGCTAGCTCACCAGTCACTATCGAGGACAAGGAAACCAGCAAGCACATGTTTCAAGTTATGCGCTTGAAAGAGGATGACCAAGTGACCCTAGTCTTTAATGACGGGATCAAGCATTTGGCGCGCGTGCTAGATGTAGAGGCTCGTCAGTTTGAATTGGTTGAAGAACTAGCTGACAATGTGGAACTGCCAGTCCAAGTGACCATCGCATCAGGTTTTCCCAAGGGGGACAAGCTGGAGTTTATCACTCAAAAGGTGACGGAACTGGGGGCTAGCCAAATCTGGGCCTTTCCTGCCGACTGGTCAGTTGCCAAGTGGGATGGCAAGAAATTGGGGAAAAAGGTTGAGAAACTAGAAAAAATTGCCCTTGGAGCAGCAGAACAAAGCAAGCGGAATTTGGTACCGAGCATAAAGCTGTTTGAGAGAAAATCAGACTTCTTAGCACAACTTGATCAGTTTGATCGTGTCGTGGTTGCTTATGAAGAGTCAGCCAAAGAAGGAGAATCAGCTGCGCTTATCCAAGCTGTTGCTGGGTTAGAAAAGGGAGCTAAACTGCTCTTTATCTTTGGTCCAGAAGGTGGTTTATCCCCTGCAGAAATTGAATCTTTTGAAGCCAAAGGAGCAGTCCTTGCAGGACTTGGGCCTCGCATTCTACGAGCAGAAACAGCGCCACTTTATTCTCTATCAGCCATTAGTGTTTTGCTTGAATTGGAAAAATAAGAGACTATGAAAAAATCACCTAGAAAAGGTGATTTTTTATGCTCTTGAAATGGCGCGCGAAAGAGTCAATAAACGTATCCATGGCGGCAATGGGAATCTTTAATTTTTTGATGATTTCGCAGAAAAAATGGATATCCAAACTGTTCCTAATCTTGTGTTCTATTAAAACAGGGAAAATCATACTATATAGAGCAGGAGAGTATTCCTAGTCTTGATGAAAGATTAGTTTAACTAACAAAAAAATGACTCTGGAAATTGAAATCATAGAGATGATAAAAGAGGTTGGATTATTATCCAACCTCTTTTTTTTATCTTAATGGAATTGCATACCACCATCGACGATAATGGTTTGACCTGTAATGTAGTTTGAATCTGGTCCAGCAAGGAAGCTAACCGCTGCAGCGACATCTTCTGGCTCAGATAGGCGTTTCAATGTAATATCTTTTGCGAATGTTTGCATACCCCATTCGTCGTCTTTTCCTGCATTTTTCCCAACTTCGTGAGCGATATCATACATCATTGGTGTTTTAACGATACCTGGAGCATAAGCGTTAACAGTGATGCCTGAGTCAGCTAAATCACGCGCCAATGTTTGAGTAATACCACGAACAGCGAATTTTGTACCACCATAAACAGTCAAGTTTGGATTTCCAACAACACCTGCTTGAGAAGTAGCGTTGATGATTTTACCACCGTGACCAAGTGCTTTGAATTGAGCTTGAGCAGCTTGTGCGCCCCAGATTACCCCACCGACGTTAATAGCAAAGGTACGATTGAACTGTTCTTCTGTAATCGTATCTAGAGGTGTAGTCGGAGCGACACCAGCGTTGTTTACCACAACGTTCAAGTCTCCGAAATGGTCTACAACTTTTTGGAAAGCTGCAGCAACCTCCGCTTGTTTAGACACATCTGCTACAACAGCTAAAGCATTCTCTGCTGACAACTCAGCAACTGCTTTTTCAGCTGTTTCAGCATTGTAGTCTAATACTCCAACCTTAAAACCATCTTGGACCAAGCGTTTTGCGATTGCAAAACCGATTCCTTGACCTGCACCTGTAACAATAGCTACTTTAGACATATGATTCCTCCTTTGGTATCCGTGATACCACTCAAACGTTCATAAAAGAACAGCAAAAGGGTTATAAGTGAGTCGTGATAGGTTTCTAAAAGAATCCCTATCACTTTTTAGTATATACCTTTGTGAAATTTGTGTCAAACAAAGACTGTTTTTTAGAAAAATAAAACTATCGTGTAAAAGGGGAAAGCGCACGATATTTTCTAAGCACTTTTCTTGAAACCCTTTCCTTCTTCTGATAGACTAATACATAGTTTGAAAAAAGGAGACTTAACATGAAAAAATTTGTTGCTGAATTGATCGGTACTTTTATGCTTGTGTTCATCGGAACAGGAGCTGTTGTTTTTGGAAATGGTGTTGAAGGTCTTGGACACCTTGGAATTGCTCTTGCCTTTGGTTTGGCAATCGTAGTTGCAGCTTTCTCAATCGGAACTGTTTCAGGTGCTCACTTGAACCCAGCTGTTTCTATCGCTATGTTTGTTAACAAACGTTTGTCATCTTCAGAGCTTGTAAACTACATCCTTGGTCAAGTAGTCGGTGCTTTCCTTGCGTCAGGATCTGTATTCTTCCTCTTGGCAAATTCAGGTATGTCAACTGCAAGTCTTGGTGAAAATGCCTTGGCAAATGGTGTAACTGTCTTTGGTGGTTTCTTGTTTGAAACAATCGCAACTTTCTTGTTTGTTTTGGTGATTATGACTGTAACTTCAGCAAGCAAAGGAAATGGCGCAATCGCTGGTTTGGTGATCGGTTTATCATTGACAGCTTTGATTCTAGCTGGCTTGAACATCACTGGACTTTCAGTAAACCCAGCTCGTAGCTTGGCTCCTGCTGTATTGGTAGGTGGCGCAGCTCTTCAACAAGTTTGGATTTTCATCCTTGCACCAATCGTTGGTGGAGTTCTTGCAGCCCTTGTTGCTAAAAACTTCCTTGGAACTGAAGAATAATTGAAACTTAAAAAGCCTTGCTTCTCATCTTGAGGAACAGGGCTTTTTCGTATGATACTCTTCGAAAATCTCTTCAAACCACGTCAGCTCTATCTGCAACCTCAAAACAGTGTTTTGAGCTGACTTCGTCAGTCTTATCCACAACCTCAAAGCAGTGCTTTGAGCAACCTGCGGCTAGCTTCCTAGTATGCTCTTTGATTTTCATTGAGTATGAGTTTAACGGTTGTCAATTTTCTCTGGATAGAGGTCATGTTGGAAGAGGCGTTGTTCTGCCAATCCTTCATACTTGGTTCCAGGTCTACCGTAGTTGTAGTAGGGGTCGATTGAAATGCCACCGCGAGGTGTAAATTTTCCCCAGACTTCTAAATAGCGAGGGTCTAGCAAGTTGACCAAGTCTTTCCCGATAGTGTTGATACAGTTTTCATGAAAATCTCCATGGTTTCGGTAGCTAAAGAGGTAGAGTTTGAGGGATTTTGACTCGACACAGAGCTTGTCAGGAATGTAGGAAATATAAATAGTTGCAAAGTCTGGCTGAGCAGTGATGGGACAAAGTGAGGTAAATTCAGGGCAGTTGAACTTGATGAAATAGTCATTTTCCACATGACGATTGTCAAAGGATTCGAGGACTTCGGGTTGATATTCGAAAATGTAGTTGGTTTCTTTGTTGCCGAGGAGGCTGAGGTTTTTCATTTCTTCTTGTTGTGACATGATTTTTTCTTTCTAATCTTAAACACCACGTTGGTTGTCGTAGAGGAGGGTATGGAGTTGAGGAAGGACGCGGACATTGCCCCAGCTATCGTCGGCAGCGACACGTTCCCAGAGTTCTTTGAGGCGGTCCAGTTGGTCTTGGACAATATTGCCTGTAGCCTTGGGCTCAGGATTTCCCGCCGATAAGAAGAGGACATCTGGTTGGTAGCGTTCTTGAATACCTTTGGCAAAGGCTAGATCTGCATCATCAAAGACAGGAATTTTAAAGGTTACTTTGTCTGGATCTAGTTGGGAAACGATAAAGTCCAAGGTCTCAAAGTTGACTTCCATCTTGGAGGAAGGAGGCTTAGGACTCAGAGTGACTTGGTCGATATCTTTTAACCAATTTTGCCAGCGGGATCCCTGGGTCTCAACAGCCAGAGTGACCCCACGTTCCTTGAGTTTGGTGACCAGTTGAGCCATATTGGCTGCTAGGATAGCAGGATTTCCCCCAGATAGGGTGACATAGTCGTAGCTTCCTAGTTTGTCTAACTCAGCGATTACTTCATCAGCTGTCATGCGAGTTGGCTTTTCAGAACCATCCCAAGTAAAGGCAGAATCGCACCAGTCGCAGTGGTAGTCGCAACCAGCAGTGCGGACAAACATGGTTTTCTGGCCAATAGCACGACCTTCACCTTGAAAGGTAGGCCCAAAAATTTCTAGAACTGGTAGTTTGAGGACACGTTCCTTAGTCATCTAACCACTCCCGTCTAAACTCTGCAAAGGCAGTCGGAGTTTCATAGAGACGAACATATTCCAAACGGAGACCGCGCTCGTCTGGCAACTCCTGGCTCATAGTTTGGAAAATCCAGTAAACCATATTTTCAGCAGTCGTATTCATGTAGGGCAGGGTTTCATTGAGATAGCGATGATCCAAGTGGGGCTCTAAGTAGTCCTTGTAGATAGCTTTGATGTCTCCGAAATCGTAGGTCATACCTCTATCATCTAAAAATCCACTGACAGCGATTTGTAGATGATAGGTGTGACCGTGTAGGGATTTGCATTTTCCTTCATAGTGAAAGAGGTGGTGGGCAGCATCGAAGGTAAATTCTTTTGAGACTAAGGTTCTGTGAGGATTGTAGACAAGAGATTCCCCAGTTTCTTGTTTGATTTCTTTGGGGGCAAAAAACATCAGGCCTCTCCTTTCTGAGAGAGATAAACCTCTAAACCATGTTGGCGTAGATGGCAGGCAGGACAATCTCCACAACCAGTACCAATAATCCCATTGTAGCAGGTCAAGGTCTTCTCACGAACGTAGTCAAAGGCACCAAGTTGGTCAGCTAATTCCCAAGTTTCAGCCTTGTCTAGCCACATGAGAGGCGTTTGGATCACAAAGTCGTAATCCATAGCAAGGTTGAGCGTGACATTGAGTGATTTGACAAAGACATCCCGACAGTCAGGATAACCTGAGAAGTCTGTTTCGCACACTCCTGTCACGATATCCGTAATTCCACGCTGCTTGGCAAGGACTGCCGCAAAGGACAGAAAGAGATGATTGCGACCGTCAACGAAGGTATTAGGAACCTCTCCTTCTTTTTGCTCAATTTCTAAATCTGAAGTCAAGGCATTTTCAGTAATTTGTCCTAGCAGAGACATATCTAGGATATGATGACGAATTCCTTGTTCCTCAGCGATTTCTTTGGCCACTTGAATTTCTAAATGGTGGCGTTGACCGTAGGCAAAGGTAACAGCTTCGACCCTTTCATAGTGTTGCTTGGCCCAGAAAAGGCAGGTTGTTGAATCTTGACCGCCACTAAAGACGACCAAGGCTGATTGACGTTTCATAGTACTCCTTCCAAAATGGGAAATGTTCAGAGCACGCAAAAAGCTCCCTAGAGGGAGCTAAAAAATACCAAGTAGAGGTTTTTTTTAGCGATGGCATGTCCCAAACATCGTAATATTCTAGTTACAGTCTAGCATATTTTTTGAAAAATGGCAAAGGGCAAGAAAAAAGAGACCAAATGAATGCACTTGGTCTCTTTTTTGATTAGCTTAATTCAGCAACGATGGCTTTGATTTGTTCAGCTGTGTGGACACCAGCCACTTGTTTAACAACTTGTCCATCTTTCTTGAAGAGAAGAGTAGGGATAGACATGATACCAAATGCACGAGCTGTGTTTGGATTTTCATCAACATCCATTTTAACGATCTTCAAGACATCTTCTGAAAGTTCTTCAGACAATTTGTCCAAGATTGGACCTTGCATACGACATGGACCACACCAAGTTGCCCAGAAGTCTACCAAGACCAATCCGTCTTTAGTTTCTTGTTCGAATGTTGCATCTGTAATTGCTTTTGCCATAGTATTTCTCCTTTTTAATTATATTGGCTTAAATTTTGTTTCATGAGATAGAAGAAAACATCTCCATAAGTCCCATGGTAGTCCAAATCATGTCCCTTGTAGGTCACTTTTTGGACAGGGTAGTAGTCTGCGACACCAATCAGGCAGGCATGTTGAGAACGTTCAAATTCTTCGTATGACTCGAAGGTCATGGTTCTCTCTTGCTTGCTGGCATCAAGATAAGTGATTTCAATCATAGGATTCTCCTTTGCTAAATCATATCTTCATTTTACTCCTTGGAAAAAGGAATGTCAAGAAAATTGCTTGCGCACGCAAGTTTTTTTGTAAAAATTTTAGGAAAGCCAACTTGCTTTTGTTTCAAGGCTTTCTTCTACAGCTTTTTGTAGACAGGCAAGAGTTGTCTGACCCTCCTTAGTGAGGCAGATAAAACTAGCTCGCTTATCCTGGTCACAACATCTCCGACTAAGTAAAGCACAGTTTTTGGCTTCTAGGCGTGCCACCATTCGTGATACTGCGCTTGGACTCAGATGGAGTTTGTCCGGCAGGTCAATCTGTCTCAAAGATTTTTCTTGAGCCTGATTTAAAAAGTGCAAGAGATAGAATTCTTTGAGCGTTAGGCTTTGGTCACTCTGCTCAGCAATCGTTTGCTCTAAAAGAGCTTCTAGCTCTACTTGTCGGCGGTTGAAGTCAAACCATTTTTCTAAGTAAGTCATATCAATCTCCTTTCTATATAGTAGTTATAAACAGATTTGCCTATCTGAGATGCTTGCGCACGCAATTAGTATACAACTTTTTGGAATAGATAGCAAGAAGGATGTTTCTTGTGTATTTCCTTGAAATTTTCTGAAAAAAGAGTAAACTGGTATGCAGAAAGTCTATTTGTGGAGTAAACGATGAAATTATATGTTCAGTTAATGATTCTCTTTGTCATTTCACTGATTGGTGAGGGAATCTCTAGCTTTTTCCATTTGCCTATTCCTGGAAGCATTATCGGTTTGATTATTTTATTTTTAGCCTTACAGTTCAAGTGGTTGCGGGTACGTCATGTCAACATGGTTGGGAATTTTCTCCTAGCTAATATGACTATTCTATTTTTGCCTCCTGCAGTTGGGATTATGGAGAAATTTGATGTGATTGCTCCCTATTTATTGCCCATTGTCTTGATTGTCTTTTTTGCAGCAGTTATCAATATTATCTTGATTGCGCTTGTAGTTCAGTTTATCAAAAAGCGTTATGAAGGTGATTACGAAGAAAGAGGTGCCAAATGAGCGAATTTGTATCCAATCCACTTTTTGGGATAGCCTTGTCTATTTTGGCTTATCTTGGAGGCATGATTATCTTTAGACGGTACCCTCATCCTCTGACCACTCCCTTGCTGCTAGCAACTTTATTTATCATTATTTTTCTAAAACTGACTGGTATTTCTTATGTTGCCTATTATCAAGGTGGGGTCTACCTCAATAACTTGATTGTTCCCTCAACAGTAGCTTTAGGAATTCCTCTTTATAAGAGTTTTCACCTCATGAAACACCATGTTAGAAGTATTCTACTCAGTAGTTTCCTTGCTGTTGTTGTAAATACAGTTTTTACAGCTTTAGTTGCAAAATTTTTCGGCATGGATTTCTTCTTGGCGATTTCGCTTTTCCCAAAGTCTGTAACGACGGCCATGGCAGTTGGAATTACGGATAAGCTACAAGGGATAGCGACGATCACCTTGGTAGTTGTGGTAGCAACTGGCATTTTGACTAGCGTTATTGGACCAACACTTTTAAAATGGCTAAAAATTGACGATCCAGTAGCTGTTGGTCTTGCTCTTGGAGGAACTGGTCACGCAGTTGGGACTGGAACAGCTTTTCGCTATGGAGCTGTTGCGGGGGCTATGGGTGGCCTGGCTATCGGTGTCACCGGTATTCTCTATGTATTTGTAAGTCCCATCGTAGCAGGTTTGATATTGAGTTAAAAAATAAGAATGTTATATTTCTTTGTGTAAAAAGAAGCCCCTAGCTTTATTTGCTAGGGGTTTTATTCATTATTGTAAGTTTACTTTGTTCTTTAAGATATAGTAGGTTCCGAGATAGAAACCGACGCTAAGGATTAAGTCTTTGAAAATTTCAAAGGATAATACCCAATTGTAGTCGAAATCGATGCGAAGATTGAGGGTGATAAATCCAAGAACAACTTGAATGGCGATGTAGGCGACGACCGCAAGAGCTGTACGGTACTCATTAAAGAGTTGACCGATAGAGATAGACAAGTAGATACAAAGGATACTTGCAAGAGTGTTAAAAATATAGGAAATCAAGGCTAACCAGAAATTATCTTGATAATTTTTTAGAATATACTCGGCAAAGGTAGATAGGTAAGCGCCTGGATAAACCATGACAATGATGATGTAAAGACTAAAAAGAAAGACCACTGTACTCGCCAAAGACCAAACAAAGGCTCCAAGCAGTTTAGCGGAGAGGATCTGGTGTTCAGATACTGGCAGGGTGAGTGTTAGATAGCCACGACGATCATAAACACTTCCCTTAAATCGTTGAATAATCAAAATCAAGGTTGAGATACTCAAAGTAATAACCAGACCCCCAAAAACCAGAGATAGAAACACTAACATGACAACGCCCTTATCTTGATAATAGGTGTTTGAGAGGCTACTGCCCTGAATACCTATGATGACAGATAAGGATAGTACAGCTGCATAGAGGGCTAAAAACCATTTGTTGACATTTTTAAATTCATAACGAACTAAATTCCAAAACATAATAATCTCCTTTATCTAGGCTTTGAATTCGTGACGGAAGAGCTGGTCAATTGATTCACCTGACTCGTAACGAATATCATCCACATTCCCTTGATGGACAACTTTTCCATCCTTTAGGAAAATAATCTCATCCAAGATTGGTTCGATGTCGGAAATCAAGTGAGTTGAAATCAAGACAGTCGAAGTTGGAGAGTAGTTGTTGATGATGGTGTTCAAGATGTAGTCACGAGCTGCGGGATCGACTCCACCGATAGGTTCGTCAAGCACGTATAGACGAGCGTCACGACTCATGACAAGGATCAACTGAACTTTTTCTTTGTTCCCTTTTGAGAGTTTCTTGAAACGGCTATTCTCGTCGATACCAAGGTCACGAAGAAGACCTTGAGCACGTTCCAGATTAAAATCTTTATAGAAGGTCTTGAAAAAGGTAAGAGCTTCTTTGACCTTCATCTGTTCGTTGAGATAGGTCGTATCAGGTAGATAAGAAACGATAGCCTTAGTTGCTGGGCTTGGTTCCATGCCATTGATGAGGATACGCCCTTGCTCTGGTTGGAGTAAACCGTTGATTAGTTTAATCAAGGTTGTCTTTCCAGAGCCGTTTGGGCCAAGGAGACCCACAATCTTTCCTGCTGGAATTTCAAGGGAAACATTTTGAAGAGCAGGGCTTGCTCCATAGAATTTTGAAACATTTTCAAACGTTAACAAGGTCATAGTCTAAACTCCTTCAATATAATCTCTCAAAACAGTTGGTAGTTCTTCTTTCTCATAGCCAAAATCTACCATGCCTGTTACAAACTGCTGCAGTTGTTCTTCAGATAGTTGCTTTCGGGATTGGAGGATTAGGTCCAAATCCTCGGTGACAAAACGCCCTGCAGTCCGCTTGGTGTATACGAAGCCTTCTCTTTCTAGGTCTGATAGGGCACGTTGGATGGTATTAGGATTGACGCCAGCCTCACTAGCCAGTTCTCTGACAGTTGGAAGTTGTTGGTTGGGTTCTAGTTTATGAGAAACGATTTGCAGTTTGATCTTATCCATGATCTGCAAATAAATGGGTTTGTTGTTATCAAATGTCCAGGACATCACGGTCTCCTTTCAACAATTTCTTTTTGTGTCACTTAAATAATACAACTAAACAAAAAACTTGTCAAGCCAAAAGGAGAATTATTTTGGGAATTGCTTAAAAAATGGTATAATGAAAAGAAAACGACAAGGAGGGGAAGGCATGCGTTGTCCAAAATGTGGCGCTACAAAATCAAGTGTTATCGATAGCCGTCAGGCTGAAGAAGGAAATACGATTAGAAGAAGACGTGAGTGTGAAGAATGTCAGCATCGTTTTACGACCTATGAACGTGTAGAAGAGAGAACGCTGGTTGTAGTCAAAAAAGATGGCACACGGGAACAGTTCTCCAGAGATAAAATCTTTAACGGGATTATTCGTTCGGCTCAAAAACGTCCGGTGTCTAGTGATGAGATTGGCATGGTGGTCAATCGTATCGAACAAAAACTCCTCAGTCGCAATGATAATGAAATTCAAAGTGAAGATATTGGTTCTCTGGTCATGGAAGAATTGGCTGAACTGGATGAAATCACTTACGTTCGTTTCGCTAGCGTCTATCGTAGCTTTAAAGACGTGAGTGAGCTCGAAAATCTTCTCAAACAAATTACGCAATCTTCAAAGAAGAAAAAGGAAAAATAAATGAAGCCTAATGATCGTTTTTCTTTTCTAAAGAATAATCGGGTGTCGCAAGATCCCACAACTTTGGTGCAGTGCTACCTCCCGATTATCGGTCAGGATGCGCTGAGTCTTTACCTTTATACCTTAGCTTTTTGGGATGATGGACAAAAAGAACACCTGTTTGCAACTATCCTCAATCATCTCAATTTTGGGATGGACAGGCTGTTAAAGGCTTTTAAAATCTTATCAGCCTTCAATTTGGTTACCCTCTATCAAAAGGGTGACGGCTATGAACTTGCTATTCATCCAATGCTTTCTAGCTCGGATTTCTTGCGTCATACGGTTTATCGTACCTTATTGGAGAAAAAAATTGGTGAGCCAGCAGTTTCTGATTTGCGCCAAGAGCAGGCAGGCGGAGAGCCTTTGACTGTTCCTTTGAGTCAGGCCTTTCCAGAGATAGAAGAATTGGCTAGTCATGACGAGATATCAGTAAAATCTGATTTTAAAAATGATTTTGATTTGGAGCATTTTCGTCAGCTCATGGCGAGAGATAATCTCCGTTTCCAAGATGAACAGTCAGATGTCTTAGAGTTATTTAAAATTGCTGATGAGAAAAAATGGACCTGGTTTGAGACTTATCAATTGGCCAAATCAACAGCTGTTTCACAAGTTATTTCTGTCAAACGTATGCGTGAAAAATTAGCGCAAAAGCCTGTTTCATCGGACTTTAGTCCCCAAGAAGCGACCATTATCCGAGAAGCTAAAAGTAAAACTGCCTTGCAATTCTTAGCGGGAATCAAACAAACCCGAAATGCTGGGATTATCCAAGCCGAACGCGATTTGCTAAAACAGATGGCAGACTTGGGCTTGCTTGATGAAGTCATTAATGTTGTTATACTTTTGACCTTCAACAAGGTTGACTCGGCCAATCTCAATGAAAAATATGCCATGAAAGTGGCTAATGATTACTCTTATAACAAGATTCGTTCTGCTGAAGAAGCTGTGCTTCGAATCAGAGAGAAGAATCAAAAGGGGCAAGAACAAAAATCAGCGAAGCCAAGCCAAGCCAAAAGCAATGTCCCAAAATGGAGTAATCCAGAATATAAAAATGAAACCAGCGAAGAAACTCGCTTGGAGTTAGAACGTAAGAAAAAAGAAATGTTAGATCGATTAGGAAAAGGAGGAGACTAGATGGAAAGTGTAGGAGATGTGCTTAAAGATCATCCCAGCCGTTTTCAATACCAAGACTTGGTTCAGCAGATTGTAAAAGATCCTGATGTTGCGGCTTTTATCCAGAAGGAATCTCTCAGTCAAGAGGAATTGAATCGTAGTATCTCTAAGTTTAACCAATACATCACCGAGCGAGATAAGTTTCTTCGCGGAGATACTGACTATATCGCGCGTGGTTATAAGCCCATTCTAGTTATGAATCATGGTTACGCAGATGTATCCTATGAGGAAACTCCGGAACTGATTGCGGCTGAAAAAGAAGCGGCTATCAAGAACCGTCTCAAACTGATTAATCTTCCAGCTAGTCTTAAAAAAGCTAGTTTGGCTCAAGTTGATTTGGATGATTTGGGACGTTTGCCAGTTTTTGAAAAGCTCTTTACCTTTGTTGAGCAATATCCAGAAATCCGTAAAGGTCTCTATCTCTATGGAGACTTTGGTGTTGGGAAGAGCTTTATGGTTGCTGCCCTTGCCCATGATTTGTCAGAAAAACGTGGGGTTTCATCAACTCTTCTTCACTATCCTAGCTTTGTCATTGATGTCAAAAATGCTATCGGAGATGGAAATGTTAAGACCTTGGTGGATGAAATCAAGCAAGCTGAAGTCTTGATTTTGGATGATATTGGCGCCGAGCAATCAACACCTTGGGTTCGTGATGAAGTCTTGCAAGTCATTCTCCAGTATCGTATGCAGGAAGATTTGCCAACCTTCTTTACCTCAAATTTCAATTTTGAAGATTTGGAAAAACATTTTGCTAAAGGCAAGAACGGAAACGATGAAACATGGGAAGCTAGACGCGTTATGGAGCGTATCCGTTATTTAGCAGAAGAAACACGGCTAGAAGGAGAGAATCGCCGATGAGTGAAACAATCACCTTAATGAAATCTCATGCTTCGGTTCGCAGATTTAAAGAAGAAGCGATTCCTCAAGAGGACTTGAATGAGATTTTATCAGCTGCTCAAATGGCTTCTTCTTGGAAAAATTTCCAATCTTATTCTGTGATTCTAGTCAGAAGTCAAGAAAAGAAAGATGCTCTTTTTGAGCTAGTTCCTCAGGAAGCGATTCGTCAGTCTGCCGCCTTCCTCCTCTTTGTAGGAGATTTAAACCGTGCAGAAAAAGGGGCTCGTCTCCATACCGATACTTTCCAACCTCAAGGGGTGGAAGGACTCCTCATTACTTCAGTAGATGCAGCCTTGGCTGGACAGAATACCTTGCTTGCGGCAGAAAGCCTTGGCTATGGTGGAGTAATCATCGGTTTGGTGCGTTACAAATCTGTTGAAGTGGCAAAATTGTTCAAGCTGCCTGACTATACCTACCCAGTTTTTGGGATTGCACTCGGTGTGCCGAACCAAAAACATGATGTAAAACCAAGATTGCCACTAGAGAATGTTGTTTTTGAGGAAGAATACCAAGAACAAACAACTGAGGCTATTGAAGCCTATGACCGTGTGCAGACTGAATATGCAGGAGCTCGTGCGACTACCACTTGGAGTCAACGTCTTGCAGAGCAATTCGGTCAGCCTGAACCAAGCTCAACTAGAGAAAATCTTGAACAAAAGAACTTATTATAGAAAGTGAGAAAACATGGCCTTACCAACTGTTGCCATCGTAGGACGTCCCAATGTTGGGAAATCAACCCTGTTTAACCGTATTGCAGGGGAACGCATCTCAATCGTAGAAGATGTCGAAGGAGTAACACGAGACCGTATCTATGCTACTGGTGAATGGCTCAACCGTTCTTTCAGTATGATTGATACTGGAGGGATTGATGATGTTGATGCTCCGTTTATGGAACAAATCAAGCACCAGGCAGAGATTGCCATGGAAGAAGCTGATGTCATCGTTTTTGTAGTTTCCGGTAAAGAAGGAATTACGGATGCAGATGAATACGTAGCCCGTAAACTATATAAAACCCATAAACCTGTTATCCTTGCAGTTAACAAGGTTGACAATCCGGAAATGCGAAATGATATCTATGATTTCTACGCTCTTGGATTGGGAGAACCATTGCCAATTTCATCTGTGCACGGGATTGGTACAGGGGATGTACTAGATGCCATCGTCGAAAATCTTCCACATGAAGTCGAAGATGAAAATCCAGATGTCATTAAATTCAGCTTGATTGGTCGCCCGAATGTCGGAAAATCTAGCTTGATTAATGCCATTTTGGGAGAAGACCGCGTAATTGCTAGTCCTGTTGCTGGTACAACTCGTGATGCCATTGATACACATTTTACAGATGCGGATGGCCAAGAATTTACCATGATTGATACGGCTGGTATGCGTAAGTCTGGTAAAGTCTATGAAAACACAGAGAAATACTCAGTCATGCGTGCCATGCGAGCTATTGACCGTTCAGATGTAGTCTTGATGGTCCTCAATGCCGAAGAAGGCATCCGTGAGTATGATAAGCGTATCGCTGGATTTGCCCACGAAGCTGGTAAAGGGATGATCATCGTAGTTAACAAGTGGGATACTCTTGAAAAAGATAACCACACCATGAAAAACTGGGAAGAGGATATTCGTGAACAGTTCCAATATCTACCTTACGCACCGATTATCTTTGTTTCGGCTTTGACCAAGCAACGTCTCCACAAACTTCCAGAGATGATTAAACAAATCAGCGAGAGTCAAAATACCCGTATCCCATCAGCAGTCTTGAATGATGTCATTATGGATGCTATCGCCATCAACCCAACACCGACAGACAAAGGGAAACGTCTCAAGATCTTCTATGCGACTCAAGTGGCAACTAAACCACCGACCTTTGTGATTTTTGTCAACGAAGAAGAACTGATGCACTTCTCTTACTTGCGTTTCTTGGAAAATCAAATCCGCAAGGCCTTCGTCTTTGAAGGAACGCCAATTCATCTGATCGCAAGAAAACGGAAATAAAATGATAAAAAGAAGAAGGTTAACAGACCTTCTTTTTTGTAGATGATACCAAGAGCGTAGATCTAAATTTGTCATCAAATTAACATCATTTTCCTAGTCCTTGTCACGGTTTTGTAATGGAAACGTACTTTCTTTGTAAGATTCAAAATGCTATAATGCTCTAAACAATTTTCCTTGCATAAGGAGGTTATTATGAAAAAAGATAGATTGTTAAAGAATCCTTTCTTGGTGCGTCTACTTGGATTGCTGATGGCATTTTTCTTCCTATCAGCATTCACAGCACCTGAGAAACCAGACTATGGTATCTATGACCCAAATCATTTTTTGACAGAGGAAGTAGTTACTCAGATTCGTGATTTGAATGAAGCTAATAGTCAAAAGGCAGAAAAGCTTCAAATAGGTGTCTATATCGTAGATAGTCTGGAAGGAGAAAGCATTGAAACGGTGGCTAATGAAACTGCCAGGGCTTGGAAGATTGGCTATTCAGGAGATAATTTTGGAAGTCTTATTGTAGTAGCCGTTCAAGACCGAAAATCAAGAATTGAAACCAGTAATAACACCGCCATTAGAATAACGGACTATCAAACCAAGCAGATCTTGGCAGCCAGCCGTACAGATTTCAAAACTGGTGACTATGGTAAAGGAATTCTAGCAATTGCCAAAGGCTTGGACAATCAGTTTTATAGAGGAACTGGGACCTTCTCGTCTGATGATGACTCCTCTGATATCAAACGTTATTCTGAAAGTATCAGTGGCAAAAAATCGAGTGGCAATAGTAGCTCGTCTAGTCATCGTAAGAACAGTGACCCTATGGACAATGTGTTCGGAGTCGGGATAATCATTTATTTCATTATCGTATTTATAGCCATTATTAGAGGAGGCGGCGGTGGCCGAGGAGGAGATTCCTCTGACGGAGGATGGTGGTTTAGTGACTCATCTGACTCAGGTTCATCTTGGTCCGACTCAGGATCAGACTCCTCTAGTAGCTGGGACGGTGGCGGCTTCGATGGCGGTGGTTCATCCGATGATTGGTGATGCTCGTATAAAATTTAAGGAAATAAGTAGGTTTAGATATGAAAAATAAAGGAATTATTTATGTGTTGAGCATTTTGCTGGCTATTATCTTGCTTGGCGGTTGCTCAGTAGTAGGCACTTATAATGGTCTTGTCTCTGAACAAACCAAGGTCGAACAAGCGCAAGCTGATGTAGCGACAGCTCTTCAACGTCGTTCTGACTTGATTGGAAATTTGGTAGAGTCTGTAAAGGGCCAGATGAACCATGAGACAGAGGTTTTCACCAAGATTGCGGAAGCTCGCGCTAAAATTGGGAATGGCTCCGTGACTTCAAAAGAGAATCAAGAGGCTCAAGGAGAGTTAAGCTCAGCTATTTCACGTTTGATATCGCTAACAGAAAATTATCCAGAACTCAAGAGCAATCAAAATGTGGAACAACTCATGACGGAATTGGCTGGAAGTGAAAATCGAATCTTTGTAGCCCGCAAGGATTACAACAAAGTGGCAACAGAATACAATCAAAAATTAAGAAGCT
The DNA here is from genome assembly GCF_049737935.1 of Streptococcus sp. CL9.43. Lineage (NCBI taxonomy): Bacteria > Bacillati > Bacillota > Bacilli > Lactobacillales > Streptococcaceae > Streptococcus > Streptococcus sp. CL9.43. Next base: position 86,007 of record NZ_JBKOTS010000003.1, on the reverse strand, counting down.
TCCCAACAGTTCTTTTCGCTAATATGATGAACTTTAAAGAGGCAGAAACCTTTAAAGAAAGCGAAGAAGCTAAGACAGCTCCAAAGGTTGACTTTAGTACTTCTACAACCAAAGAATAGGCTTGAAATTTCTAAAAGAAAATCAATGATTAGCAATAGTTTGAACATTTACAACAAAAGGCTCTAAATGAGCCTTTTTTAGCTTGTATAAACACGGATTCTTTCTTGAAAAAGCTGGGCAAATATGCTACAATAAAAAGAACATTCTAAAATATTCAGAATTTAAAGTAAGGAAAAAAATGGCAAATTTATTAAAAACAATCATCGAAAATGATAAAGGGGAACTTCGCCGCTTAGAAAAGATGGCTGATAAAGTCCTCAAATACGAAGATGAAATGGCTGCTTTGACAGACGAGCAGTTGCAAGCTAAGACAGAAGAATTTAAGCAACGTTATCAAAATGGTGAAACGCTTGATCAACTCTTGTACGAAGCCTTTGCGGTTGTACGTGAGGGAGCTAAGCGTGTTCTTGGACTTTTCCCATACAAGGTTCAGGTTATGGGTGGTATCGTTCTTCACCACGGTGACGTTCCAGAAATGCGTACAGGTGAAGGGAAAACCTTGACAGCGACAATGCCGGTATACCTTAATGCCCTTTCAGGAAAAGGTGTACACGTAGTTACCGTCAATGAATATCTTACAGAACGTGACGCGACTGAAATGGGTGAGTTGTACTCATGGCTTGGTTTGTCAGTAGGGATCAACTTGGCTGCGAAATCTCCAATGGAGAAAAAAGAAGCTTATCTCTGTGATATTACTTACTCAACGAACTCAGAAATTGGTTTCGACTATCTTCGTGACAACATGGTTGTTCGTGCAGAGAACATGGTTCAACGTCCGCTCAACTATGCCTTGGTCGATGAGGTTGACTCTATTTTGATTGACGAAGCTCGTACACCATTGATCGTTTCAGGAGCTAATGCAGTTGAAACAAGCCAACTTTACCATATGGCTGACCACTTTGTGAAGTCTTTGGATAAAGATGACTACATCATTGATATTCAGTCTAAGACAATCGGTTTGTCTGACTCTGGTATCGACAAGGCTGAAAGCTTCTTCAAACTAGAAAATCTTTATGATATCGAAAATGTGGCTTTGACTCACTTTATCGACAACGCCCTTCGTGCCAACTACATCATGATTCTTGATATTGACTATGTGGTCAGCGAAGAACAAGAAATCTTGATTGTCGACCAATTTACAGGTCGTACCATGGAAGGTCGTCGTTACTCTGATGGTTTGCACCAAGCGATTGAAGCTAAAGAAGGTGTGCCAATCCAAGATGAGACCAAGACATCAGCATCGATTACCTACCAAAACCTTTTCCGTATGTATAAAAAATTGGCAGGGATGACAGGTACTGGTAAAACAGAAGAAGAAGAATTCCGCGAAATCTACAACATTCGTGTTATTCCAATTCCGACTAACCGTCCGATCCAACGTATCGACCATTCAGACCTTCTTTACGCTAGTCTTGATGCAAAATTCAAGGCTGTAGTAGAAGATGTTAAGGCGCGTTACCAAAAAGGTCAGCCTGTCTTGGTAGGTACTGTTGCTGTTGAAACCAGTGATTTTCTTTCTAAGAAATTGGTTGAAGCAGGCGTACCACACGAAGTATTGAATGCTAAAAACCACTACAGAGAAGCGCAAATCATCATGAACGCTGGTCAACGTGGTGCGATCACTATCGCAACCAACATGGCCGGTCGTGGTACCGATATTAAGCTTGGTGAAGGAGTTCGTGAACTTGGTGGTCTTTGTGTCATCGGTACAGAACGTCATGAGAGCCGTCGTATCGATAACCAGCTTCGTGGACGTTCAGGTCGTCAAGGTGACCCAGGTGAGTCACAGTTCTACTTGTCACTCGAAGATGATTTGATGAAGCGTTTCGGTTCAGAACGTTTGAAAGGTGTCTTTGAACGTCTAAATATGTCTGACGAAGCCATCGAATCTCGTATGTTGACACGTCAGGTCGAAGCAGCGCAAAAACGTGTTGAAGGAAATAACTATGATACTCGTAAACAAGTCCTCCAATATGATGACGTTATGCGTGAACAACGTGAGATCATCTACGCACAACGCTATGATGTTATCACTGCAGAACGTGACTTGGCTCCTGAAATTCACGCCATGATTCGCCGTACGATTGGACGAATTGTCGATGGGCATGCTCGTTCTAAACAAGATGAAAAACTTGAAGCGATCTTGAACTTTGCCAAGTACAACTTGCTTCCAGAAGATTCGATTTCACTTTCAGACCTAGAAGGTTTGTCTGACCAAGCTATCAAAGATGAACTATACCAACGTGCATTGAAAGTCTACGATAGCCAAGTTGCTAAACTTCGTGATGAAGAAGCTGTGAAAGAATTCCAAAAAGTCTTGATTCTACGTGTTGTAGATAACAAGTGGACTGACCATATCGATGCCCTTGATCAGTTGAGAAATGCAGTTGGTCTTCGTGGTTATGCCCAAAACAACCCTGTCGTGGAATATCAAGCGGAAGGCTTCCGTATGTTTAATGATATGATTGGTTCGATTGAGTTTGATGTGACTCGCTTGATGATGAAAGCACAAATTCATGAACAAGAACGACCACAAACTGAGCATCATATCAGTACGACAGCAACACGAAATATTGCTGCGCAACAGAAAGATCTTCCAGCTGATTTGGATCTCAGTCAAGTAAAACGTAATGACTTATGCCCATGTGGATCTGGTAAGAAATTTAAAAACTGTCACGGTAAACGACGTTAAGAATGATTAATTTTCAGGCGGATGCCTAGTGAAAAGTGAATTTTCGCTTGGCGTCCGTTTGCTTTATAAGGAGATGGATAATGGTATTTACAGCAAAAAGCCCTAAAATTAATATTGATGAAGTTCGTAGTTTGTCTAAACTAGAAGGACAAGTACTTGCGAACAAACTCCAACGTGATCAAGAGCTTGAATCAATTATTCGTGGGGAAGACCAACGCATCTTGTTGGTGATTGGTCCTTGCTCGTCTGACAATGAAGAAGCAGTCCTAGAGTACGCTAAGCGTTTGTCAAAACTTCAGGAAGAAGTCAAAGACCGCGTCTTTATGGTCATGCGTGTCTATACTGCTAAACCACGTACTAATGGTGATGGATATAAGGGCTTGATTCACCAACCAAATGCCAAAGAAGCGCCTAGCCTCATCAATGGGATCAAGGCGGTTCGTCATCTGCACTACCGTGTTATTTCTGAAACAGGAATGACGACAGCGGATGAGATGTTGTACCCAGAGAACCTTCCCTTGGTAGATGATTTGATTTCTTACATGGCAGTTGGAGCCCGTTCAGTTGAAGACCAACAACACCGTTTTGTAGCCAGTGGAGCAGATTTTGCGACAGGTTTTAAAAATCCAACCTCTGGAAATCTCAATGTGATGTTCAACGGTATTTATGCAGCTCAAAACAAGCAGAGTTTTCTTTTCCTAGGGAAAGAAGTCGAAACTACTGGAAATCCTCTATCGCATGCTATTCTCCGTGGAGCTCTTAACGAGTACGGGAAAAACATTCCTAACTACTACTACGATAATTTGATGGATACTATTGCTCAGTATGAAAAGATGGGACTTGAGAATCCATTCATCATTATTGATACCAACCATGATAACTCAGGTAAACAGTATATGGAGCAGATTCGTATCGTTCGCCAGACTTTAATTAACCGTGATTGGAATGAAAAGATTAAAAAATATGTTCGTGGATTCATGATTGAGTCTTATCTAGAAGACGGTCGTCAAAATGAACCAGAGGTATTTGGCAAATCTATCACCGATCCATGTCTAGGATGGGAAAATACGGAAGCTCTTGTTCGCGAAATCTACCAAAGACTAGGAGAATAATATGGCATTTATCGAGAAAGGTCAAGAAATCGATATTGAAGCGATTAAGGCGGAAACACGGCTATCTGCAGAAACCTTGCAACATAAGGAAAATCGTGATCAAGAATTAGCAGATATCCTTTCAGGTAAGGATGATCGTATCCTTTTGGTCATTGGGCCTTGTTCGTCTGATAATGAAGAAGCAGTCCTAGAGTATGCCCGTCGTTTAGCAGACTTGCAGAAAAAAGTGGCAGATAAGATTTTCATGGTTATGCGTGTTTACACGGCCAAACCACGTACCAATGGAGATGGCTACAAGGGCTTGGTTCATCAGCCAGATACTTCTAAAGCCCCAAGCTTAATCAATGGTTTACAGGCTGTTCGTCAGCTTCATTATCGGGTGATTACAGAAACAGGATTGACTACAGCAGATGAAATGCTTTATCCAGCCAATCTCGTCTTGGTTGATGACTTGGTAAGTTATCATGCAGTGGGTGCGCGTTCAGTAGAAGACCAAGAACACCGTTTTGTAGCTTCGGGAATTGATGCACCAGTTGGAATGAAGAACCCAACATCTGGAAACCTATCTGTGATGTTTAATGCCATCTATGCTGCACAAAACAAACAAACCTTTCTCTTTCATGGTCAAGAAGTTGAAACTTCAGGAAATCCCTTGGCTCACGTCATCCTTCGTGGAGCTATGAATGAATATGGGAAAAATGAACCTAACTTCTACTATGAAACTCTTCTAGATGCTATTGGGCGTTACGGGTCTATGGGGCTCGAAAATCCCTTTATCATGATTGATACCAACCATGATAATTCAGGGAAACAATATATGGAGCAAGTTCGCATTGTTCGCCAAACTCTTCTCAACCGTGCCTGGAATGAAAAGATTAAGAAGACAATTCGAGGCTTCATGATCGAGTCTTACTTAGCAGATGGGCGCCAAAACCAGCCAGAAATCTTTGGACGTTCTATTACAGACCCATGTTTGGGCTGGGAAAATACAGTAGCTTTAGTAGAAGAAATCTATTCTACCTTAACAAAATAAGTGAAAAGGATGGAGTTGGGGGAATCTCAACTCCTTTTGATGAAAATGATAGTTGGACACGGAATCGATATCGAAGAATTAGCATCAATACAAAATGCAGTTGAAAAAAGAGAAGGCTTTGCGCAGCGTGTCTTGACAGACAAGGAAATGGAGCGCTTTACCAGTCTCAAAGGTCGCAGACAGGTCGAGTATTTGGCTGGTCGTTGGTCAGCTAAAGAGGCTTTCTCAAAGGCTATGGGAACGGGAATTGGGAAGCTAGGCTTTCAGGATTTGGAAGTCTTGAACAATGAGAAGGGAGCTCCCTACTTCAGCAAATCCCCATTTTCAGGAAATGTTTGGTTATCGATTAGCCATACAGAACAGTTTGTGACAGCTAGTGTTATTTTGGAGGAAAATCATGAAAACTAGTCCACATAGACCAACCAAGGCCCTTATTAATCTAGAAGCAATCCGCTACAATATCCAACAGATGGGAGCACATATTCCTAAAGACACCCTCAAATGGGCGGTTGTGAAAGCCAATGCCTATGGACATGGAGCGATAGCTGTTGCAAGAGCTATCCAGGATGATGTAGATGGCTTTTGTGTGTCAAATATTGATGAAGCCATCGAACTCCGTCAGGCAGGTATCGCTAAGAAAATTCTTATTTTGGGAGTATCTGAGGTTGAATCTTTTTCATTGGCTAAGGATTTTGATATTACCTTGACAGTGGCAGGATTGGAATGGATTGATAATCTCCTTGCTGCTGAGTCAGACTTAGCTGGTTTAACCGTTCACCTTAAAATTGACTCAGGCATGGGACGAATTGGTTTTAGAAGCGCTAGTGAGATCGAACAAGCCCAAGCTATGCTCAAAAACCATGGTGCTTCTGTCGAGGGAATCTTTACGCACTTTGCTACTGCAGATGAAGAGTCAGATAGCTACTTTAAGCAACAGCTAGAGTATTTCAAGGGAATCCTAGATGATTTGCAAGAATTGCCCAAATTCGTTCATGCTAGTAACTCCGCAACGACTTTATGGCATGCGGAAACGATTTTTAATGCTGTTCGCATGGGAGATTCCATGTATGGTCTCAATCCAAGTGGACAAGTATTGGAATTGCCTTATGAATTAAAACCAGCCTTGACCTTAGAAACAGCTATTGTTCATATAAAAACAGTAGAGACTGGTGCTTGTATGGGCTACGGAGCGACTTATCAGGCAGACAGTGAGCAAGTCATTGCCACTTTGCCAATCGGTTATGCAGATGGTTGGACACGAGACATGCAGAATTTTTCAGTTCTGGTGAATGGCCAATTGTGTCCCATTGTAGGGCGTGTATCCATGGACCAAATCACCATTCGCTTACCTAAGCTTTACCCATTGGGTACCAAGGTAACTTTAATTGGCTCAGACGGTGATAAAGAAATTACTGCAACAGATGTAGCAGTTTACCGAGGAACCATCAATTATGAGGTGGTTTGTCTCCTCAGTGATCGAATTCCAAGAGAATATTATTAAGAAATAGAAGGAAAGGAGTAGAGCATGAATTTACATCGACCCTTGCATGTCTTACCAGGAGTAGGACCTAAATCAGCAGAGAAATATGCCAAACTAGGAATTGAAAACTTGCAAGATCTCTTGCTCTACTTCCCTTTCCGTTATGAAGATTTTAAGACTAAGCAGGTGCTAGAGCTAGAAGACGGTGAAAAGGCTGTTTTATCTGGTCAGGTAGTGACACCAGCCAGTGTTCAGTATTATGGTTTTAAGCGTAATCGCTTACGTTTTAGCCTCAAGCAGGGGGAGGTTGTTTTTGCAGTTAATTTCTTCAACCAACCCTACCTAGCTGACAAGATTGAACTAGGAGCAACCTTGGCTGTCTTTGGCAAGTGGGATCGTGCTAAAGCTAGTCTCACAGGTATGAAGGTTTTAGCCCAAGTTGAGGATGATCTCCAGCCTGTCTATCGCCTAGCGCAAGGCGTCAGTCAAGCAGGACTTGTTAAAGTCATCAAGACAGCCTTTGATCAAGGACTGGACCTCTTGATAGAAGAAAACATCCCCCAGTCCTTGCTAGATAAATACAAACTCATGCCTCGTAGTCAGGCTGTTCGTGCCATGCATTTTCCTAAGGATTTGGCAGAATACAAACAGGCGCTCCGTCGAATCAAATTTGAGGAACTCTTCTATTTCCAAATGCAATTACAGACCCTCAAGTCTGAAAATAAGGTCCATGGAAGTGGTCTGGTCTTGAACTGGTCTCAGAAAACATTAACTGCAGTTAAAGAGAAATTGCCTTTTGCCTTGACCCAAGCCCAAGAAAAAAGCCTGCAAGAAATTCTAACAGATATGAAGTCGGACCATCACATGAATCGACTCTTACAAGGGGATGTCGGTAGCGGGAAGACAGTGGTTGCAGGTCTTGCTATGTATGCAGCTGTAACGGCAGGGTATCAGGCTGCCCTCATGGTTCCAACAGAGATTCTTGCAGAGCAGCATTTTGAAAGTTTAGAGAGTCTCTTTCCAGATTTGAAATTAGCTCTCCTGACAGGGTCACTGAAAGCTGCAGAAAAACGAAAGGTCTTGGAAACCATTGCTAAGGGGGAAGCCGATGTGATTATCGGAACCCATGCTCTTATACAAGACGGCGTGGACTATGCCCGACTCGGCTTGATTATCATCGATGAGCAACACCGCTTTGGTGTAGGGCAAAGGCGTATTTTACGGGAAAAAGGTGAAAATCCAGATGTCCTCATGATGACGGCAACTCCCATACCACGGACCTTAGCCATCACTGCCTTTGGGGATATGGATGTTTCTATTATTGACCAGATGCCAGCAGGGCGTAAGCCGATCGTAACTCGTTGGATCAAGCATGAGCAATTACCACAGGTCTTGACTTGGTTGGAGGGTGAGATTCAGAAAGGCTCCCAAGTCTATGTTATCTCTCCTCTGATTGAAGAATCTGAAGCTCTGGACCTTAAAAATGCTATCGCTCTGTCAGAGGAGTTAACAACTCATTTTGCTGGGAAAGCAAAAGTTGCCCTCTTACATGGAAAGATGAAGAGTGATGAAAAAGATCAGATTATGCAGGATTTCAAAGAGAGAAAGACAGATATCCTGGTCTCTACAACGGTTATCGAAGTTGGGGTCAATGTGCCAAATGCGACAGTCATGATTATCATGGATGCTGACCGTTTCGGACTTAGTCAACTTCACCAGCTCAGAGGTCGTGTCGGTCGGGGAGACAAGCAGTCCTATGCAGTTCTAGTGGCCAATCCAAAAACTGACTCTGGGAAAGACCGCATGCGTATCATGACGGAAACGACCAATGGTTTTGTCCTTGCAGAAGAAGATTTGAAAATGCGGGGTTCTGGTGAAATTTTTGGGACCAAACAGTCAGGTTTACCAGAGTTCCATGTAGCTGATATCATCGAAGACTTCCCAATCCTTGAGGAAGCTAGAAAGGTAGCTAGCTATATCAGCTCCCTCCCAAATTGGCGAGAGGACCCAGAGTGGCACATGATTGCCTTACATCTAGAGAAGAAAGAATATCTGGATTAAGCTTTTTCTAAGAAAATGCTAAGTTTGCTTTTAGGGTGAGTATCTATACTTGAGTCATCAAAAAGAAATGAGGACTCTCTCATGACTATTAAAGTAAATTACCAAAAGATATTTCAAAAGGAAACTCAACCTTCTCCTAAATACTAAGAAAAAGAGTGGCAACGCTCTTTTTTATATATCTAAAACTACTTTCAAGAGGATTCTTGCTGGGGTCGGACATTAAATCCACTTTCCGTTTCCCTTTCTTTCTTGCATTGCTTCCCCATATGTGCTACAGTTATGATAACGGTTACAAAACAAAGGAGAATTCTATGAGAAATCCAGCATTAGTAGAAGAAATGAAAACATATCAAGGAAGAGATGAAGTCCCTCAGGATTTTGATGCTTTTTGGAATGGGGAGATTGACAAGGTTTCGGTCTTGCCAGATTACCAACTAGAGGAAGGTGACTTTCATATTCCAAATGTTAAGTGCTATGAGTTAACCTTTAAAGGTACACGTGATGGACTTGTTTATGCACGTGTAGTCTTACCAAAATCAGAAAATAAAGTACCGATTATTTTCCACTTCCATGGTTATATGGGACGTTGCTGGGATTGGACAGATATGCTAGCCTTTACCGTCGCTGGTTATGGGGTTGTATCGATGGATGTTCGTGGGCAATCTGGTTACTCACAAGATGGCTTGCGTTCGCCTCTCGGAAATACAGTTAAGGGTCAAATCATTCGAGGTGTAGTAGAAGGAAAAGAGCAACTCTTCTATAAAGATGTCTATCTAGATATTTATCAATTGGTTGAAATCGTCGCTAGCTTACCACAAGTGGATGAGGAGCAGTTGGCTAGTTATGGAGCTTCGCAAGGAGGAGCCTTGGCTTTAGTGGCTGCTGGTCTCAATCCACGTATCAAGCGAACAGTTGCCATCTATCCATTCTTGTCAGACTTTAGACGAGTGCTAGAAATTGGGAATACCAGCGAAGCTTATGATGAGCTTTTTCGTTACTTTAAGTTTCATGATCCTTTCCATGAGACAGAAGAACAGATTATGGAGACACTTGGCTATATCGATGTGAAAAATCTTGCCCATCGTATTAAAGGTGAGGTGAGAATGATTACAGGGCTTGATGACGATGTCTGCTATCCAATCACCCAGTTTGCTATTTACAATCGTTTGACTTGTGAAAAGAGCTATCGTCTCATGCCAGAATACGCCCACGAGGCTATGAATGTCCATGTCAATGACCAGGTTTACAACTGGTTATGTGGTAGTGAGATTCCCTTTACCTATGTAGGTCGTTAGAAATATGTAAAAAGAGCCCTGCTAAAACAGGGCTTTCTTTTTGAGAGATTAAAGAAAGTAGTTTCGAAAAGTTTGAAGCATAGAAATATATATGAAAGTAAATTCTATTATAGATTACTAAGGCTATTATTTAGAATATTTATTATATAATAAGTGTAGTATCAATTTGAAAGGAGTAAAATTGTTGCTTGCTTTAAGATATAAAGTATAAAAATGCAACAGAAATTCAGATGAAAAGAATGGGAAAAACCCATCAACAATACAGTTTCTTTACATGATTTATGCCCTGGAGGCAAAAAAATTTCAATAAAAAAGAAAGCGCTTTATTTTTTGTGAAAGACGGAAGGAAATATATGACACAGAGAGATTTTGAACGGAAACAACGTTTTGGAATTAGAAAATTTACAGTAGGAGCTGCATCAGTTGTCATTGGAGCAGTTGTTTTTGGTGCTTCACCAGTTTTAGCCCAAGAAGCCCCAGCAACCGGTGGTGAAACAACTGGACAAGCTTTGCCAGAATTGCCAAAAGAAGTAGAATCAGGAAATCTGGCTAACATAGATAAGGAACTTGCTGATAAGTTGGCAGCAGCGACAGATAAAGGAACTGAGGTAAACCGTGAGGAGCTGCAAGCAAATCCAGGTTCTGAAAACCCAACAGAAACTGAAACTCCATCAGCTGAAACTGATAAGACAGAAGAAACTGAGAAACAAGAAGCTATCGCTCGTGATTATTACTCAAGAGAATTGGGAAATGCCAATGTTGTCGTTGAAAAAGAAGATGTAGAGACCAATGCAACAAATGGTCAACGAGTTGATTTGAATGATGAACTTGATAAACTGAAAAAACTTCAGAATGCTACCGTTCATATGGAGTTTAAGCCAGATACGTCTGCTCCACGTTTTTACAACCTCTTCTCAGTCTCCAGTGATACCAAAGTAAATGAGTACTTCACAATGGCCATCCTTGATAACACGGCTATCGTTGAAGGTCGTGATGCAAATGGAAACCAATTCTATGGTGATTATAAAACTGCTCCTTTGAAGATTAAGCCAGGTCAGTGGAACTCTGTAACCTTTACAGTTGAAAGACCAAATGTAGACCAACCAAAAGGTCAAGTTCGCGTCTATGTAAATGGTGTCTTGTCTCGAACAAGTCCTCAGTCTGGTCGTTTTATCCAAGATATGCCAGATGTTAATCATGTTCAAATCGGTACAACAAAACGTACAGGCAAAAACTTCTGGGGATCAAATCTTAATGTTCGTAATCTAACTGTTTATGATCGTGCCCTTTCTCCAGAAGAAGTTAAAAAACGTAGCCAACTTTTTGAAAGAGGAGAGTTAGAGAAGAAACTTCCTGAAGGAGCAAAAGTTACGGATAAACTGGATGTATTTGAAGGTGGTGTGAACCGCAAGCCAAATAAAGATGGTATTGCAAGTTACCGTATACCTGCACTTCTTAAGACAGATAAAGGTACCTTGATTGCCGGAACGGATGAAAGACGCTTGCATCACTCTGACTGGGGTGATATCGGTATGGTCGTTCGTCGTAGTGATGACAATGGGAAGACATGGGGAGATAGAATTACCATCTCTAATCCTCGTGACAATGAGAAAGCTAAAAATCCAGAATGGCCATCACCAGTTAATATTGACATGGCTTTAGTCCAAGATCCTGAAACTAAGAGAATCTTCTCAATTTATGATATGTTCCTCGAAGGGAAGGCAGTATTCTCTCTACCAGGGAAAGCACCACAAGCCTATGAGCAAATCGGTGATAAGGTTTACCAAGTCTTGTACAAACAAGGTGATGCGGGACGTTATACTATCCGTGAAAATGGTGAAGTTTTTGACCCTGAAAATAGAAAAACAGAATACCGTGTTGTAGTTGCTCCTAAACAACCAGCTTATAGCGATAAGGGTGATTTATACAAGGGTGAAGAACTAATTGGTAATGTCTATTTCGAATACAGTGACAAGAATATCTTTAGAGTTTCAAATACCAACTATCTCTGGATGTCTTATAGTGATGATGATGGAAAAACATGGTCTGCACCTAAAGATATTACATACGGTATCCGCAAGAACTGGATGCACTTCTTAGGTACTGGACCTGGTACAGGGATCGCCTTGCATTCAGGACCTCACAAAGGTCGTCTCGTTATCCCAGTCTATACTACAAATAACGTATCTTACTTGAGTGGTTCTCAGTCTTCACGCGTCATTTACTCGGATGACCATGGTGAAACTTGGCAAGCAGGTGAAGCTGTCAATGATAACCGCCCAGTAGGTAACCAAACAATTCACTCTTCAACTATGAATAATCCAGTTGCTCAAAATACTGAGTCAACTGTTGTTCAGTTGAACAACGGAGACCTCAAACTCTTCATGCGTGGGTTGACAGGAGATTTGCAGGTTGCAACAAGTAAAGATGGCGGAGCTACTTGGGAAAAAGATGTAAAACGCTATTCAGATGTCAAAGATGTATATGTTCAAATGTCAGCTATTCATACTGTACAAGATGGTAAGGAATATATTGTCCTCAGTAACGCAGGTGGGCCAGGACGTTACAACGGTTTGGTACACTTGGCACGTGTGGAAGCTAACGGAGAATTAACTTGGCTTAAACACAATCCAATTCAAAGCGGTAAATTTGCCTATAACTCATTGCAAGATCTTGGTAATGGTGAATTTGGCTTACTTTATGAGCATGCAGATGCCAATCAAAATGAATATACTTTGTCTTATAAGAAATTCAACTGGGATTTCTTGAGCAAGGATATGATTGCTCCAACTAAAGCAAAAGTAAAAAGTGCAGTAGATATGGGTAACAATATTGTTGCACTAGAATTTGATTCAGAAGTCTTGGTAAACCAAGCTCCTGTTCTTAAATTAGCGAATGGAAACCTAGCAACCTTCTTAACTCAGTACGATACAAAAACACTGCTATTTGTTGTCAAAAAAGAAGATATTGGCCAAGAAGTTACAGAGATAGTTGATGGTGCGATTGAGAGCATGCATAATTTGCCAGTTAGCCTTGATGAGGCAGGAATTCCTGGTGGAATTAATAGTAAAGAACCTGCTATTCATGAAGTTCCAGAGTTCACTGGAGGCGTCAATGGTGACGAAGTGGCAGTACATGAAGTCCCAGAATTCGAAGGTGGTGTAAATGGTGACGAAGCAGCTGTAACAGAGGCGCCTGAGTATACAGAAGCCATTGGAACAGCGGGTGAGGAAACAGCACCAACAGTAGAAGTTCCGGAATCCACAGGTGGTGTAAATGGCGAAGAAGCAACTATAACAGAGCTTCCAGAGTATACTGATGCTATTGGAACAGTAGGTGACGAAGCAGCACCAACAGTAGAAGTCCCTGAGTTTGAAGGTGGTGTAAATGGCGACGAAGCGGCTGTAACAGAGCTCCCTGAGTACACTGAACCTATTGGAACAGTAGGTGACGAAGCAGCGCCAACAGTAGAAGTCCCAGAATTCGAAGGTGGTGTCAATGCAGTCGAAGCTGCAGTTCATGAGCTTCCAGAATTCACAGGCGGAGTAAACGCAGTTGAAGCGCTCAAAAATGAGCTTCCAGAATTTGCAGGTGGAGCAAATGCAGTTCAAGTCCTTAAGCATGAGCTTCCAGAATTCACAGGCGGAGTAAACGCAGTTCAAGCCCTTAAGCATGAGCTTCCAGAATTCACAGGCGGAGTAAACGCAGTTGAAGCGCTCAAGCATGAGCTTCCAGAATTTGCAGGTGGAGCAAATGCAGTTCAAGCCCTTAAGCATGAACTTTCAGAATTCACAGGCGGAGTATATGCAGTTGAAGCAGCCAAAAACGAACTTCCGGAATATAAGTTTGAAGAAAAATCGCTTGTCACTTTTGTAGCACAGCAAGACAAGACCTATCAAGCTCCAGCAGCTCAAGCACAACAACCAACCCTCCCTGCAACAGGAAGTGAGGTTTCAACTTCTCTAGTATCTGTAGGAATGGTTGGAATGCTTCTCGGTTTGTTTGGAATGGCTAAGAAAAAAGAAGATTAATGGCAACATTGAATCTAAAAAGTCTCTATAAAAAGGTTTAGACTTATATTAGAAGGGTCTGTAACGTTCATTCGTTACAGGCTCTTTATTTGCAGAAAGCAAAGATTCTAGTGGAAATAAGCGGATGGGAGGCAATTCAAATTCGGGTATTTTCCCCTGAAACTACTTTCAGGAGATTCTATTTCATAAAATTGTTTTGAAACTTCAATCTATTCTAGCACAAGTTGTTGAAAGCGCTTTAAAAATGATATATAATAGGCTCATAAGAAAAAAGAAAAGGAGGAAAGTGGATGCCACAGATCAGTAAAGAAGCTTTGATTGAGCAGATTAAAGATGGGATCATCGTTTCTTGTCAGGCACTTCCTCACGAACCGCTTTATACAGAAGCGGGAGGTGTAATGCCCTTGCTAGTCAAAGCGGCTGAGCAAGGTGGAGCCGTCGGTATCCGAGCAAATAGTGTTCGAGATATTAAGGAAATCAAAGAGGTCACAAATCTTCCGATTATCGGAATTATCAAACGTGATTATCCACCACAGGAACCATTCATCACAGCTACTATGAAAGAAGTTGATGAACTAGCAGCTCTAGATATTGAGGTAATCGCTCTAGATTGTACCAAGAGAGAACGCCATGATGGCCTAGAGATTCAAGAATTTATCCGTCAAATCAAAGAAAAATATCCAAACCAACTCTTGATGGCTGACACAAGTACCTTTGAAGAAGGACTAACAGCAGTTGAGGCGGGAATCGATTTTGTCGGAACAACCTTGTCAGGCTACACATCTTATAGTCCAAAAGTGGATGGTCCAGATTTTGAACTCATCAAGAAACTATGCGATGCAGGTGTAGACGTCATCGCAGAAGGAAAAATTCATACACCAGAACAGGCTAAGCAAATCCTAGGTTACGGAGTGCGAGGCATCGTAGTTGGTGGTGCTATTACTAGACCAAAAGAGATCACGGAACGATTTGTTGCAGGTCTCAAATAAGACAATTAAAACACGAGGAGAGTGGTTGATTAGTAAAATAAAATGTAAACGTATACAAAGTTGTCAATACTCATTATCCGTTTCGGATACGCATATCATCATTTAGGAGAATACTAATGAAATTTAGAAAACTAGCTTGTACAGTACTTGCGGGTGCTGCTGTTCTATCTCTTGCTGCTTGTGGCAAATCAGACGCTAAAAAAGACGCTGCAAGTGATGCAGGGAAAACTGAAATCACTTGGTGGGCTTTCCCAGTCTTCACTCAAGAAAAATCTGGTGACGGTGTAGGAACTTATGAAAAATCTATCATCGAAGCTTTCGAAAAAGCAAACCCAGATATCAAAGTTAAACTAGAAACAATCGACTTCAAATCTGGTCCAGAAAAAATCACGACAGCTATTGAAGCTGGAACTGCTCCAGATGTACTTTTCGATGCACCAGGTCGTATCATTAATTACGGTAAAAATGGTAAATTAGCTGAGTTGAATGACCTCTTTACAGATGAATTTGTTAAAGATGTTAACAATGAAAACATCATTCAAGCAAGTAAAGCTGGTGATAAAGCATACATGTATCCAATCAGTTCTGCACCATTCTACATGGCTATGAACAAGAAAATGTTGGAAGATGCTGGTGTAGCTAACCTTGTTAAAGAAGGTTGGACAACAGATGATTTTGAAAAAGTCTTGAAAGCACTTAAAGACAAAGGATACACTCCAGGTTCATTGTTCAGTTCTGGTCAAGGGGGAGACCAAGGAACACGTGCCTTCATCGCTAACCTATACGGCGGTTCTGTAACAGACAAAGAAGTTACTAAATACACAACTGACGATCCTAAGTTCGTCAAAGGTCTTGAAAAAGCAACTAGCTGGATTAAAGATGGTTTGTTGAACAACGGTTCACAATTTGACGGTGGAGCAGACATCCAAAACTTTGCAAACGGTCAAACATCATACACAATCCTTTGGGCACCAGCTCAAAACGGTATCCAAGCTAAACTCTTGGAAGCAAGTAAAGTTGAAGTGGTAGAAGTACCATTCCCATCTGATTCAGGCAAACCAGCTCTTGAGTACCTTGTAAACGGATTTGCAGTATTTAACAACAAGGATGAAAAGAAAGTTGCTGCTGCTAAGAAATTCATCCAATTCATCGCAGATGATAAAGAGTGGGGTCCTAAAGACGTAGTTCGTACAGGTGCCTTCCCAGTTCGCACTTCATTTGGAAAACTTTACGACGACAAACGTATGGAAACAATCAGTAGTTGGACTCAATACTACTCTCCATACTACAACACAATCGACGGATTTGCTGAAATGAGAACTCTATGGTTCCCAATGTTGCAATCAGTGTCTAACGGTGACGAACAACCTGCTGCAGCTTTGAAGACATTCACTGAAAAAGCGAATGAAACAATCAAAAAAGCAGCTAAATAATAAGCCCTAAATAAAAAGTAAAATCACCCCCTTTTCCCTGTGCACATCTGTGTACGAAAAGGGGGGTTTTGTTTAAAAAAAGTAAGGAACTGACAGGTCAAAATTAAAATGAAGTTCTTACATAGGCTTTTCTTGGAAAAAATTTCATTTTGATTTTACATCAATGTCAGATAACAATCAAAAAACAAAAACTATTTGAAAGTGAGGTGCCGACTGTGAAAGTCAATAAAATTCGCATGAGAGAAACAATTGTTTCTTATGCATTCTTAGCACCAGTATTAATCTTCTTTATCGTCTTTGTCCTAGCTCCAATGATCATGGGATTCATCACTAGTTTCTTTAACTACTCGATGACTAGCTTTGAGTTTGTGGGATTGGACAACTACATCCGCATGTTTAAAGACCCTGTCTTTACAAAATCTTTGATTAATACCGTAATCTTAGTTATCGGTTCTGTACCAGTCGTTGTACTCTTCTCACTATTTGTGGCATCACAAACTTACCAACAAAATGCAGTTGCTAGATCCTTCTATCGTTTCGTATTCTTCCTTCCTGTTGTAACAGGTAGTGTTGCTGTAACGGTTGTATGGAAATGGATTTATGATCCTCTATCAGGTATTTTGAATTTCGTACTTAAGTCAAGCCATATCATTAGCCAAAACATTTCTTGGTTGGGTGATAAAAACTGGGCTTTGATGGCGATTATGATTATTCTTTTGACAACATCAGTTGGTCAGCCAATCATCCTTTACATCGCTGCAATGGGTAATATTGATAACTCACTTGTTGAAGCGGCGCGTGTCGACGGAGCTACTGAGTTACAAGTTTTCTGGAAGATTAAATGGCCAAGCCTCCTTCCAACAACTCTTTATATCGCAATCATTACAACCATCAACTCATTCCAGTGTTTCGCTTTGATTCAGCTTTTGACTTCAGGTGGTCCAAACTACTCAACAAGTACACTTATGTACTACCTATACGAGAAAGCCTTCCAATTGACTGAGTATGGCTATGCCAATACTATTGGTGTATTCTTGGCAGTTATGATCGCAATTGTCAGCTTTGTTCAATTTAAAGTACTTGGAAACGACGTAGAATATTAATAGAAAGGAGACAGCTATGCAATCTACACAAAAGAAACCTTTAACAGCTTTCACTGTTATTTCAACCATCTTCTTGCTTTTATTGACTGTACTGTTTATCTTTCCATTCTACTGGATTTTGACAGGTGCATTCAAATCACAACCAGATACCATTATGATTCCACCACAATGGTTCCCTAAAGCTCCAACAATGGAGAACTTCCAACAATTGATGGTGCAAAACCCAGCCTTACAATGGATGTGGAACTCAGTCTTCATTTCATTGGTAACTATGTTCTTGGTTTGTGCAACTTCTTCCCTAGCAGGTTATGTATTGGCTAAGAAACGTTTCTATGGACAACGCATTCTATTCGCTATCTTTATCGCTGCCATGGCTCTTCCAAAACAAGTTGTCCTAGTACCATTGGTACGTATCGTCAACTTCATGGGAATCCATGACACTCTTTGGGCGGTTATCTTGCCTTTAATCGGATGGCCATTTGGGGTCTTCCTCATGAAACAGTTCAGTGAAAACATTCCAACAGAATTGCTCGAATCTGCTAAGATTGATGGATGTGGTGAGATTCGTACTTTCTGGAGCGTAGCCTTCCCAATCGTGAAGCCAGGATTTGCAGCTCTTGCAATCTTTACCTTCATCAATACATGGAATGACTACTTTATGCAGTTGGTTATGTTGACATCTCGTAACAACTTGACCATCTCACTCGGGGTTGCGACTATGCAGGCTGAGATGGCAACCAACTATGGTTTAATTATGGCAGGGGCTGCTCTTGCAGCTGTGCCAATCGTAACAGTCTTCCTTGTCTTCCAAAAATCCTTCACTCAAGGTATTACTATGGGAGCCGTTAAAGGTTAATACTCTGCGAAAATTGAATATAGTACAATCTGTTTATCAGTATGCAGAAGTATAGTTGATAGACTAAGAGAATACAGGATATATAAGTGTCTACAAAATGGAGAGGAGTTGGTTACTTCACGAAGTTTTGTTAGACACTTATAAACTTACTGGCTAGACATTTTGTGTCTGAAGATAACAATCAGGTAAAGGAAATTACTATGATTTTTGATGATTTAAAAAACATTAGCTTTTACAAGGGAATTCACCCAAATCTCGATAAGGCCATCGATTATCTCTATGAGCATCGTAAAGATAACTTTGAATTAGGGAAATACGATATTGATGGAGATAAGGTCTTCTTAGTTGTGCAAGAAAATGTTCTCAACAAAGAAGAAAATGATCGCTTTGAGCATCATAAAAACTATGCAGACTTACATTTGTTAGTTGAAGGACATGAGTATTCTAGCTACGGTTCTCGTATAAAAGATGAGGCTGTAGCCTTTGATGAAGCTAGCGATATTGGCTTTGTTCATTGTCACGAACAATACCCACTCTTGTTGGGATATCACAATTTTGCAGTTTTCTTCCCAGGAGAACCTCATCAGCCTAACGGTTATGCAGGTATGGAAGATAAAGTTCGCAAATATTTATTTAAAATTTTAATCGATTAGTCAGTTAGGAGGAGAAACAATGGCACATAAAGGATCTGGATTGATAAAAGCGGCATTCGATACGGATAACTTTCTGATGCGTTTTTGCGAGAAAGTTTTAGATATCGTGACGGTTAACCTACTCTTTGTTGTGTCTTGTTTACCTATTGTAACTATTGGAGTAGCTAAAATCAGTCTCTATCAGACAATCTTTGAAGTGAAGCGCAGCCGTCGTATTCCTGTTTTCAAAATCTATATTAGAGCCTTTAAGCAAAATTTGAAATTAGGTTTTCAGTTAGGTTTGCTGGAATTAGGAATCTTTTTGATCAGTGTGATTGACTTATCACTATTTTGGAGTCAAACTGGTGTTGCCTTTCAGCTCATTAAAGCTATTTGCTTGGGAATTCTGATATTTTTAACACTAGTTATGTTGGCTAGCTATCCAATTGCTGCACGCTATGAATTAACTTGGAAAGAAGTGCTCCAAAAGGGCTTACTTTTGGTAAGTTTTAACTTCGTTTGGTTCTTCTTGATGCTTGCGATTATTTTGTTAATCATTATGCTTCTCTATCTATCAGGCTTTACTCTAGTGCTTGGTGGTTCAGCATTTCTACTCTTTGGCTTTGGTCTTCTTGCCTTTTGCCAAGTTGGATTAATGGAAAAATTGTTTGCTAAATATCAAGCAGATTGAAAACGATATGAAACTACTTTCAAACAAGAAAAGCTATGGGAGATGAATAGAAATTAAAATCTAAGTGGCTAAGATGTATTGAAAGCGCTTTTTACAAGGTGTATACTAAAATAGTAAAAAATCATCTGCTCAAAGCAGAAAAAAGAAATCTTAGGAGAAATCTATGTCAGATTTAAAAAAATATGAAGGTGTCATTCCTGCCTTCTACGCATGTTATGATGATGCGGGTGAAGTTAGCCCAGAACGTACTCGTGCCTTGGTACAATACTTTATTGATAAAGGTGTTCAAGGGCTTTATGTCAACGGTTCTTCAGGTGAATGTATCTACCAAAGTGTAGAAGACCGTAAATTGATCTTGGAAGAAGTTATGGCAGTTGCTAAAGGTAAATTGACTATCATTGCTCACGTTGCTTGTAACAATACAAAAGATAGTATCGAACTCGCTCGTCATGCAGAAAGTTTGGGAGTGGATGCTATCGCAACAATTCCACCAATTTACTTCCGTTTGCCTGAATATTCAGTAGCAAAATACTGGAACGACATCAGTGCTGCAGCACCAAACACAGATTACGTTATTTACAACATTCCTCAATTGGCAGGTATCGCTTTGACTCCAAGTCTCTATACAGAAATGTTGAAAAATCCACGTGTTATCGGTGTTAAAAACTCTTCAATGCCAGTTCAAGATATTCAAACTTTTGTAAGTCTTGGTGGTGATGATCATATCGTCTTTAATGGTCCAGACGAACAATTCCTAGGTGGACGTCTCATGGGAGCAAAAGCTGGTATCGGTGGTACTTATGGTGCTATGCCAGAACTCTTCTTGAAACTCAACCAATTGATTGCGGATAAAGACCTAGAAACAGCACGTGAATTGCAATACGCTATCAACTCTATCATCGGTAAATTAACTGCAGCTCATGGAAATATGTACGGCGTTATCAAAGAAGTCTTGAAAATCAATGAAGGACTTAACATCGGATCAGTTCGTTCTCCACTTACACCAGTGACCGAAGAAGATCGTCCAGTTGTAGAAGCAGCTGCTCAATTGATTCGTGAATCTAAGGAGCGTTTCCTCTAATCAATAGGAGGCTTTATGACTAATTACGTTGCAATTGATATTGGTGGAACTAATATCAAATATGGTTTAATTGATCAGGATGGACAACTTGTAGAGTCTAACGAAGTAGCGACTGAGGCTCACAAGGGTGGTCCACACATCTTACAGAAAACAAAAGATATCGTAGCTAGCTATCTAGAAAAAGGACCAGTGTCAGGTGTAGCAATTTCCTCGGCGGGAATGGTTGATCCTGATAAGGGTGAGATTTTCTACGCTGGTCCACAGATTCCAAATTATGCCGGAACCAAATTTAAAAAGGAAATTGAAGAAAGCTTTAACATTCCTTGTGAAATTGAAAATGATGTTAACTGTGCAGGGCTTGCTGAAGCTGTCTCTGGTTCAGGAAAGGGTGCAAGTATTACCCTTTGCTTGACGATTGGGACTGGTATCGGTGGTTGCTTAATCATTGATGGGCAAGTTTTCCATGGCTTTAGTAATTCTGCCTGTGAAGTTGGTTATCTGCACATGCAGGATGGAGCCTTCCAGGACTTAGCGTCTACGACAGCTCTTGTTAAGTATGTGGCTGATGCACATGGAGATGAAGTGGAACAGTGGAACGGTCGCAGAATTTTCAAAGAAGCTACCGAAGGCAATAAACTCTGTATGGAGGGGATTGACCGTATGGTGGATTACCTTGGTAAGGGTCTCGCAAATATTTGTTATGTTGCCAATCCAGAAGTTGTCATCCTTGGTGGTGGGATCATGGGGCAAGAAGCAATTTTGAAACCAAAAATCCGTAAGGCTTTGAAAGATTCGCTTGTTCCAAGCTTAGCAGACAAGACTCGACTTGAATTTGCCCACCATCAGAATACTGCTGGCATGCTCGGTGCTTATTATCATTTCAAAACAAAACAATCCTAAATTGGCCTTGCCAATTTAGGATTTTTAAATAAAGGCAAATACTAACTTGCTTACTGCTGGCAAGGTATCTTGCATTTTTGACTTCGATATAGTATATTTAAGTTAATTCAAATATATATCAGTAATACCAATAGATATGAACTAAAGGAGAGCAATCATTGACCTATAATCAACAAGAAAAATATAACAGTAAAGTAAGCTCCCTTGAGGATCAAGAAACAGAAATTGCTGCTTACGGTCCACTTCCAAGCAAGGCTCAATTGGACTACCACAAGGAAGAATTGGCTGCCTTCATCCACTATGGTATGAACACCTATACTAACTCTGAGTGGGGGAACGGTAGAGAAAATCCTCAGTACTTCAATCCAACTAACCTTGATACAGATCAGTGGATTAAGACTTTGAAGGATGCTGGGTTCAAACGAACAATCATGGTTGTAAAACACCATGACGGATTTGTGATTTATCCATCTAAATATACAGACCATACGGTCGCTGCTAGTCCGTGGAAAGATGGTAAGGGAGACCTTCTCGAAGAGATCTCTAAATCAGCGACTAAGTATGACATGAATATGGGTGTTTACCTATCACCATGGGATGCCAACCATCCTAAATATCGTGTTGCAACTGAGAAAGAGTACAACGAATACTACCTCAACCAACTCAAGGAAATCCTTGGCAATCCTAAATACGGAAACAAAGGTAAGTTTATCGAAGTTTGGATGGACGGTGCGCGTGGTAGCGGAGCTCAAAAAGTAACTTATACCTTTGATGAGTGGTTCAAGTACATCAAGGAAACTGAAGGAGATATCGCTATCTTCTCTGCTCAACCGACAAGTGTCCGTTGGATCGGTAATGAACGTGGTATCGCCGGAGATCCGGTTTGGCATAAGGTCAGGAAAGCTAAAATCACTGATGATGTGAAGAATGAATATCTCAACCATGGAGATCCAGAAGGAGACATGTACTCAGTTGGTGAAGCAGACGTTTCTATCCGTTCAGGTTGGTTCTACCATGACAATCAACAGCCAAAATCAATCAAAGATTTGATGGATATCTACTTCAAGTCTGTTGGTCGTGGAACGCCACTTCTCCTCAATATTCCACCTAATAAAGAAGGTAAATTCGCAGAAGCAGATGTCGCTCGCTTGCAAGAATTCCGAGCAACCTTGGATCAAATGTATGCGACTGACTTCGCTAAGGGTGCAACTGTAACTGCAAGTTCTACTCGTAAGAATCACTTGTATCAAGCAAGTCATTTGACAGATGGTAAGGATGATACGAGCTGGGCACTAGCAAATGATGCTAAGACAGGTGAATTTACTGTCGATCTTGGACAAAAGAGACGTTTTGACGTAGTCGAACTCAAAGAAGATATCGCTAAGGGTCAACGTATCTCTGGCTTCAAGGTTGAAGTTGAACTTAATGGACGTTGGGTACCATACGGTGAAGGTTCGACTGTTGGCTATCGTCGTCTTATCCAAGGTCAACCAGTAGAGACGCAAAAGATTCGTGTAACCATTACTGGTGCACAAGCGACTCCAATCTTGACAAACTTCTCTGTTTATAAGACACCAAGTAGTATCGAGAAAACAGATGGTTACCCTCTAGGACTAGATTACCATTCAAATACAACTGCTGATAAAGAGAATACAACTTGGTATGATGAATCTGAAGGCGTCCGCGGAACATCTATGTGGACTAACCAAAAAGATGCTAGTGTTACATACCGTTTCACTGGAACAAAAGCATATGTAGTGTCTACAGTTGATTCAAACCACGGTGAAATGTCCGTTTACGTGGATGGTCAAAAGGTTGCAGACGTACAAACCAATAATGCAGCTCGTAAACGTAGCCAGATGGTTTATGAAACTGAAGACTTGGCTCCAGGTGAACATACCATCAAACTCGTTAACAAAACTGGTAAAGCTATTGCAACGGAAGGTATCTACACGCTCAACAATGCTGGTAAAGGTATGTTTGAGATGAAAGAAACGACCTATGAAGTTCAAAAAGGTCAACCGGTTACTGTAACAATTAAGCGTGTTGGTGGTAGCAAAGGAACAGCAACAGTCCATGTTGTAACAGAGCCAGGAACAGGGGTTCATGGTAAAGTGTACAAGGACACAACAGCTGACCTAACCTTCCAAGATGGTGAAACTGAGAAAACAATCACGATTCCAACGATCGACTTTACAGAGCAAGCTGATTCAATCTTTGACTTCAAAGTGAAAATGACTAGCATTTCTGACAATGCCCTTCTTGGTTTTGCTTCAGAAGCTACGATTCGAGTGATGAAAGCTGAATTATTTTAGAAAAATTAGCGAGTATAGATAAATGTCTATCGAGATTTTATACAAAAAATTTTGAATGATAAAAAATCCTAAATTGTTAAAATCAATTTAGGATTTTCCCTTTCTGTGATTTCTACGATAACCATTCAGTCTATTATTCTCCCAATAGCTATTAAAGATTTTTTCTTTACTTTCACGATCAATCTCTAGGAAATAAGCGTAGAGTAAATCAATGATAATCAGCATTGGAATCTGAGCAGAAATTCGTTGGATATAAGAGGCTTGGTTTTGACCTGCGACTAAAATAGTTTCTGTAAAGGCTTGAGTATCCTTATTCGGTGAACTTGTAAATAGAACCGTCTTAGCTCCCATGTCCTGGGCATCTAATAGGCTATCGATGATGGACGGTGTTGTTCCTGAGAGGGAAAAACCAAAGACCAAACATTTTTCATCAATGATACTAGTCGTCCAGGCAAAACCGTCTGGATCTGTTAAGGCTTCACAGACGACACCCAATCTCATAAAACGTAGCTTCATCTCACGTGCGACTAGACCAGAACTCCCAGTTCCGAAAAAATACACTCGTTCGGATTGCTCAATCATCTGAGCTACACGTTCCAACTGCTCATCGTCAATCAATCCTTGAGAAAAATCTCGCACATTTGCATAACTTCTGAGAACTCGTTGAGTCAAAGGATTCATATCCTGTTGAGGAGCAGAAAGAGTGTCTTTTTGTTGTTGGTATTTGAAGATAAACTCTCGATAGCCCTTAAAACCACATTTCTTGGCAAAACGAGTGAGCGCTGCCTGGGAAATATGAAGTTTTTGAGTAACTTGCTGAGAGGATAAGTCATCGTTTATAGTATCTGCCTGCAGAAAATAGCGGGCAATTTCTTGCTCTAAATCGGTCATCTCTTCAAAGTGAAGGTCGATAATCGTAGAGATATCTTGCTTATTCATGGAACTCCTTTTATAGCTATTTGCCAAAATTACTTTGACAAATCCAACAAATAAAATAGCGTTTACTACCATTATATCATAGAAACTAATTTTTGGACCAAAAAGGAAAAGTCTTTTCTTTTTCCATAATTTTCTACCTAAATTATGGTACAATGAAGAGTGTGATTTTGATTAGAAATGAGATTGATGTGTATGAGAAAATTCAATAGCCACTCGATACCGACACGGCTTAATTTGTTATTTGCAATCGTCATCTTGCTCTTTTTAGCAATTATTGGTCGTTTGCTTTATATGCAAGTTCTTCATAAGGATTTTTATGAAAACAAACTCGCTTCTGCTAGCCAAACTCGAGTAACCATGGGTTCTGCTCGCGGAGAAATCTATGATGCAACAGGGAAACCTTTAGTCCAAAATACCGTTAAACAAGTTGTTTCCTTTACACGAAGCAATAAGATGACTGCGGCTGATTTGAAGGATATTTCTAAAAAATTGTTGACCTATGTCACAGTCACCTCTCCAGAGTTGACGGACCGACAAATGGCAGACTACTACTTGGCGGATGCCGAAGCTTATAAGAAAACAGTTGAAGCTCTTCCAAAAGATAAACGGTATGATTCAGATGGCAATCAGCTATCTGAAGCTCAACTTTATAACAATGCCGCTGAGAGTATCACTTCTGATCAGCTGAACTATTCAGAGGATGAAAAGAAGATTATCTACCTTTTTAACCAGCTCAATGCAGTTGCTAATTTTGCGACCGGGAATATTCAAACCGATCCATTAAGTGATACACAGGTAGCTGTGATTGCATCTGCTTCTAAGGAATTACCAGGTATTTCCATCTCTACTTCATGGGACCGAAAAGTCTTAGAAACCTCTCTTTCATCTATTGTCGGAACTGTTTCTAGTGAAAAATCCGGTCTTCCAGCAGAAGAAGTAGACACTTATTTGAAAAAAGGCTATTCGCTCAATGACCGAGTCGGGACTTCCTATCTTGAAAAGCAATACGAAGAGGTCTTGCAAGGGAAACGGACCGTCAAGGAAATCCATTTGGATAAGCACGGAGACATGGAGAGCGTAGAAAATATCGAAGAAGGTAGCAAGGGGAAAAACATCAAATTAACCATTGATTTGTCCTTCCAAGATAGCGTAGACAGCCTTTTGAAGAGTTATTTTAATTCTGAACTTACAAATGGTGGTGCTAAATACTCAGAAGGTGTTTATGCAGTAGCCCTTAATCCTAAGACAGGTGCTGTATTGGCAATGTCAGGAATAAAACACAATCTAGAAACAGGAGACTTGACACCAGACTCACTTGGTACAGTAACCAATGTCTTCGTACCAGGATCTGTCGTTAAGGCAGCTACCATCAGTTCAGGTTGGGAAAATGGGGTCTTGTCAGGAAATCAAACCTTGACAGATCAACCAATCGTCTTCCAAGGTTCTGCGCCTATCAATTCCTGGTATACCCCTTATTACAGTTCCTTTCCGGTTACAGCCGTTGAGGCTCTAGAATATTCATCTAATGCCTACATGGTTCAAACTGCGCTAGGAATGATGGGTCAGACCTATCAACCAAATATGACAGTCAAAACCAACCAACTTGAGTCTGCCATGGGAAAACTACGCGCGACTTTTAGTGAGTATGGTTTGGGTGCTTCTACAGGTATTGACTTGCCCGAGGAATCAACAGGATTTATCCCTAAAGACTATGATTTGGCCAACTATCTAAATAATGCCTTTGGACAGTTCGACAACTACACACCGATGCAGTTAGCTCAGTATGTAGCAACTATTGCCAATAATGGTGTCCGCTTAGCTCCTCATATCGTGGAAGGAGTCTACGACAACAATGAACAAGGTGGTTTGGGAGAACTCATTAAGCAAACGGACAGCACAGAAATGAATAAGATTAATATTTCTGAGTCTGACATGTCTATCCTGCACCAAGGATTTTACCAAGTATCGCATGGAACTAGTCCCCTAACGACAGGACGGGCGTTTTCAGATGGCGCCACTGTTTCTATCAGTGGTAAGACCGGTACAGCTGAAAGCTATGTAGCTGGTGGTCAAGAAGCTAATAATACCAATGCCGTGGCCTATGCTCCAACAGAAAATCCTCAAATTGCAGTTGCAGTAGTCTTTCCTCATAATACCAATTTAACCAAAAATGTTGGGCCAGCAATTGCTCGCGACATTATCAATTTATATAATCAACACCATCCAATGAATTAGAAAGGAAGCCATGCTTTACCCAACACCTATAGCAAAGCTGATTGACAGTTATTCTAAACTTCCAGGTATCGGGATTAAGACAGCAACCCGACTGGCCTTTTATACTATTGGGATGTCGGATGATGACGTCAATGAATTTGCAAAAAATCTTCTTGCAGCCAAGCGAGAATTGACCTATTGCTCTATTTGTGGACGCTTGACAGATGATGATCCTTGTTCTATCTGTACCGATCCTAGCCGTGACCAGTCTACGATTCTGGTTCTGGAGGATAGCCGAGATGTTGCTGCTATGGAAAACATCCAGGAATACCACGGACTTTACCATGTTTTACACGGTTTGATTTCCCCTATGAATGGGATTAGTCCCGATGATATCAATCTCAAAAGTCTCATGACTCGCCTCATGGATAGCGAAGTTTCAGAGGTTATCGTGGCCACTAATGCAACAGCAGATGGTGAGGCGACCTCCATGTATATCTCTCGACTTCTTAAACCTGCAGGGATTAAGGTCACTCGTCTAGCACGAGGTCTAGCAGTCGGAGCTGATATCGAATATGCGGACGAAGTAACGCTCCTAAGAGCCATTGAAAATCGTACCGAACTTTAGTCTGTAAGGATATAGAACGGGTAATTAGTTAGCAGATAAGACTTTAAGAAATCAAGAGACTGGATTTATTTTTAATCCAGTCTCTTTTGTGCTATTCAAGTTTAAAAAAATAAACAAATGTGATATACTAAAAGGCGAGTATTCTAGTAGAAATAGGACAATCATATGAAACAAACAATTATTCTATTATATGGTGGACGCAGTGCAGAGCGTGAAGTGTCTGTGTTGTCAGCTGAGAGTGTCATGCGTGCGGTTAACTATGACCATTTTGCAGTCAAAACTTTCTTTATCAGCCAGTCTGGTGATTTCATCAAAACCCAAGAATTTACCCAAACTCCTGGCCAAGATGAACGTCTCATGACCAATGAAACGATTGATTGGGACAAGAAAATTGCTCCAAGTGCCATCTACGAAGAAAGCGCAGTTGTTTTTCCAGTTCTTCATGGACCTATGGGAGAAGACGGTTCCGTTCAAGGTTTCCTAGAAGTCTTGAAAATGCCTTATGTCGGTTGCAACATCTTGTCTTCAAGCCTTGCTATGGACAAAATCACGACTAAACGTGTCTTGGAATCTGCTGGGATTGCCCAAGTCCCTTATGTAGCCATCGTTGAAGGGGATGACTTGGCTTCTAAGATTGCAGAAGTTGAAGAAAAATTAAGGTATCCAGTCTTTACTAAACCATCCAATATGGGTTCTAGTGTTGGTATTTCTAAGTCTGAAAATAAAGAGGAACTCCATCAAGCTCTCGAACTCGCCTTTAAATATGATAGTCGTGTCTTGGTAGAGCAAGGCGTCAATGCGCGTGAAATCGAAGTTGGACTTTTAGGAAACTATGATGTCAAGAGCACTATACCTGGTGAAGTTGTCAAGGACGTAGCCTTCTATGACTACGAAGCAAAATACATTGATAACAAGATTACGATGGATATTCCAGCCAAGATCAGTGATAATGTAGTAGCAGTCATGCGTAGAAATGCAGAAGCTGCCTTCCGTGCTATTGGCGGGCTTGGTCTCTCACGTTGTGATTTCTTCTATACAGATAAGGGAGAAGTTTTCCTAAATGAGCTCAATACCATGCCAGGATTTACCCAGTGGTCTATGTATCCATTGCTCTGGGACAATATGGGGATTAGCTATCCAGAACTAATCGAGCGTTTGGTGGAGCTTGCTAAAGAAAGCTTTAACAAGCGTGAAGCGCATCTATTATAAAGATAGCTATAAGGGCGGGGCAAAACTCCCTGCCCCTTTTTAAAGGAGTAAACATGAAACTTACGATTCACGAAGTTGCGCGTGTTGTCGGTGCAAAAAATGATGTGACAAGCTATGCGGACAGTCCACTAGTTAAGGCAGAGTTTGATAGTCGTTTGATTGGACCTGGTGATTTATTTGTGCCACTCAAGGGGGCGCGTGATGGTCATGACTTTATCGAGACGGCTTTTGAAAACGGCGCTACTGTAACCCTGTCAGAGAAGGAAGTAGCAGGTCATCCTTACATTTTAGTAGAGGATGTTTTGACAGCCTTTCAAGCTCTTGCAGCTTATTACCTTCAAAAGACAGGAGTAGATGTCTTTGCTGTTACAGGTTCAAATGGGAAGACAACGACCAAAGATATGTTGGCTCATTTACTTTCTACAAGCTACAAAACCTACAAAACGCAAGGAAATTACAATAACGAGATTGGACTGCCGTATACAGTTCTCCATATGCCGGATGATACTGAGAAGTTAGTCTTGGAAATGGGACAGGATCACTTGGGAGATATTCATCTTTTATCTGAACTGGCTCATCCGAAAACAGCTATTGTGACTCTGGTCGGAGAAGCACATTTGGCCTTCTTCAAGGATCGTTCTGAGATTGCCAAAGGTAAATTACAGATTGCTGATGGAATGGAGAACGGTAGCTTGCTCTTGGCGCCAGCTGATCCCATTGTAGAGGATTATCTACCTGCTGACCAAAAGGTAGTTCGTTTTGGTCCGGGTGCAGAACTCGAAATTACAGACTTAATTGAGCGCAAGGATAGCTTGAGTTTTAAGGCTAATTTCTTGGAGAAATCCTTTGATTTACCAGTAACAGGTAAGTACAATGCGACTAATGCTATGATTGCTTCTTATGTTGCCCTGCAAGAAGGAGTGACTGAGGAGCAGATTGCTCAAGCCTTCCAGAATCTAGAATTGACCCGCAATCGTACCGAGTGGAAAAAGGCTGCCAATGGAGCAGACATCTTATCAGATGTTTACAATGCCAACCCAACTGCTATGAAGTTGATTTTAGAAACTTTCTCTGCTATCCCAGCTAATGAAGGTGGCAAGAAAATTGCAGTTCTAGCGGACATGAAAGAACTTGGAGACCAGTCTGTTCAACTCCACAATCAAATGATTTTGAGCATTACACCCGATGCCCTTGATACCGTTATTTTCTACGGTGAAGACATTGCTGAATTGGCTCAATTAGCCAGTCAAATGTTCCCCATCGGCCATGTTTACTACTTCAAGAAAACAGCTGAGGAAGACCAATTTGAAGCCATGGTTAAGCAGGTCAAGGAAAGTCTTGGTGCAAATGACCAAATTCTACTTAAAGGTTCCAACTCTATGAATCTAGCCAAGCTAGTAGAAAGTCTAGAAAATGAGCACAACTGATTTCGCCAAAGCTATGCAGAGAATGTTAGCGATTACCGATACTGGATTGACCTATACAAAGGATCCATTTGATCGTGAACGTTATGAGGATTTACGTCAGATTTTATGGAGTGTTTTGCAGGATCAAACAGAGCTCAATCAAGAGGAATTGACTGCAATTTTAAAACCAACAGGTAGCTATGCAACTCCCTTGATGGATGTGCGGGCTTGGATTGTTCAAGACCAGAAGATTTGTTTGGTTAGGGGACAAGGAGAAGATACTTGGGCATTACCTGGTTGCTTTGGTGAAGTAGGCTATTCGCCTAAGGAAAATATCCGAAAAGAAGTTCAGGAAGAAACAGGCTTTTTTGCAGAAGTAGGCTCTTTATTGGCTATTTTTGATACCAATCGCTTTCAAATGCAGAGTAAGCAGTATGCCAAGTTTGTATTTGATTGTCGACTATTGGATGGGGACTTTCAAGAAAATCAAGAAGTTGCTGAATTAGGATTTTTCGACATTTCGGCTCTCCCTCCCTTATCTGAAAAAAGAATAACCAAGGAACAAATGGAGATTCTATGGCAGGTCTATAAGGGTGAGCGGGAACAATATATCGATTAGAAGCTTTGCTTTATCTTAAGGCCGATAGCTTCTTTTGAACACAAAACTATAAGAAATAAATGTAAGCTAGGCTCTATGGAGATAAGTAAGAGGCCTGCTTATATGAAAATGAGGAAAGTTATATGAATATTTGGGATGCTTTATTTACCACCCATCCGACGGAACCACCCCAATTTGGATTTACTTGGTACGCAAGCACATTTGCCTTACTGTTTTTGACAATTTATCTTGCTTATCGCTATCGTGATAATAAGGTTTGTCAACGATTCTTCCAGATTATACAGGCAATACAGTTAATCTCGCTTTACAGCTGGTATTGGATCAATCAGTTCCCACTGTCAGAAAGCTTGCCTTTTTATCATTGTCGATTAGCCATGTTTGTAGTTCTACTACTGCCAGGTGTTTCAAAAACCAAACAATATTTTGCTTTGCTTGGAACCTTCGGGACGATTGCAGCCTTTGTTTATCCAATACCAGACGCTTACTCTTTCCCACACATCGTTATTTTGTCCTTTATTTTCGGACATCTAGCCCTTCTTGGAAATTCCTTGATTTATCTTTTAAACAACTACGATGCTCGTCTGTTGGATTTCAAAGGTATTCTTATACTGACCTCTTTACTTAATGGTTTGATTTTTATAGTCAATTTATTGACGGGTGGAGATTACGGTTTTATGACAAAACCACCATTGGTGGGAGACCATGGTCTTGTGGTTAATTATATCATTGTCACTCTATTTTTGACTTGTGCTATTTTCCTCTTCTCTAAAGGTTTTCAAGTCATCACTCAGGAGAAGGCAGAAAGAAGATTGAAAATCTGGCAGAAATAAAAAATATTTTCCCAACCGCTTGACTTTTATCTGATAATTTTGATACAATAGTAGGCGGTATTGTTTACCCCATTTGTAAGGCCCCGGAACCTTTCAAATACCCCGCGGACCGGAACATCCGCCCTGTAAACAAAAACGATATTCATATAGGAGAAATCATGAACAAAACTACATTCATGGCTA
This sequence comes from Streptococcus sp. CL9.43, assembly GCF_049737935.1. NCBI lineage: Bacteria > Bacillati > Bacillota > Bacilli > Lactobacillales > Streptococcaceae > Streptococcus > Streptococcus sp. CL9.43. The sequence continues at coordinate 54,155 of NZ_JBKOTS010000003.1, read as the reverse complement.
AACCAGGCCAAGTAGAACGCAAATGGTACGTTGTTGACGCAACTGATGTACCTCTTGGACGCCTTTCAGCAGTTGTTGCTAGCGTACTTCGCGGAAAAAACAAACCAACATTTACACCACACACTGATACAGGTGACTTCGTAATCGTTATCAATGCTGAAAAAGTTAAATTGACTGGTAAAAAAGCAACTGATAAGATCTACTACACTCACTCAAACCACCCAGGTGGATTGAAACAAATCTCTGCTGGTGAACTTCGTTCTAAAAACGCAGTTCGTTTGATCGAGAAATCAGTTAAAGGTATGCTTCCACACAATACTCTTGGATGCGCTCAAGGTATGAAATTGAAAGTATTCGTTGGAGCTGAGCACACTCACGCTGCACAACAACCAGAAGTTCTTGATATTTCAGGACTTATCTAAGGAAAGGAACAATAAAGTATGTCACAAGCACAATATGCAGGTACTGGACGTCGTAAAAACGCTGTTGCACGCGTTCGCCTTGTTCCAGGAACTGGTAAAATCACTGTTAACAAAAAAGATGTTGAAGAGTACATCCCACACGCTGACCTTCGTCTTGTCATCAACCAACCATTTGCAGTTACTTCAACTGTAGGTTCATACGACGTTCTCGTTAACGTTGTAGGTGGTGGATACGCTGGTCAAGCAGGAGCTATCCGTCACGGTATCGCTCGTGCCCTTCTTCAAGTAGACCCAGACTTCCGCGATTCATTGAAACGCGCAGGACTTCTTACACGTGACTCACGTAAAGTTGAGCGTAAGAAACCAGGCTTGAAAAAGGCCCGTAAAGCATCACAATTTAGTAAACGTTAATTCGTTACTGGACAGCAGAATACAAACGAAAACACTTTGCATCTTGCAAGGTGTTTTTTTCTATGAGAACTGGCGGTGCGCAATTAGGATAGCTCTAGCGACTTTAGTCGCATAGAGATATGCTATGCACAGTTGCCTCAAGAAAACAATGCTTCTTGGTCCACCCTGTTAGACAAGCTTCAAAACCAAGGAATCCAACAGATTTCTCTTGTAGTTACAGATGGCTTTAAGGGGCTTGAGCAGATTATCAGTCAGGCTCACCCATTAGCTAAACAACAATGTTGCTTAATTCATATTAGTCGAAATCTAGCTAGTAAAGTGAAACGAGCAGATAGAGCGGTTATTCTGGGGCAATTTATAATGATTTATCGTGCTGAAAATTTAGAAATGGCAGGACAAGCTTTAGAGGACTTTCTCGCCGAATGGAAACCAAAGTATAGGAAAGTCATGGAAAGTCTGGAGAAGACGGATAATCTTTTAACTTTTTATCAGTTTCCCTACCAGATTTGGCACAGCATGTATTCGACAAACCTCATTGAGTCTCTTAACAAAGAAATCAAACATCAAACGAAAAAGAAGGTTCTTTTTCCTAATGAGGAGGCTCTGGAACGTTACTTAGTTACGTTGTTTGAAGATTATAATTTCAAGCAAAGTCAACGAATCCATAAAGGGTTTGGTCAATGTTCTGATACACTTGAAAGCTTATTTAATTAACACTCCGTAACTCTACTTAAGTGTTTACACATAATTATTTACAGTATCAAAAAATAAAGTATATTGTTTTCATCATAATATAATTAAATATCAGTATAGAGAATTTTATCTATATATCAGATATCAGCAATTGCTTTTGCTGTCATTTTTCGCTACAATAGTTACAAGGAGGAAATAAACATGTTAAAAGAAGTATTAAACGTCGCAAAAGTTGCGAAAAAATCATCTCTCTTCTTAGGAGGGGTAGCATTTGGGACGCTTGGCTTGAAAGTCTTAGCAAGTAAAGAAGCTAAGAAAGGCTATTCTAAGGCCTTGGCTAAAGCTTACAAATTGAAAGATGGACTGGATGCATCTGTTTCTGTTGTAAAACAACACGGTGATGATGTTTTACAAGACGCTAAATATTTATACGAACAGGAAAAGAAAGAAGAACAATTAGATAGCCTGACAGGTGAATAATATGTCTTTTAAAGTGCTACACAGAGGATATCAACATATCCGATTATCGTCCTCGTTTTCACTGACCTTGGATATTCAAGATTATCTTCGTTCCTTGGCTAAAGATGAAAAAGGGATCGACTCTATTCAGTTTTATATGGATCAGCAGCACTTTACTCTACGTATGAAAGAAGGCTTCTCTGTATTAGAAAATGCAGAGGCCTTTTTAAAAAAAATTGACAAGGGGAAAGTTTCGGACTTGATGACTCTTCCCATTCGTAGAGAAGAGAGTGCTTATTCAATTGTATCGGGTGCAGCGATTAAGCGTTTGCTGTTTCGAAGTTTTGTACCCTACCCTATTCGTTATATTTGGACTTGTTATCAGGCTTTGGGTTATGTCAAAGAAGCCTATCAAACTTTAGCGCGCAAGGAACTAACCATGGAGGTCTTGGACTGTTCGGCCATTTTGTTGTCCTTGTTTATGAACCAATCCAAGACAGCTAGCAACATCATGTTTATGCTTGATTTGGGTAATCATCTGGATCAGTGGTCTTTAAAAAAAACAGCAACAGATTTGGAACAAAGCCTTCTTGCTAAAGAAAGTGATGTTTTCTTAGTGCGGGGAGACATGGTCATCAGCATCAAGAGTTCTGATGTTCAAGTAGGTGATGTATTAGTTGTCTCCCAAGGGAATGAAATCTTGTTTGACGGCCAAGTGGTTTCAGGATTAGGCATGGTCAATGAGAGTTCCTTGACTGGAGAGAGCTTCCCTGTTGAAAAGAAAGAGGGAGATTCTGTATGTGCGAATACTGTTTTGGAAACAGGAGAGTTAAGAATTCGTGTGACTGATAATCAGATAAACAGTCGTATTTTGCAACTCATCAATCTGATGAAAAAATCTGAAGAGAGTAAGAAGACAAAACAACGTCATTTTATTAGGATGGCAGACAAGGTTGTAAAATATAACTTCTTAGGTGCTGGTTTGACTTATCTGTTAACAGGTTCGTTTTCAAAAGCCATTTCCTTTTTATTGGTGGATTTTTCATGTGCTCTAAAAATATCCACACCTGTAGCCTACCTTACGGCCATAAAGGAAGGTCTAAATCGAGAAATGGTTATTAAAGATGGTGATGTATTAGAAAAATATCTGGAAGTGGATACTTTCTTGTTTGATAAAACGGGTACCATCACGACGAGTTATCCTTTGGTTGAAAAGGTTCTTCCTTTCGGAGATTATACTGAGAAAGATATTTTAAGAATAAGTGCATGTTTGGAGGAACATATCTATCATCCTATTGCCAATGCAATTGTTAAACAAGCTGAAATTGAAGGCATTGAACACGAAGAAATGCATGGCAAGCTTCAGTATGTTGCAAGCAAAGGGATTAAATCGCAAATTGATGGTCAATCGGTTGTCATTGGAAATTATGTACTAATGCAAGACGAACAGGTAAGAATTAGTTCTGAGCAGCTGGCCTTGATTGAGCAATATAAGACTCATTACAATTTATTGTTTTTGGCTTATAAGAAAGAATTAATTGGGATGTTTTGTATCCACACTCCCTTGAGAAGCGAGGCGAAAGTTGCATTGAAAAAGCTAAAGCGCCAAGGGAAAAAACTGATTCTGGCAACTGGTGATACGTTGGCTAGAACAGAAGAGTTGGTTAAAGATCTGCCATTTGACAACGTTTATACTGATTTAAAACCAGATGGTAAGTTTCAGTTGGTTCAGGAATTACAGAAAGCTGGCCGAACTATTTTGATGGTTGGAGACGGGTTAAACGACTCTGCTGCCTTGACGCTTGCAGATATTGGGGTTGTGATGAATGAAAGTGCTGATATTTCTAAGCAGATGAGTGATATTTTATTATTAGATAATCGTTTAGATTTCTTCGAGGAATTGAATTCTTTATCTGAATCGTTGCAGAAATTAATTCAAAGAAATATTCAAGAAACAGTTGTAATAAATGGAAGTTTAATTGGATTTGGGTTGTTAAATTGGTTAAGCCCATCTAATCTTTCGATATTGCACAATCTGACTACTTTAAGAATCGTCCTTCGTAGTCTTTCTATTAAAAGTAGGTAAGAGACCGAGAAGCTGAGGTTATAAAAACTAAAAGGAGTTGTCTCATTTGAGAATAACGGCTCTTTGTCAACTGTAGTGGGTTGATGGAAAATTATACCCTGGAGAGGACCAAATTGGTTCTCTCCTTTTAAATATTGAAAAAACCATTGGCAGTGGACATACTTTAAGACTATATATTTCTGAAACTAGTTTCACAATACAAATATTGACATGCAATTATTAATTGGTGGATTTTAAGTTGACATCTACAAAGTTTAATGTTAGAATACATTCAAAAATATATTTGAATAAGGTGTTTTATGATTCAAAATATTGTTACTTCAATAATCCTGTATTCTGGGACAGCCGTAGACTTACTTATTATCCTAATGTTATTTTTTGCCAAAAGAAAAAGCAGAAAGGACATCATTAACATCTATTTAGGACAATTTCTAGGCTCTGTTAGTCTAATATTCCTAAGTTTGCTTTTTGCATTTGTCTTAAATTATATTCCTAGTAAAGAGATTTTAGGTTTACTCGGTTTGATTCCAATTTTCCTAGGCCTCAAAGTTTTGCTTTTAGGAGATTCTGATGGAGAAGCTATTGCAAAAGATGGTTTGCGAAAAGACAATAAAAACCTGATTTTTCTAGTCGCTATGATTACTTTTGCAAGTTGTGGCGCTGACAATATTGGTGTCTTTGTCCCATATTTTACCACCTTAAATTTAGCGAATTTGATAGTGACTTTACTTACTTTTCTAGTCATGATTTATCTCTTGGTTTTTTCTGCCCAAAAATTAGCACAAGTCCCTTCTGTTGGAGAAACTTTGGAAAAATATAGCAGATGGTTTATTGCCGTTGTCTATTTAGGATTGGGGATGTATATCCTGATTGAAAACAACAGCTTTGACATGCTATGGGCTGTGTTAGGCTAGGAGAAAAAATTATGAAAAAAGATAGTATCTGTCAAGTGGATGTTATAAATCAACAAAATGTTACAACCGCAACGAACTACCTTGAAAAGGAAAAAGTCCAAAAATCACTTCGCATTTTATCAAAATTTACCGATAATAAACAGATAAATATCATCTTTTATCTCCTTGCCGTCGAAGAACTCTGTGTCTGCGATATAGCCTGTTTATTAAATCTCAGTATGGCATCTGCCTCCCACCATCTTCGTAAACTAGCCAATCAAAACATCTTGGACACTAGAAGAGAGGGGAAAATTATATATTATTTTATAAAAGATGAGGAAATCAGAGATTTTTTTAATCAACTAGGATAACAACTATTTTTACTACTTTTCCATGATTATAGGGAGATTATATATGAAATTTTTTGATGAAAATTACTCACAAGAAATACCTACTCGTATTAAATGTTTAAGAAAAAAGTATAATTTAAAGCAAAGCGACCTAGGTAATGCAGGTCAAGTTAGGCAAATTGAAAAGGGAGAAATTTGAAAGAATTTGTATCTTTTATTTTTTGTTTCATTTATGCCCTATGCTACTGGAATAGTTAGTAGTCATTTCATGAATCATACGGCACAGCTCTTTTATGGACTGATCGTTATTGTTTCAACGGTAGCAAACTGGTTTTTACATAAAGTAATTGATAAACCCAATATAGATCAGAAAGAATTACTTGAAGCTACCGCACAATATAGGAAGTTATTGATACCTGACCTAATAATTAAAGGAGTGGGATTGATTCTATCCTTAATTCTCTATCCTCCGATTATGATGTATAGTGTTTTAATTGCGGCATTTTACATCATAACTTTAAAAACACTATCCGAAAAAAGAGTGAATAACTAAAAAACGGTGACCAAAGTTAGGTGTATTATTTTAATGCTTAGAGACCTAAACTATTCCCCTATTTATAATCTATTGATTCATATTTTATGAAATTAATCAGTAGATATCGTTCTGAAAAGCCTTGATAATACGCTGTTTTTAGTCCAACTGAAACCCATACTTTCCAAACCAGGTCTTAAGAAAGATCGTAAAGCTAGCCAGTTCTCTAAACGTTAATTCGTTGCTGGACAGCAGAATACAAACGAAAACACTTTGCATATTGCAAGGTGTTTTTTTTATGAGAATTGGTGGTGCTCAATTAGGATAGCTCTAGCGACTTTAGTCGCATAGAGATATGCTATGCACAGTTGCCCCAAGAAAACAAGCGAAGCGATGTTTGATTGGATGGCAACCACTGCACTCAAAACGTTCTTCGAAAGAATTACTATACTTACAAAGAGCACCTTTCGGGGTGTTCTTTTTTATTGATATCTTGTAGATTTATAATTAGAAATCTCCTTGAAGGGTATCGGGTAAATGAAAAATTCGGCGATTATATCCTATTTCTTCGTGCTTTAGTCTAATACCTATAATGTAAAAAAACTCTAGCTATCAGGTAGTTGATAGTTAGAGTTTTTTTCTATTCATATGATTTAATGAGATTAAATAAGGCTTCTACTTCTGATGACAGTGTAGCTGATTTGAGATAAGCATAATAAACTGTAAATGTTATCTGGTCCTCCGGTATTAGAGGGATTTTTATTAAGTCATCATCTTCATCAGAAAGTGCGATATCAGCCAGTAAACTAAGGCCAATCCCTTTCTTTAAAAGTTCTTTAATGATGACAATGTCGTCACTCTTGAAGAATATTTCTGCCTTGTTTTGATGCTTTTGATTAAGCAGTTCAAAAGCTTTCAGGTGAACAAAGTGTTCGTCTAAAAGTATAAAGGATTGATCTACTAAATCTTCAAAAGTGAGGGAAGGAGCAGCAGCAAGAGGATGGTTCTTTGATAAAACGACATACAGTTCTTTATGAAAGAGTTCATGTGTCTCTATTGAAGGATGATTGAGTGGTTCAATCAAGCCGAGTAGGCTTGCATCAAGGTCTCCCTTGAGGAGAAGATTTAATAACTCTACGGAGCCACCGCGGATAGGGCGTACTTTTTTTAAAAAATCGAATTTATCTTTTTCGTTTAAGGCAGCAAAGAGATACTGAATGATAATAGGAGGGAATCCTACAGTAGAGTATTGTGCCAAGGAGCGATTAATTTCTTTGCGAGTAGAAATAACCTCAGATAAGATCTTTTCTGTATGCTTTAGAAGGATTTGACCTTGAGGAGTTAATTTAAAGGAACGATGTGAAGGATCATGGTGAATCAATTTGCAATTAAAAGATTCCTCTAAGCGCTTGATGGCATAAGAAATAGATGGTTGGCTGACTTTATGTAGTTTTGCTACTTCCGTATAGGATTGAAGCTGGCAGAGGTCATAAAAATATTGTAGATCTTTTAAATTCATATGGGCTCACTTTCATTAATTGGAGAAACATAAGTGGAAATCACCAGATAAATAAATTTTATCCGTATCCTACAATTTGACTATACGAGTATTCGCTGGTTAAAATGTAAGTGAGTCAGGAATCTCAAAGATTATCTAAGATACTTTCAAAAATGACCAACATCTTTTCTCGTTTATCAATAGGAAGCTGTTTAATCTTCATGTTGATTCTTTTGAGTGAAAGATTGTCGGTCTTATCAGAGGTTGATTCAAGGCTATCAAAATTGAAAAATTCCTCTGGGGTCATCTCTAGGGCGACAATCACTTTTTCAAGACTGTGAATGGTCAGATTCACATTTTGGTTTTCAAGTTGATTGATATACTTAAGCCCGAGCCCCGCTTGTTCCGAAAGTTCTTCATGGCTCATTTTTTTCTGTGTTCGAAAATATTTCACTTTTTTGGAAATATATTGTTGTAAATAGTTTTTATTCGTCATATAAATAGAATACAAGTTTTGCATGACAAAAAAACATCTTAAAAAATACAAAGTATTGTATAACGAACTTATATAATATTTATTTTAATTCGGATTGCCAATTTGTATGATTAGTTTCTTTTACTCGAAACTTTTAGTAAAGAGTGATCATCGAGAGTTTTATGAGTTCAGAACTTTATAAAATATAACAACCTAAAGTGCCATTAACAATAGTGTTTTAAGTATAAAGAGCTTATTAGAAAATTGTCTTCGTAGACTCATTATAACATATGCGTACATGATTGTATTTTTTAGACAACAAAGTTTTCCAAACAATTCATTTTAAGTGTTATAATAGAAGTAAAAAGGAGGTTGCACTATGACTGCACATGATATTTTAAACAACCCTTTCCTCAATAAAGGTACTGCCTTTACCTTAGAGGAGCGAAAGGAACTAGGTCTTATTGGTTTACTGCCACCGTATGTTCAAACGATTGAAGAGCAAGCGGCGCAAACTTATGCACAAATGCAAACAAAAGCCAATGATTTGGAAAAGCGTCTTTTCCTAATGGAAATTTTTAACACCAACCGAACTCTTTTCTATTACCTCTTTTCTCAACATTTGGAGGAATTTAATCCAATTGTATACGATCCAACCATTGCAGATACCATTGAAGGCTATAGTGACCTCTTTGTAGATCCCCAATATGCGGGATATCTTGATATCAATCATCCTGAAAATATTGAAGCCACTTTGAAAAATGCTGCTGGGGATCGCGAGATTCGTCTCATTGTTGTAACAGATGCAGAAGGAATCCTTGGAATCGGTGACTGGGGAACAAATGGTGTCGATATTTCTGTTGGGAAATTGATGGTCTATACGGGTGCTGCTGGAATCGATCCTTCGATGGTCCTTCCTTTAGTTATTGATGCAGGGACTAACCGTGAAGAACTTCGTAACAATCCTAATTACTTAGGGAATCGTCACGAACGGGTTCGCGGTAATTGTTACTACGACTTTATTGACCAATTTGTTCAAACAGCAGAACGTCTCTTTCCTAAACTCTACCTTCACTGGGAAGACTTCGGCCGCTTGAATGCTGCCAATATTCTTGAAAAATATCGGAAACAAATTCCAACTTTTAATGATGATATTCAAGGTACAGGAATTGTTACCTTAGGTGGTATCTTTGGTTCACTGGATATTAGTGGTGAAAAATTAACAGCTCAAGTTTATCTCTGCTATGGTGGTGGTACTGCGGGTGCAGGAATTGCCTCTCGTGTTCTTCGTGAAATGGTGAGTGAAGGTCTTTCTGAAGAAGAAGCCTATAAACGTTTCTTTATGGTTGATAAACAAGGTCTTCTCTTTGATGACATGGATGACTTGACACCAGAGCAAAAACCGTTTGCTAAGAAACGTGCTGACTTTAGTAACGCAGACAAGTTGACTGACCTGCTTGAAGTAGTGAAGACTGTGAAGCCAACCATTCTTGTAGGAACTTCAACTCAACCTAATACCTTCACTAAAGAAATAGTAGAGGCTATGTGTGAAAACACAGAACGTCCGATGATTTTCCCTTTGTCAAATCCAACCAAACTAGCAGAAGCTAGTGCCAAAGATTTGATTGAATGGTCAGATGGCAAAGCTTTTGTCGCAACAGGAATTCCTGCTGATACAGTTTCTTATAAAGGTGTCGACTATGTGATTGGTCAAGCCAATAATGCCTTGATTTACCCAGGTCTTGGTCTAGGTATGCTGGCTTCTGAAGCAAGTCTTTTGACTGATGAAATGATTGGAGCAGCGGCTCATTCATTGAGTGGTATTGTCAATCCAGGCCAACCAGGAGCTCCTGTCTTGCCACCGTTCAAGTATGTAGCAGATGTTTCTATTAAAGTAGCAGAAGCAGTCGCTAAAAAAGCACAAGAGCAAGGTCTTGCGCGTGCTAAGGAAACAGATATGGCTAAAGCAGTTCGTGATTTGAAGTGGTATCCAGAGTATAAATAATTCATTGCTGCTGTCTATCCTTCACTAGCGACAGATTTGTATGGGCTGTGTACTTAAGTAATTTAGAAAGGATACCTATGTCACTCTTTTTAACCTCGATTACGAGTATCATTCCGATTATCGCTATTATTGTTTTGGGGTATATTCTTCAGGTGAAGGGATGGTTTGGAGATGCCTTTGGACCTAACCTATCTCGTTTGATCATGAATGTAGCCTTGCCAGCGTCAATCTTTGTGTCGGTGATGAAATACCTAACACTAGATAAACTAATCAGTCTTTCTGGAGGTCTCCTTTATACATTTGTGGCCTTTATCTTGGGCTATATCGTAGCTTATATTGCAGTTAGGCTTTTCAAGGTTCGTCCAGGACGACGAGGAACCATGATTAATACCTTTGTGAATGCCAACACTATTTTTATTGGTTTACCTTTAAACGTTGCTCTTTTTGGGGATCAGGCTCTTCCATATTTCTTAATTTACTATATCACCAACACGATTTCCACCTGGACATTGGGCGTGTATTTGATGACGAGTGACAGTAAATCGGGTCAAAGCAAGGAGACAAGTAAATTTGACTGGAAGAAATTGCTACCAGCTCCGCTTGTAGGTTTTCTTGTGGCTCTGCTATTTTTGATTCTCCGAATCTCTATTCCAGATTTCGCAACGAATATCTTAACCTATGTTGGAAATATCGTCACTCCCCTATCTCTGATTTATATTGGTATCGTTCTTGCAAAGGCAGGCTTGAATACTATTACTTTTGATAAAGATACAATTGTCACTTTAGTTGGACGCTTTATCCTAGCTCCTCTAATCATGCTTCTCGTATTGAAGTTCTTTGCGCCAAATATGGAGACAGTAGAATTTAAGACCTTTATGATTCAGTCCGCTACACCAGCTTTAGCTGTTCTCCCAATCCTTGCTAATCAGGGAAAAGGAGATGTGGAATTCTCTACGAATGTGGTGACTCTAAGTACGGTTCTATTTATCGTTGTTATTCCAATATTACAAACTTTGTTAGGATAAGAAGGAAGAGGATAGGATTGAAAGTTTTGCGTTAAGAAATTGCACTATCATAGATACATCTATTCCTATTTCTTGAAATCAAAATCGGCAGAAACTCTTCGGACGTTTCCTATCAAGCGCTTTTGAGCTGTCCTAAAAGCCAGACTTTTCAAACCAGGATTGAAAAAAGCTTGTAAAGTATTACAATTTAGTAGACGTTCTTCGAAAGAATGACTATACTTACACAGAGCACCTTTCGGGGTGTTCTTTTTTAAGCCTCAATAAGAGAGTTCACCCCCAAAAATCACACCACTAGTCTTTGTCTTATATAATTTGTTCCTAGTATCAGTTTAGTATGATATAATTAAATACGAATAATATAAAGGAGTTATAAATGAGAATAGGAAAAGGTATCAATTGGATTTTGATTCTGTTAAGTTGCTTAATTGCTATAGTACTGATAAGTTTTATGTTTTTCTTTAATCATAAGAAGCATGATGCAGAAGCAGTAAATACTACAACAGAACAGGTCTCTACTACTAGTACGACAACGACTAGTACAACAACCACTAGTTCAACGACTACTCAAGATAGTGTTACGACTACTGAGGAAAAAATCTCGACACAAGAAGAGCAAACGAATGCTAAATCACAAAAAATAGATGAGCAAGCCATTCTAAATGGAGATTTCTCTACTCTAGTTGGAACGTGGAGAAATGGACTTGGCCAAGAGTTTACATTTGATAAAAATGGATTAGTAAACAGTGGGAACATTGAGAAAGTGAGCATGGGTAACCATGGAACTATTGAATTCAGTGTTAGATCTGGTTTTACAGGGTATGGAATGAGTGTTTACCCTGCTGGACTTATTATAGATGGGTTAGATTCTGACTTAAGTAAAAACAGACTTACTGCTGGTCAAGCTGCTCCAACTAGCTCAGAACAAGTTTTTTATAAAGTAGACTAAATGATTAACCATCTCATCAAATTTGAGGTGGTTTTCTTCTTTATTTGTGAGTTGTGATCATTTTATGAAGGTTAATCAAGTATGCTTCAAAAATAGCTTCCATAGGCGTTCCAGCCTGTTTAGCAAGATGTTGGAATTTATGAGGACCTTGACGGGTATTATTTTTCTTCATAGTATGTTGTGTTATAATGTAGATACGATATGAATAAATTAAGATAGCTCTGTAAATTCTGTAAATATCACTTTGTGTGAACATGAGTACATTTGAATTTATAGAATGATAGGAGGTGGTTTACAATGATAAGTTTAGAGCTGATGTCTGAAGAAAATAGCATAGATGTTTATTCTTTTGAAAAAGAAAATCGGGAGTATTTTGAGCGGAATTTACCTCCTAGACCAGCTACCTATTTTGATTCAGAAGGTTTTAAAGAAATTACAAGGGAATTGTTAAGGGAACAAGAGAATCATGATGTCTACATGCATCTTATTAGAGATGCACAAGGTACTATGGTCGGAAGAATCAATTTAAGTGTCTTAGAGGATGATCGAAAAACAGCAGAACTTGGATATAGGATCGGAGAAAATGTTACTAATTTAGGTTATGCAAGTGAAGCGGTTAAACTCGTTTTAGAAAAGGCCTTTACTACTTATGGTTTACATAAGATTATCGCAGGGACGGCAACGGACAATCTGATCTCTCAGAGAGTGCTTTTAAAAAATGGTTTCACCTTTAGTAGAATCATAGAGAATGACTTTCAAATGCATAACGAGTGGATTCATACGGCAGTATTTGAGATAAGGAATCTATAGCATCATCATTACCAGTCGTTTGCCAAAACTCAACATTTCTAGTAGACATTCGTCTACTTTTTTTATATAATAAAACTAAACCAAAATGATTGAGTTTCGAAAAAACTCAACCTACGATGAAATATCCCACTAGGAGGTAAAACATGTACCAACCAGAAAAACTCAAAGCTCGGAGAAAAGAGTTAAAGCTAACACAGAAAGAAATTGCAGAGCAACTTGGGATTAGTTTTCAGGCTTATTCGGCTTGGGAGCGTGGAGTCAAGGAGCCTTCTAAAGAAAAAGTTAAACAGCTAGAAGAGATTTTAAAAGTACCAAAAGGCTATTTTACCCAAATCGAAATTGTCCGTCTCTATAATAGCCTTTCCAATAAAGGAAAAGAAAAGGTGATAGTCTATGCTCGCAATCTGGCTCAAGAAGAACAAGCCAAGAAGGTGACTGCTATTTCAGAAAAACTCTACGAGTATCATGTCTATGAACGCATGTCAGCTGGGATTGGTGCTTCGGTTTATGATGATCGAAACTTTGATACGGTTTATTTCAATGAAGAACTGGCTCACGATTTTGCTTCCTGGGTGTCTGGAGATTCCATGGAACCCAAATATCAAAATGGTTCAGTAGCTCTGATTCGAGAGACCGGATTTGATTATGAGGGTGCTGTCTATGCAGTGGTCTGCAACAATCAGACCTATATCAAACGGGTCTATCGAGAAGAAGATGGTCTGCGTTTGGTCTCCATCAATCCTAAATATAAGGATATTCACATTTCTTACGAAGAAGATCCGCGGATTGTGGGAATCATCGTAGGTAATTTTGTCCCCATGGAGGGATAGTCTATGGGCTACTTTGATTATTCCAGAGAGCCCAAAAGTGATATTGCCTTTGTCGATATGAAGTCCTTTTATGCTAGCGTTGAGTGTGTAGGAAGAGGGCTCCATCCCCTCAAAACCTCCCTTTGTGTCATGAGTCGGGCGGATAATTCTGTTGGGCTTATTCTTGCCTCCTCACCTATGTTTAAAAAGGTCTTTGGGAAAGCAAATGTAGGGCGTGCCTATGACCTCCCCTTTGATATCAAGACGCGTAAATTTTCCTACTATAATGCCAAAAAACAAGGCTTACGGACAGACCCAGCCTATGTGAGATTTATCGAAGATTGGGCTCGGGTGACCGTCATTGTCCCTCCCCGGATGGATAAGTATATCGCGGTCAATATGGAAATTCAGCGCATTTTCCAGAATTATGGCAGTCCAGATGATATTTATCCTTATTCCATTGATGAAGGCTTTATTGATCTAACCAGTTCGCTCAATTATTTTGTCCCAGATCAGCAGATTTCTCGCAAAGATAAGCTAGATATGCTTTCGGCTCGGATCCAGAGAGATATCTGGCGGCAGACGGGGATTTACTCGACGGTCGGCATGTCGAATGCCAATCCTTTGCTTGCTAAGTTGGCCTTGGATAATGAAGCCAAGCACACACCGACTATGCGAGCCAATTGGTCTTACCAGGATGTGGAAGACAAGGTCTGGTCCATTCCAAAGATGACCGACTTTTGGGGGATTGGGCATCGGATGGAGAAGCGCTTGAATAGCTTGGGGATTTATTCGATTAAGGAATTAGCCAATAGCAATCCGGATTTCCTGAAGAAGGAACTTGGCCAAGCTGGACTTCGCTTGTGGTTTCATGCCAATGGAATAGACGAGAGTAATGTTCATAAGCCCTATAAAGCCAAATCTCACGGCTTGGGCAATTCGCAAATTTTACCGAGAGATTATGTCAAGCAGCGAGACATCGAAATTATCCTTCGAGAGATGGCTGAGCAGGTGGCTATCAGGCTTCGACGGGCCAGAAAGAAGACGACAGTTGTGTCTATTCATCTTGGTTTTTCTAAGCAGGAACAAAAACGCTCCATCCATACCCAGATGAAGGTGGATCCGACCAATAATACCGGTCTTTTGGTCAGTTATGTACTGAAATTATTCCATAGCAAATATACTTCTGGGGCTGTCAGGAGTGTTGCCGTTAGTTATTCAGGGTTTGTGGATGAATCCTTTGGTTTGATTTCCCTTTTTGATGATGTTGATAAAGTAGAAAAAGAAGAAAGGCTCCAGACTGCCATTGATTCTATTCGAGAGCAATTCGGCTTTACTTCCCTTTTGAAGGCGACTGCCTTAGAGGACGCATCGAGAAGTATTGCCAGAAGTAAGCTCATCGGAGGGCACTCTGCTGGAGGATTAGATGGACTAAAATGATTGATCGCTCTTATTTGCCCTTCCAATCCGCGAGGGATTATCAGGATCCAGGCATGCAGAAGTGGATGGGCTTTTTTCTATCGGAGCATACCAGTTCACTCGGTGCAGAAAAAAATCGTGTCGATTTATCAACAGATTTGAATCCAGTCGAGAAGTTGTTGCTACTTTCCCAGCTCTACGTTGGACGCCTAAAAGGCTCTTTTATGGTCAAGGAGAAAAATCATAAAAGCACGATATTGGGTGAAGTAAGAGAATTATCTCCTAAAGAAATCTCTGTTAGAACGGATGAAGGCTATCGATTAATCAGACTAGATGATATTCTCACAATCCAACTTTGTCAGGAGGAAGTTGATGACTAGAAAAGAGTTATATGAAAACAAATTGCAGATGGATTACTTCTCAGATGACTATATTCGTTTTGAGGAAGATTTCCAAAAATACTCTGCCATGAATGTACCCTTGACTTTCTTGATTGACGACATTCTACGAACCATGGCTATGAACCAAAAGGACTACTTTGTCTTGAACAAGGAAAATTCCAAGGACGGTAGGGAACATCGGTTTTATTTTAGAGTGAGGATGGAAAAAGACTGTCCACGTACTCGAACCTATACCTATCTTGAGCTGGGACGAAATCATTAGTAAAAATTCTTATCTTAGATATATTTGTTGCAATAATAACACTGAAAACAACTATAATTTCCAGCCGTTCAAGAGCTGTTTCTTGAATGGTTTTTTGTTTGCTGTTTAAAAGCAATTGAACTATACCAATTTTTATTCTTGACAAGTGAAAAAAACAAGTATATACTGTTTTCGCTGATTCTAAAAACAGAAAATCAGACTATACCAATTTTAAGGAGAAAGCACAGCTGGTCTGTGTCGTATATACTATGTGTGGAATTGTTGGTGTTGTTGGAAATACAAATGCAACTGATATTTTGATTCAAGGGCTTGAAAAGCTCGAATACCGTGGTTATGATTCTGCGGGAATTTTTGTTCTAGGTGGTGCTGAAAGCCATTTGGTCAAGGCTGTTGGTCGTATCGCAGAATTGTCTGCCAAGACAGCTGGGGTTGAGGGGACAACTGGTATCGGACATACTCGTTGGGCCACTCATGGGAAACCAACAGAAGATAACGCTCACCCGCATCGCTCTGAGACAGGACGTTTTGTCTTGGTCCACAATGGGGTGATCGAAAACTATCTTGAAATTAAGGAAGAATACCTTGCAGGTCACCACTTTAAGGGACAAACGGATACAGAAATCGCCGTTCACTTGATTGGAAAATTTGCGGAAGAAGGCGGATTGTCAGTACTTGAAGCCTTTAAAAAAGCTCTTCACATCATCCGTGGTTCATATGCCTTTGCCTTGATAGACTCTGAAAATCCAGATGTCATCTATGTAGCGAAAAATAAATCACCTCTCTTGATTGGCCTTGGAGAAGGCTATAACATGGTCTGCTCAGACGCCATGGCTATGATTCGTGAAACTAACCAATACATGGAAATCCATGATCAAGAGTTGGTAATCGTGAAAGCTGATAGCGTTGAAGTTCAAGACTATGATGGCAATCGTCGTGAGCGTGCTAGCTACACTGCTGAACTTGACTTGTCTGATATCGGTAAGGGAACTTATCCTTACTACATGCTCAAGGAAATCGATGAGCAACCAACTGTGATGCGTAAACTCATCCAAGCTTACACAGATGAGGCTGGTCAAGTAGTGGTAGACCCAGCTATCATCAAGGCTGTTCAAGATGCAGACCGCATCTACATTCTTGCAGCTGGGACTTCTTACCACGCAGGATTTGCTTCTAAGAAGATGCTAGAAGAATTGACAGATACGCCAGTTGAACTCGGTATTTCATCTGAGTGGGGCTATGGGATGCCACTTCTCAGCAAGAAACCACTTTTCATCTTTATCAGCCAATCTGGTGAAACAGCTGATAGCCGTCAGGTTTTGGTCAAGGCCAATGAAATGGGAATCCCAAGCTTAACAGTTACAAACGTGCCTGGTTCAACTCTGTCACGTGAAGCCAACCATACCATGTTGCTTCATGCAGGTCCTGAAATTGCCGTAGCTTCAACCAAGGCATATACTGCGCAAATCGCAGCCCTTGCCTTCCTTGCAAAAGCAGTTGGTGAAGCAAATGGCAATGAAAAAGCCCAAGCTTTCGATTTGGTTCATGAGTTGTCTATCGTGGCTCAGTCTATCGAGTCAACCCTTTCAGAAAAAGAATTGATTGATGCCAAAGTTCGTGATCTTCTTGAAACAACACGCAACGCCTTTTACATCGGACGCGGTCAAGATTACTATGTAGCTATGGAAGCCAGTCTCAAACTCAAAGAGATTTCTTACATCCAATGTGAAGGTTTTGCGGCTGGAGAACTCAAACATGGAACCATTGCTTTGATTGAAGATGGGACACCTGTTTTAGCCCTCTTGTCAGACCCAGTTCTTGCTAACCACACTCGTGGAAATATCCAAGAAGTGGCAGCGCGTGGCGCTAAGGTCCTCACAATCGCAGAAGAAAATGTTGCCAAAGATACAGACGATATCGTTCTTACGACCGTACACCCTTACCTCTCACCAATCTCAATGGTCGTACCAACGCAACTAGTCGCTTACTTTGCAACCCTTCACCGTGGACTCGATGTGGATAAACCACGTAATCTTGCTAAGTCTGTAACGGTAGAATAAGGAAGTCCTGTTACTAAATGCCAACATTTCTTGTCATCCTATAAAAATCTTGTTATACTATAGAAAAGTCGTTAATAGTGAAGTATAAGGAGATTGGAGCGGAAATGAAAAAGGGGAAAATTTCATCTATCATAGGACTCTTGTTAGCAAGTTCGTTTTTGATTCGGACTGTCATTATTCATCAAATGAGAGCTGCAAAGAAACAAGAGAGTGAAAAGATTGCTGCAGTTCAGGAATTTATCAAATCTCAAGAACAGGCAGAGTCAGAAAAACAAAAAAGTACTTTTAAAAGTATTCTTGGAAATGGATCAGGGACTTCTGAACCAAGACCTAGCTACGACAAAACCATATTTGTGAATCAACAATACGATATTGGTGTTCGAGACGGAGCCTATTATCTACTGACACTCAGTAGCAACAAAGAACTCTTGCTAGAAGGGGTCGATGACGCCTATGCCTTGGCTGTTAAGAATGAAGATAAAAACAAACAAGAAGTTGCTATGGTGGTTCATAAAGATGGAGCTTGGCATATTATAAATGGTGAAGGGGAAGTTACAACAACCCTTGACCGACAATATATAACAGCTCATACCAAGCTTGTGATTAAGAATAATACTGTTGATTTTGAATAATGTGATTGGCTCATGATTCTTTAGAAAAACATAGATTACTAAAAACCTCCTAGATTCTTTCTAGGAGGTTTTTAAAATTATAAATCTTGCATAGAAATCTTATTGAGTTCGTTGACAACTTGCAGAATAGATAGTCGGCTAATGTTCATGATTCGCTTATTATCGATTTCTTTAATATCAAAATTAGTGATAATAGCGTCATAGTCACTTTGCCTAATTTCTTCGATATTTAGGGTTTCTTTATCCCAAGTTTCATACTGGATGTTATTTGAAGTATGGAATTCGTAGAGAGATATCAAGAATTCTGGATGAGCAAAGTCATACTCACTGAGAACTAAGACTTTGACTTTCTTTTTATGTTCAAATAATTGATCTGTAAGCCCCTCTGCGTGAGTGAACAGCGTGTAGATCAGGTGAGAAAGAGCAGGTATCTTCTCCTTTTGTCCCATAATATTCTTATAGCGCATCATTTCAAAGACTGTTGCTTCATAAAAATTAGGGAAGAATTTTTTAATCTTTCCAAGTGTATAGTCTTTATTTTGTGAAATGATCGATTCGGAGTTGATTTCTCTTCGCTCGAGTAAGGCAGTATTGTGCAAGTTCCAAATTAAAGTATCCGTATTTGAAAATTGAACACTAAATCTTCGAGTTAAGTTGTCCAGAATGTCTCGTGCAGCATGATAGGACAAATTAACTTTTTCGTCAGATTGACGAGCAGCTAGAAAGTCTTCGACTGTGAAGAAGAGACTAGGTTCAGCAAATGGACTGAAGATTTGATAGAGATTTTCCGGATTGATATCAATGTTAAGTGCTTGGGCCAATTCTTGTAACTGATGTTGAAAATCGGGTAGTTGGTCGAAAATAGGATTTAACCAGGAAATGTTTTGTTTTGATAACTGAACGAAATATCCTCTCTTCATTCGGTGCAAATCGACTGTAGCCTGCGTTCTGATTTGGTAAAGATTTTGATATTTTGCAGGGAATTTCGCCAAATTGATGAAGAAAGAGACAAAATCATTTATTTTTTCTTCCTTAACCTCCTCAAAGGGCCAGTCCAGAAAATTATAAGCTTCGTGGAAAAATTGGGAGAAGAAAAATCGAATATCTTTTTCATTTCCAATAATAGAGATTGGGGTTACCTTGAGCTTGAAGCGGTAAGTTCCATCAAGTGTCTTATTGATATCCGCAATTTTCTTTCTCAAAGAAGGAAGGGAAATATCCAGAGATTCGGCAAGATGCTCATAGGTAAAGGGGCTGTCCAAAAGGAAAAATGCTTTTAAAATTTGAAAATACTCAGACGTCTGTAAAAAATATTGGTAAATTCGCTCGATGCCATTATTTTTCGTATTCACCATCATAATCCCCGCAGTTGAGTGTCGAATATCAAAATCAGGAAAGATTTCACGTAATTCTTTGATATCACTTTTAATGATGCGAGCATTGTGTCCAATGGTTTTAGATAAATCATCTAGGTAAATCCAATCAGGATTTTCAAACAAATATTCTAAAATCTTTAATTGCCTTTGCTCTTTTTGACTGAGTAATTCTCTCATTTTTAATAAACTCCCGAAGTAATGTTAGAATAATTAGAAAAGAAGATAATTGGAGATTGTCAGAATTCTAGCATAAAAGAAAGTCACCCCTTAAGAGAGATTCGAAGTCTATCGAAGAGGGGTGATACTTGATAAGAAGTTCTTACTAGTCTTCAATCTACTTACGATATAAACGGTCGTATTGGTAGTAGGGATCAAAGGTTACGTTAATTCCCAATTTACGGAGAACATTCTTGTCTTCATCTGTTAAGATAATCGTAGAATGAGCTTCGCTTCCTTTGAGGTTCCCGAGTTCTTTCATAGCGCGGTCTGCATCAGGATTCTGCATAGCTGTGATTGCAAGAGCGATAAGAATCTCGTTAGAATGAAGACGTGGATTGCGACTACCTAAGTGATTGATTTTCAAACCTTGGATTGGTTTCACCACTTCTGGTTCAATTAATTTTGTTTCGGTATCGATGTTCGCTGACTTCTTGATAGCATTGATCACGGCAGCTGCTGTTGGACCGAAGAGTTCCGAGTTCTTACCAGTGACAATTTCACCAGAAGGTAACTCAAGTGCTAGAGCAGGCCCGTCTGTTTCTTCAGCTTTTTGTCGAGCGGCAACAGCAACCTTACGGTCGGCTGGCGTGATGCCGAGATCATTCATAAGAAGTTCGATTTTCTTGACAGCAGACTCAGCAACTTTTTCAGCCTTGAAGTCGAGAACTGTTTGGTAGTAGCGACGGATAATCTCTTGTTTCGATGCTTCAATTGCAGCATCGTTATCAGTGATTGCAAAACCAACCATATTTACACCCATGTCAGTTGGAGATGCATAAGGAGATTCACCCAAGATACGTTCGAGCATACGCTTGAGAACAGGGAAAATTTCGATATCACGATTGTAGTTGACGGTAGTTTCTCCATAAGTTTGGAGATGGAATGGGTCAATCATATTGACATCGTCAAGGTCTGCAGTAGCAGCCTCATAAGCCAAGTTAACCGGATGATGGAGAGGTAGATTCCAAACTGGGAAGGTTTCAAACTTAGCATAACCAGATTTGATGCCATTCAGTTGGTCGTGGTACATGTTAGACATACAAGTTGCCAACTTACCTGAACCAGGTCCAGGAGCAGTAACGACAATTAAATTGCGACTCGTTTTGATATAGTCGTTTTTCCCCATACCTTCAGGAGAGATGATATGGTCCATATCTGTCGGATAACCCTTGATTGGGTAATGGAGATAAGAGTCGATCCCATTTTTCTCTAATTGATTACGGAAGGCATCAGCTGCCGGTTGGCCTGCATATTGAGTAATGACAACTGAACCAACAAAGATACCAAGTTCATTGAATTTATCGATCAAACGAAGCACTTCTTGGTCATAAGAAATGCCCAAGTCACCACGAGCCTTTGAGTGCTCGATATTGCTAGCGTTAATAGCGATAACAACCTCAACTTGCTCCTTCAATTCTTGTAAGAGTTTGATTTTATTATCTGGTTCATATCCAGGAAGGACACGAGCAGCGTGGAAATCTTCTAGCATTTTGCCACCAAACTCCAAGTAGAGTTTGCCGTCAAATTGGTTGATGCGTTCCAAGATATGGTCGCGTTGCAGATTCAAATATTGTTCAGAACTAAAAGCTTGTTTTTTCATTTTTTTACCTCTGACTTCTATTATATAAAAAAAATAGAAGATAAGAAACTAGAGAGTCACAAAAGTAAGAAAAAAAGATAAAGCAAACGCTTGCATAAACGAGGAAAAAAGTCTATGATGGAGTAAAGTGAATTTAAAAGAGGTGAAAATATGCAAGAAAAATGGTGGCATAATGCAGTTGTCTATCAAGTCTACCCTAAAAGCTTCAAGGATAGTAATGGAGATGGGATTGGTGATTTACCAGGAATTACTAGCAAGTTAGACTATCTAGCTAAGCTAGGAATTACGGCAATTTGGCTTTCTCCAGTTTATGACAGTCCAATGGATGATAATGGTTATGATATTGCCAATTATCAAGACATCGCTTCTATCTTTGGAACCATGGAAGACATGGACCAGCTGATTGCTGAAGCCAAAAAACGAGATATTCGAATCATCATGGACTTGGTTGTCAATCATACATCCGATGAGCATGCTTGGTTTATTGAAGCGCGTGAAAATCCTCAAAGTCCCGAACGTGACTACTATATTTGGCGAGATAAACCCAATGATTTAACCTCTACTTTTAGTGGTTCTGCATGGGAATACGATGAAAAGTCTGGCCAATATTATCTGCACTTTTTCAGTAAGAAACAACCAGACCTCAACTGGGAAAACGAAGAGCTCCGTCATAAAATCTATGAGATGATGAATTTCTGGATTGATAAAGGGATTGGTGGATTCCGTATGGACGTTATTGACATGATTGGGAAGATACCTGACCAGAAGGTTGTCAACAATGGTCCCATGCTTCATACTTACCTCAAGGAAATGAATCAGGCTACTTTCGGCGGCAAAGACCTTTTGACAGTAGGGGAAACTTGGGGAGCAAATCCAGAAGAGGCCAAGAAATATTCGAATCCAGAAGGTCAAGAGTTGTCTATGGTCTTCCAATTTGAACATATCTGTCTTCAGTATCAGGAAGGACAACCTAAGTGGCACTACCAAAAAGAGCTAAATGTAGGGAAATTAAAAGAGATTTTCAACAAGTGGCAGACAGAGTTAGGAGTTGAGGATGGCTGGAATTCCCTTTTCTGGAATAACCATGACCTTCCACGAATCGTTTCTATCTGGGGAAATGACCGAGAATACCGCGAAAAATCTGCTAAAGCGTATGCAATTTTGCTTCATCTTATGAGAGGAACACCCTATATTTATCAAGGCGAAGAAATCGGCATGACCAATTTCCCATTTGAAAACTTGGAGCAAGTAGAAGATATTGAATCCCTCAACTATGCCAAAGAAGCGCTAGAACAAGGTGTACCGCTAGAGCAAATTATGGATAGCATTCGTGTGATTGGACGCGATAATGCTCGTACGCCAATGCAATGGGACACGACAGACTACGCAGGATTTTCAAGCGCGAAACCATGGTTAGGAGTCAATCCAAACTATGCGAAGATTAATGTAGAAGAGGCTTCAGCAAATCCAGATTCTATCTTCTATACCTATCAAAAATTGGTAAAACTTCGTAAGGAAAATAGCTGGTTGATTCGTGCTGACTTTGAACTGCTAGAAACGGCTGAAAAAGTCTTTGCCTATATCCGTAAGGACGGGGAACGCCGTTTCCTAGTGATAGCCAATTTATCCAACCAACAGCAAGAGTTTACAGTAGAAGAGCCAGTCAAGTCTATCTTGATTGAAAATACCTCAGTAGAAGATGCTTTAGAGAAACAACTCTTGGCTCCTTGGGATGCATTCTGTGTCGAATTGGCCAATTAAACCTAAAAAACTCAAGTATCCAAGATGCTTGAGTTTTTCTAAAATAAGTGTAGAAATTTCTTAAAAAAATATTATTTTGAATTTTCTAAAAAATACCCTTAAAACCCTTGCTTTTATAAAAAAATAGGGTATAATGGTGAAAAATAGTATTTTAAAGGAGAATACCGATGAAATCGAAAAAGTTGCTCGCAGTAGCAGGGATAACGATGAGTGCAGCTCTTCTTTTGGCAGCTTGTAGCAAGACAGAGAAAAAAGCAGATGCTCCTACAACATTTTCATACGTATATGCCATCGATCCATCAACATTGGACTATAGCGTTACTAGTAAAAGTTCAACATCGGACGTCATTGCTAACTTGGTCGACGGACTCTTGGAAAATGACAAATACGGAAACTTGATTCCATCTCTTGCTGAAGACTGGTCGGTTTCAAAAGACGGTTTGACCTATACTTACAAACTACGTAAAGGTGTCAAATGGTATACTTCTGAAGGTGAGGAGTACGCCGAGGTCAAGGCTCAAGACTTTGTGACTGGTTTGAAACATGCTGCTGATGGTAAGTCAGATGGCTTAAGTCTAATCCAAGATTCTATCAAAGGTTTGGCAGAATACGTCAGTGGTGAAAGCAATGACTTTTCAACAGTTGGAGTCAAAGCGGTTGACGACTACACTGTTCAATACACCTTGAACCAGCCAGAAAGCTTCTGGAATTCCAAGGTAACAACAGCGA
This sequence comes from Streptococcus sp. CL9.43, assembly GCF_049737935.1. Classification (NCBI taxonomy): domain Bacteria; kingdom Bacillati; phylum Bacillota; class Bacilli; order Lactobacillales; family Streptococcaceae; genus Streptococcus; species Streptococcus sp. CL9.43. Next base: position 30,285 of record NZ_JBKOTS010000003.1, on the reverse strand, counting down.
CTATGCTCCCAGTTAATGAAGAATTTCTGAATTCTCAAGGTAAAGATTATGGTGCAGCGACACCTTCAGGTATTCTCTATAATGGACCATATATTTTGAAGAACTTCACTTCAAAATCAGTGATCGAGTACGAAAAAAATCCAAATTATTGGGATAAAGACAATGTTAAGATTGACCACGTCAAACTTACTTTCTACGATGGATCTGACCAAGAATCATTGATTCGTAGTTTCTCATCAGGAGCCTATACAACAGCTCGTCTCTTCCCAACAAGTTCAAACTTTGATTCAACTAAGCAAGAATATGGGGATAAGATTGTCTATAGTCCGCAAGAAGCGACCAGCTATTACTTTACTTTCAACGTGAATCGTCAGTCTTACAATAAAACAGCAAAGACAGATGAAGCACAAAAGACTTCTACAAAAGAAGCGCTTCTCAACAAAAACTTCCGCCAGGCAATCAACTTTGCTCTTGACCGTCATTCTTACTCTGCTCAGATGAATGGTGAAGAAGGAGCGGACAAGATTATTCGTACCAGTCTTGTACCTTATGACTATGTTCAGATCGGTGAAAAGACCTTCGGTGAACTGGCTCAAGAGCAACTGGTAACATACGGAGACCAGTGGAAAGATGTAGCTTTGACAGATGGTAAAGATACTATTTACAATCCAACAAAAGCAAAAGCTGCCTTTGAAAAAGCAAAATCAGAATTGCAAGCTAAAGGTGTAACCTTCCCAATCCATTTGGATATTCCAGTTGAACAGACAGATGTCATTGCTGTTCAACAAACCAACTCCCTCAAACAATCTGTCGAAGCAGCGCTTGGAACTGAAAATGTTGTCATCGATGTGCTTCAAATGACAGATAATGAGAAAATGAGTATTACTTCTCAAGCTAAGGTTCCTTCTCAAAAAGACTATGACTTGAATGGAACTGGTTGGGGACCAGACTATCAAGATCCAGCTACCTATCTAAATATCTTGGATGCTAAGAAGGGTTCTGCCCTTAAACACTTGGGTATCACAAAAGGTAAAGATCCAGAAGTCATGGCTCAAGTTGGACTTGATGAGTACAAGAAACTCTTGGATGATGCAGCATCAGAAACAACCGACCTTAACAAACGCTATGAAAAATATGCGAAAGCACAGGCTTGGGTATCTGATAGCTCACTCCTCATTCCTGTAGCATCTTCAGGAGGTTCTCCTACAGTTAGTCGTACAGTACCATTTTCGAAAGCCTACTCTCAAGTTGGTATCAAGGGAGATCCGTTTGTATTTAAAGGTTTAGAGTTGCAAAATGATATTGTAACCACTAAAGAATACGAAGAAGCTCTTAAGAAATGGCAAAAAGAGAAACTTGAAACAAATGCTAAATATCAAAAAGAGTTAGCGAACCACGTTAAATAATCTTAAATAACGATGAAAGAAATCCTGTTTTAAAGCAGGATTTCTTTCTTTTCTCCTTTTATTGACGAATGGATAAAAAATTAAATAACTTTACTTTTAGGGTGAAATTTGATAAAATAGACTTATGTCATAAAACCTAACATTTAAGGAGAAAATGAATCATGAAACTCAAAAAACGACTGATTGGAACGGGGTTGACGCTTGCCGCGGTGATCTTATTGACAGCGTGTGGGAAGTCAGCATCAGATGTTAAAACCTACTCGTCAACATTTGGTGCCGACCCGACAACCTTCAACTACCTGTTGGACTACTCTGGTGATAATACCGCTGTTGTAACCAACTTGGTAGATGGTTTGCTTGAAAATGACAATTATGGAAATCTCATTCCTGCTCTTGCAGAAGATTGGAGTGTTTCAAAAGATGGTTTGACTTACACTTATAAACTTCGTCAAGATGCTAAATGGTTTACTGCTGACGGGGAAGAGTACGCCCCAATTAAAGCACAAGATTTCGTCACAGGTATCAAGTATGCAGCTGATAACAAGAGTCAAGCTCTCGATTTGATTCAGAACTCAATCAAGGGATTAGATGATTATGTGACAGGCGCAAATACTGACTTTTCAAATGTTGGTGTGAAAGCTGTAGATGATTACACTGTCCAATATACTTTGACACGTCCAGAACCATTCTGGAACTCTAAGACTACCAATAGTATCTTGTTCCCTGTCAATGAAGAGTTCTTGACTTCTAAAGGTAAAGAATTTGGGGAATTGAAACCAGATAGCATTCTCTACAGTGGTCCTTATTTGTTAAAAGAATTCACATCAAAATCATCACTCGAGTACATGAAGAACCCTCATTACTATGACCAAGAAAAAGTGACGATTGAAAGAGTTAAATTGGCTTATGTTGATGGTTCTGATCAAGATATGACGATCCGTAATTTCGAAAGCGGAGCCTACTCGTCTGCTGGTGTCTACCCAAATAGTTCAAACTTTGCTAAGACAAAGGAAAAATACAAGGACAACATCGTCTATAGCTTGCAGGATGCGACTTCTTGGTACTATAATTTTAACGTTAATCGCCAAACATACAATCATACAGCTAAGACTAGTGATGAGCAAAAACAAGCTACCCAAGCTGCGATTTTAAATAAAAATTTCCGTCAAGCAATCAACTTTGCAATTGACCGTACAGCTTATTCGGCTCAGTCTAATGGAGAAGAAGCAGCTAAAAACACTCTTCGTAACACACTTGTGCCACCAACTTTCGTGCAAGTAGGTGACAAGACTTTTGGTGAGACAGTTTCATCTAAGTTGGTAAACTATGGTACACAGTGGTCGAATATGAATCTTGAAGACGCCCAGGACGGCTACTTCAATAAAGAAAAAGCACAAGCTCAGTTTGCAGAGGCTAAAAAAGAATTAGAAGCACAAGGTGTGACCTTCCCAATTCATTTGGACTTGCCTGTAGACCAAGTTAACAAAACCTTGCTTCCAAAGATTCATTCGCTTAAACAATCTGTCGAATCAACTCTTGGGGCAGAAAATGTAGTGATTGATGTCGTTCAAATTTCAACAGAAGATTATGCCAATGCGACATTCCAAGCGCCAATCACAGCTGATCATGACTATGACTTGAACTTGGATGGTTGGTCTGCAGACTACCAAGATCCATCGACTTATCTCAATCCTTTCAACGCTGAGGATGGATTCTATCTCAAGATTTTAGGACTTGATCCAAGCAAGGATACTGATAAGATTACAAGTATCGGATTGGACCAATATACTCAAAAATTGAAAACGGCAGATGCAGAAAATACAAACGTAGCCAAACGTTATGAAAATTATGCAGATGCACAAGCTTGGCTGATTGATAGTTCACTATTGCTCCCTGTAAATTCAAACGGTGGTGGAGCTTCAGTAACACGTGTGACACCATTTACACGAGCTTACTCACTTGTCGGAATCAAAGGTACTGGAAGTAACTACAAGTACATGAAATTGCAAACCGAAGTCGTAACAACTGCTCAATTTGACGAAGCTAAAGCCAAATGGGAACAAGAACGTAAAAACTCAGTCGAAAAGAGTCAAAAAGAATTCGAAAGTCACGTTAAATAATAAAAAAATAGAGCTTTTTAAGAGCTCTATTTTTTTATTATAGTTGTATTTTGGAAACACAAAAAGCAGCAAAAACTATAGTAAATATAAAAAACGAAACACTTCCCAAAAGCGAGCGCTTTCTTGATTGGTGTTGATGGTCTTGAGAGGCAATTTATGATATAATTAAACTAAAATGTTTTGAAGAGGTATTCCATGAAAAATAGACGTATAAAAAAAAGTCAATCTGGTAAATTTCAGCAAAGTTTAAATGTAGGTTTGCTGCTAATCTATGCTGTTCTAGCTTCTTTTTTATTGTTTTTGATTTTTAAATACCAGATTTTAGCGGTTAGCTATTTTAATATTATCTTGGCAGTGGTTTTAGTTCTTATCGCGTTATTGTCTCTGTTGCTGATAGTAAATCGAAAAGCTAAAATTTTTACCTTGATAATACTGCTAGTCTCAGTCTTATTTAGTTCGGTAGCATTAGTAGCTGTCAATCGATTTGTAGGGCTCGCCAATCAATTTAATGCAACTTCAAATTATTCAAGCTACTCTATGAGTGTGGCAGTGCTAGCAGACAGTGAGATTAATAACGTTTCTCAACTTTCTAGTGTAACTGCTCCAACAGGAACAGATGCTGAGAATATTCAAAAATTGATAGATGACATTAAAACAACTCAAAGCAAGGAATTGACAGTTGAGGAAGCTTCGTCTTACCTAGCAACCTATAAGAGTTTGTTAGATGGAGAAACCAAAGCAATCGTCTTAAATGGTGTTTTTGAAAATCTGATTGAGCAGGAATATCCCGACCACGCTAAAAAGATCAAGAAAATCTATACCAAGGACTTGACTAAGAAAGTGGAAGCACCTAAGGTAGCTACAGGAAATTCTTTCAATGTCTACATCAGCGGGATTGATACCTATGGTCCTATCAGTTCTGTTTCGCGTTCAGACGTTAATATCATCATGACAGTCAATCAAGATACTAAAAAGATTCTTTTGACGACAACTCCTCGAGATGCTTATGTCCCGATAGCAGATGGAGGGAACAACAAAAATGATAAGTTGACGCATGCAGGTATTTATGGTGTTGATGCTTCTATCCATACCTTAGAAAATCTTTATGGTATCGACTTAAACTACTATGCTCGTCTCAATTTCACCTCTTTCTTGAAGTTGATTGATCTTCTCGGCGGTGTTGATGTTTATAACGACCAAGAATTTACATCGCGTCATGGACAATACCATTTTCCAGTCGGAAATGTTCATTTGGATTCTGAGCAAGCTTTGGGATTTGTTCGTGAACGCTATTCGCTTGCTAATGGTGACGGGGATCGTGGTCGTAACCAACAAAAAGTTATTGCGGCGATTATCCAGAAATTAACCTCGGCAGAATCTTTGAAAAACTATGACAATATTATTCAAAGTTTGCAGGATTCGATTCAAACCAATATGCCGCCAGAAACAATGGTTAGTCTTGTCAATACTCAGTTGGCAAGTGGTGGGAAATATACCGTTACCAATCAAGATTTGAAAGGGACTGGACGTATGGATCTTCCATCTTACGCTATGCCAGATAGCAATCTTTACATGTTGGAAATCGATCCAACAAACTTGGAGACTGTTAAGGCGGCCATTAAAGATACCATGGAAGGAAACTAAGATGATTGATATTCATTCACATATTGTTTTCGATGTTGACGATGGACCTAAAAATAAAGCTGAGAGCAAGGCCCTCCTTGAGGAAGCTTACGCACAAGGTGTACGTACTATTGTTTCGACCTCTCATCGTAGAAAAGGGATGTTTGAAACACCAGAAGACAAAATTGCAGCTAATTTTAGCGAAGTCAAACAGTTGGCTCAAGAAATTGCACCGGATTTGAATATCGTGTACGGAGCTGAGATTTACTTTTCTAGTGATGTTTTAGAAAAACTTGAACAAAATATCATCCCAAAACTCAATGACACTCGTTATGCTTTGATTGAGTTTAGCATGAATACACCTTATCGTGAGATTCACAGTGCCTTGTCTAAGGTTCTCATGTTAGGAATAACGCCTGTGATTGCTCATATCGAACGCTACCACGCCTTGGAAAATGATGAAAAAAGAGTGAGAGAGCTTATCAATATGGGATGTTACACGCAAATTAATAGTTCAAGTATTCTAAAGCCAAAACTATTTGGTGATACCTATAAGTTTATGAAAAAACGAGCTCGCTATTTTCTAGATAGAGATCTAGTTCATATCGTGGCAAGTGACATGCATAACCTAGTTGATCGACGACCTTATATGAAGGAAGCCTACGAATTGGTTAGTAAAAAGTACGGCCAAGAAAAAGCCCGTGAGCTTTTCACAACCAATCCTGCAAAATTGATTAAAAATCAAATATTATAGGAGTTATAATGAAAGACAAAGATAAAATCGAAATTGATGTAGTACAAATGTTAAAAGTATTGTGGAAGCGTAAATTATTTATCGCTTTAGCAGCTATTGTTGCTGGAGCTATTGCTTTTGCCTATAGTTCGTTTGTGGTTAAACCTGAATATACAAGTACTACACGTATCTACGTTGTTAATAGAAATCAAGCTGATAAACCTGGATTAACTAACCAAGATTTGCAAGCAGGTTCTTACTTAGTAAAAGACTACCGTGAGATTATCCTTTCTCAGGATGTATTGGAAAAAGTAGTGGCTGAGCAAGGATTAAATTTTGATGCGAAAGCTCTTGCTAGAAAAGTTCAAGTAACAGTTCCGGCAGATACACGTATTGTGTCAATTTCTGTACGTGACAGTAAACCTGAAGAAGCAAGCCGTATTGCCAATGCCCTCAGAGAAGTAGCTGCTCAAAAGATCATTTCAGTAACACGCGTGTCAGATGTAACGACCTTAGAAGAAGCTCGTCCTGCTGTATCACCATCTTCTCCAAACATTCGTCGCAACACAATCTTGGGTGTAGGTGCAGGAGCAAGTGTTGTGATTCTATTGGCTCTATTAGTTGAACTATTGGATGATCGAGTGAAACGTCCAGAAGATATTGAAGAAGTAATGCATCTCTCACTTTTGGGAGTTATTCCAAATCTAGAGAAATTAAAGTAAGGGAGTAAACATGGCAAAGTTAGAATTATCAGAAAAACGCCAAGCGTTAGTAAAAAAAGCAGAAGAATACTACAACGCTCTACGCACAAATATTCAATTGAGTGGAGATAAGTTAAAGGTTATTGCGGTGTCTTCAGTTAGACCTGGAGAAGGAAAATCTACGACATCAACCAACATTGCCTGGGCTTTTGCGCGTGCTGGTTACAAAACACTCCTTATTGATGCAGATATTCGAAATTCTGTTATGTCTGGGGTCTTCATGTCAACCGAAAAAATCACTGGTTTAACAGACTACTTGTCAGGTACAAAAGATTTGTCACATGGTTTGTGTGAGACAAATGTGGAAAATTTGTTTGTTATCCAGTCTGGAGCTATTTCTCCTAATCCAACAGCCCTTCTTCAAAGTGAAAAATTTGAAGTCATGATAGAAACACTACGTAAGTATTTTGACTACATCATTGTAGATACAGCTCCGATTGGAGTAGTTATCGATGCTGCGATTATTGTTCAAAAATGCGATGCTTCTATTCTAGTAACGGAGGCTTCTGCTACGAAACGTAGAGAAGTTCAAAAAGCTAAGACACAATTAGAGCAAACAGGTGTACCGTTTTTGGGAGTTATTTTGAATAAATTCAATATCCATCTTGAAAAGTATGGTACTTATGGTACATATGGTGGATATGGGAATTACGGTGTCTACGGTAAAAAATAAGTTTAGGGAGGAAATATGGAAGGAAGGGGTTTCTATAACGTAACTCTAGCGTTTTTGCAGAGTATACTCGTTAGTGTATTAGCTTATATACTGATTTCTGTTACAGAGACAGAGATTGTTGCAAAAACTGTGTTTGTCCTTTATTTTCTTCACTTTGCTGCCTTCTACATTAGTGGCTATGGTAAGGATTTTTTCAAGCGAAGTCAGTCGGTTGAATTGATAGAGACAGTAAAATACATCATCTTTTTTGCCTTGTTAATTAGTTTCTCTAGTTTTTTTCTTAAAGATCAATTTGTTATTTCTAGAAGGGGAATGATTTATTTCCTTTCTTTATACGGGATTCTAAATTATATTCTTAGTTTTGTTATTAAAAAATATTGGGTTCAATTTAATCATAATTTAAAAGGGAGCCGAAAAATTCTTTTGATAACAGCGACATCTCGTATTGAGAAGGTAATAGAGCGTCTTTTAACAGCTAGTGACGTCACGGGTAAGTTAGTAGCTGTAAGTGTACTAGATAAACCTGATTTTAGACATGATAAAGTTAAGTCTGTTCCATCAAAAAATCTTATTAATTATGCAACTCATGAGGTAGTAGACGAAGTCTTTGTGAATCTACCTAGTGAGGATTATGATATCGGTAGCATTATTTCACAATTTGAAACAATGGGAATTGATGTTACTGTAAATTTAAATGCCTTTGATAAGAATTTAGGTAGAAATAAACAGATCCATGAGATGGCTGGATTGAATGTAGTAACTTTTTCTACAAACTTATATAAACCAAGCCACATAGTTGCCAAACGAATTATTGATATTTTAGGGGCAATTGTTGGGCTAATCATCTGTGGACTGGTAAGCATAGTCCTTGTTCCAATGATTCGAAAAGATGGCGGGCCAGCTATCTTTTCTCAAACCCGAGTCGGTAAAAATGGTCGCTATTTCACTTTTTATAAATTCCGATCTATGAGGGTAGATGCAGAAGAAATCAAGCAGCAATTGATGGATCAAAATACCATGCAAGGTGGTATGTTTAAAATGGATAATGATCCTCGAGTTACAGAAATTGGTCGCTTTATACGTAAAACTAGTATTGACGAGTTGCCACAGTTTTGGAACGTACTGATTGGGGATATGAGCTTAGTAGGAACTCGCCCTCCAACAGTGGATGAGTACGAAAAGTATACGCCTGAGCAGAAACGTCGATTGAGCTTTAAACCAGGAATTACTGGGCTATGGCAAATTAGTGGTCGAAGTGGAATTACCAACTTTGACGATGTTGTCAAACTAGATGTCGCTTATATCGATGATTGGACAATTTGGAAAGACTTCGAAATTTTATTAAAAACAATAAAAGTAGTGCTGATGAGAGATGGAGCAAAATGATTCTATGAATAAAGTGAGAGAAATTCAATTAGGAGAGTTAACTCTTTTAGAAAGTTATATCGATCTTTGTAAAAGACATGATTTGCGTTATTACGCCTTGGGTGGGACATTACTCGGTGCCATTCGTCATAAAGGATTTATCCCATGGGATGACGATATGGATTTAGGAATGCCTAGAAAAGATTATGAAAAATTCTTGTCAATTTGTGAGAAAGAGCTTCCTGAAAGTGTTATTTTAAGACTTCACGATGATAATCTAGGTAATACTTCGATTATGGATACTTCAATCCAAATTCAATTTGGCAATGAATGGTGTAGTCCTTTTATTGATATCTTTCCCTTAGACGGTTACCCAGAAGACGGAATCCATTACTGGGTGCATACAAATAAAATAAAGTTCTATCGTGCCTTGTCTAAAATTTCTGTCATCGATCGTTTGCATGAGAGAGATAGGGGTTCATTCGAAAATGCAATTGTGAAAATTTCAAAAATCTTTAAATTAAATAAGCTCTTAAACACTTCAAAAATTAACAAAAAATTACAAAGTATCATTAAACAATATGATTACGAAACTAGTACCATAGTCGGAAATGTCTTGGGTTCCTACCGCGAGCGAGAACTCGCAAGAAAAGAAGTGTTTGGGGAACCACAATTACTAGAATTTGAAAATTTACAAATAAGTTGTCATGCAAATCCTGATGAATATTTGACAAAAATATATGGTGATTACATGCAACTACCAAAAGAAGCTGAACGGAAGGGTCATTTTGAGTCTACGTGGGGAGATTAAATTGAATAGTTTTGATTTAATGGGGGTCAGAATTGACCCCTTAACAATGGACGAAACTGTCCAAGCTGTTGAAAAATTTGTTCTTGAGCAACGCCCACTCCATCTAATGGGGGTGAACGCAGACAAAATTAATCAATGTCAGATAGATGAATCGATTAAAAAGATAGTGAACGATTCTGAGATCATTAATGCAGATGGAGCTTCAGTTGTTCTAGCTTCTCGCTTTTTGGGTTATCAAGTTCCTGAGAGAGTTGCTGGGATTGATTTGATGCAAAAGTTGCTCCATTTAGCCAATGAAAAGTCATATTCGGTTTATTTTTTTGGTGCCAAGGAAGAAGTTTTAATAGATATGTTGGAAATCTTTAAGAAAGATTATCCAAATTTACGAGTCCTTGGACATCGTAATGGTTATTTTTCTGAAGAAGATGAATATGGCATTCAAGAAGATATTCGAGCAAAAAATCCGGATTTTGTTTTTGTCGGGATTACCTCTCCTAAGAAAGAATACATTATCCAAAAGTTCATGGATCATGGTGTAAATTCGGTATTTATGGGAGTTGGAGGTAGCTTTGACGTTTTATCTGGCCATATTAAACGAGCTCCTCTCTGGATGCAAAATGTGCATCTTGAATGGCTGTTCCGAGTGGCAAATGAACCTAAACGTCTCTTTAAACGTTATTTTGTAGGGAATGCCACTTTTATTAAGCGAGTTTTAGATGAAAAACGAAAATCAAAAAAATAATATTTTACATATTTCACGTACCATGGATATCGGTGGTGCAGAGCGTATTGTTTACCAGTTGAGCTCAGATTTGAAAGATGAGTTTGACAGTGTTCATGTCGCATCTACAGGTGGAATTTGGGAGAGCGATCTTGCTGCTAAAGGTATTCAACATCATAAAATTTTAGATATTGATAGTAAAAATCCACTGACAGTATTAAAGCTTCTATATTCTATTCACCAGATTATCAAAAATAATGAGATTACTATAGTTCATACTCATCATCGTATGGCTGCTTTTTATATCCGTTTATTAAAGCTTTTTAATTCAAAATTAAAACACGTTTATACTGCCCACAATGTCTTCAAAGATAAATTACCTCTATATAAATTTGCTTTAGGAAATGCAAAAAGTATAGCTGTGGGAGAAGCTGTAAATAAAAACTTAAAAGAAGACGTAGGCATTACTGATAGCCGGGTTATTTATAATGGAGTCGTTTTAAAAGAAACGGATGAGCAGGTCGATGAGATCATAAGTTATGATGGGATTAAACTTGGCTGTATTGCTAGACTATCTGAACAAAAAGGCTTGACTTATCTCCTTGATGCAATGTCTCTACTGACCGTTAAGGATATTCGATTGTTTATCGTTGGTGATGGTGAGCTTAGAAATGAACTTGAGAATAAGGTTAAAGAGCTTCATCTTCAAGATTCGGTAACATTTTTAGGATATCGTAAGGATATTGTGGAATGTATCAACAGTTTTGATTTTTGTGTTTTGCCTTCAGTATTTGAAGGATTTGGCTTAGTTGCCATTGAGGCATTTATGAATAGCAAAACCTTAGTTGCCACGGATATACCGGGATTAAACGAAGTTGTTACAAATGAAAATGGAATCTTAGTCCCAGTAAAAGATCCGATTGCCCTAGCTGGTGCTATAAACAAATTAGCAACAGATGTAGCATTAAGAAATAGTCTAGCTTTCCAAGCCAAAAAAACCTATGACGAAAAATTTAGTTATCCTATGTTTTTAGAAAATTATCGAGCGTTGTATAGAGAGATACAGGGAGAACCAAAATGAAAAAAGTAATGTTGGTTTTTGGGACACGTCCAGAAGCAATAAAAATGTGTCCATTAGTAAATGAGTTGAAGAAAAATGATTCAATTAAGACTATTGTCTGTGTAACTGGCCAACACAAAGAAATGCTGGAGCAAGTTTTAGATGTCTTTAAGGTCGTTCCAGATTATGATTTGGTGATTATGAAGGCCAATCAAACTCTCTTTACAATTACGACTAGTATTCTAGACAAGATTCAAGCAGTTCTTGAACAAGAAAAGCCTGATATTGTTCTGGTACATGGGGATACCAGCACAACATTTGCCACAGCTTTGGCTGCCTTTTACATGGGAATAAAAGTTGGGCACGTGGAAGCAGGGTTGCGAACTTATAATCTCCAGAGCCCTTTTCCTGAGGAGTTTAATCGTCAAACAACTTCTATTATTGCGGATTATCATTTTGCACCAACAGAAACGGCCAAGGAGAATCTTCTGAAAGAAGGAAGAAAAAATATCTTTGTGACTGGGAATACCGTTATTGATGCTTTGAAGACAACTGTTCAGGAAAATTACGACCACCCAATTTTAGAATGGGCTAAGGACAGTAAGTTAATTATGCTGACAGCTCACAGACGTGAAAATCTTGGGCAACCAATGGAAAATATGTTTAATGCTGTTAATCGTATTTTAAATGAATTTGAAGATGTAAAAGTTGTTTACCCAATTCATAAAAACCCTAAGGTTCGTGAGTTGGCAAGTAAAGTCTTTGGGGATAATGAACGCATGAAAATCATTGAACCTTTAGAAGTTATTGATTTCCATAATTTTATGAACCAAAGCTATATGATTTTAACAGACTCTGGCGGTGTTCAGGAAGAGGCTCCATCTTTAGGGAAACCAGTTTTAGTCATGCGTGATACCACAGAACGTCCTGAAGGGATTGCGGCAGGAACTTTGAAATTGGTAGGAACAGAAGAAGAAAATATTTATACGAATTTTAAACTACTTTTGAAAGATGAAGCAGAATACAACAAGATGAGTAAGGCAAGCAATCCTTATGGAGATGGAAAAGCTTGTGAAAGAATCGTCGATATCATTTTGGAAGGATAGGCATAATGGATAAGGTTTCTATTGTTGTACCAGTATACAATGTCGAAGATTGTTTAAGTTATTGTGTAGACAGTTTAAGACAACAGACTTATAAAAATATAGAAATTATACTGGTAGACGATGGTTCGACAGATGCTTCTGGAGAAATCTGTGATCAACATGCTCAAGAAGATGAGCGTGTACGAGTACTCCATATTGAAAATGGAGGAATATCCAATGCTCGAAATACAGGAGTTAAAGAAGCCTCAACTGATTGGATTATCTTTGTTGATTCAGATGATTATTACGATAAAAGAACTGTAGAATATTTAGTAGGACTTAGAGATAAATACGGAGTTGAACTAGTAGCAACTCCAGTAATTGAAGTTCGAGATTATGAATCTAAAGATTTCTCTGGCTCTTTAACGGAGAAATCTTCTGAAAAATTAGATCGCTATACAGCCTTAAAAGAGATGTTCTATGGAAATCGTGTAGGGACTCATTCGGGTGGGAAACTTTATAAGAAGACGATTCTGTCACGTTTCCCTTATCCTAAAGGAATGCTTTACGAAGACTTAGCAATAGCTTACGAGCATATTGCTTCTTGTAAACACATTGCGGTAGGAGACATTAATCTATATAAATACTATCGAAGACCAGGAAGTATTGTAAATTCTAAGTATAGTGATCGTCTCTTAGATTTTTACAAGGCCATGGAATGGAATAGAAGTTATATCGAACGAGACTATCCTAATGATAAGGAAATGAGAAGAGCTTTAAACGTCCGCTACGTCTTTAATGGTCTGCATATTGTACATGCTATGCTTAGTTCAGATATGTATGCTGAAGTTAATAAAATTAGAAAAGAATACATTCAATATTTCAAAGATGTTATTCTGAATTCAAATGTTACAAGGAAAAATAAAGTGAAATACTTGATGCTTTTGGTTTCTCCAAAACTGTATGAAAAAATTAGAGAGAAGATGAGTTAGGTAAGAATGAAGGTTTTAAAAAATTATGCATATAATCTCTCTTACCAGCTACTAGTGATAATTCTTCCTATTATAACAACACCTTATGTAACTAGGGTATTTAGTTCAACTGATTTAGGTACTTATGGTTATTTCAATTCCATTGTAACCTACTTTATTTTATTGGCGACATTGGGCGTGGCCAATTATGGTACAAAAGAAATTTCAGGCCATCGTAAAGATATCAGAAAAAACTTTTGGGGCATATACACCTTGCAATTTGGTGCGACCATTCTGTCGATATGCTTATACATTCTCTTATGTCTGTCCTTGTCATTTATGCAAAATCCCGTTGCATATATTTTGGGCTTGAGTCTGGTATCTAAGGGGATGGATATCTCTTGGTTATTTCAAGGGTTAGAGGATTTTCGCAAGATAACAGTTAGAAATATTACTGTTAAACTGGTCGGTGTTATTTCAATTTTCTTATTTGTAAAATCAGCAAATGATTTATATCTTTATGTGTTTTTGCTAACAATATTTGAATTATTGGGGCAGTTTAGTATGTGGTTGCCAGCTAGAGAATTTATCGGGAAACCACATTTTGATTGGTCCTATGCTAAACAACACTTGAAACCAGTTGTTCTCTTGTTTTTGCCGCAAATAGCTATTTCGCTATATGTTACTTTGGATCGTACTATGCTAGGGGCATTAGCTTCGACTAAAGACGTCGGAATTTATGACCAAGCCTTAAAATTGGTCAATATTTTGCTTACACTAGTGACTTCGTTAGGAAGCGTAATGCTTCCTCGTGTTGCCAATCTCCTATCAACTGGAGATCACAAGGCTGTAAACAAAATGCATCAGATGTCTTTCTTAATATACAATTTAGTCATTTTTCCTATAATAGCAGGAATGTTAATTGTTAATGATGATTTCGTGCAATTTTTCTTAGGACAGGATTTCCAAGATGCTAAATATGCGATAGCAATTATGATTTTTAGAATGTTCTTTATTGGCTGGACAAATATTATGGGTATTCAAATCTTGATTCCACATAATAAAAATAAAGAATTTATGATTTCGACAACTATTCCAGCTATTGTGAGTGTCGGTTTAAATTTATTATTACTACCTAAATTAGGTTATATCGGAGCAGCCATTGTTTCTGTATTAACAGAAGCCTTAGTATGGGCTATTCAACTGTATTTTACAAGAAACTATTTAAAGGAAGTGCCTCTTCTAGCTTCGACTTTTAAAATTATAGGAGCATCAGCTCTTATGTACGGTGTACTATTCGTTGTAAAAACTACAGTGAATTTTACGCCTGTTATAAATGTTATGGTATTTGCTACAATAGGAGCGATACTTTACATTTTTCAAATACTATTCTTAAAGGTAATTAGTCCAAAAGAGTTGAAACAGCAGTTATTGAATAAGTGAAATTGAAAGGAATAAATAAAAATTTCAGTAGCTTATAGTCTTATTGTAAAATGAACTCTTGTATAGATTAAATTCGCTTTGGTTGATAAAATAGTTAGGAAAGGGAGGATAGAAGAGTATAAGTGAACTAGAAGATTAAAGAAATATTATTTTTTCTCATTCAATTCCATATTTCTTTTTCTTATCATTCACTCTGTATGATTCTTTTTCAAAAAATATGATAAAAATTAAATTTGAAAACCTACTAGTCAGCATTGTTGTATCTGTAGTGGTATTTTTTAATACCATATCAACTACGATGCTGGATAGGACTTTTTTTCAAGTCAAAGTAAATTTCCTATTTTTGGTTGTATTGCTTTTAGGGCTTCGTTTTTTGTATAAAATGCGGGTCTCATACAAATATCTAATACTTTCTATTCTATTGTTGCTTTCGGGGGTTTTAGTGTATTTTCAAACGAACAGACTTAATTTTCTAGTCTATTCGATGCTACTAGTTCTCTTGGTTAATGTAGATATGAAAGTAGTTTTGAGGAACTATGTAGTTGTAGCTGGTATTCTCGTAGTTGGTGTTTTTCTTTTATCGCTGGTTGGCATGGTTCCTAACTTGCAATATAATCGTGCGGGAGTTATTCGAAATTCGTTTGGGTTTATTTATCCTACGGATTTTGCATCACATTGCTTCTATCTATTTTTAGCAATTTCTTATCTTTTAAAAGATAAATTTATATGGACCAGATCTCTGTTTGGTGTCTTGCTATCAGCTTTTATTATAAAATACTGCGATGCACGTTTAAATGCTTTGTCAATTTTGTTAGCGACAGTTATTTTCATTTATTTTTATTATAGCAATGGGAAAAAACTAAAAATATTTGCCTTGTTGCCTTATTCGGCTGTTGTATTTGCATCAACTGTTACCTATTTGTCATACAAGTTTTCTTGGTCTAATCCATTTTTGGTATCGATAAACAAATTAATCACGGGAAGGCTAGCTCTAGGTAGGAATGCATTTGATACATTTGGAGTCCATCTATTTGGGACGAGAAACGTTCAATTTATAGGATCAGGTGGAAAAACAGAATCTGTAATAGGGTATAACTATGTAGATTCCTCTTATGTGCAGATGTTATTTACATATGGAATAGTGCCTGTAGTTCTATTGATAATAATTTATGTTGTCGCCTCAAAGAAACAGTATAAGGATGGTCAATATTTATTAGTTGCGATTTTATCATTGATTGCTTTTAACTGTATGATTGAAGCCTTCTGGTTTGTTCCTACATATAATATATTCATGTTTTTACTATTTACAACAAATACTTTTAGCAAAAAAAAATCAAATGATATTATTGCAATAAATGAGACCTAGCTCTAATACTAGATTTTAGGTGGGTCTAATACATGATATGATACCTTTCTAAAAAACAACTAACTTTTGCTGATCCTGAGTCGGCAATAATAAGAAATGTAAAGTTCATTAACGGAGTTTTAATTTAATATGTATGACTATTTAATTGTAGGTGCAGGTTTGTCTGGAGCAATCTTTGCACACGAAGCTACAAAACGTGGCAAAAAAGTAAAAGTGATTGACAAACGTGATCACATTGGTGGGAATATCTATTGTGAAGAGGTTGAAGGTATCAATGTTCACAAGTATGGTGCCCACATTTTCCATACTTCCAATAAAAAGGTTTGGGATTATGTTAATCAATTCGGGGAGTTTAATAACTATATCAATTCACCAGTAGCTAACTATAAGGGAAGTCTTTACAATCTTCCATTTAATATGAATACCTTCTACGCTATGTGGGGAACTAAGACACCACAAGAAGTCAAGGATAAGATTGCCCAGCAAACGGCTGATATGAAAGATATTGAGCCGAAAAACTTGGAAGAACAAGCCATCAAGTTGATTGGTCCGGATATCTATGAAAAATTGATCAAGGGTTATACAGAAAAGCAATGGGGACGTTCTGCAACAGACCTTCCTCCATTTATCATCAAGCGCCTTCCAGTGCGTTTGACCTTTGATAACAACTACTTTAACGACCGTTACCAGGGGATTCCAATTGGGGGTTATAACGTTATCATCGAAAATATGCTGAAGGATGTAGAAGTAGAACTTGGCGTTGACTTTTTTGCCAATCGTCAAGAATTAGAGGCTTCTGCTGAAAAGGTTGTCTTTACAGGGATGATTGACCAATACTTTGATTATAAACATGGTGAGTTAGAATACCGTAGTCTTCGTTTTGAACACGAAGTTCTGGATGAGGAAAACTATCAAGGAAACGCAGTTGTTAACTACACAGAACGTGAAATTCCTTATACTCGTATTATTGAGCATAAACACTTTGAGTATGGTACTCAACCAAAGACGGTTATCACTCGTGAATATCCAGCTGATTGGAAACGTGGAGATGAGCCATATTATCCAATCAATGATGAGAGAAACAATGCCGTGTTTGCCAAGTATCAAGAAGAAGCAGCCAAAAATGACAAGGTTATCTTCTGTGGTCGCTTGGCAGATTATAAATACTATGATATGCATGTGGTCATTGAGCGTGCCTTAGAAGTCGTAGCAAATGAGTTTGACTGAAAGAAACAATAATCTATGAAATACTACTTAAAAGAAGAATTCCTGCATGATGTCAACGCAAAGAATGCGGGAAATAAAGCGCGCAATGACGTAGAAAGTATTGTGAAAGAAGAAGGCTATCACCCTTTGGTCTTGTCCGTCGTCAATTGGTATCAAATGAGTACCCTTGCGGCTCAACGCCATAAGGCAAAGGCTTTTGGACAAGCCTTGGATCAACTAAAGCAAGGAGATGAGTTGTTGATCCAGTTTCCAATGCTTCACCATAGCTTTTTTTCCACCCATTTGGTCAAAAAAGTGCAAAAAAGAGGGATTAAAGTCTATCTTTTGATTCATGACCTAGAAGTCCTCCGCCATGCCAACATGACCTCACTTCCTTTAAAACACAGAATTCGGATGTACCTTCAAGAAGCAAGTTTTCTCAAAACAGCTGATGGTATTATCGCCCATAATCCAATTATGAAGTCTGTTTTGGTGGATAAAGGAATTGTGGCAGATAAGATTGTCAGCCTTGGCATTTTCGACTATCTGATTCCAGATTTCCAAGAGAAGAGCGGTCAAACAAAAGACCAGCCGATGATTGTGGCAGGTAATTTGGCCCAGGAAAAAGCCGGTTATCTTTATACTCTTCCAGAAGCGCCAGTCTATAACCTCTATGGTGTAGGTTTTGATGAGAGTAGAGCTTTAGAGAATGAAACTTACTTTGGTTCTTTCTTGCCTGACGAGCTTCCTGTAGCCCTTGAGGGTGGATTTGGACTCGTATGGGATGGGGATAGTGCTGAAACCTGTAGTGGAGTTTTTGGTGAGTACCTTCGCTACAACAACTCTCACAAGGCATCCCTTTACTTGGCATCTGGATTCCCGCTTGTAGTGTGGAAGCAGTCAGCTCTCTCTCATTTTGTTCTAGAGAAAGAGTGTGGTGTCGCAGTCGAGTCACTACATGACTTGTCGCGAGTAATAGAGGAGTTAACTTTAGATGACTACCAGACTCTATTAGAAAACACCAAGCGTGTAGGAAAAGAGATTCGAGAAGGATATTATTTACGTACTGCATTAAAACAGTTGAGCCTTTAAAAGAAGTTAGAAACCCTAGCTTCTTTTTATTGTTCTGTAATTAGTTACTTTAGGACACATTTCTAAAAAACGAATAATTTCAAAAATAACAGCTGAAAGTTACGTAAAAAACAAGATCAAAAAAAGAGGCTCCCCGCAGTTAGAAAAAGCAAACTTTAATCCAATTGATAATAATTTGACACATTTTAGTATTATTTTTAAATTAAGTTTTATAATAAAGTTTCATTTTAAGAAATTTTTACCTTTTTTTCTTCAAAAAGATGCTATAAAATCACAAAAAATTAGGCACGAATCGGATTTTTGTGATATAATATTCTGTGAATAGCTATGCCTTCTTGTAGCTGTTAAAAAATCAAAGTGTGAAACTTGGAAGATAGAGAGGACGCAATGTAATGACTAGAAATGGTTTTTTTACAGGCTTAGATATTGGAACAAGCTCAATTAAAGTGTTAGTTGCTGAGCTTGTAGATGGTGAAGTAAATGTAATCGGTGTTAGTAACGCCAAAAGTAAAGGTGTCAAGGATGGGATTATCGTTGACATCGAAGCCGCAGCAACGGCTATTAAATCTGCTATTTCTCAAGCAGAAGAAAAAGCAGGAATTTCAATCAAATCAGTAAACGTTGGACTTCCAGCAAACTTATTGCAAGTGGAACCAACTCAAGGAATGATTCCTGTAACATCAGATACAAAAGAAATTACAGATCAAGATGTTGAGAATGTTGTCAAATCCGCTTTGACTAAGAGCATGACACCTGATCGTGAAGTGATTACGTTTGTGCCAGAAGAATTTGTAGTAGACGGTTTCCAAGGTATTCGTGACCCACGTGGTATGATGGGTGTTCGTTTGGAAATGCGTGGGCTTCTCTATACAGGTCCAAGAACCATTCTTCACAACCTTCGTAAAACTGTAGAACGTGTTGGAGTTCAAGTTGATAATGTGATTATTTCACCACTTGCAATTGTAAACTCTGTTCTTAACGAAGGTGAACGTGAGTTTGGAGCGACTGTTATTGATATGGGTGGTGGCCAAACAAGTGTTGCTACTATCCGTAATCAAGAACTTCAATACACAAATGTTTACCAAGAAGGTGGCGATTACGTCACTAAAGACATTTCAAAAGTTCTTAAAACTTCTAAAAAGATTGCAGAAGGTTTGAAACTTAACTACGGTGAAGCTTATCCGCAACTTGCAAGCAAAGAAACTTTCCAAGTTGAAGTGATTGGTGAAGTAGAACCTGTTGAAGTTACAGAAGAATACTTGGCTCAAATTATTTCAGCTAGATTGAAACACATCTTTGAACAAATCAAACAAGATTTGGAAAGAAGACATTTGTTGGACTTGCCAGGAGGTATTGCTCTGATTGGTGGGAATGCTATTCTGCCAGGTATCGTTGAGCTTGCCCAAGAAGTACTTGGAGTTCGTGTGAAACTTTATGTTCCAAACCAAGTAGGTATCCGCAATCCTGCATTTGCTCATGTGATTAGTTTGTCAGAATTTGCTGGAAGTCTTACAGAAGTGAATGTTTTGGCTCAAAGAGCTATCAGAGGAGATCAAGTTCTACGTCAACAACCAATTGATTTCAGAACTTCAAGTCAGGAAAAACCTGCAGCTTCTCAACGTTCAGTGTTTGGTACAACTTCAACTGAATCAGTAGAACCAACTTATACTGCTGAATCAGCAACTCCAAATCAATCAGAAGAAAAACCAAAATTAACTGAGCGATTCCGTAGCTTAATCGGAAGCATGTTTGATGAATAGGATAGAGGAATAAAATATGACATTTTCATTTGATACAGCAGCAGCACAAGGTGCAGTAATTAAAGTAATTGGTGTCGGTGGTGGCGGTGGAAACGCCATTAACCGCATGGTTGACGAAGGCGTTTCAGGTGTTGAGTTCATCGCAGCCAACACAGATGTACAAGCCTTGAGCAGTACAAAAGCTGAAACAGTTATCCAACTTGGTCCAAAATTAACTCGCGGACTTGGTGCTGGAGGACAGCCTGAAGTTGGTCGTAAGGCTGCTGAAGAAAGCGAAGAAGCGATTACTGAAGCTATCAGTGGTGCAGATATGGTCTTCATCACTGCTGGTATGGGTGGTGGTTCTGGTACAGGTGCTGCACCAGTTATCGCTCGTATCGCTAAAGGTTTAGGTGCTTTGACTGTCGGTGTTGTGACACGTCCATTCGGTTTCGAAGGAAGCAAACGTGGCCAATTCGCAGCCCAAGGGATCAACGAACTTCGCGAACATGTTGATACTCTCTTGATTATCTCAAACAACAATTTATTAGAAATTGTTGACAAGAAAACTCCACTTCTTGAAGCTTTGTCTGAAGCAGATAACGTTCTTCGTCAAGGTGTTCAAGGAATTACAGATTTGATTACAAATCCTGGTTTGATCAACTTGGACTTCGCAGACGTGAAGACAGTAATGGCCAATAAAGGAAATGCCCTTATGGGTATTGGTATCGGTAGCGGAGAAGAGCGCGTTATTGAAGCGGCTCGTAAAGCTATCTACTCACCACTTCTTGAAACAACTATTGATGGAGCAGAAGATGTTATCGTTAACGTAACTGGTGGTTTGGATATGACTTTGATTGAAGCGGAAGAAGCTTCTGAAATCGTCAATCAAGCTGCTGGACATGGCGTAAATATCTGGCTCGGTACTTCTATTGATGAATCAATGAAAGATGAAATCCGTGTAACTGTTGTTGCTACTGGAGTTCGTCAAGATGCAGTCGAAAAAGTTGTAGCGCCACAACCAAGACAAGCGTCATTCCGTGAACCAGTAAAATCTGGACATACACACACTTATGACCGCCATTTTGATTTGGCAGAAACAGCTGAACTTCCAACTCCTTCACAACGTCACACTGAAGCGCCTAAAGCATCAGCTTTTGGTGATTGGGACTTGAGACGTGATTCAATTGTTCGTCAAGGTGAGTCAGTCGTATCACCAGTTGAGCGTTTTGAAGCACCATCTTCTGACGAAGATGAGTTGGAAACACCACCATTCTTTAAAAACCGTTAATAGAGATGGATTTAAAAGAAAATACAAATCAGGTATTTCAACAGGTTACAAAAGCAATTCAAGAAACCGGCCGTGAAGACGGTTCGGTTTCTGTAATTGCCGTAACAAAATATGTTGATATTGCAACTGCAGCAAATTTGATTGACCAAGGAGTCAAACACATCGGTGAAAACCGTGTTGACAAATTTCTTGAAAAGTATCATGCTTTAAGTGATAAAGATGTTACTTGGCACTTGATTGGTAGCTTACAAAGAAGAAAAGTCAAGGATGTTATTCCTTTTGTTGATTATTTTCACGCTTTAGATTCTTTGAAATTAGCTCAAGAGATTCAAAAACGTGCCGATCGAACAGTTAAATGTTTTTTGCAGGTCAATATTTCTGGAGAGGAAAGCAAGCATGGTTTTTCAAAAGAAGAACTATTGACAGTCTTGCCCGACTTGTCTAGCTTGGATCAAATCGAGTATGTTGGTCTCATGACCATGGCTCCCTTTGAGGCCCAAACAGAAGAGTTGCAAAAAATCTTTAAAGAAACGCAAGAGTTGCAACAATACATTCGTGAACAACAATTCCCCAATATGCCAATGACAGAACTAAGTATGGGAATGAGCCGTGACTATAAAGAAGCGATTCAGTGTGGCTCAACTTTTGTTCGGATTGGTACAGCATTTTTTAAATAGGAAATAATCATGTCATTAAAAGATAAATTTGATAAATTTATAGATTACTTTACAGAAGATGGAGATGAAGTTGCTTCAGAAGTTGTAGCTGCACAACCTGAACGTTCACTAGCTTCGGTTCCTCAAAAAAGAGAATTGCCAAAGCAAGCTGCTGCTCAAGATTCTTCTTCAGTCGAAACAAAAGAGAAAAATATTACAAAACTTCATGCCCGTCAGCAACAACTAGCAATTGAAAGCCATCACTCTACTGAAAAAGTAACCATCGATGTTCGTTACCCACGTCGTTATGAAGATGCAACAGATATTGTTGATTTGTTGGCTGGAAATGAAAGTATCTTGATTGACTTCCAATATATGACAGAAGTTCAAGCTCGTCGTTGTTTGGATTACTTGGATGGAGCACGTCATGTCCTTGCTGGTGAGTTAAGAAAAGTAGCGAACACAATGTATCTTTTGACACCTGTTGGTGTTGTGGTAAACATTGAAGATATTCGTTTACCTGAAGAAGCTCAAAGCGAAGAATACGACTTTGACATGAAGAGAAATAGAGTACGTTAATGTTTCTAATAATTCGTTTTATCCAAAATGCTACAGATATCTATTCACTGATACTTGTAGCTTTTGCTCTATTATCATGGTTTCCAAATGCCTATAACACACAGTTGGGGAAATTTTTAGAGACTTTGTGTAAACCAATTCTTGAACCTCTAAAACGTCTACCTCTTCAAATCGCAGGTTTGGATTTCTCTGTTTGGATAGCTCTAATTCTCTTGCGCATGATTAGTCGCTATCTTATCAATTTGCTAGTCATATTATGAGCAAGGAACTTTACCAACATTTCGCAACGGAGGATATTCCATTCATCGATAAGGGCTTGGAATGGTTGAATCAAGTCGAGGAGCACTATGCACCGATTTTATCTCCTTTTATAAATCCTCACCAAGTATTTATCTTGGAAACTTTAGGAAATAATAGAGGGATAAAAGTCTTCTCTAGTACGAGTTATATCTCTTCGGAATACGCTAGGGTTATTTTAGCGCCCGATTACTTCACGCCAAGTTTGGAAGATTTTGAAATGACCTTGCTTGAGATCGTGTATCCCAGCAAGTTTCAGCAACTGACCCATTCAAAGATATTGGGTACAGTTCTCAATCGATTAGGTATTGACCGTAAGTTATTCGGAGACATTCTGGTGACAGAAGATAAAGCCCAAATTATTGTCGATCGAAGATTTACCACTCTTTTCCAAGATGGAATTCAAAAGATTTCCAAGTTGCCTGTAAGTTTAGTAGAACGTCCTTTTTCAGATATGATAGAATCCAAAGATGACTATCAAGAAAAAGAAGTCTTGGTTTCAAGTCTTCGTCTGGATACCTTCTTATCTAGCATATTGAAATCATCTCGTTCCCAAACTTCGGCCATGGTTGAAAAAAAGTTGGTTCAAGTCAACTATCATATAGTTGAAAAATCGGACTATCCGGTAAAAATTGGTGATTTAATCAGCGTCAGACGCTTTGGTCGAATTATCTTACTTAAAGAAAACGGTCAAACCAAAAAGGATAAGAAAAAATTAACAGTCCAGCTACTATTAAGCAAGTGAGAATAAACATGTCGATTACACCACAAGAAATTACTGATAAAGAATTCTCAAGAAAATTCAGAGGCTACGATCAGGAAGAAGTTGACCTATTTCTAGATAAGATTTATTTTGAATTAGAGGAATTAATCCGAAACAAAGAGGAAACTGAACTCTACATCAAAAAACTAGAAGAACGTCTTTCCGACTATACGACTGATATTCCTAAAAGAACAGTAACAAACGAGCAAGAACCAGAAGCAATTCATGATTCTATTTTTTATTAAATAAGTGAGGAAAAATATGCCAATTACATCGTTAGAAATTAAGGATAAAACCTTTGGTGTTCAGTTTAGAGGTTTTAACCGTGAAGAAGTTGATGAATTTTTAGATATTGTTGTTCGTGACTATGAAGATTTGGTTCGTAGTAATCATGAAAAAGATCAGCACATTAAAAATTTAGAAGAGCGTCTATCTTATTTTGACGAAATCAAAGATTCGTTGAGTCAGTCAGTTTTGATTGCCCAAGACACAGCTGAACGTGTAAAACAAGCTGCGAATGACCGTTCTAATAATATCATTAAGCAGGCTGAGCAAGATGCTCAACGTTTACTTGATGAAGCAAAATACAAAGCCAATGAAATTTTGCGACAAGCAACAGATAATGCAAAAAAAGTTGCTGTAGAAACTGAAGAGTTGAAGAACAAGAGTCGCGTCTTCCACCAACGTTTGAAATCAACAATCGAAAGTCAGTTGGCTATTGTTGATTCATCAGATTGGGAAGAAATTTTGCGTCCGACTGCAACTTATCTTCAAACGAGCGACGAAGCATTCAAGGAAGTCGTCCAAGAGGTTCTAGGTGAAGATGTATCTTCATATCATGATGAAGAACCAATTGACATGACTCGTCAATTTTCTCCAGAAGAAGTTGCAGAACTTCAAGCGCGTATTGAAGCTGCTAACAAAGAATTGTTAGAGGCTGAACAAGCTGCTGAAGAGTCAACTGAAGTTGAAGTTCAGCCAGCTGCTGAAACTCCTGTTGAGCCAGCACATGAGGAAGGACCTCAAGATGATGCAGACACTCAACAAGAATCAGTTCTAATTTTATAAGAATCTCATTAGAGAACAAGAATTTATCAATCAAATTTCTAGCGAGTAGGAGATGGTGGAAGTCCTACAATCCCTGTTGGTAAATTTATCCTCTCTTAGTATCAAATCTGAAAATAGTAAGATTTGACGTTGCCCACGTTACGGGAAAAGAGGGAAAGAGACTAGGTCTTTTTCCGAACAAAGGTGGTACCACGATTTTCGTCCTTTTTGCGAGTCGTGGTTTTTATATTATCAATTTACATTAAAGGAGTAAACATGAAACTTAAAGAAACCCTCAATCTTGGGAAAACAGAATTTCCAATGCGTGCTGGTCTTCCGACCAAAGAGCCAGTTTGGCAAAAGGAATGGGATGAAGCTAAACTTTATCAACGTCGTCAAGAATTAAATGAAGGAAAACCGCATTTCACGCTTCATGATGGTCCTCCGTATGCCAACGGGAACATCCACGTAGGACATGCCATGAACAAGATCTCTAAAGATATCATTGTTCGTTCTAAGTCTATGTCAGGCTTTTATGCACCTTACATCCCAGGTTGGGATACTCATGGTTTGCCAATTGAGCAAGTTTTGGCAAAACAAGGTGTTAAACGCAAAGAAATGGACCTTGTTGAATACTTGAAACTTTGCCGTGAATACGCTCTGTCTCAAGTAGATAAACAACGCGAAGACTTTAAACGTTTGGGTGTTTCTGGTGACTGGGAAAATCCATATGTAACACTAACTCCTGACTATGAAGCAGCGCAAATCCGTGTCTTCGGTGAAATGGCTAATAAAGGCTATATCTACCGTGGAGCGAAGCCTGTTTACTGGTCATGGTCATCAGAGTCAGCCCTTGCTGAGGCGGAAATTGAATACCACGACTTGGTTTCAACATCCCTTTACTATGCCAATAAGGTCAAAGATGGCAAAGGTGTTCTAGACACTGATACTTATATCGTCGTTTGGACAACAACTCCATTCACCATCACAGCTTCTCGCGGTTTGACAGTCGGTGCAGATATTGATTACGTCTTGGTGCAACCAGCTGGCGAAGCTCGTAAGTTTGTGGTCGCTTCAGAATTGTTGAGCAGTTTGTCTGAAAAATTTGGCTGGGCAGATGTTCAAGTGTTGGCTACTTACCGTGGTTCAGAATTGAATCACATCGTGACAGAGCACCCATGGGATACAGCAGTAGATGAACTCGTTATCCTTGGTGATCACGTTACAATAGACTCCGGTACAGGTATCGTCCATACAGCCCCTGGTTTTGGTGAGGATGACTACAATGTCGGTATTGCAAACGGACTTGAAGTTGCTGTGACTGTTAACGAACGCGGGATCATGATGGCCAATGCAGGTGCAGAGTTCGAAGGTCAATTCTACGACAAGGTTGTGCCAACGGTTATTGAAAAACTTGGTGATTTACTTCTTGCTCAAGAAGAAATCTCTCACTCCTACCCATTTGACTGGCGTACGAAAAAACCAATCATCTGGCGTGCAGTGCCTCAATGGTTTGCCTCTGTATCTAAATTCCGCCAAGAAATCTTGGACGAAATTGAAAAAGTCAAGTTCCACTCAGAATGGGGGAAAGTCCGTCTTTACAACATGATTCGTGACCGTGGTGACTGGGTCATCTCTCGTCAACGTGCTTGGGGAGTTCCTCTTCCAATCTTCTACGCAGAAGATGGTACACCAATCATGACAGCTGAAACCATCGAGCATGTAGCTCAACTCTTTGAAGAACATGGTTCAATCATCTGGTGGGAACGTGATGCCAAAGACCTCTTGCCAGAAGGATTTACACATCCAGGTTCACCAAATGGCGAGTTCAAGAAAGAAACAGACATCATGGACGTTTGGTTTGACTCAGGTTCATCATGGAATGGTGTCGTAGTTAATCGCCCCGAACTTAAATATCCAGCAGACCTCTACCTAGAAGGTTCTGACCAATATCGTGGTTGGTTCAACTCATCTCTCATCACATCTGTGGCTAATCATGGTGTAGCACCATACAAACAAATCTTGTCGCAAGGTTTTGCCCTTGACGGTAAAGGTGAGAAGATGTCTAAATCTCTTGGGAATACCATTGCTCCAAGCGATGTTGAAAAACAATTTGGTGCGGAAATCTTGCGTCTCTGGGTAACAAGTGTTGATTCAAGCAACGACGTACGTATCTCTATGGATATCTTGAGTCAAGTTTCTGAAACTTACCGTAAGATCCGTAACACCCTTCGTTTCTTGATTGCTAACACTTCTGATTTTAACCCAGCTGAAGATGCAGTAGCTTACGAAGAACTTCGTTCTGTTGATAAGTACATGACTATCCGTTTTAATCAGCTTGTTAAGACCATTCGTGACGCTTATGCAAACTTCGAATTCTTGACAATCTATAAAGCCCTAGTGAACTTTATCAACGTTGATTTGTCTGCTTTCTATCTTGACTTTGCCAAAGATGTTGTCTATATCGAAGGTGCAAAATCTCTCGAACGCCGTCAGATGCAAACAGTCTTCTATGACATCCTTGTGAAAATTACCAAACTCTTGACACCAATTCTTCCTCACACTGCAGAAGAAATCTGGTCATATCTCGAGTTTGAAACAGAAGACTTTGTTCAATTATCAGAATTACCAGAAGCTCAAACTTTTGCCAACCAAGAGGAAATCTTGGATACATGGGCAGCCTTTATGGACTTCCGTGGACAAGCTCAAAAAGCCTTGGAAGAAGCACGTAATGAAAAAGTGATTGGTAAATCACTTGAAGCTCACTTGACAGTTTATCCAAATGAAGTAGTGAAAACTCTTCTTGGAGCTGTTGATAGCAATGTAGCCCAACTCTTGATCGTCTCTGAATTGACCATCGCTGAAGGATCAGCTCCAGAAGCTGCAGTGGCCTTTGAAGATGTAGCCTTCACAGTTGACCGTGCGGCTGGTGAAGTTTGTGACCGTTGTCGTCGTATCGACCCAAGTACAGCAGAACGTAGCTACCATGCAACTATCTGCGATCACTGTGCAAGCATCGTTGAAGAAAACTTTGCGGATGCAGTAGCAGAAGGATTTGAAGCTAAATAGTCTAACAAAAATACAGGAGTTACTCCTGTATTTTTTTAAAAATTAAAACTTTAATAAAAATATGGTATAATATACTTTATCAAAATAAAAGGAGACATTTATGAAGACAAAAACACTTGCACAAGTAGATGGATTTATTGGTATTATTGCAGGAGCTATTTTGGCTTTCTTACCATTTTTTATTATTTTTCTTGCAGCTATTTCTGAGGATGAAGATTTTGCAGGAGTGGTATTGGGGATTATTTTCATTGTGTTCTCATTGGTGAAAATTGCGACCCTCATTCTTGGAATTCTCTCACTTGTCTATTATAAGGATGACAAACGTATTTCGCTAGCACCATCGATTCTATTTATCGTTGGTTCTGTAGTTGCCTTGATTCCTTTCTTTGGATGGATTGGTGGAATTGTTCTTGTGATTGGTGGAGCTCTGTACCTAGCAAGCTTGAAACAATTTAAAATTGAAGGATAAATGATTGTCTAAGAGAAGAGTTCAAGCGCTCTTCTCTTTTTCGTTGATTTTAACTAGCTTTTTTGTGAAAAATTGTGTAAAATAGAATAGATAAACGAGGGAAACCTCGAAAAATAAAAGGAGAATCCAACTAATGGTAAAATTGGTTTTCGCTCGCCACGGTGAGTCTGAATGGAACAAAGCTAACCTTTTCACAGGTTGGGCTGACGTAGATCTTTCTGAAAAAGGTACTCAACAAGCTATCGATGCTGGTAAATTGATCAAAGAAGCTGGTATTGAATTTGACCAAGCTTACACTTCAGTATTGAAACGTGCAATCAAAACAACTAACCTTGCACTTGAAGCATCTGACCAACTTTGGGTTCCAGTTGAAAAATCATGGCGCTTGAACGAACGTCACTACGGTGGTTTGACTGGTAAAAACAAAGCTGAAGCTGCTGAACAATTTGGTGATGAACAAGTTCACATCTGGCGTCGTTCATACGATGTATTGCCTCCAGCAATGCCTCGTGATGATGAGTACTCAGCTCACACTGACCGTCGTTATGCTTCACTTGATGACTCAGTAATTCCAGATGCTGAAAACTTGAAAGTGACTTTGGAACGTGCCCTTCCATTCTGGGAAGATAAAATCGCTCCAGCACTTAAAGATGGTAAAAACGTATTCGTAGGTGCACACGGTAACTCAATTCGTGCTCTTGTAAAACACATCAAAGGTTTGTCAGACGACGAAATCATGGATGTGGAAATCCCTAACTTCCCACCATTGGTATTCGAATTTGACGAAAAATTGAACGTAGTTTCTGAATACTACCTTGGTAAATAATGTAAAATAGAGTCTAGGATGATTCCTAGGCTTTTTTATTTTGAAAATAGGAAAATGCAGAGTGCAATTTAACTTGTCAAAGACAAGGATTCTTGTTATAATAGATAGGATGGAGGCGCTATGGCACTTAAAAAAGCAAGTTTAGCCTGTGCGGTTTGTGGTTCAAGAAACTACTCAATTAAAATTAGTGGGAATCCAAAACCGACTCGCTTAGAAGTAAATAAGTTTTGTAAACATTGTGGTAAATACACAACACATCGAGAAACGAGATAGGAGATAAGAATGGGTTTTATTAAGGATATCTTTACACTTCTTAAAGATACAACTTGGCCAACTCGAAAACAAAGTTGGGTAGATTTCAAATCTATCATGGAATATACTGCCTTCTTTGTTGTCATCATTTATATTTTTGACCAGTTAATCGTTAGCGGATTGATTCGATTCATTAACATTTTTTAAGATAATATAAATAGGCTGAAAGAAGTTTACCATTAAGAAAGGAAAAAAAGATGGATAGTTTTGATAAAGGATGGTTTGTCCTACAAACATATTCTGGTTATGAAAATAAAGTAAAAGAAAATCTCTTGCAACGTGCACAAACATACAATATGTTGGATAATATCCTACGTGTGGAAATACCAACTCAAACTGTGCAAGTTGAAAAAAATGGGAAGAAAAAAGAAGTTGAAGAAAATCGCTTCCCAGGATATGTCCTTGTGGAAATGGTTATGACTGATGAAGCTTGGTTTGTAGTTCGTAACACACCAAACGTTACGGGATTTGTCGGCTCACACGGGAACAGATCTAAACCAACTCCACTTTTGGAACAAGAAATCAGAGATATCTTGGTATCAATGGGACAAACGGTTCAAGAATTCGATATCAATGTTGAAGTTGGTCAAACAGTTCGAATCATTGATGGTGCCTTTGCTGATTACACAGGAAAAATTACTGAAATTGATAATAACAAAGTGAAAATGATTATTTCAATGTTTGGTAATGATACAGTAGCAGAAGTAAACTTGAATCAAATTGCTGAATTGTAATATCAGTTACTCATCTACTTGTGAATCTAGAATTCTGTCAACTAATTTTAAAAAAACTAGTTGACAG